>JAAWAN010000020.1 GCA_022792175.1 Provencibacterium sp.
AATTTGCGTATCTGCTCTCTCGGTGTTATAATCTCCACAAGGCATTCCCTCTCGTGTTTTGTGGTTGGTCGCGCTTCCATTATAACACTTGAGGCTATGCCTTCTTTTTTGCCTTTTTTCAGATTTGCTCATTTATAGATATAATAATATTTGTATTGACAAAATATAGATGCTATTATATAATATTTATGAAAAAATATTGCAGGTGGTGGAAAAAATGAGATAGACTTTAAAACTCCCTAAGTATTAAAGACTAAAAAGGAGAAGTATGAAATGAAGAAAATTGCCGGAATGTTACTCATTTGTATTTTATCTTTTTCATTTATGATGACGGCAGCCGCTGGAACCATACAACCCAGATACAGACCGTGTGAACAATGTGATAAGGGGAAATTAAGTATCGTCACACGATACGGAGCTTGGAAGTTAGCTGCAAGAAGACTCTATTGTACTCATGGTTTTCCTAAAGGCTATGATGATGTGGAAAAACGGTCTGTTTATACAGCTTTTGAATGCGATAGCTGTAATTTCAAATCAGAGGATATATCGGTTGATACAGAAGAACGAGAGGTTTGCTATGGGAGAAATCGCAGCGCAGTTGCAGAGGAGTAAAAGGCGGACGCTTTTTGCCCTCCTTCCGGTTTTCCTGCTTGGCCTTCTGGGCGCTCCGCAGGCCAGCGCGGCGGACGGCATCCCATCTCCTGCCTTATCCATGCTTCGTTCTTCATCCGTCACCCCTGTTATCCTCCCTTGCCCGAACGCCCATGTGCGCGAAATGGGCCGGGAGCTGGTGCAAACCCATCGCCTGACGGACAGCCAGGCCATTCAATTTTCCTATCAGGGTTATGTCTATGAAAGCAATGGTTGCCGCGCCGTTTCTTCTTTGGAGGAGGCAAGGACGCTTTATCCGGATTGCCCCATTCCAAAAGCGCTTGGCGATTATCATTTTGAGGCGCTGACCCCGCAATCCGAAAGGACAAGAACCCTTTATCCCGGCTCCCTGGATGCCGTCCGTATTCTGGAATCCCGGCCGTCCGATAATTTCTTGTTCTATACGGATGGGGAGACTCATTTCCGGATTCAGCTTCTCCCCTGCCGCGACTCGGAAGAACAGGAAAATTGGGAAGATTTCTCCTTCAAACTTGCAGTCTGGCCGTTACACCCGGAGGTTTATTGGCAGGCAGGAGAGGAAGAGGGGGAAGAAGCCGCCTATTCTTGCTTGGCGATCCCTCCCGGGCCAGGTGAAAGCTATGGTTATCTCGTCCTTAGAGTCGGGCCTTCCCGGGATTTAAAAAACAAGCAGCCAACCGATGCGTTTGACTTTCTGGAAAGCGGCCACTACTATTTTACTGAGCAGCAAGCCCTTTCGATTTATGAAGGCATTCGGGAGAGGTTTGCCGTCCGCTGAACCCTGGCATTTTCTGAGGGTCCTTTTGCGCCATGGGCGCACCCATAAAACAGGCCCCTTGAACAACAACAAGCAAAACCGGCGTCTTTTTGAGCCTGAGCCGCTCGGAAAGACGCCGGTTTTATCCTGCTTTTCCGTTTTCTTTCTGCAAGCTGCCCCTTGCTTTCAAAGAAAAAGAATTTTAAAAAATTTTGGAAAAGGTATTGACTTCGTTTCCCGGATCGTATATAATAAAACACGTTCTGAAAAACAGACAACCTTTTAAAATGGCGGTATAGCTCAGTTGGCTAGAGCATTCGGTTCATACCCGAAGTGTCGGCGGTTCAAGTCCACCTACCGCTACCATGTGTTTTATGTCCCGATGAGGGAGTTTTGATATGCCGCCTAGGCGGTCCTTTGGCCCGTTGGTCAAGAGGTTAAGACACCGCCCTTTCACGGCGGTATCGCGGGTTCGATTCCCGCACGGGTCACCAGCTGCAGATAAATGCGTTTTCGATTGAAAACGCATTTATTTTTTTCTTGCGAATCAGCCAAGGCTGCCGAAAAAGCGGGGACAGAAAAAATAAATTTCCCGCTTTTTGGGCAGATTGCATGCCGGCCAAAGTCCCATTTTATGCACCTGCAAGCCTCCTGCCGGCTTTATCCTAGGGGGACTGCAGAGAAGAGGATGGGCATTTTGTCTATTGCAAAGTGCTGACGGTTGTGCTACCATAGAAACCGTTCGAAACTAGAGAGGCTTGTTTTAAGCAGCGCTCTCTCCTGTGTGGGAGGGCCTGTTTTTTTATACCCTGCGGGCAGATAACCGAAAATTTGACACAATATGTTGTGGTCAAATTAAAAAAACATACTAAAAAATGTGGTTTCGCAGTTGACAAAGGCTGAAAGGTGGATTACAATAGTATCCGGGTTAGGTCCTGATTACAAACGGAAGAGGAGCGCATTAGATGATTACCACGATTGTAAAACGCGATGGCAGAACGGTGCTTTTCGATTTGAACAAGATCGCGGACGCTATTTTTAAGGCGGCTCGGGCGGTTGGCGGGCAGGATCGGGATACGGCCATATCGCTTGCCTATGAAGTGGCACGCCGCCTGGAGCAAGAGGTGGATGAGGCACCGAGTGTTGAGCACATCCAGGATACAGTCGAACAGGTACTGATTGATGCCGGCCATGCCCGGACAGCCAAGGAATTTATTCTCTACCGTTCGGAACGTTCCCGCGTGCGCGAGATGAACACCAAACTGATGAAAATCTATGAGGATATCACCTACAAAGAGGCAGAGGAGAACGACATCAAGCGGGAAAACGCCAATATTGACGGGGACACTGCGATGGGCACCATGCTCAAATATGGCAGCGAGGGCGCCAAGCAGTTTTATCAGATGTTTATTATTGACCCCCGCTTTTCCACCGCCCATGCCGAGGGAGATATCCATATCCACGATATGGACTTTTATACGCTGACCACCACCTGCACCCAGATAGACCTGGATAAGCTTTTTACCGGCGGCTTCTGCACCGGCCATGGGTTTTTGCGTGAGCCGAGCGATATCCGCACCTATTCGGCGCTGGCCTGCATCGCTGTACAATCCAACCAGAATGACCAGCATGGCGGCCAGAGCATCCCGAATTTTGATTATGCCATGGCCAAGGGTGTGCGCAAGACCTACCGGAAGCAGTATGTGCAGAACCTGGGCAAGGGGCTGGAAATGCTCTGCGGCGCTGAGGATGGGCAGGCCGAGGCGAAAAAGCTGGTGCGCGCTCTCGAGGAGCAGACGGGCAAAACGCCGCTACTTGAAAACGGAAACGGCTTTGGCAAGCTACTGAGGGAACGCCTTACCGGCTACTGCGATGAAAAAACAGCCGGACAGATTGTCGCCTTTGCTGAGCGCAACGCCCGCGCCGAAACGGAGGATGCTACCTACCAGGCGATGGAGGCGCTGGTGCATAACCTCAACACAATGCATTCCCGCGCCGGCGCGCAGATTCCCTTCAGCTCCTTAAACTATGGGCTGGATACCAGCCCGGAGGGACGTCTTGCCATCCGCTGCATTTTGAATGCCACCGATGCGGGGCTCGGCAATGGGGAGACTGCCGTTTTCCCCATCCATATTTTCAAGGTGAAGGATGGCATCAACTACAATCCCGGCGAGCCGAACTATGACCTGTTTAAACTGGCCTGCCGCGTTTCGGCCAAGCGCCTTTTCCCGAATTTCTCTTTTATTGATGCGCCCTTTAATCTTGCCTACTACCGTCCGGGCCGCCCGGAGACGGAGGTCGCTTATATGGGCTGCCGCACCCGGGTTATCGGCAACCACTATGACCCCTCCCGCGAGATTGTCAACGGGCGCGGAAACCTTTCCTTCACCTCGGTCAATCTGCCACGCCTGGCTATGCGTGCGAAAGGGGATGTTGAGCTTTTCTTTAAGCTGCTGGAGGAAAAAATTCAGCTCATTGCCGACCAGCTGATGGAGCGCTATAAGGTGCAGGCGGGCAAAAAGGTGAAAAACTACCCCTTTCTGATGGGACAGGGCGTCTGGATTGATTCGGATAAGCTCGGCCCGGAGGATACGGTAGGCGAGGTGCTCAGGCACGGGACGCTCTCGCTCGGCTTCATCGGTCTGGCAGAGTGCCTCAAGGCACTGATCGGCCAGCACCATGGCGAGAGTAAGCAGGCGCAGAAGCTGGGGCTGGAGATTGTCAGTTATATGCGCAGGCGCATGGATGAATACACCCGCGATACCGGCTTTAACTATACATTGATCGCGACCCCCGCCGAGGGGCTTTCCGGGCGCTTTGTAAAGCTTGACCGCAAGCGCTATGGGGTGATAGAAGGGGTGACCGACCGGGATTACTACACCAATTCCTTCCATGTCCCGGTTTATTATCCGATTTCCGCCTTTGAAAAAATCCATCTGGAGGCGCCCTACCATGCGCTGACCAATGCCGGCCACATCTCCTATGTGGAGCTGGACGGCGATCCGCTGCAGAATCTCGATGCCTTTGAAGCGATCGTGCGCTGCATGAAGGAGAGCGGCATCGGCTATGGCTCGATTAACCATCCGGTGGACCGCGACCCGGTCTGCGGCTATACCGGCATCATCGGCGATGAATGTCCCCATTGCCACCGCACCGAAGCGGACGGGGAGGCGCACTTTGAGCGCATCCGCCGCATTACCGGCTATCTGGTGGGGACGCTGGACCGCTTTAACAATGCCAAGCGCGCGGAGGAGCGCGACCGCGTCAAGCATTCGATTGAGTTTTAAGGGAACCGCCCCGTCCGTTTTTCGGAGAGGAAGGTTTTATCAAAACGGCTGTCCGCAAATTCTGCAGCAATTTGCGGACAGCCTCTGCATATGGACCGGATATGGGGCCGGATTAAGCGGCAGCGCTTTTTTTCAGGGAGGCTTCCCAAAAAGGGGCGCTGCAAAACGCAAGAGGCTGGAAAAAGAAAGGAATGAACCGTTATGTCGGAATCTGCCGCTATCCGGGTATCCGGAATGGTTCCGGAATCAATTGTGGATGGGCTGGGGCTACGCTTTACCCTGTTTGTTCAGGGCTGCCCCCACCACTGCGAGGGCTGCCATAACCCGCAGACCCATCCCTTTGCGGGCGGACAGGAATTTTCGCCGGAGGAAATTTTCGGAAAGATAGCAGAAAGCCCGCTCTGCCAGGGGGTAACCTTCTCGGGCGGCGAGCCGTTTTCTCAGGCAGCCGCCCTTCTGCCGCTCGCCCGGCTTATTCGGGAAAGAGGGCTGAACCTGTGCTGCTACAGCGGCTATACCTTCGAGCAGCTCTGCGAAATGGGGAAGACACAGCCCGCCGTTTTGCAGCTGCTCGGCTGCTGCGATGTGCTGGTGGACGGACCTTTTATCCTCGCAGAGCGCACGCTGGAAAAGCGCTTTGCCGGCAGCCGAAACCAGCGGGTGCTCGATGTGAAGGCCTCGCTGAAAAAGGGGAAAGCGGTGCTGCAGGATGGCTGGCAGTAAAAAACGCCTCCCCACAAAGAGAAAGCACGTTTTTTGCGGCGGCGGCGATGAAAAGTATTTGTTGTCTTTCATTGCATAAGCTGTTTTCTTGTGCTACAATAATAGCATTATGACGGGAAAACGATTTTTGGCGCTGCTGGCAGTGCTTTTATCCATAGCCTTTTTATTGCCTCTATCCGGCTGCAGCAGCGGGGTAGGGGCCGCATTGCGATATGATGTTTCCGCCGTTATCTCCAGCTTGGATCCGCAGTACGCAACCGGGAAGGATGCCCAGCTGATTATCCGCCAGCTGTTTGAAGGGCTGTTTGCGCCAGATGGCGAAAAGGGGGCGGTGCCCGCGGCGGCAGAGAGCTTTGCGGTCAGCGAGGACGGCCTGCGCTGGAGCTTTACGCTGCGGGAGGATCTTCTCTGGTCGGATGGGGAGGCGGTGCGCGCGGCAGACTATGCCTTTGCGCTGCGCCGGCTGTTTAACAGCGACTATCCCAGCCCGTTTGCCGCTGATTTTATCTGTATTCAGGGAGCACGGCAGGTGCTGGAGGGGCAGGCCTCCCCCTATACGCTGGGCATTGCGGCACCGGATGAACGCACCCTCATCCTGACGCTGGAATATGCTGTACAGGATCTGCCGCAGCTGCTTTGTTTAACGGCGGCCATGCCCTGCCGGCAGGATTTTTTTGAAGAAACGCGCGGACGCTATGGGCTGCAGGAGGATATGCTGCTCTATAACGGACCGTTTTACCTGCGCTACTGGGAGCAGCAGGAATATGTGCAGGTGCGCAAAAATGAGCACTATCATGGGGCGCAGCAGGTGAACCCCGCACGGATCACCTTTTATATGCAGCCGCAGGCCGACCGCTTTTCCCGCTTCTGGTCGGGCAGGACGGATGCGGCCATGGTCTGTTATGATGACTGGAGCCGGCTGCGCTCAGGCAGCTATTCGGCAGAGACCTTTGAAGATACTGTGTGGGTGCTGCTGTTTAACCAGGGGGACAGCTTTTTTGCGCAGCCGCTTGCGCGGCATGCTTTTGTGGAGGCGATAGACCGGCGGGCCTATGCCTCCGGCCTTGGAAACGACCGGATTGATACGACCGTTTTTTTACCGCCCACCCTGCTTTTGGGAGAAAAGGGCTACCGGCAGCTGGCCGGGTTTGAGGGGCCGGGAAGCGATGCCGGCCGGGCACAGAAGGCTTTCTCCGAGCTGCTGGCGCAGTCAGCGGATATTCCCCAGCTGACTCTGCTGTGTGCGGATGACACCAGCTGCGCCATGGTGGCGGGCGTGCTGCAGAAGAACTGGCGGGATATTCTGGCCCTTACGGTCAGCGTACAGCAAATGTCCGAGCAGACGCTTTTTAGCCGGGTGGAAAGCGGAGAGTATCAGCTGGCGATCGTTGCGCTGCAGCCGGATTCCTTCCGCCCGGAGGGGATGCTGGGAATCTTTTCTAGCGCCTCTCCCCGCAATCTGGCGCGCTACCGGTCGGAGGAATATGATGAGCTGCTGTTCCGGGCCGCGCGCGCGCAGGGGGAGGGCGCAAGGCTGCGCGCGCTGCAGGCCGCCGAACAGCAGCTCTATGAGGACGCCGTTTTGGCTCCGCTCTATTTTCAGACGCACTATTATGTCAGTGCACGCGGGGTCAGCGGCATCCGCTTTCTTCCTTTGGCCGGGCAGATTGACTTTCGTTCAGCCCTCAAATCCTGAAAAGGGAAATACCTTTACAGGCTGGGCTGCTCCTTTTTTCCCTCGCCCATAAAGTATCCATAGATAATTTTCAGCCTTTCAATGATGGGCAGGGCCTCATCAATCCGGTCGATGTCCTTATGGATGTTAGCGAAAAAGAGAAGCTCTGCAATATCCCCCAGAAAATCGGAAACATTCTGGCTGAGCGTATCTTCGTTGCGCATCATCGACTGCATCTCGAGAAAGATATCCTGCGTATGTAGCAGTGAACGGTTGGCTGCTTCAAAATCCCGGCGCTGTATCGCATCCCGTGCACTGTGCAGCTCTACAACGGCCCGGTCGAGCAGTTGAAAGACCAGTTCGCAGCAGGTCATGGATGAAAAGGCATTTTCTTTGATATTCTGGGAATCCATCTGCTCATCTCCTCAAGTTGGGTGCTTCTTCTCGGGGCCAGCAAAAGGCCGGCGGCTTCTTTTTTGTGTGGCCTATGCTGCGCCGCTTTTTGAAAGCTTTTGGCTCTGCGGGCGGTTTCTGCAGGCTGAAAGAGGGGAGGTCCTCTCTTCTTTGCCCTGCTATTATACCACGTTTTGGCAGAGAAAGGGAGGAGCGGAAAAATTTTCATTTTTCCGGGCGAAAGCCCTTGTAAATTCCTTTTCGGCGTGCTATACTGAGGGTGGTTAGATATATCTTCATTTTTGATGAAAGAAAGCTGGGTTCGACAATGAAGGTAATGAATCATAATTCCGTAAATCAGATGATGCAGCGCTATTGGGCGAGTGCAAACGCGGCAAACGCGCGTGCAATCCGCAAGATCGCGTCGGGCTACCGCATCAACTCCGCTGCGGATGATGCCGCCGGCCTTGCCATTGCCCGCCAGATGAATGCACAGGTGACCGGCCTGAGTACGGCCGGACGCAATGCGCAGGATGCCGTTTCCATGCTGCAGACGGCAGATAGCGTTCTGGGCAGCGTAGGCGAAGTGGTCGGCCGGATGAATGAGCTGGCCATGCGTGCAAGCAACGGCATTCTTTCCGGTGATGATCGCCAGATGCTCCAGCAGGAATATAATCAGCTCGCTACGGAGGTCGACCGGATCGGCCAGAACACCAACTTTAACGGCAACCGCCTGTTTGATGATTCAAGCTACACCATGCAGGTAGGTCCCAGTGCAGAAGAGACGATGGATATCACGATGGGTTCCATCTCCTCGGCCAGCTTGGGACTGGATCAGGTAGATCTGACAAGTGCTGAGAGCGCGGGCAGGGCGGTCAACACTATTAAGAACGCAACGCAGATTATTGCCAGTCAGCGCGGAGAGATCGGCGCTTCAGAAAATCGCCTGCAGCATCTGATGGATAATCTGAGTGGCAGCGAAGTCGACCTGAGGCAGAGCCTTTCCAGAATTGCGGATGCGGACTTTTCCACCGAGGCGATGAACCGCAGCATTTCAGATGCGCTCGGGCTTACCACCATTTCTATGATGAAAAACGCCTCTTACCTCATGTCGTATAACACGATGCAGCTGCTGATGCGCTAAAGAGGATTTTTATCCCCTTCCGGCTTTCGGGTCGGCAGGGGATTTTTTATCATGCAGCCGCTTTTTACGCCTCCTGCCAAAAGAGCCTTCGGTGCGGCGGGAGGCAGATCAGGACCTTTCAGAGTGTGAATTCAACTGTAAAGGTAAATGGCTTTTCATATATTGAGCTCTTTAGGAAAGGCCCTGTCGCCGGGTGACCAGGGCGGTATTGGCGGCACTGGCCGGGAAAGCGGGGTTCCAACTTTTTTCTGGCGGCTGTTCTTGCGCGGTGCCCGGCGATATGGTAAGATGGGAGAAGAAAGCAAGGGAGGAAAAGCGGATGACAGAGCTGCTGGAAAAGGTTTATCTTTGCTGCATGGTGGCGGGACTGGCCATTCCGCTTTTTCACCTGATTGCCGGAGGAGTAGGAAGCGCTCTGGATTTTGATTTTGACTTCGATTTTGATGGGGCGCTGGATGGCCTTTTGCCGCTCAACCTGATGGGAATCGCCTTTTTTGCCGTTCTCTTCGGAGCAATCGGAAGGCTTTGCCTGCACCGGATGAATCCCTGGCTGAGCCTGCTGGCCGGCACCGCCGCGGGACTGTGCGGATGGTATCTGCTGGGGCGCTTTCTTATCCGGCCGCTGCATGCGCAGCATTCGGCGGCGCTGCGCATGCAGCAGCTGCGCTGGCAGGAGGGGACGGTCAAGCTGGAAATCCGCCGCGATTTTGTCGGCACCATTACCGTTCTCAGCTCGGTCGGCAGCCTGATTACCTACAGCGCCAGGCCGATTGCCGGCGTGGATAAAATCGAGGTAGGCGAGCGGGTGATGATTGTGGAGGTGGATGAAAAGGAGCGCATCTGCACCGTTTCCCCCCTCGGGGACGGGGGAGCAGGCATCCTGCCTGCAGGATGAAGAGCAAAAGGCAGATAAAAATCGGCTTGAATACAACAGAGGATGAATGGAGGAGTTTCTTTATGCCGGAAGCTTTGAGTACGCTTATTATTGTAGTCGCCGCGCTGGTACTGATAACGGCGGCCATCCTGTCCACCTGGAAGAAAGTGCCGGCCGATAAGGCGGCAATCGTCACCGGGCTCGGCAAGGCGAAGGTGGTCACCGGCGGGGGCACGGTAGTCATCCCGGTTTTGCAGCGCATCGATTATATTACGCTGGAAAACATCAGCTTTGATGTCAACATGCAGGGCACGCTGACGGCGGATGCCGTGCCGATTGAGGCGAGCGGTACGGTCGTCGTAAAAATCAAGAACGATGAAACGATGATCCGCTCCGCCGTCGAGCAGTTTAACTGCGGCAATCAGGGGGAGACCAAAAAGCACATTATGGAGACCGCGCGGGATGTCTGCGAGGGCAGACTGCGCGAAATTATTGCCGATATGACGGCCGAACAGCTCTACCGCGACCGCAAGACCTTCTCCGAGCGGGTCAAGGAGGTGGCGGAGGAGCAGCTCAGCGAGCTGGGTCTTGAGCTCAAATCCTTTACGATTAAGGGCATCGGCGATCAGAATGGCTATTTTGATGCGCTCTCCAAGCCGCAGATAGCGGCCGTTAAGCGCGATGCCGAGATTGCCGAGGCGGAGGCCTACAAGGAGAGCATGATTAAAACGAGCGAGGCCAAGCGCGCGGGCGAGCAGGCGCGCCTCGAGTCGGAGGCGCGCATTGCCGAGGCGAAAAAGGATGCTGATATTAAAAAGCTCAGCTTTGACCGGGAGCGTCAGACCACCCAGGCCATCGCGGATGCTGCCTATGACATTCAGAAAAACGTCACCCTCAAAGAGGTGACCAACGCTGAGATGGATGCGAATGTTCTGCGCGAGCAGCGCGCCAAAGAGGTGCGCGAGGCGGAGATTAACATTCAGATTGCGGCCGAGCAGAAGGGGATTGAGCTTGCGCAGAAAAAGGTGGCGCGCAAGGAGGCCGAGCTGCTCGAAACGGTTGTAAAGCCCTCCGAGGCGGCGCGTCAGCGCCAGGAGCTCGAAGCGCAGGCGCAGAAGGCGGCTGCCATTTTAAAGGCGCAGGCCGAGGCGGAGGCCAACAAGCTCGATGCCGCCGCGCAGGCGGAGCGCATTAAGCAGGAGGGTCTTGCGCAGGCGGAAATCACTCGGCAGCAGGGCTTGGCGGAGGCGGAAGCCATCCGCCAGCGCGGTCTTGCAGAGGCGGAAACGCTCGAGAAGCGTGCGGAGGCGCTCGCCAAGATGAATGACAGCGGCAAGCTGCAGATGGTTATCGATAAGCTGCCGGAGATTGCCCGCGCCGTTGCCGAGCCGATGGCTAAAATCGGGAATATCACCATTATCGGCGGCGGGTCGGATGGCGACGGCGGCGCAGCGGAGGTCGCCCGCTACACAGCCGGTGCGCTCAAGGCGGTCAACGAATCGCTGCGCGACACCATCGGCTTTGATTTGACCGAGATTATGCGTGCCAACACCTTTGAGGGCAAGACGACGCAGAACGTCCGGCTGGATGTTTCCGGCATCCCCGCCTCCCATTCGGAAAAAGCGCCGCCGGAGGAGAAGTAGCTGAAAACAGAGGTTTTTATGTTGAAGGGAAGCCCGTTACAAAATGCCCCGCATTTTGTAACGGGCCTTTTCATTTTGTGCGGGCAAAAACGGACGGCTGAGGGAACCGGAAGAAAAAATAGATTGACATATACTACTATATAGTATAATATTATATAGGAGGTTTTTATGCAGACACAGGCGGGTTTTTTGATTTCGCAGATTAAGCAGATAGGGGGGCGGGTTTTTGAAAAAATACTGGCTTCCCACCACGTCCATGAGTTTAACGGCGCCCAGGGGAAAATTTTATATGTTCTATGGCAGAAGGACCATATCTCCATTATTGAGCTCTCCGAGCTTGTCGGACTGGCTAACACCACCCTGACCAGCATGCTTGACCGTATGGAGAAGGCGGGGCTCATCCGGCGGCTGCCGGACCCCCATGACCGGCGAAAAAGCCTGATTGCCCTGACGGACAGGGCGCAGAACCTATATGAAAGGTATGAGCAGGTGTCGCAGCAGATGGATGAGATTTACTTTAAGGGCTTTGAAGAAGGCGAAATTATCGAATTTGAGCAATATCTGCATAGGATACTCCGAAACATCAAGGAGGAGATTTAAAATGGCAAAACGCTCCATGCCGGTTACGAATGACTTTTGTCCGCAGACCCTTTTTCTGTATGGCACCTACCGGGAGGATGGAACGCCGAATTTCGGGCTGTTCTGCTGGTTCAGCTACTATTGGGATACCGAGCTGGGCGCAATGGCCTGTATCGGCGGCGATAAGCTGACTAAGGACAGGATTGACGCTACCCGCGTTTTTTCGGCAAACCTGGTCACCGAGCAGATGCTCCCTCTCGCCGACTATCTGGGAAACAGGGAGGGGTACGATAAGCAGAAGATGCACTTTCCGCTGGAAACGCAGGAGGGAAAGGCGCTGCATGTACCCATCCTCTCCTGCAGCCCGGTCTCGTTTGAGCTGGAGGCCGTCCAATCCCTGCAGATGGATGATGGGAAGCTCTTTCTGTGCAAAATACGCAATGTTTTGATGGAGGAGAGCCTGACCGATACGGAAAAAAGCGTGGAAGAGCGCATACGGGAGATAGCGCCCATCCGTTGCACCTGCTCGACCTACTTTGCTTGGAATGGCGATAGTATGGGAGAATGGGGAACGCCCGGAAAGTCCTTTCACCCGCATGCAACAAAGTAAGTCAGGCGGGCGGTTCTCTCTCTGCAAAGAAAACGGGTTATTTGCCGCGCATATATAAAAGGGCCGGGAAAGGGCATAGAAGAAAACGCCGCCGGCGGGATGACAGGAGCTGCTGCCTTCTTCTGCATCCTGCCGACGGCGTTTTGTAGCTTTTAAAAGCCGTCTTTGTATCTGATCATATAATTCACAAAAACAGGCGGGAAACCCTGTGAGATTTGTCTCTTGAAAAAAAGCGGCTATCCGATATAATGAGGGTGTAATCGATTACAAAATAAGCTGCCGCTGAAAGGCGGCAGGATTAAAGGGGGCGGTGGGATTGAAGACCATCAAGGATGTAGCGAAGGCGGCGGATGTGTCGGTAGCCACCGTTTCCCGGGTGCTCAATAATGATTCCGCCGTCGCCGCCGCCACTCGGGAGCATGTTCTGCAGGTGATAGCCGAGGTGGGCTATGCGCCGAACGCCCTGGGGAGAAACCTGCGCAGAAATGCGACCAGGCGGGTGCTTGTGCTGCTGCCCTCCATTGCCCATGAGTTTCTGGCCGGGGTGGTGCGCGGCGCAGAGCAGGCGGCCTGGCGCCGGGGCTACCAGATTGTGGTCTCCATGACCCATGCGAATGCCGAACTTGAGCGGCAGTATGTACATATGCTCCTGCAGCGCAGCGTAGATGGCATTCTCTTTATGTCCTCCCATCTGCCGGCGCAGGAATTAAGCGAGCTTTCTGCGCGCTATCCGGCGGTGATGTGCGATGAATGCATAGAAGGGGCGAAGGTCCCTTATGTGGGGATTGATAATGAGCAGGCGGCCTATGAGGTCACCCGCTATCTGATAAAAGGGGGATGCCGGCGCATTGCCATCATTGCCCATCCGCAGGGGTATGCTTCCCGTTTGCGCACAAGGGGCTATCAGCGAGCGCTAAGGGAAATGGGACTTTGCGACCGCCCGGAATATCATGCGAAGGGGGACTACTCCTTTGCCTCCGGTGCGCGCGCCTGCCGCCAGCTTTTTTCCCTTGCAGAGCCGCCGGATGCTATTTTTGCCAGCTCGGACCTGATGGCCGCCGGGGTAATCCGCCGGATGCACGAAATGGGCCTGCGCCCGGGGGAGGATGCGGCCATTTTCGGATTTGACAATATCCATCTTGCGCGCATACTGACGCCTACTCTCAGCACCGTTTCCCAGTCGAAGCTGCAGCTGGGGCGAAAGGCGATGGAGCTGCTGCTCGAAAGAATTGAAAACCCCGGCTGCGAAAGCCGGGATGCATGCATTGGACACAGGCTGATTTTCCGGGAATCTACCCGGCGAATAGAAAAAACTGCACAAGCGGATTGAACAGGAAAGGGATGGAACAACATGGGGAAAAAACTGAAAATCGGCATCATCGGCTGCGGAGGGATTGCCAACAACAAGCATATGCCTTCTCTCAGCAGAATTGAAGAGGTGGAGATGGTCGCTTTCTGCGATATCATCCGCGAGCGCGCGGAGAAGGCGGCGAAGGAATACGGCACCCCGGATGCCAGAGTCTATGAGGATTATAAGCAGCTGCTTGAGGATAAATCCATTGATGTGGTGCATGTGCTGACCCCCAACCGCGAGCACAGCTTTATTACGGTGGATGCCCTTGAAAGCGGCAAGCACGTCATGTGCGAGAAGCCGATGGCCATTAACTCAGCCGAAGCGCAGAAGATGCTCGATGCAGCGAAGCGCACCGGCAAAAAGCTGACGATTGGCTATCAGAACCGTTTCCGTCCGGATTCGCAGTTTTTAAAGCGCGCCTGTGAAAACGGCGAGCTGGGGGATATTTACTATGCCAAGGCGCTCTCGCTGCGCCGCCGCGGCGTTCCCACCTGGGGCGTTTTCCTCAACGAATATGAGCAGGGCGGCGGGCCGCTCATTGATATTGGTACCCATGCGCTCGATCTGACCCTCTGGATGATGGAGAACTATAAGCCGAAAATGGTGGTCGGCAGTGTCTATAAAAAGCTCGGCGACCAGACCGAGCAGGGCAACATCTTCGGCGACTGGGATCCCCAGAAATTCACCGTTGAAGACTCCGCCTTCGGCTATATTGTGATGGAAAACGGCGCGACCATCGTACTCGAGTCCGCCTGGGCGCTCAACATTCTTGATCTTTCCGAGGCGCAGACGGTGCTCTGCGGCACCAAGGCAGGTGCTGATATGAAGGATGGGCTGCGCATCAACTCGGTCCGTTATAACCGCCAGTGCGTCGATAAGCCGGACCTCAATGTGGGTGGCGTCGCTTTCTTTGAGGGGGCGCAGGCTTCTCCGGCCGATCTGGAGGCCCGCCAGTGGATTAATGCCATTTTGAAGGATGGGGAGCCGGTTGTAAAGCCGGAGCAGGCGATTGTCGTCACTCAGATTCTGGAGGCCATCTACCGCAGCGCCGCTGAGGGCAAACCGGTGATGTTTTAAGGTATTGTGCGTATGAAAGGCCCCGTCCGCTTTTAGGACGGGGCGCACAGAGAGGAAAAGAGGGTAAAATGATGAAGCTGGGAATCATTGAGCAGCCGGATGAGAAGGGCTTTCAGCATGCGGCACAGTTCGGCCTTTCTTTTGTGGAATACTGCATCAACATCGGGCAGGATGTGCAGGAATTCGTATCCCGCACGCAGGAGCTTGGAAAGCTCTCCACGCGCTATGGCATAGCGATAGGAACGATTGGCCGCTGGGGGACCGATAAGGTGGATAAGCAGGGAGCGCTCATTGAGGAGGAGCTGGAAAACAGCCTCCGGCTTATTGATGCCTGCGCAGAGCTGGGCGCGGGCGTATTCAATACGGGCGTGAACTTTGTGGAAGAGATTTCCTACTATTCCAATGTAACGGCGGCCATCCGTTTTCTGGAGAAGCTCTGCGAGTATGGTGAAAAGAAGGGGGTACGGGTTGCCACCTATAACTGCCGGTGGAACAACTTTGTGCATTCCGATCCCGCCTGGTCGCTCATACAGGGTCATCTCCCGCAGCTGGGGATTAAATTTGACAGCTCCCACTGCATCTATGCGCACGGCGATTATCTGGCCGAGATGAAAAAATGGGGAAACCGCTTTTATCATGTGCACATTAAAGGCGCACTGCAGATAAACGGCGAGCGTTTCGACGATCCGCCCGCCGGGCTGGATATGACCAACTGGGGCGCCTTTATGGGCTGCCTTTATGCGCACGGCTATGACGGGCTTTTAAGCCTGGAGCCGCATTCCGCCATCTGGCGGGAGGGCGAGCTGGGGGATAAGGGAATCGCCCTCTCGATAGAAACCATTAAAAAGTATATGCTCCGCTGACAGGGAAAGGACAGGAAAGCTGATGAAAATAGCGCTTCAGATGTACAGCGTCCGGGCGGCCGTCTCCGATAAGGAAACGTTTTTTGCCGCGCTGGAAAAGGTGAAGGAGATGGGCTATGAGGGCGTTGAATTTGCCGGCTGCTTCGGCGCGGATGCCGCTATGCTCAGGGAAAAGCTTGCAGAGCTGGGGCTGACGGCGCTCGGCTGCCATGAAGGCCTTGGCAATATCGACAAAAGCGATATGGATGAGCTGCTCGCCTTCTACCATGCGGTGGGGGTGGAAAATTTCGTCTGCGCGGGCGGCCCGGTCGGCACGCGCGAGGAGCTCACGCATCTCTGCAGCCAGATGAAAAGGCTGCGCGAAAAGGCAGAAAAGCTCGGCATGAAGGTCGGTTATCATAACCACACGCACGAATTTAAGCCGCTGGAGGATGGGACGCTTCCCATCGAGGAGATTGCCGCCTGCTGCCCGCTCGAGCTGGATACCTACTGGTCGTTTGTCGCCGGGAAGGATAACCGCCTCTATATGCGCCAGAAGAAAGCGGAAATTGGCCTGGTACATATTAAGGACGGCAGCGCCGATGGAAAGCGTCCCAGCGCTATCGGCGAAGGGGAGACGGACATTCAGGCGGTGCTCGATGCGGCGAAGGAGAACGGGCTGAAGTGGGTCATTGTCGAGGTGGAAACCGATGGACCGGACGGGTTTTCGGATGTGCAAAAGAGTATTGAAAACCTCCGCTCGAAGTATACGCTGTAAACGATAGCCTGTCAGCACGACGGCCGGATATGCCTTTTTGCCTGGACCGGTCCGCCGTTCTGAGCGGTTTTTGAAGGAAAGGAAGGATTTTTTTATGAAGCTGGGCGTTTTTACCACCCTGCTCTCCAACCTCCCGCTGGAGGAGGCGCTGAAATATTTCCAGTCGTTAGGCATTCAGATGGTGGAGATCGGCTGCGGCAATTTCCCGGGCAACGCGCACTGCAATCCTCAGGAGCTTTTAGAGAGCGAAGAGAAGCGCACAGAATTTTTGGCGCTCATTCAAAAATATGGCATGCAGATCAGCGCTCTCTCCTGCCACGGCAACCCGGTTCACCCCAATAAGGAGATTGCCGGGAAACATGACAAGGTCATGCGCGACACCGTTCTGCTTGCCGAGCAGCTGGGCATTCACCAGATCAACTGCTTTTCCGGCTGCCCGGGCGACCACGAGGGCGCGAAATATCCGAACTGGGTGACCTGTCCCTGGCCGGAGGATTTTTCCGAGATTCTCGAGTGGCAGTGGAATGAGGTGCTCATCCCTTACTGGAAGGAGTTCGTCGCTTTTTCGAAGGCGCATGGCGTAGATAAGATTGCGCTCGAGCTGCATCCCGGCTTCTGTGTTTACAACACCCATTCGCTCCTAAAGCTGCGCGAAGCGGTCGGCCCGGAGATCGGCGCGAACCTCGACCCGAGCCACCTGATCTGGCAGGGGATGGACCCGGTAGCGGTCATTAAGGCGCTGGGGAATGCCATCTTCCACTTTCATGCGAAGGATACCCGCATCGATAAGTATAATACGGCGGTCAACGGCGTTCTGGATACCCGCCATTACTCGGATGAGGCAAACCGCTCCTGGATTTTCCGCAGCGTCGGCTATGGCAACGACTATCTCTATTGGAAGGATATCATCAGCGCGCTGCGCGTTGCCGGATATGACTATGCCATCAGCATCGAGCATGAGGACAGCCTGATGAGCCAGAATGAGGGCCTCTCCAAGGCGGTCTCCTTCTTAAAGCAGGTGATCACCTTCGAAGGTGTCAGCGAGATGTGGTGGGCGTAAAAGCACTGCCGCCTCGATATACAAAATACCCCGGCCGCAGGTAGAGCCTGCCTCCTGTGTTTTTCCCGGCTTCGGCCGGCCGCGGGCAGGCATTGCAGCCGGTCGGTAATTTTCAGTTTTGGAAAGGAACGAGAGAGATGAGTGAAAAATTCGGTGCCGCCGTTATCGGCTACGGCGGGATGGGCGGCTGGCATGCCCGCCAGCTGAAAACGATGGAAGAATTCGAGCTTTGCGGCATTTATGATATTGACCCGGAGCGCAGTGCCGCCGCCGAGGCAGCAGGGATTCATGCCTATGCTTCCATGCAGCAGCTGCTTGCCGACCCGCAGGTGCGCCTCGTGACCATCGCCATCCCGAACGACCAGCATAAAGATGTATCGATTGCGGCCATGCAGGCGGGGAAAAATGTCATCTGCGAGAAGCCGGTCGCCCTTTCGAGCGATGAGCTGCAGGAAATGATCAAGGTCGCAAAGGCCTGCAAGGTGCTCTTCACCGTTCATCAGAACCGCCGGTGGGATGAGGACTACCTCACCATCAAGAAAATTTATGAGGAAGGCCGTCTTGGACGCGTCTTTAAAATTGAATCGCGGGTACATGGCTCGCGCGGCATCCCCACCGACTGGCGCAACCAGAAGAAAAACGGCGGCGGAATGGTGCTCGACTGGGGCGTTCATCTGCTCGACCAGATGCTGATGATGGTGAAGGAGCCGGTTGTTTCGGTCTATGCGGATCTTGACAACGTGACCAACGAAGAGGTGGATGACGGCTTTAAGGCGATTATCCATTTTGCGCCGAAGGTGGCGGGAGACCCGCCGCTCTCCTGTCATGTTGAGGTGGGAACGAGCAACTTTATCAACCTTCCCCGCTGGTATATGCTCGGTGAAAACGGATCGGCCGTGATTGAGGACTGGAAATTAAACGGAAAGATAGTCATGGTCTCCGACTGGGAGAAGCGGGACGCCGTACCAGTTGTCACGGCGGCGGGGCTGACCAAAACGATGGCCCCGCGCACCGAGGAGACGATACAGGAGTATCCGCTTCCCGAGGTGCACTCGGATGTGCGCGACTTTTACCGCAACGTAATGCAGGCGGTGGAAGGCAAGGCAGAGCAGATTGTCAAGCATCACGAGATTCTTCGGTCAATGCGGCTGATGGAAGCGATTCTGCGCAGCGCTGAGACAGGCGAAGCGGTGCACTGGATTATCTAGCCGGCAATCCCCCTGTTTTCGCTGACAGGAGATAAGCTTTTTATACAGGTGAAGAAGGACGGGCTGCAAAACGAAAGTTTTTCAGCCCGTCCTTCTGAAAAAACGCTTTCGGAGCAAGCGATACTCCGAATTTCGCGCCTCTTTGGCGCGAAACCGCCGTTTTTTCCAGTTTCTGCAGGCCGGAATAACAGTTTTGCAGCGCGCTCTTCTGGAAGAAAAAGCACAGTCCCAGGTTTTTCGTACCTGCCGGCTATATCGTCTTCCGGAAAAATATGATACAATGGCCTTATTCTGGGAAAAAGAGAGAAAAACCGGAAGTACTATATTTTAAACAGGGAAAAGGAAGGGGGCGCATATTGTGTGTGCGACCATGCAATTTGCTGACAGGGAAGCATTCAAAAAATGGCTTTCTGAGAATTGCCGGTCGGAGGCCGGCATCTGGCTTCTGTTTGGCAAAGCCGGCGGACCGAAGACCATAAAGGCCGGGGAAGCGCTGGAGGAGGCGCTCTGCTTTGGATGGATTGACGGGCAGATGCAGAGTATAGACGATAAAACCTATCGGAAATATTTTTCCATGCGCCGGGAAAAGAGCAAATGGTCGGAGAAAAACAGGAAATTGGCCCAAAGTCTGGAGGAGCGGGGGCTGATGACCGAGTTTGGCAGAATAAAAATAGAGGAAGCCAAAAGAAATGGCATGTGGTATGCGGAAAAGCCCGCGGAGATTACAGAGCAGCAGATTGCCCGGCTTTCCCTGCTGCTGAAAGAATATGAGCCTGCCTGCAGCAATTTCGAGGCCATGCCCTTATCAGTAAAGAAAACCTATACGCGGGCCTATCTGGATGCGAAGACGGATGCCGGACGGGAAAAGCGAATCGCCTGGATGGTAAACAGGCTCAATAAAAACCTGAAGCCGATGTAACAGCCATCTATTTGGCAGGCGGATAAACATTGTCAGACGAAAAAAATAAGTGAAAGGCGGCTTTTGGAATATGCCTTATGCCGGATAGCCGCCCTTCAGAAAGACGGGGGAGAAAAATGAAAAAGCTGCTGCTGGTGATTGACTATCAGAATGATTTTGTGAACGGTTCGCTGGGCTTTCCCGGAGCGGAAAAGCTGGCGGGGCCGATAGCGGCGCGCATTCAGGAATACCGGGAAAATGGGGACGACGTTATTTTTACGCTGGACACCCACGATGCCGGTTACGCAGAGACCCGCGAGGGAAAGGCGCTGCCCGTTTCCCACTGCCAGAAGAGCTGCGAGGGCTGGAAGCTGTTCGGAGAGCTGGAAGAGCTGCGAAAGGATTCCCTCTGCTTTGAGAAGGAGACCTTTGGCTCTGCCTGGCTGTTTCACTATCTGGAAGGGCATGGCTATGCGTCCATCGAGCTGTGCGGGCTGGTCAGCAGCATCTGTGTTCTTTCCAATGCGGTGCTGGCGCTCACCGCGCAGCCGAACACCCCTGTTCTGGTCGATGCCCGCCTGACCGCGGCAGCCGATCCCGCAATGAACGAAAAAGCGCTGGATATTCTGGAAAACCTGCAGGTGCAGGTAGCGGGGCGCTGACAGCGGCATCTCCTCCTGGAAGGCGGCCCCGGGCGCTGCGCGGATAACCGTCGTTTGCCGGGAGGATACGGTCATGTTAATCTGCGTTGCTTGCCGCAACGGGCTTTCCTCCGTATAATGGCGGTGAAAGGGGGCATCTTTGATGCTGAACGAAAATATCAAAGTCCTCAGAAAATCCAAAGGGCTTTCGCAGGAGGAACTTGCAGTCAAGCTGCATGTGGTGAGACAAACGATTTCTAAATGGGAACAAGGTCTGTCGGTTCCGGATGCGGACATGCTGATTTCCCTGTCAGAGACATTCGAAACGCCTGTAAGCATGCTGCTTGGCGAAACCGTTGCCGAGACGAGGGCTGATGACCTGAGAGTAATTTCCGAGAAGCTTGAGGTTATCAACCTGCAGCTTGCGCATGGAAAAGCAGCGAGGCAAAAAGCAATCCGTTGGTTCTTTATTTTGTTGTGTGCGGTTATGGCGGTTGTTTTTGCCATTCTTTTGGCACTAAACAGTCCTTACCTGGGCTGGGATTATCGTCATCCCGAAACCGCAGTTGCCGGAGTCGCTTTTCATGTATTTGAGTGGTTGTTCGTTAGAATAGCACCGTTTGCCCTGACCGGAGCAATTGTTGGGGCTTGCTTAGCAGGGAAGAAAGTATGAAATCATCCGGCTTTTTGGGGAATTGTTCCGGTTTATCAGGAAGATTTCGCCTTTTGGTGAAATTACTATCTGACAAATTTTCTCCTGCTATAGCCGTTGCCGCAGCTTAAAGCGGCTGACAACAGGAGCACGCGGGAATAAAGTAAATAAAAACCAGCCGCTCAGGCCCTCGGAAAATCCGAGAGCCTGATTTTTTTGTTTTAGAAAAGAAAAGGGCGGCTTTAAGATTATCGTTGTCTATTTCTCCATCCCGATTATTCTGGTGCTTTTAACAAACGAAATTAGCTACAGCTGCTGCTTATTTTGCCTCCAGCTGCGGCGGCAGACGAGTAGCATATCGCTGCTGTCTTTTTGCTCATTCAGCCAAAACGGATGGCAATAACGCCGGAGAAGACAGAAAAGGCCTTCTTTAAGCGGATGGGGAAATACAGAAAAAGCCGCTGCAAAACGATTTCATTTTGCAGCGGCTTTTACATGCGCTAAGAAGTTTTACTTTTTTAGCCTTGCAGGATATTTTGCCCCGCTCCCGCCGGAGAAGATGCAGACCCTGAGGAACATCGAGTCCTCCTGCGGAATGGCAAAAATTTATCGATAAAGGTATCGATAAATTACGGATGACAGCACCGTTTGAGATATCCCCCTTCCGCATTGCCGGCAGGACGGAAAGGTACAGCTCGCTGTCTTCACTGAAAGGGCTGATGTTGGCATTTTGAGAGAAGCACTGTATTGTATGGGAAACTTATGTTGCAGAAAAGTGTACTTTTAGACAATTCCTTCTATTTTTCTATTTCATGTTTCATAATACCATAAAATTACGCATTACTCAATCTTTTATGGCCGATGCTTTTAAAAAAATATGTCTGTCTAAAAGTACACATTTTTACAACTGGAATGATGAAGACTTATGGATTTGTTTTACAGGATTACCGATGCTCTCCATTTGTAGTATCATGGAGCTTTACGAGTAAAATTTTTTGAGGGTTTAAATGACTTTAGAGAGTGCAGGGAAGATACGATGACAGAACAATTTATGCTTTATTTCAATTTTCAGGATCAAATCATGGAATATCTGCTGCCTGCGGTTGACAACCGCAGGATCGAGATCAGCCTGAGCCCCTATATAGGGGAAGAAAAGGGCTCTGTATGTATGGAAATATGGGACGGGCAGTGGCATATTTTCAGTTCGGCAGATGTGGAATTTTATCTGGATGGCCAGCAGATTACCGATCATATTCTGGAGAACGGCCAGGTTCTGCAGGGACGTGCTTTGCGCTCAGCTGTTCAGTTCAGTCTGTTGTCTGCCGCTTTTTGTGGACGCACGCTCTCTTACACGAAATACTGTATATCCGGAAAGAACCGGCTGGCTGTCGGCAGCGGCGGTAGCGCAGATATCCGGCTGCATGGGTCTTATGTAAGCGACTGCCATGCCGTTTTGGAGCTGTCGGCCGGGCAGGCAGTACTGACCGATCACAGCACGAACGGGACCTATGTAAACGGTGTGCGTATCCGACAGCCCCATCCGCTGGCCCTGTTTGATGAAATTTATATGGCCGGTTTTAAAATGGTCTATTTGGGCGGGCTGCTGGCAGTAAACCGGAGGCAGGAGATAGAAACCGGACTGGAGGCTGTCCGGGATGGGGCGCGCTTTTTCCTTCCTGTCCGGCCGCAGCCGGATACCTCCCTTTTTGTCTGCTCTCCCCGCGTGATTGCCCCACTGGATGATGAGCCGGTAGAAATTGAGGCCCCTCCTTCCCCTCAGAAGCCTAAAAAGCAGCCTCTTCTGTTCATTCTGGGGCCTTCATTGACGATGCCGCTGCCGATTCTTACCTCTGTCATGTTTAATATGAGGCGTACGGGAGGAACGGCGGACCCCTCCATGTATCTGGGAACCCTGCTGGCGGTAGGGATGTCGGCGGTCATCGGCGGGTTATGGACGGTTGCGCGTCAGCTGTATGATAAAAAATCACTGAGGCAGGAGGAGAAGGTGCGCACAGAGGCCTATCGCGCATATATCTCCAAATATGAAACCCTGCTTTCTGAAAAGCATGCGCACAATAAACAGCTGCTCGGTTCTCAGTATCTCAGCGTTTTGGAGCTGTTTTCCATATTTGGTCATAACCGTACCCCTCTTTGGAACCGCAATGTGAACCATCCGGATTATCTGGCTGTCCGGCTGGGAAAGGGGAAGGTCGAATATCCCGGGAAGATCGGCATCCCCAAGGACCGCTTTTCCGTGGCGGACGATGAACTCAGCACCGAACCATACCGGATTTATCAGACCTACCGATATATGGAACCGACGGTTTCCCTGTTCAGCCTGTCCGCCCATAAGATCATTGGGGTAATCGGAGAGCCGGAACGTATGGGACCGATGGTAAACAATCTGGTGATGCAGCTGGCCGCCCTGCACCCTTATACCAATCTTCGACTGGCCTTTCTTCTCGGAGAGCAGCCGATGGAGTGGGTGAAATGGCTTCCGCATACCTTTACAGCGGAACATAAGGTACGGCTGGTTGCAAACGATGCACTATCCCGCCAGAATGTCCTTTATCATCTGGCCAACGAGCTGCACAGCCGGCAGATGCTTCTGGAAGAGGAAGAACATGCGCCGGGAAAACCGTCGCACTATGTTGTTTTCTGCTCTTCTCCCGACTATATCAACGGAGAGGCCCTTTACAAATATATGACCGATGAGCAGGATTATCAGTTTACGTTTGTTTTGCTCTATGGACAGCTCAGCATGCTGCCGAACGAGTGCGTATCGGTTATCGAGTGCGGGGAGGAATTTTGCGGGCGCTATCTGCTTTCGGATATTCGCCGTCCGGCCGACCGGGTAGATTTTGACCAGGTTCCTTCAGATGTCGCCGAGCAGTTTGCCCGCAGGATGAGCGGCTTTTATATCCGTGAGCTCGCCTCGGGGGAGATTCCGCCTTCTATTGAATTTTTGGAGATGTATGGTCTGGCGAACGTCCGTCAATGGGACCTGGCACGGCACTGGAAACAAAACCGCACCTATGAAAGCATGCGCGCCCTGGTAGGGATCGGCTCCGGCGGAAAACCTCTGTATCTGGATATCCATGAAAAACAGCATGGCCCGCATGGGCTGGTTGCCGGTACAACCGGCTCGGGCAAGAGTGAAACCCTTCAGACCTACATTCTGTCGCTGGCGATGAACTATCACCCGGATGAACTGGCCTTCATCCTCATCGACTATAAAGGCGGGGGAATGGCCGGCGTTTTTGAAAACCTGGCGCATCTGGCGGGGGTTATTACCAATCTGGATGGAAACCAGACCCGCCGCGCACTGGTTTCCATTAAAAGCGAAATCAAGCGGCGGCAGGCCGTCTTCAAGGCCTATAAGATTAACCATATTGATGCCTATGCCCGGCTTTACCGGGAAGGAAAGGCGGATGAGCCCATTCCGCACCTGATTATGATATCGGATGAATTTGCAGAGCTGAAAAAAGAGCAGCCGGAATTCATCAAGGAGCTTGTCAGTGCGGCACGTGTGGGCCGGAGCCTTGGCGTCCATCTGATTCTGGCGACCCAAAAGCCGTCCGGCGTGGTGGATGACGAGATTTGGAGCAACTCCCGCTTTAAAATCTGCCTGCATGTTCAGGACCGTCAGGACAGCAACGAGATGCTCAAGCGTCCAGATGCCGCCTATCTGACCCACACCGGCCGCGCCTATCTGCAGATAGGAAACGACGAAATCTTCGAAATGTTCCAGTCCGGCTATTCGGGCGCCGCCTATGAACCGAAGGAGCAGCTGAGCGCTTCGGGGGAGGACGAGGTTCGCATTATCAATTTGGATGGCAGCGATGCGCTCGTACACTCCCGCAAAGCGAAAAAGGAAGGAAATCCGGTCACCCAGCTCGATGCGATGATTGCCCATATTGCAGAGATGGCTCAAAAGCTGCAGATAAAACCGGTCCGTCAGCTTTGGCTGCCGGAATTGCCGAAGAGCCTGTGCTTCGAACAGCTTCTTTCGATGCAGCAGCCGGAGCAGGAGCAGGAGGGTGTCTGCGTCCCGTTTGGTATGGCGGATGATCCGGAGCATCAGCAGCAGACGGTGCTTTGGCTTAATCTGAACAGCATTGGAAACTGGATCATTGCAGGAACATCGGGCTGCGGGAAAAGCACCTTTCTGCAGACCATTTTGAGCGCGCTTGCTATCAGATACAAACCGGAACAGGTGGTTTTTTACTGCATTGACCTCTCCAGCCGCCTGCTGCGCGTTTTTAACGGTCTTCCTCACTGTGGAGGCGTTCTTTATGGGGACGAGGATGAACCGATCGTTCGCCTGTTCCAGCTGCTGGATGGGGAAATGGCGCGCCGGTCTGCACTGTTTGAAGCGGCTGGGGTGGGCAGCTATAACGAATATATCCGTTCGGGGGCAGAGAGTATACCACATATTCTGCTGGTCATTGATAACTATGCGGCCTATGCGGAGGAGAATGAGGAGCGGGAAAATGGGGTGGCACGTATCTCCCGGGAAGGAAACAAATATGGGATTCATGTAGCAGTAACGCTCAATCACATGAACGATATGAAGTTTAAAATCCGCCAGAACTTCGGCCTCTGTATACCGCTGAGACTCAATGACAAGGGAGAATATTCCGAGGCGCTCGGACGCATGCCTGAGTTTATTCCGAATGTTATCGAAGGGCGCGGGCTGTATGCGGCGCCCGAGATTCTGGAATTTCAAACAGCACTGCCCGCACCGGGAGAGGGAGAAAAGGAACGCCTGGATATTCTGAACGACCGCTTTTCCGGGATTATCCGCGAGTATGCGGGCGGATATCATGCCGCGCCTATTCCGCGGCTGCCGCGGGATGAGGATTACAGTTCCCTGTTAAAGCGGTGCAGGCAATCCAAAGCGGATGGCATGCCGCTGGGCTATCAGCCGGATACCATTGCAATGAGGGTGCTTGACCTGAAAAAGACCTTCTGCTTTTCCGTCAGCGATGCAGAGAGGGAGGGCTCGCTTCGCTTCATGCAGAATGTTAGCAGCTTCGCGGCAGATACCGGCGCCATTTTACATATTGCAGCATTTTCACCTGTCCGCCAGGATGTATGGGAAAAGCAGGGGACGGCCGGCGTTTATCGGGATTCTGAGAGTTTGCGCTCTTTTCTGGTAGAGCTGCGCGCGGAATTTAAAAACCGCAGCGATGCACGCAAGTCCTGCCAGGGAGAAGCAGGGCGGTGGGAAAAAACACTGGCAGCCTTTTCCCCCTGGATAGTCGTGATTGACAGCATGAACGAGCTGTGCGAACTGCTGCAGGAAGAAGCCAAAGGGGAAATGGAGGCCCTGCTTGAAACCCTTTTCCTCAATGGGGCAGGGCTTGGTATCTATTTCTTTGCCGGGTTTGATACCGCCATCTATCAGAAGCATATCTACCGGCAGGTGGTAAAGCGCTTTATAAACTACCGGACAGGGATTCATTTTGGAGGGCATTTTGACCAGCAGAAGCTTTTTGAATGCAGCCTGCCCATGTCGCAGCAGATGAAGCGCCTAGATCCGGAATACGGCTGCCTGTTTGAGGGACACAGCGAAACGATGCTGTTTATTCCCGAGGCGGTGCAGGGAACATCAGTTTAAAAGAGAGCGCAGCCAGGAGGTGCAAAAATGGATAAGCTGCTGTTAGAGGTCATCTGCCCGGTGACCAACCGGCACTATGATATCTTTATACCGAAAAAAATGAGAGTAGGGCAGGCAATACAGAAAATAGCGGATGAGATATCTGCTTTTGAGTCGGCGCAGGACCTGTTTGCCTCCCGGGAGGAGCTTATGCTCTGCAGCTATGAGCAAAAGGGGATTCTGAATCCAGCAATACAAATGATAGAGGCGGGAATCCAAAGCGGCGACCGGCTCATGCTGCTTTAAAGGGCCGCTGCCCCGTTCATCCAATGCCGCAGCTGATAGGTGCGGCTTCGGATATAGAAGAATTGCAGGAGAAGGAGGGACAGAGTTGGCAGATGTAAAATGGGATGTAGAGGAGCTCAGCGGCAACGTTCAGCTGCTGCAGAGGGAATCGGAAAACCTGGCACAATATGAGCGGTTCCTCAGGGAATTTAAACAGACGGTTGCGCAGAACTGGCAGAGCCAGGCCGGAGAGATGTATCAGCAAAGGATGGATATCGAGGTACAGCGCATGCAGCTGATCCGGGAGCATCTCGGCAATATAATTGCTGTGCTGAGGGATGTGACCAATCAGGAATACACCGTCTGCGAGGAAGAAATCCGTCAGGCGCTGGGCAGCATATAAGGCCGGCGAAAAGAGGAAGGAGGGTAAAAAAATGCAAGTAGGAAATAACGGCGGAGAAGTTCTCATGTATAACATTGAGATGCTGCGTTCCTCTGAAACCCAGCTTACCCGGGTCATCCATTCGCTGCAGGAAATCCATGGGGCCATTGAGCGCATTACCAGCCGTTCGCAGCCCTTTTGGGAGGGGAAAGCCAGCGCTGCTTTCACCGAGCTTTGCCAGGAACTGCAGGGGCACATTGCAACCTACCGGGAGGATTTGATCCTTTCCCGAAATACGTTGGATGATGCGCTGAAAGCCTACGAAAAAACGGAAAAGGTTAATCAGAATTCTGTTGGGGACCTGGATACTAACGATATTTTCTGATGAATTTCAAAAGTTCGACAGGAAGGAGGTAGGATATGACCAGAATCACCGCCGACCCCGCCCTGATTGATGAGGCGGCCAACCAGCTGGAACAGGCCAGCAGTATTCTGGATGCACAGGCCGTAGCGCTGGCAGGTATTCGGGAAGAAACAACGAACGCTTGGATTTGCCGGTATACCGACCTGTATTTACAGAAAATAGACCGGCTGCGCAGCGAGGTGAGGGGCTCTTCCGATCATCTGAGTTCGTTGGCCAGTACGCTGCACAGCATCGCCAGCAAGATTCGCCGGCTGGAGAAGGAACTGTCAGAAAAAATGAAAGCCCGTTAAATCCGCGCAGACAGTGCGCGCAGAAATAAGGAGGAAAAGCAAATGGCAGGATCAATTCGCGTTACACCGGAAATGATGGTCAACGTTTCACAAAGTGTCGACTCAAAAATCGACGAGTGGCAGCGCTCCGTAAATAAAATCTACTCGCTGGTACAGGAGATGGATACCATGTGGGACGGCATGGCCAACGACACTCTGAACAACACCTTTCAGGAAAACATCCCCAAATATAATGCGCTGACGCAGATGATGACCGAATATTCCACCGCGATTAAGCAGGCGGCCAACACCTATGTAAACGGCGAGGAAGAGGTCAAAAACATTGTTTCCCGCAAGCGGTAGCTGCCGGGAGCACAGCATTTAAAACAGAAAGGCGGATTAAAAATGGCAGATCTCATTTTAAAGGTTACCCCGGAAGAAGTACGGCAGAAGGCGCGGGAAATTATGAACCAGAAAAACCTGATGTCCGGGCTGATGGATCAGATGGGCAACGAAGTGAACCGTCTGGCGGATTACTGGCAGAGCACCTCCGGCGAGGACTACCGCACCAAATATCAGCATGTTACGCGCAACATCAATAATTCTCTGGAGGACCTTCTTCAAAAGGTGAATAACCTGAATGATGCGGCCCAGCGCTATGATGAGGTGGAGAATTCGCAGGTGCAGCGCACCAATTCTCTTTCTACCAATAATATTTTTTAGCGGCCGGACTGAAAACCGCCAAAAGATAGGGCTTTCCGGAAAAAGCGGATCCCGGCGTCCCCACCGTATAGCGGGGACGCCGGGGCCTGTATGCGCGCCGGATAACGGCTTTGGCAGAAAAACGGCCTTTTTGCAGTAAAAGCAGAAGGCCGGTATCTGCCGTCTGTTTACAAAGGGCTGCCCGCCGCAGGGCAGGAGCAGGATTTCAGTTTTACAGGAAGGGGAAGAGGGATGAGCACATTTCAGGCGGATTTTGCACGGATCATGCAGCTGCAGACTCGGCTTAGAGCCTCCCAGATGCAGATAGAGATGGCGCGCAGCCAGATCATTTCGGCCAAGAGCAAGCTTTCGGGCCAGAGCGGCTTTGGGCTTGAATTTGTCAAGGCGGCCATTCAGCAGGAGGTCAAAACGACGGCCGAACAGCGGGAAACGGCCGGACGGATGAGAGCCTTTATGGGAGTGGTAGTCGACCGCACCAGCCAGCACGAAAACAGCGCGGCTGGAAGGCTGGAGTCGACGGATATTAAAAAGACGATTGAGATGTTCATCATCCGCCTGCGTAAGATTTTGCTGCCCGGCGTGGTGGGGGGAGGATTAGGCCATATTTTAATTAATATTGTATGCCGTCCAACATGCCCTCCACATATACCAGATGGGGACAAGCTTGAGCACAATTGGTGGGAAAATTTGGAAAGTACAAATGAGAAAGATACACCGGATAGTGAAACAGGAACAGACAATGGCAGCAGCGGTTCGCCTTATTCGGGCATGCACACGGAAAACAGGGATGGGGAAAATTTCCACACCCTTGAGGTGAATCCCCTGTTTCAAAAAGCTTTCACCCATTTTGTATTGGAGGATGGAAAGCCTGAGACAAATGTAGGATGTTCGGTTACAGCTATGATGATGCTGCACCAGTTCCGTGATCCGGGGAGCCGGCAATGGTCACATTATGAAATGGAAGAAAAGATGAAAACCTGGTGGCAGAACGGGACAGGGGCCGTATGGGGAAGAGACGGACTGACCAGCAACTATGTAGGCGCAGGAAATCAGAATGTTTTGTCGTTGGCGGTGAATCAGCTCAAAGAGGGGAAACCGTCTATCGTTCATGTGAAAACCGATGCGGGCGGAACACACTATATTTTAGTAAAGGGGTTCCGGGAGGGCTATGACCCCGGTAATGTTACCCCCGGCGATATTTTGGTTCAGGACCCGGGCTTTCCGGAAGGCGAATCTACCATGACGCTCGAAAAAGCGATGAGCTATCATGCCGGAGGATACTTATCCGGCCAGATTATTACCTACTGATAAAGCTGGTTTTCCTGTGCTTCCTATGGGAGTACAGGCAGAAAATGGCTGAACTTTTAGGAGGGGAAGAGGGATGAGCACATTTCAGGCGGATTTTGCGCGGATAGCGCAGCTGCAGACGCGGCTTAGGGCCTCCCAGATGCAGATAGAGGCG
Source organism: Provencibacterium sp. (assembly GCA_022792175.1). Classification (GTDB taxonomy): domain Bacteria; phylum Bacillota; class Clostridia; order Oscillospirales; family Ruminococcaceae; genus Harryflintia. Next base: position 29,973 of record JAAWAN010000020.1, read on the forward strand.
GCGCGCAGCCAGATCATTTCGGCGAAGAGCAAGCTTTCAGGGCAGAGCGGCTTTGGACTGTCCGCCGTAAAGGCGGCCATCCAGCAGGAGGTCAAAACGACGGCTGAAGAGCGGGAAACGGCCGGGCGGATGCGAGCCTTTATGGGAGTGGTGGTCGACCGCACCAGCCAGCACGAAAACAGCGCGGCCGGAAAGCTGGAGTCGACGGATATTAAAAAGGTGCTCGATTTGATTCTGGAGCGGCTGGGGAAGATTATTTTGAATTCACCCGGCGTGATTTTAGGAAAGGTCATTATCGATACTGTTTCCTCTGCGCTGGATGGCGCAAAAAATCTTTGGGACAGTATCTTTGGGAAAAAGAAAAAGCCAAAAACGAACGGCAATGGGAGTGGTGGTGATACCGGCGAAGAGGAAAAGCCAAAAGAAGAGGAAAATGAGGAGTCCACTCCGCCAGTTACGCCACCAGTTGAGCCTGAAGAAGAAGTTTCTGATAACAGTATGACACTCGAAAACAGAAACGGTCAAAATTTTTATAGCTACGACATTAATCCCTTGCATCAAGATGATTTTACAGAATTTCAACAAACAGGTCATCCTGAGAACAATCTGGGCTGTTCAGTCACGGCCATGATGATGCTTTACCTGTTTCTTAATCCAAATCTACAATTGTCTTATCAAGATATGGAAACAAAGATGAGATGGGAATGGTGGGTAGAAACTGGAGATCCGAACACCTCAGGGGCAGTGTGGGGAAATGCAGGTTTTACTTCACAAGATATAAAAGGAGAACAAGCAATTCTATCTGAAGCAGTAAACCAGTTGCAACAAGGTAAACCATCCATTATTAAAATTCAAGGGGTGGGAGATGATAGACACTATGTTCTTATTAAAGGATACCGAGAAGGGTGCGATTTTTCTCATCTCACGCCAGATGACATTCTGGTTCAAGACCCAGGATTCACAGCAGATAGTGCAACTCTCACATTAAGGGAAGCGATGAGCCACCATCCAGATTCTTATTTACCTGGTCAGCTAATTACCTGTTGACATCACGGGAGGTAAACGTATGAAAGTATTCTGTACATCGCTTCGTCAGAAACTGCGCAGATTCCTATACATCCTGCTGGCTTTTGCGGCATTCGCCCTTCCCGCAGGGGCGGCCGATATCGTTTCGGTAATCGAGCAGCGGGTTTCGGAAACGACGGCGGAAATCTACATCAATTCCCCGGCGCCGCTCAGCGACGCCGTCTGCCGCTTAGGCGGCGAAGAGGCTGAGCTGCTCGCGCTCACCAGCGTTTCGCAGGCGCAGCTTCCTACCCGTACCCTCTTTCTGGTCGATACCTCCACCTCCATTCTGCCCGCCGACCAGAAGGCCATCTCCGGGCTGCTGCTCAAAATGATTGGCGAAAAGGAGGAGGGGGCGGAATATGCCCTTTATACCTTCGGCACCTCTGTGCAGGCCGTCTGCTCCTTTACAAACGACCGCTATGAGCTGCGGGAGGCGGCGGAGGGGCTCACCTATCAGGAGCAGGGCACCAATTTCTATACGGCGGTTTCGCAGGTGCTCGGCAGCCTGCAGCAGGAGGATTTCAGCGGCCCCACCCAGCTGGTCATTTTTTCGGACGGGGTGGAGTATGACGAAAAGGGCATCACCCGCGAGGAGATGACCGCCGCGCTGCGCGAGGCGCCCCATCCCATCCATACGGTGGGCTGCACCACCCGCGACAGCGAGAGGCTCAAGGAGCTGCATGCCCTTGCGCGCACCAGCGGCGGCGGGAGCTATTCCCTTTCAGAGGATGCGGACACCATCGCGCAGGAGCTGCCGCAGTTTTTGCAGAAGCTTACCTTCGCGCGCATCGCCCTTCCCGTCTATGGAAGGGACGGCACCACCAAGGAGCTGGCGCTTTCCTTTAACGGCGCGCAGCTTACCGCGCACTGTTCGCTCCGCCTTCCGCTGGTAGCGGTCGAGCCGCCGCCCGCTTCTTTCTCGCAGCCGGAACCGGAACCCGAGCCGGAGCCCGAACCGGAACCTGCAGCGGAGGGGCCGAATGTTTTACTGATTGTCCTGATTGCGATAGCAGCGGTGCTTCTGGTGCTGGCGTGCGTCATTGTTTTGCTGCTTTTAAAAAGAAGGAGGCTGCCTGTTCCGGAGAAGGCGAAGGTGTCTGTCCCGGCGTCCGGTCCATCTGCTCCGCAGGCGACCGAGCTGCTCTCCTCCGGCAACACCGAGCTGCTGATAGCCTCTGCCAGCGGGCTGTCTGTTACGCTCATCAGCGTACAGAACCCTTATGAGAAGCATGAGCTTTCTACCTCCGGCCCCATTGTTCTGGGACGCAGCTCCCAGCAGTGCAATGTGGTCCTTTCGGATGCCAGCGTATCCGGGAGGCACTGCAGGCTGTATGAGCAGGGCGGGCAGCTTTATGTGGAGGATTTGGGTTCGACCAATCATACCTTTGTCAACGGGCAGATGGCAGAGGGACCGGCTCTGCTGCGGCCGGCCGATATTTTGAAATGCGGCCGGGCAGAGTATACCGTTACCTACTGACAGGGAGAAGACGAATGAAATGGAGCCAGCTTTGCGAGCCGGGGCAGGTGCGGCAGACAAACGAGGATCGTGTATTTGCCGCATCGGCCGGTGATACAGGGCTTTTTCTCGTCTGCGACGGGATGGGCGGCCATGAACAGGGGGAATATGCGAGCAGTCTGATTGCAGCAGGCTATGCCGCCTGGTGGGAACGCCTCTGCCGGGAAAAGGCCCGTTCGTTTTCTGAGCAGATGGGCGAACTGAAGGATATCCTGCTGCAGACACATAACGGGCTGCTTCTGGAAAACCGGCGCCAGGGCCGAATCTGCGGCGCGACCCTGTCGCTGCTGTTTATTTCCGGCGGCGGATATGGCATTTTGCATGTCGGTGACAGCCGTATCTATGAATACAGCCAAAAAAGGGTTCGCCAGCTGACCTGCGACCAGACCTGGGCTCAGGAGCAGCGGATGGCCGGAAGGAAAGAACGGGAGCTTCGGCAAAGCCCGAATTATGGGAAGCTGATGCAGGCGGTCGGCTGCGGGGAACGGCTGCAGCCGTTTTCGGCCTGCAATTCGCTGCGGGGACAGGTTTTTCTTCTTTGCAGCGACGGGGTCTATAAGGTGCTGGGAGAGCGGCGTCTTTACCGGTTTATCCGCCATCCTGCAGAAGGACTGGGCGGCCTGCGTGAGCACATACACCGTAGAGGGTCGCCGGATAATTTTTCCGCTATTCTGGTGGATACGCGGCCGGGGCTTTAAAATGGCCGGGCTGCTGTCAACAGGACGTCCGGATGCAGAACGGCGTCCATCTTGTGGAGGGAAGAGCATGCTGCAGCCTGAACAACTGTTTCTGGGCCGGTATAAAATTGTACGCCAGCTGGGCGCCGGGGGAATGAGCACGGTCTACCTGGCAGAAAGCGTATCGCTGGGGACACTGTGGGCGATTAAGGAGGTACATAAGGATATATCCCATGGGGATCTGGACTATCTGGCCGAGCCGAATATTCTGAAAACGCTGGCGCATCCGATGCTGCCCCGCATTGTGGATATTGAAGAAACGGCGGAGGCCATTTATATCATTGAGGATTTTATCGAAGGGGAAAGCCTGGATAAGCAGCTGGATCGGCTGGGAAAAATTCCGGAAGCGCTTGTCCGGCGCTGGACGCTGGAGCTGTGCGATGTGCTTTCCTATCTGCATGGGCACAAGCCTCACCCGATTATCTACCGGGATATGAAGCCGGCGAACCTGATTGCCGGGCCGGATGGCCAGCTGCGGATTATCGACTTTGGGATTGCGCGCATCTATAAAAAGGAGTCCTCCACCGATACAACCGTCATCGGTACGCGCGGATATGCCGCGCCGGAGCAGTATGGGCGCGCCCAGTCGGATGCACGTACCGATATTTACAGCCTGGGCGTTACGCTCTACCATCTGCTGACGGGAAAAAGCCCGCAGGACCCGCCTTATGAGATATTGCCCATTCGAACGCTGGATTCCTCTCTTTCTGCCGGAATGGAACATATTATTCTGAAATGTACCCAGCAGGATCCGGACAAGCGCTACCAGAATGCGCAGCAGCTGAAGGAAGATATGCAGCAGATCGACCGGTTTGACGAGGCCTACCGCGCCGGGCTTCGCCGCAGGCGGGGACTATGGGCCTTGGCGGCTGCCAGCTGGGCGGCGAGCGCGTCGCTGATAATCGGCGGCTTCCTCCTTTTGCGGGCGGATTGGGAGGCTGATTACCGGTCGGCTATTGAAACCGGGCTGATGCTGACGCAGCAGATGGATCTGGAAGGGGCACAGCAGAGCTTTGCGGCGGCGCTCAAGCAGGCACCTGGCCGGCTGGAGGGATACAGCGGCCATGCGGGCGTGCTGTATGCAGCGGGAAAATATCAGGAAGCGGCAGACTATATTTTTGAGCAGCTGCAGCAGCGCTTTACGAAAGCGCCGGAAGGGGAGGAGAGCAGCTATGCGGCCCTCTGGTATCTGCTGGCAAACTGCCGCTATGAGCTGCAGGACTATGCGGGCGCAGCCGAGGCCTATGGCGAAGCCATCCGGCTGCAGCCGCAAAATGCGCAGTATCTGCGCGATATGGCCGTCTGTGCGGCAAAGGTCGGGCAGCTCGAGGAGGCCGGCCGCTATTTGGAAGAGGCCATTCGCTTGGGAGCGGATGTATCCTCTGCCGCTTATGTCGGGGCGGAAATTCTGCTTTACCAGGGAGAGCTTTGGCAGGCACAGGAAGAGCTGCTTGCCGCGCTGCAGGCAACGGCCGATTCTTCTCTCAAGCAGCGGATATATCTTTCGCTTTCTCAGCTTTACTCCGGCGCCGGGCAGGCTGCACTGGATCCGGACGGCACCAGGCGCGTCCAGCTTCTGCAGCAGGCTGCGGCGGATGAAACGCTGGGGGACAGCCAGGCGGTTTTGAGCCTTTTAGCGCGCGCCTATTATGACCGTGCGCAAAAGCTGGAGGGGGAAGCGCGCCAAAAACAGCTGCAAAATGCTGCTGAATGCTATGAAAGGATTGTGCAGAAGGGATATGCCAGCTATCAGGTGCTGCAGAATCTGGCAATCGTTTATCAGGAATCGGAGGAGTTCGGGCAGGCAGAAAGAATTTTGGAGCTGGCCGAGGAGCAAAATCCCAACAACTACCGCGTTTTCCTCCGCAAGTTTTTCCTGTATGCAGATGAGCAGCAATCCCTTCCGCTGGAGCAGCGCGATTACCTGAAAGCACAGGAGAGCTATCAGCAGGCCCAGCAGCTATATGAGCGCGCGCGCAGGATATCCGGGGAGGATGCCGAGATGCAGGTAGCAGAAAGCCTGATGGGGGAGCTTCAGGAAAACGGGTGGATAAAATAGGTTGCAGGGGAGGAATAGGAGATGGGATGGGTATTGATCGGCTGCGGGATATTGATGATGCTGGCTGCTGTTTTATTAACGCTCCACTGCAGTGCTATTAAAAAACAGCCGCTGATTTTAAAGGATCAGCCTGAGAAGGAGGGCGCAAACCGTCCTTCGGCCATTCGGCCGCCGCAGAGGGAGCAGCTGGAAAAAACAGAACTGCTTTAAAAAACGAAGCCGGTTGGATAAAAATGCGGCAGGATATGTGGAAAGACGAGGGAGAGGGAGAACAGATGCATAAACGTGTCCTTATCATAGCGGTAGCCTCGCTGTCTGTATGTATTGCGGCAGGCGTTTTAACCATGCGAGTGACAGCGCAGATAAATTCGCCGGAATACCAGATGGCGCTGGGCCTTCGATATTTGGACGGTATGGAATATGACAAGGCACTGATTGCCTTTCATAAGGTAATTAAGGTCGACCCCAAAAATGTGAATGCCTATGAAGAAATATCGGATATCCATCTGTCGCTTGAACAGCTGGATGAGGCGGCGGACAGCCTGCGGGAAGGGTTTGAGCAGACCGGGGAAAAGGCGTTTGCCAGAAAAATGCTGGATATTGGCGAGCGGTATCAGGAGAGCGGCGACCATGAACGGGCAGAAAACATCTGGAATCAAACGCTTGGGATGGATGCGGGGCTTGCTGAGCCCTATCTGCTGAAAGCGCAGGCCTGTATGGATAATGGGGACATCGAGGGCGCCATTGCTACCCTGCAGACGGGACTGACGCAGACGCAGGATACTTCACTGCAGGAGCGGCTGCAGGAGCTTTTGCAGCAGCGCTGCGATAGCTGGATAGCGGACGGAAAAAAGGCGTTGGCGGCGGGGAACCTTACAGAAGCGCAGGCACTTTTTGAACAGGCGCTGCAGGAGCGGCCGGAGAATGCGCAGCTCTATTTGCTGCAGGCGAGTGCGATAGAGGCGCAGCAGCCGGAAGCGGCGGTTGAGCTTTTGAAAAAAGGGCTTGCCGCCACACAGGACGGGCAGATACAAAGCCGACTGCAGGAGCTGGTGGTCGGACAGAATCTGGAAAATGCACGTCGGCTGCTGATGGAAAACAGCATGGAAGAAGCAATTGCGTTTTTGGAAGAGGTTTTTCAGATAGATCCGGACAATGCGCAGGCTTTCCAGATGCTGACGGATAAATATATTGAACTAGGCGAAAAAGGCCAGGCGATAGAGGTTTTGCAGCGATGGCTGGAGGTTTCGGAGGATGAACAGGTACAGGCGCAGCTGGAGATGCTTCAGGAGGAAGAACGTCAGCGGATAGCCTGGGAAAAGGAGCAGGCCAAGCGGGCGGTATTTAACTCAGCTGCGCTTCATCCATCCTCAGGGAGCTCTGCTGCCGTGAACAACGCTCTTCAGAAGATTTTTCAGAATATTTTGACAGATGGAATGGATACCTATGATAAGCTGCAGGCCTGCTTTAACTTTATCAAGCAGTATATGAATCATGGAAGGCCGGGCTATCTGGATACCCGTGTGGGTACAATAAACGCCGCTTCCGCCTCCGAAGCATGGGTCCTGTTTGGGCTGCGGGATTTTAAGGGAACCTGTACCGAGTATTCAGCCATGTTCTACTATATGGCAAAACGCATCGGCGTTTCGGCCCGGCTGGTAGGCGGGACAACGCCCGCAGCGGGGGGCGGCAACACTGGCCACTATTGGGTAGAGGTAACGTTTGGAAATCAGGTTTATGTTTTTGACCCGTATCTGGATGTGAATTTCAGCTCGCGGGGGATAGCCGCTTCCAACGCCTTTTTCGGCACAACCTATGCAGAAATGCCGGGACGGTTTAACCGCCAGAAGGTTGTTCGGTGAAGGACAAAGAGAAGATGTTTGATGAAGCGGCAGGAGGGAAAATGGGGTATGCAGGAGCAAACAGACATAAAATATGAATCCGGCGAGCAGACAGAGCTTTTAACAGAGCATGTCGATGAAGGGGCAGCTCTTTTACCGCAGGCGGTTGGTGACACCGGAAAAAAGAGGGTACCGTGCAGAGTCGCTTTTTGTTTGATTGGCGCAGCAGTGATTTTAACAGTTGCGGCGGTTTTTCTGGTCAGGTATGTGCAGTACCATTCGCTGGACTACCAATTGTCGCTGGGTCAAAAATATTTGGAGGAGTTACGGTATGATGTGGCAATTTTAGCCTTCAACCGGGCGATTGAGATTGACCCGATGAATGCGGACGCCTATCTGGGGCTGGCTCAGGCTTATCTGGGCAAGGGAGAGACAGAAAACGCAATTTCTGCACTGGAACGCGGTATCGAAGCTACAGGAGACACGCGTCTTAAGGAGATGCTGCAGAGGCTGCGGCCGGAGGTGACACCAACACTGGCACCGGGAGTATATGACGCACCTATTGAGGTATGGCTGAACAGCGCCGGTGCAACTGTCTATTACCGAATGGATGGGCAGGTGCCGGACGAGCAGTCGCCGGTATTCAGGGACGGGGAAGAGGTAAATCCGCTGAAGCTGATTACCGGAGAGATGTCTGTTACGGCACGGGCTCGCTCGGAGGAGGGCTTCTGGGGAGAGCCGGTAGAGCTGAGCTATTCGATTCAGGATTATGTAGTCAAATGGAAGGAACCGGCGTTTGAGAGGCTGATCCGGCTGGCAATGAATCGACCGGATGGGGATATCCGCTGCTCCGAGCTGCAGGATATAGAGTCCATTATTATCCTTGGAGACCGATATATCTGGGTTTGGAAAGAGGGGAAATGGATAGGAAATATCAACAGCCTCACCTATCAGCGAGGGCCGATATTAGTGAATGGAGGGACCGATTATGAGAGGGGTGATATCCATACCTTAGATGATATCGTTCATTTCCATAATCTGTCTACGATTGAAGTAGACTATAATGATTTGGAAAATATTGATGCGCTGGAAAAACTGACAAATAAAGAAGAAGTCCATAATCTTTATTTTAATGAGACAAGCATCTCCGATATCCGGGCGCTGAGCGGATTCTGCGGGTTAGAGCGGGTTTCCTTTTCAAAGAATACAGCTATTCGGGATATCAGTGCCCTGAGAGAAAAGCCGGAACTGTTAGAGGTTAATTTGTGTCGAAACCGGATAAGCGATATTTCCTCTTTAGCCGGTGCCACAAAGATGAAGGTGCTGTATCTTGAAAGCAATCCCATTCGCAATATTTCTGCCTTGTCTGAAATGCGGGAGCTTTACTATCTGGGACTTTATGAAACCTTTGTTTCTGATTTAAAGCCATTAAGTGGCCTGTCTGATTTACAGACGCTGGATTTGGATGAGACACCGGTTTTCAATCTGGCGCCGCTTAGAGAATGCACGGGACTGGAAACCCTTTACCTTCGTAAAACGAAGGTAACCGACCTTTCACCGCTGCAGGGACTGCCGAATCTGCGAAAGATCGATTTACGGGAAACGCTTACGAACGACCTGGCACCGGTACGTCATATCGAAACGGTCTATCTGGATGATCTGGATGAACAGGAGGATCAGCCGGCTGCAGACACTCGCCCTGCGGTCGTCGAAAGCTATGCATTTGAAGTTTCCGGGCCGCTTAATCTTTCCAGTGTCGTATTGCGCAGCGATCAGTTTATCTGGCTGACCGGCCAATGGCTGACCGATCAGATCAAAGGCGGGCACACCATCGTTTCCACAGAAATCCTGACAATGAGTGACCAGAGCTTTTCCGATGATATCTGTCAGAGCATCATGAAGCGTTGGGATCGGGGTTCGCTCACCCATTCTTATCATGGTTCCTCCTTTGATTTTGGTATACAGGGCCTTCAGCCCTATGTAGCGCTGGTTGGGGTGGATGCGGACCATAATCCGGTCACCTATGCGCGGATTCATATTGAGCAATAGATTCAAATTGAATGGGGATAAAAACAGGACCTGCTTCCTTTACAAAAATGAGGAGGTCACGAAATCTGTGTAACCGGGAAATTTGTATGCCTTTTTCGGAGTTTGCGTGCGGGTTTGGTTCGTTTATCCTGTCTCGAATAAGTTTGCTAGTAAAATTTGGGCGCGCTGCAGATTTTTCTGCAGCGCGCCCCTTTACATGAGAGAAAGCTTACTTCATCGAGTTTTCGTAGGCCTCAATCATCTTCTTGACCATCTGGCCGCCGACAGAACCGGCTTCGCGGGAGGTCAGGTCGCCGTTATAGCCCTGCTTGAGGTTGACGCCCACTTCAGTGGCGGCTTCCATTTTGAACTTGTTGAGCGCCTCGCGCGCCTCCGGAACAACGGGATTGTTGCTGCTCTTGCTGTTAGCCATAGTCATAACACTCCTTAAACTTTTTAATACCAAATTGCGTTTGCCCTACTAGTATGAGCGGTCGAAATTAAAGTATTACAGGTATTTTTTGTTTAAAACGGCAGCGGTATCTTTCCCTTTGGATGATGTTGCGAAACGGACTTCCTTATGCTAAAATAAAAAACAAAGCTCATAAAGGGCAGACTGCTGAGAGGGAGTTGAAAACTATGCGATCATTTTTTATTAAAAGCAGCAGAGGAGGCCTTCTTCTGGCCTGTGCGCTTTTTCTGAGTGCACTGCTGCCGGGCTGCCAGCGGTCTCTGCCAAAAGATATGCAGGAAACCCTTCAGGGAGAAGCCGCCCGCATGGAGGATGGGGAGACCGTTTTTCTTTGGAGGGATATTTTCAGCGACGAAAGCTACCGCCTTTCGGATGGAACGGTGCTTTTGAGCATCCGTTCCCACAGCTGGCCATGGAATACATCGGTAAGCGGCCTTCGCGGCTTTGAAGGAATGTCTGAAACGGCGCAGCAGGCAGTAAAAAGCTATTTTGAAGAGCAGGGGACCTTATATGATTGGGATATCCAGCTGAGCGCTGCTTATGCGGACTACCGGCAGTGCCTTAAAGAGGCGAAAAAGCCGGAGGCTTCTGCCTTTCAGAGCCATCCGGTCTGGCAGGAGGCTTTTCCAACCAGCGAAACCGAGCGCTTTACCGCGTTTTGCATCAGCCTTATGCTGCCAAAGGACAGCCATTATGACGGTACGATAAACGAACGCCGCTTCTCCCTTCTTTTTGACCGACAGACCGGTGAGCGTATAGATGCCTTCAGTCTTTTTTCCGTCCCGGAGAAAGAGGCTGCCCAGGCGCTTTTTGAATGCTGCTCGGGTTCGGATACGAATGCGCCTTCCAGAGCGGAGTTTATCCGGCTGCTGCGTCCGGAATATATCTGCTGGTATCCGGATGCTCTGGAAATTTATTTCCCGCCCGATCTGTTCTCTGATTTTGCGGATGGGTGGGTCGCCTATATTCCATTTTCCGATTTAGCGGATATTCTGCGGCCATGGGCGCTGCCTTCTATGGAAGAGCTGCCGGCATCTTCTCCGGCATAAATTTTGACGCAGCCTTTTTAAACGAAAGGACGGAAGAAAAATGAAATTTACGAATGGCATGTGGCTGGCACGGGAGGGCTACCGGATTGAAACGCCGAAGGAGCTTTATGCGGCCGATGCGGATGCGGAGGGACTTACCCTCTATTGCCCCTATGTGCGGGTGCTGCACCGCGGCAATACACTCGATGGCGGTATGCTGACCATACGAATCGAAAGCCCGGGAGAGGACATTCTTTCGATAAAGCTGATGGGGCACCGGGGTATTCGCAAAAAGCAGGCGCATTTTCAGCTGAACCGGCAGGCTGTGCAGCCGGTTATTGAAAAAACGGAAAAGGGCTGGCGCATCTGCAGCGGAAAAATGTCTGCGGAGATTACCGGCGGAGCGGAGTTTGCCATCCGTTTTTTGTTTGACGGAAAGCGGCTGACTTCTACCTGTGCGAAAAACATGGCGCATATCATCGGCCCGGATGGGCAGGTTTATCTGCGCGAACGGCTGGAGCTGGATGTCGGGGAGAATATTTTCGGGCTCGGAGAGCGTTTTTCCGCCTTTGTCAAAAACGGGCAGAGTGTGGATATCTGGAATGAGGACGGTGGAACCGACAGCGAGCAGGGATACAAAAACATCCCCTTTTTCCTGAGTGACCGGGGCTATGGCGTTTTTGTCAACCACACCGGGAAAGTATCCTTCGAGGTGGGCAGCGAGAGCGTGACCAAAACGCAGTTTTCCGTTCCCGGGGAGGAGCTGGAATATTTTATCATCGGAGCAGAGGAGCCTAAAGGTATTTTGCGGCGCTATGCGGCCCTCACCGGCCAGCCGCCTGCGCTCCCGCTCTGGAGCTATGGGCTCTGGCTTTCTACCTCCTTTACCACCGCTTATGATGAAAAAACAGTCCTTTCCTTTATAGACGGAATGCGCGAGCGGGAAATTCCTCTTTCGGTTTTCCATTTTGACTGCTTCTGGATGAAGGAATATGAGTGGTGCAGCTTTTTATGGGACAGTGATACCTTCCCCGACCCCAAAGGGCTGCTGAAAAAAATTCATGAACGCGGCATCAGGGTCTGCGTCTGGATAAACCCCTATATCGGCCAGAAATCCTCACTCTTTGAGGAGGGGCTGGAGAAGGATTATTTTGTCAACACCGGCAGCGGCGATGTCTGGCAGTGGGACCGCTGGCAGGCGGGAATGGCGTTGGTCGATTTCACCAACCCCGAGGCGAAGCGCTGGTATCAGCAAAAGCTTGAAAAACTGATGGATATGGGCGTTGACAGCTTCAAAACGGATTTTGGCGAGCGCATCCCAACGGCAGATGCCTTTTTTGGCCCCAAGGCGGAAAAGGAAGGAATCTGTTACCACGACGGCAGCGACCCGCAGGGGATGCATAACTACTACACCTACCTTTATAACGAGGCGGTGTATGAGGTGCTGGAACGCCGCCTGGGGAAAGGGGAGGCTTGCCTTTTTGCCCGCTCGGCAACGGTCGGCTCCCAGTGCTTTCCGGTGCACTGGGGCGGGGATAACCTCTCGAATTACCCTTCGATGGCCGAGTCGCTGCGTGGGGGGCTGTCGCTGTCGCTGTGCGGCTTCCCCTACTGGAGCCATGATATCGGCGGCTTTGAGGCGGGCTGCCATCCGGATATCTACAAGCGCTGGACACAGTTTGGCCTGCTTTCCTCCCACAGCCGCTATCACGGCAATTCGGAATATAAGGTGCCCTGGCTTTACGGGGAAGAGGCGGTGGAGATTACGCGCCGCTTCACCCGCCTTAAAAACCGGCTGCTTCCTTATCTCTACAGCCTCTCGCTGCTCGAGGGGCAGCAGGGCATTCCGCTCATGCGGCCAATGCTGCTGGAATATCCGCAGGACCCCGGCTGCAGGCTGCTGGATAGGCAATATCTCTTCGGCGATGCGCTGCTGGTGGCCCCCGTCTTTCATCCAGAAGGAGAGGTGGAATACTATCTGCCGCAGGGAAGCTGGGTGAACCTGTTAACCGGGGAGCGGCTGCAGGGGCCGGGCTGGAGACGGGAGCGGCATGGCTGTCTCACGCTTCCGCTGCTGGTTCGGCCCAACCATCTGCTGGTAGTGGGGGACTGCGCAGAGCGGCCCGCCTTTGCGGATGAGCAGCAGCTGACGCTCGTTATCGGCCAGCTGGATGAGGAAGAAAAGACAGAGCGGCTGCTCGCCGTTCGGCCGGGGCAGCAGCCGGTTCGTTTTAAGGTCTGCCGGGAAAAAGAGAGCATCACCCTCTGCGCCGAGGGGCTGGATCGCCCCTTTTCTGCTTTTTTCTTCGAAATGGAAGGGGAATGGTCGGCAGAAGGAGCCACCCTTACCCGGGAGGAAAACGGCCTGCTGCTTTCCGGCTGTATCAAAACGGCGGCGCTTAAAAAGGTTTGCCGCTGAGATCTTTTGGGTATTGTTTTGCTTTCATAATTGAAGCCAGATTGAAGGCAGCCCTGATATTTTCTGTTTTCAGAAAATATCAGGGCTGCCTTGTTTTTCCCGCTCTTTTATTGCCCCCTCTGGTGCGGGTGAATGATTTTCTTTTCCTTCGTCTAAAATAAGCAGAGAATCCAGAAAAGGCGCCCTTTGGCGCAGACCGGCCGTTTCAGCCGGATGGGAGGAAGAGATGGAAAAGGAGTTGTCCCCGGGCGAGCTGCTCGACCGGCTCAGGGCGCAGGAAAGGATAGGAATAGGAGAGCGGCTTTCCCGCAGTATGCATCTTCTTTCGCAGGCTTATGCCGCAGCCGGCGCAGCCCCGGAGAAGGGGGGCTGCTTTTCGTGGCTGCGGGATAACTATTATCTGCTGCGACAGGAATATAAGCGCGCGAAAAGCGCGCTGCGGGGCATCCGGGACCGGGAGGGCTTCGGGCTTTTGTGCTGCTTTATCTATCAAACGGTCTGCCGCACACGGCGCCCGGTGGACAGCGGCACGCTGGCGGATGTGCTGGCTTCGCTCTGCGAGAAAACAGAGCCGGGCTATGAGCAGCTTTCTCTTTTGGAGCAGGCGCTGCGCTGCGCGCTGCTGCTGGCCGCTGCAGATGCTGCCGAAGAAGACAGCGAAGAGGCGATGGCCTATGTAATAGGAGGGCTGTTTACCGCGGGAGCGATTGATTTTTCCGCTTTGTTCCGGCTTTACAGCGGGGTGGAGCGTATTTTGGAAAAGGACCCGGCGGGAGTTTATGAGCACATGCAGTGGCAGAGCAGAGAGGCCTATCATGCGCTGATTGCGCGGCTGGCGCGCCGGCAGGGAACGGCTGAAACGGTGTTTGCCCGCCGGCTGCTGGAGCAGGCGCAGGCGGCCTCTTTCAGCCCGGAAAACCATATCGGATATCCGCTTTTGTATGGAGACTGCCTGCAGAAAAGCCGCAGGCGGCGGGCAGCCGGTTATCTGCTGAATGTTCTGCTGCTTCCGGCTGTCTTCTGCGGCGCGGCCTCCTGGTTTCTGGGAATTTTTGCAGGGGCCCTGCTCTGGCTGCCGGTTTATGAAATGGTGCGCTTTCTCGCCGAGCGGCTCTGGATGCAGGGCGCACCGCCGCTTTTTCTTCCGCGCATGGATCTGCAGTATATACCGGAGGAACAGCGGCAGACGCTGGTTGCCGTCTCCGTTCTGCTGGAGCCGGCAGGGCTGGCAAAGCGCATCACCGAGCGGCTGGAGGAGCTTTATTTTTCCAACCGCAGCGAAGCGCTCAGCTTCTGCATTCTGGCCGACCTGCCCGCTGCCCTCTATCCGGTGACCGGTGCGGACGAGGCGCTGCTCTCTCAGGCGAAAAAAGCGGTGGAGGAGCTGAACCGGCGCTATGGCGAACGCTTTATTCTGTTTGTGCGCGCGCGCAGCTATCAGAAAACCCAGCGCTGCTATCAGGGATGGGAGCGTAAGCGCGGTGCCCTGCTGGAGCTTGCCCGCTATATCCGGGGGGAGGAAACGGAGCCGCTGTGCGTAGCGGGGCCAAAGCAGCGCCTTTTCGCCGCCCGCTATCTGATTGCGCTGGACAGTGATACCCGCCTGGAATTTGATACGGCTGAATCGATGATAGCCGCAGCCGTTCATCCGCTTCAGCGGCCGCGCTATGCTGAGGATAAAACGGTGAAGGCGGGTTATGGCGTGCTGGTGCCGCGCATCCAGCCGGAGCTTGCCGGGGCGGAGTCTACGGCCTTTACCCGCATTATGACCGGGTGCGGCGGTGTAAGCGGCTACGATGTGCAGGCGCGCGACTTAAACAGCGATCTGTTTTCTCAGGCCATCTTCACCGGCAAGGGGATTTTGGATATTGACTGCTTCTGCCGCACCTGCGCTGTTTTCCCCGAGCAGCAGATTCTCAGCCACGATATTCTGGAGGGCGGGCGGATGGGCTGCGCATTTCTGGGGGATGTTGAGATGGTGGACAGCGAGCCGCGCACCCTTTTTAGCTTTTTGGCGCGCGCCCACCGGTGGATACGCGGGGACTGGCAGAATCTTCCCTTTCTTCTCCCGGGCATGCGGTTGGAAAAAAGAAAGCTGCACTGCCCTCTTCCGCCTGCCGTGCGCTTTCAGCTGTTTGAAAACCTGCGCCGCAGCCTGACGGCGCCGGCCGCGCTCTTCTGCATTCTTTTCTCCCTTTTCCTGCCGCAGCAGAAGGCTTTCTGGCTCTGTCTGGCAGGGGCGGGGAGTGTTCTGTTTGCGCCGCTTTTTGGCTGCGCGGAGCAGCTTTTGCGCGGCGGGCTTTTCCCGCTCTCCCGTAAATTTTTTGTGCGGGCCATGCCGCAGGCGCTTGAGTCCTGCGCGCAGGGGCTGCTGCTTTTCTGCACCCTGCCCGCCCGTGCCTTTTTTGCGCTGGATGCGGTTTTTCGCGCCCTCTGGCGCACGCTGGTTTCCCGCAGAAGGCTTTTGGAATGGACGACGGCCGCTCAGAGCGAGCGGGGGAAAACCGGCCCCGCCTTTCTGACTAAGCGCTTTCTGCCGGCGGAGCTTATCGGCCCCCTGCTGCTTTTTAGCCCCTGGCCCTCGGGGCGGCTCTGCGGGCTCTGCTTTTCGCTGCTGCTGCCGCTCGCCGCGCTGACTGCCAGGCCCTCCCGTTCGCGCCGCCGGCAGTTCCCGGCGCAGGGGGAGGCAGACATTCGGGGCTATGTGGCCGATATGTTGCGCTTTTTTCTCGACTATGCCAATGAAGCGCGCGGTTTTCTTCCGCCGGATAATGTGCAGTTTTCCCCGCGCTATGCCGTTGCCGAGCGCACTTCGCCGACCAATATCGGCTTTATGCTGCTCTCCCTTCTGGCGGGACGGGATTTTGAGCTGATAGATACCGGGGAGCTTTTTTACCGGGTACGCGGCGCGGTCACAACGCTGCAGCAGCTGAAAAAGTGGCATGGCAATCTCTATAACTGGTATGATCTGAGCGACCGTTCGGTGCTTTCTCCCACTTTTGTTTCCTCGGTGGACAGCGGCAACCTGCTCGGCTGCCTCATCGCCCTGGCGCAGGGTCTGCAGGAATACTGCGCGGAGCATGCGCAGATGCCGGCGCTGATTGCGGATATTGAGAGGCTCATCGCCGAGACCGACCTCTCCTGCTTTTATGTGCCCGTGCGCCGCCTCTTCTCGATTGGCTTTGATACCGACACAAACCGGCTGAGCCCCTCACACTATGATTACCTGATGAGCGAGGCGCGCCTGCTTTCCTACTGCGCGCTCGCTCTCCGGCAGGTGGAGCGCCGGCACTGGGGGGCGCTTGCGCGCACCCTTTCGCGCAGCGGCGGCTATCTGGGCCCCATCTCCTGGACGGGCACGATGTTTGAATACTATATGCCGCACCTGCTGCTGCCGGTTTATGAGGGCTCGCTCATTGATGAAGCGCTTGCCTACTGCCTTTATACGCAGAAAAAACGGGTGCGCCGTCCGGGGCTGCCCTGGGGAATTTCGGAGAGCGGATATTATGCCTTTGACAGCATGCTCAACTACCAGTATAAGGCACACGGGGTACAGGTGCTGGGCATGAAACAGGGGCTGGATGAGGAGCTGGTGCTCTCTCCCTATTCCTCCTTTCTGGCGCTGTCTCTTGCGCCGGAAAGCGCTCTGGGTAATCTCAAAAGGCTGCAGAAGCTGGGGCTTTATGCCGACTATGGCTTTTATGAGGCGGCCGACTTTACCGCCTCGCGCACAGGCTCCTGCGCCTTTCAGCCGGTGCGTAGCTTTATGGCGCACCATGTGGGAATGAGCATAGCCGCCTGCGCAAACGCGGTTTTTGGCGGGATTATGCAGCGGCGCTTTATGCGCAACCCCGCCTGCAGGAGTGCGGCCGGCTTTTTGCAGGAAAAACTCCAGAAGGGATGGGTACTATATGATCGGATGGACCAAAAGAAAATGAAATTTTTCCAGGAAAAGCCGGAGCTCTGCAGCGAAACGGCAGAGGAGATTTCTCCCGAGTCCCCGCGCGCAGCGCTGCTTTCCAACGGCGATATCAGCGAGCTTCTGACCGACTGCGGCGCCGGCTGCCTGCAGTATGCCGGCATCAGCTGCACGCGCAGGGAGCAGGAGCTTTTGGCGGGAGGCGCAGGCATCTACTGCCTGTGCGCCTGCGAAGGAGAGGTGCTCGGGGCTGCCGCCGCCCCGCTCTACCGGGAGGGAAAGCACCGCGCGGTTTTTAAAGAGGGATCGGTTGTCTATCAGTCGGAAAACGAGCGGGTCTGTTTGGAGATGGAGTGCAGCCTTCCGCCCGCGGCGGCCGTTTCGGTGCGCCGGGTAAGGGTACGCCTGAAGGGAGAGAGGCCGGCCGCGGTGAAACTGCTTTTTTACTGTGAGCCGGTCCTGATGCCCGCGCAGGAGTTTCAGGCGCATGTCAGCTTTGCACGGCTTTTCCTGCAGTGTAGGCGCGACCCTGCTACCGGCGGTCTGCTCTTTACCCGGCGGCTCATGGATGGAGAAACGGGCTGCGCGCTGCTCTGCGGTTTTCTAAAGGAACGGGATTTTCAGTTTGAGGCGGATAAAACGGCGCTTCTGCGCCCGCCCTACGGGCTTTTTTCGCTCTGCGATTTTCCCGGAAGGGAGTTTTCCTCGCGCGCCGCTCCGGGGGCAGTCTGCGCCATACGCACCGGCCTGCAGCTGCCGCCGGGCGGAGAGGAGGAAGTCTATTTTGCTATCGCCGCCGGGCATAGCGCCGCGCGCGCCAGGGAGGCCTTCATCTCGCTGCGAGAAAAAGGGAAGGAAGGCTGGAAAAAGGCGGCTCCCTCTCCGCTCAGGGACCGCTCGGCTGAAGGCAGCCTGGGACTTTCGCTTTTAGGGCGGCTTGTCTTCATGCGGCCGCTGCAGGATCCGGTTTTAAAGGCGATAGAGAAAAACCGGCTGGGACAGCGGGGGCTCTGGCCGATGGCCATCTCCGGCGACCTGCCGTTAGTGCTGCTTTTGGAACGGCAGACGAGGGACGGCGCCCTGGTGCTGGCCTGTGCCCGGCTGCTGGCGCTGCTGAGAAGGGAGGGCGTTCCCTTTGATCTTGTCCTTCTCTGCGAGGGGCAGCAGGTCTGCCGCGGGCTGGAGGAGGAGCTGACAGGGGCGGGCCTTCAGGCGCTGCTGCGGGTAAATGCGGGAATTTTTCCTTTGGATAGCGCCGCCCTTTCCGAAGAGCAGCGCACGCTGCTTCTGGCGGCGGCCGCCGCCATCCCCGGAGAAGAGGAGCCGCCTGCGGGCGCTCCCTTCGTTCCTGCTCCTGTGCGGCCGGCCGTTCCCGCGCGCCTTCCCGAAAAGGGCCTGGCGGTCTATGGCGGCATTTTTAAGGAAGGCCGGTTTTATGTGGGAAGGCGCCCGCGCGTTCCCTTCTGCCACCTGCTGGCGAATCCTGTCTTCGGCGTGCTGGTTTCCGACCGCAGCCTGGGCTACAGCTGGTACGAAAACGCGCAGGAAAACCGGATAACCCCCTGGTCCTCCGATGCTGCCCACGATAACCGCGGCGAACGGCTGCTGCTTCAAATAGACGGGCAGATTTATGACCCGGTGGACGGTGCGCGTGCCGTTTTCAGCCCGGATAGCGCCGTTTACGAGGGAAAGTGCGGCCCTGTTAAGGTATGCACCACCGTCCGCGTTGCGGCGCGCGGGGCGCAGAAGCTTCTGGAGGTGTGCCTTGAAAACATCGGGGAAAGAGCGCTCAGCCTGCAGCTTGGCTGGTATCTGGAACCGGTTTTGGCATCGGACAGGCGCACTGCCCGGATGATCACCGGAGGAGCGGATGAAAGAGGGATTTTCATGCAGAATTTTTATCATACGTCCATCCCGTCTGCACTCATCATGCATACCGATGCGCCGGGCTGGCGCCACAGCTTTGCCCGCCGGCCGGTGCTGGCGGGCGACTGGTCGCAGCCGGGCAGCCTGCCGCACCCCGACCCCTGCGGGATGCTGATTGTGCCCCAAACGCTGCCGCCCAGAAGAAAAGAACGTATCCGCTTTATTCTTAGCTGCGCGCGAAGTACAGAGAGTGCCGGAAGGCTTTTGGCCCGCGGCCTTTTTTCAGAGGGGGACAAAAGCAGGAACTTTCCCGCTGTCTTTTGTCCGGAGAGCAGCGGATTTCTCCGCCTGCAGACGCCAGACCCCTGCCTGGATGCCTTTTTTAATACGCTGCTGCAAAATCAGATACTTGCCGGACGCCTCTATGGCCGCACCGGCTTTTATCAGAGCTCGGGCGCCTATGGCTTTCGCGACCAGCTGCAGGATGCGATGAACTACGCCGCCATTTCTCCCGATGTTTTGCGGATACAGCTGGCGCGCTGCTGCGCCGTCCAGTTTTTGGAGGGGGATGTGCTGCACTGGTGGCATGTTCTGCCGGATGAGCGGGAAGGGTCGGCGGATGCGGGAATCTGCGGCGTCCGCACCCGCTGCAGCGACGATATGGCCTGGCTGCCGTTGGCGATTGCCGGTTACCTGGAAAAAACGGGGGACGAGGCGTTTCTCAAAAGGGAGATTGCCTATCTTTCGGCGGAGCCGCTGCATCCGCAGGAACGGGACCGCTATTTCAGACCCGCCCGCAGTACTGTTCGTGAGTCGGTTTACCGCCATGGCCTTCGCGCACTCGAGCGGGCCTATGCGCTGAGCCCGCGCGGCCTTGTGAAAATAGGCGGAGGGGACTGGAACGATGGGTTTTCGAACGTTGGTATACAGGGGAAGGGGGAGAGCGTCTGGCTGACGATGTTTCTTTCCCTGTGCTGCGAACGGTATGCCGCTGTTTGCCGCCGGTTCGGGGAAGAGGGAGAGGCCCTGCAGCTCTGTGCGCGGGCGCAGGCGCTGCGCGAGGCGGTCGACCGGCACTGCTGGGATGGGAGCTGGTATACCCGCGCTACCTTTGATGATGGTTCGCTTATCGGCTCGCGCGAAAACCGCGAATGCCAGATTGACCTGCTCCCGCAGAGCTTTGCCGCATTGTGCGGCATGCCGGACAGCGCGCGGGTGGAGCGGGCACTTTCGAGCGCTTTAGAGCGGCTTTCAGATGAGGAAAACCGCATCATCCGGCTGTTTGCCCCACCCTTTGAAAGCAGCAACCCCTCTCCCGGCTATCTGCAGGCCTATCCGCCGGGAATACGGGAAAACGGCGGACAATATACCCATGCGGCCGTCTGGCTGGCGCTGGGGCTTTTCCAGGCGGGGCGTGCGCAGGAGGGCTGGCGCATACTGCAGCTGCTGAATCCTGCCGCGCGCTGCGCCGACCCGAAAACAGCTGTGCGCTATGGGCTGGAGCCTTATTATCTCGCGGCAGATATCTATACGAACCCTGCCCTTTTCGGGCGAGGCGGCTGGTCGATTTATACCGGAGCGGCCGGCTGGTACTGGACGGCTGTCTTCGAAGGACTGCTGGGACTCTGCATACGGGAAAAGCTGCTTATCGTTTCCCCCAATCTGCCGGCGGACTTTCAGCAGGCCCGGGTGGAGGGGGTGCTCCTTTCCACTGCCTTTTCGCTCACCCTTCAGAGAAAAAGCGGGGAGGAGAGAACAGGTCTGCTGGTGGATGGCTGCCCGGCTGTCGGGATTCCGCTTGACGGCGAACGCCACCAGGCAGTTTATATCTTTTAAAGCAAAGTGGAATTTACAGAAATTTCACCTGTATCCTCCGGCGGCATGTTATCATAAGAAGGTGTGAATTTCAGGAAAAATATGCTATAATAAGCGCAAACAGGAAAGCAAAGTTTTCCTGAGCCCGCTTTCAGCGGGCAGCACCGCTGTGCGGTGCAGGGTGCGCTTGCTGCCGCCACTTTGGCGGCAGTGCAGGTTCCTGCAGATATGCCATAATGATAGGCTGCTGCAAATTTCACTTTTTTCTGCGGCAGCTTATCCGAAAATAGCCGCCTTTTCCGGCTTTTCTGGTTTGAGGCCGGGGGCTAACACCCACAGGAAAGGAAGGAAATCAACCGATGCAAAACTCTTTTCACAGAGAGCAGGTGGCTGACGGTATCTATTTTTCCCATGTTGCCGACAGCAAGTTTTATTCCAACTGCCTTTCGGTCAGCCTGATTGTGCCGCTCGCGGCCGAAACGGTAACCGATAATGCGGTCGTTCCCCCGGTGCTGCGGCTCGGCTGCCGCACCTGCCCGGACTTCACCGCCCTCAACCGCCGCCTCGGGCTTCTCTATGGGGCGACGCTCAGTAGCGATGTCATGCGCTTTGGCGCTTATCAGGTGCTCAGCGTTTCCGCTAAGGGGCTGGACCGGCGCGTCGCTCTCAGGGGGGAGGATATGGTCCGGGAGCTCTGCACGCTGATCTGCGATATTGTGCTCGATCCGCTGCTTTTGGATGGCGTATTCGGCAAAGATCAGGTCGAGCTCGAGCAGCACAACCTGATGGATACCATCCTTTCGGAAATCAACGATAAGCGCATCTATGCCCAGGCGCAGTGCCATTCGCTGATGTTCGGCGATTCCCCCCGTGCGCTGCGGCCATATGGAACGGTCGAACAGGCACAGAAAATTACCCCCCTTTCTGCTTATGAGGCCTACTGCCGCATGCTGAAAACGGCGCAGATTGAGCTGATGTTTGTCGGCAGCGGGGATTATGAAACAGCGCTCGAGGCGTTTCGCGAGCGCTTTTCCGGAATCAGCCGGGAAGGGGTGCAAAAGGCCTCTCCCTCGGTGGCAGAGCTTTCCGGGCCGGTGAAGGAGCGCACCGAGACGATGGAGGTCAATCAGTCCAAGCTGGTCATGGGCTTTCGCTGCCGCCCGCAGGATGAGCGCAGCGTTTACGATCTTCGCCTGATGAGCGCGATGTATGGCGGAACGCCCTTCTCCAAGCTTTTCCTCAATGTGCGCGAAAAGCTGAGCCTGTGCTACTACTGCTCCTCGCGCTATGACCGCAGCAACGGTACGCTGCTCGTCAGCAGCGGGGTAGAGAAGGATAAAAAGCAGGCGGCCTATGAGGAAATCCTCCGTCAGCTGCAGGCGCTGCGCGATGGGGAATTTACGGATGAGGATCTGCAGAATACCGTTTTGGCGATGAATACCGGCTTTGCAGCAACAGGGGATTCGCTCTATGCTCTCGAAAACTGGTATCTGACGCAGATTCTTTTCGGCCAGCAGCATTCTCCGGAGGAGGAGCGCACGGTGATGCAGACACTCACCCGCGAAGAGGTTGTAGAGGCGGCGCGCGGCACCGAGCTCGACTCGGTCTACTTCCTGACAACGGCGGACTAACGCCCCTTTGCCCCCTTCAGCGTCATTAAAAGAGGGCGCAGCATGCAGAAAGGAAATGATGACTATGGAAACTATCCGTTCGGGACGGCTTAAGCAGCAGTATATTTCGCTGACGCACGAGAGCGGTTTGCGGATTTACCTCTGCCCGATGAAGGGCTTTAACACCGCCTATGCCATGCTCGGAACCCCCTATGGCTCGGTGGATGTCTGCTTTAAAACCGACCGCGATGAGGACTTTGCGGAGGTGCCTGCGGGCATTGCCCATTTTCTGGAGCACAAGCTCTTTGAAAATGAGGACTGCGATGCCTTTGCGCGCTATGCCAAAACGGGCGCCTCGGCCAATGCTTTTACCTCCTTTAACCGCACCTGCTATCTCTTCGAAAGTGCGGAAAATTTTGCCGATTCGCTGGAAATCCTTCTCGATTTTGTCACCCACCCCTATTTCACCCAGCAAACGGTGGATAAGGAGCAGGGGATTATCGGCCAGGAAATCCGGATGTATGAGGACAGCCCCGGCTGGCGAGTGATGTTTAATCTTCTCTGTGCGCTCTACCACAAAAACCCGGTGCGCATCGATATTGCGGGCACAGTGGAATCGATTGCGCAGATCAATGCTGACCTGCTGTACCGCTGTTACAACACCTTCTATAACCTGAGTAACATGGTGCTGGCGGTGGCGGGGAATTTTGATGTGGATGAGGCGCTGCGCGTTGCGGATAAAGTACTCAAAAAGACCGAACCGGTTCATATTGAATACCGCCGCAGCGATGAGCCGGATACGGTCTGTAAGCGCTATGCCGAGCAGAAACTGGCCGTATCCACCCCGCTGTTTGATATCGGCTTTAAGGCGCTGCCCGGCGATTACACCGAAAATACCCTCAACTCGGTTCTGGATGAGATGCTGGTAGAAATCATTGCGGGAGAAAGCTCCTCGCTCTACCGCCGGCTTTATGACCGCTCGCTGATTAACGGCGTCTTTTCCGGGGAGAGCATGGTCGGGCGCGATTATATCTGCAGTATGTTCAGCGGGGAATCAAGCGACCCGAAGCAGGTATATGAAGAGCTCTGCGCAGAGGTAACCCGGCTGCGGGAGAAGGGGATTGACGAGGAAATCTTCCGGGTAGCGAAGGCCACCATCTATGGGCGGTATATCAGCGCCTTTGACAGTGTGGAAGGGGTTGGCGGCCTGCTGATAAACGGCGCGTTTGGCGGCGTTGGCATGTATGAGCTGGTGGATGCGGCGGCATCGGTGACCAGAGAAGGGCTCGAAAAGCGGCTGCAGGAGGCATTTCTGGTTGAGCGCAGCGCGCTCTCGGTCATCTGGCCGGATAGCCTGCGGTAACGGGAGGACAGATTGGATATGAGCGAAACGCTTGCATTCCCCGGGCTGGGGCTGGAATTTTCACTGAACCGCGTCGCCTTCACCATCGGGCCGGTTACCATCTACTGGTATGGGATTATCGTAGCGCTGGCCTTTCTGGCCGGCATCTCCTATGCGCTCTCCCGGGTAAAGAGCTTCGGGCTGGACGGCGACCGTGTGATTGATGTGGTGATTATCGGCGCTATCGGCGGCATTGTCGGCGCGCGGCTCTACTATGTCGCCTTTTCCTGGGATCAGTTTAAGGATGATCCGGTGCGCATTTTCATGACCTGGCAGGGGGGCATCGCCATCTATGGCGGCATTATCGGCGCTTTCCTTGCGGGACTGCTGATGTGCAAAATCCGGGGCGTTAAATTTTTGCCGATGCTGGATCTGGCGGTTGGCGGCATGATTTTAGGGCAGGCCATCGGGCGCTGGGGGAACTTTGTCAACATTGAGGCGTTCGGCGGCAACACCACCCTCCCCTGGGGGATGACCTCCCCGGTCATCACCAACTATCTGCAGAGCCATCTCAATGAGCTCAGTGCCATTCATATGCAGGTGGACCCGTCGCTGCCGGTACACCCCACCTTCCTCTATGAATCCATCTGGTGCCTGGCGGGCTTTATCGTCATCGCGCTGTATACCAGCCATCGCCGTTTTGATGGGGAGCTGCTGCTGCTTTATACCGCCTGGTATGGGCTGGGGCGTTCGGTGATTGAAGGGCTACGTACCGACAGCCTGCTGCTGGGCACCATCCGCATTTCCCAGCTGCTGGCGATCCTCTGCGTTTTAGGTTCGGCGGTCACCTGGGCGGTGATCCGCTCGAAGATTCACCGCAGCGCTGACCCCAACTACTTAAAGCTGTATGTGTATACCGAGGAGGGGCAAAGCATTCTGGCAGGCACCTTTTACCCCGTGAAAGGGAAACAGGGCGCCTCAGAGGAAAAGCTTTCAGAGGAAGAAGCCGAGAAAGAGGCCCCGGATACGCAGGAGGCGGGTTCTGTAGAGCCCGCCTGCAGTCAGCAGGAGCCGGCTGCCGGTTCGGAAGAGGAGCAGCAGAGTCCCGATGAGCAGAAGAAAGACGGGGAATAGGCAGCCACCGCTGCCGGAGCTTACCTGAAGGCCCAGTCAGTGAGAATGGCCGGGCCTTATCAAGAAGGAATCCGGCCACAGAAGAGGCGCGCTTAAGCGCTGTGAGCAGGGAGGGATAGAAAATGGCAGCTGTTTTGATAGATGGCAAGGCGGTGTCTGCCAGTGTGCGGGCGCAGCTGAAAGAAGAGGTACAGGCGCTGCGGGAAGAGGGGATAACCCCCGGCCTGGCGGTGATTATTGTAGGGGATGACGACGCATCCCACCGGTATGTGCGCAACAAAAAAAAGGGCTGCGAGGAGCTAGGCATCTATTCGCAGGTGCATATGCTGCCTAAAGAAACGCGGATGGAAGAGCTGCTCTCGCTGATAAGCACTCTCAACACCGACCCGTTGATTGACGGGATTCTGGTTCAGCTCCCGCTTCCAAAGGGGCTGGATGAAAAGCGGGTGATTGAGGCTATCGATCCCGGCAAGGATGTGGATGCTTTCAGCGAGGTCAATGTTGGCCGGATTATGATTGGGAATTATACCTTTTTGCCCTGCACCCCGGCGGGGATTATCGAGCTTCTCCGGCATGCGAACGTAGAGATTGAGGGCAAGGAGTGCGTCGTCATCGGGCGCAGCAACATTGTCGGCAAGCCGATGGCCATGCTGCTGATGCACGCGAACGCAACGGTGACCATCTGCCATTCCCGCACGAAAAACCTTTCGGAGGTAACGCGGCGCGCCGATATTCTGGTGGCGGCCATCGGCAAGCCGAAGTTTGTCACTGCCGATATGGTGAAGCCGGGCGCAGTGGTCATTGATGTGGGGATGAACCGGGATGAAAACGGCAGGCTCTGCGGCGATGTGGACTTTGAAGCCGTTCGAGAGAAGGCGGGCGCCATTACGCCGGTGCCCGGCGGCGTAGGGCCGATGACCATTACCACCCTGCTTAAAAATACGGTGACGGCCGCTAAGCTTCACCATGCCTCCCGCTGATTCCGGTCCCTTTGCCGCATAAAAGCTTGACTTTGCGGGAAGGCTGTGGTAGAATAAACCATGCCGCATGTATAGGGTTAAAGTGCGTTTGAATGAGCTTTCAGCCGCCGCCCGGAACAGCGAGCCTAAAGAGAAAGAGGATTCTCACCATGTATGCAATTGTAGAAGTGGGCGGTAAGCAGTACCGCGTCAGCGAGGGAGACATCATCTTCGTAGAGAAGATGAACGCGGCAGAAGAGGCCGGTGTAACTCTCGAAAAGGTGGTTGCCGTTGGCGAAGAGGGCAGCCTGAATGTCGGCGCTCCCTATGTTTCGGGCGCGAAGGTTGAGGCCAAGGTTCTCAAGAATGGCAAGGCGAAGAAGATTACCGTTTTCACCTACCGCTCCAAGAAGGATTCGAAGCGCAAGATGGGTCACCGTCAGCCTTATACCAAGCTGCAGATCGAAAAGATTACGGCATAGGCAGATGATTAACATCCGTTTTTTGAAAAACGGGGGCTGCTATCGTTCGTTTGAAGTTTCCGGACATGCAGGATATGCAGAGAAGGGCAGCGATATCGTCTGCGCGGCGGTGAGCTCCTCGGTTCAGCTGGCCATCAACACCTTTACGGATGTGATGGAATTGCCTGCTGAAACACAGGTGGAGGAAAACCGCATTGCTTTTGCAGTGAAAACAGATGAACCTGCAGCGCAGCAGCTGATGGAAGGGCTTTATCGCCATATGTCGCTGTTATCGGAGGATTATCCGCAGAATGTGCGGGTAAAGGTGACTAACAGGAATGCTTAGGAGGTAGTTTTCATGATTAAGCTTGATCTTCAGTTTTTTGCACATAAGAAGGGCGTCGGTTCCACCAAAAACGGCCGCGATTCCGAGTCCAAGCGTCTGGGCGTAAAGCGGGCGGATGGGCAGTTCGTTCTGGCGGGCAACATTCTGGTCCGTCAGCGCGGCACGCATATTCATCCCGGCGAGAATGTCGGCATCGGAAGCGATGATACCCTCTTTGCCAAGATGGATGGCCGCGTAAAATTTGAGCGTATGGGCCGCGACCGCAAAAAGGTCAGCATTTATGCCGCTGAGGCGAAATAAGCAGAATCACAGGAAGGACCCCTGAAGGGAAAAGCAGCTGCTTTTCCCTTCAGGGGTCCTTTTTTTCGTCCGCCTTTTTGGGAAGCGTCCCCATTTTTGCAGCCCCCTGCAGAAATCTACAGGCTTTGCGCCCTCCCCTCGACCGGTTTTTTCCATGGATAGGCTCTATAATAGGGTTAAAGGCGTTAAAAAACGGGCGGTTGCTTTAGCGACCGTTTTTTAAGAGCAGAGGGGGAATGCCCTTGATTATTTATGTAGATGTGCTGATTGTTCTCAACTTTATCGTGAACTATCTTTTGCTGGCGGCTGCGGCTCGGTTCGGCGGAGGGGTGGCCTCCCGGCTTCGCCTGGCGCTCTCTGCACTTTTGGGGGCATTCTTCTCGCTGACGCTTTTTTTGCCCCCCCTGCCGCCGGTAGTGAATGCGGCGATGAAACTGGGGCTTTCCTGCCTGCTGGCGGCGGTTGCAG
This sequence comes from Provencibacterium sp., assembly GCA_022792175.1. GTDB lineage: Bacteria > Bacillota > Clostridia > Oscillospirales > Ruminococcaceae > Harryflintia. The sequence continues at coordinate 57,361 of JAAWAN010000020.1, forward strand.
GCGGTTATCGGGATATTTGGGGATATTTTAAGCGACTGTTTCTGCTGCTGGCCGCCAGTTTTCTGTTTGCGGGTTTGATGCTGTTTGCCGCTCTGCTGGGGGGAGGGGAGAATCTGCTTTTTTATAATGGCATCTGCTATTTCCCCATTTCCGGGATGAAGCTGCTGTTAGGCTCGGCGGCAGCTTATGCGGCAGTGAGCCTCTGGCAGCGGCTTTTCCGGCGCGGCATGGCGGCGCAGGAGCCCTACCGGGTGCTTCTCTGCGTCGGCGGGAAAACGGCGGAGCTTGCCGGCGAGATGGATTCGCAAAACCACCTGATTGACCTGTTCAGCGGAACGCCGGTAGCCGTTGGCCCGCGGGCCCTTCTTGAGCCCGTTCTGCCGCCGGGGATATGTAGAGCGCTTTCGGGTGACTTCAGCGATTCGGTCGGGATGAGGGATATCCGCATGATTCCCTGCCGGACGGTGGCGGGCGAGGAACTGCTGCCGGCCTTTCGGCCGGACCGGATGATATTGGAAAATAAAAACGGGAAGCTGGAGATAGAGGATGTTTATATTGCGGTAGCCGCCAGGCTGGATGACGCCGGGACCAAAAAACTGCTTTTAAACCCCGCCCTGACCGGGCGGAAAACGGAGAATCTGAGAATAAAGGGCGGTGCTTGAAAGATGCGGACAGCAATGGCGCTTCACCCCTTCAGCTGGCTGGAGAGGCTGCTTTGTGCGCTGAAGTTATCCAATGAGCTTCACTATATCAATGGGCCGGAGGTGCTTCCGGCGCCTCTCTCCAAATTGGAGGAGGAAAAGGTTTTTGCCCAGCTGGCACAGGAGGACAGCAGCCCCGCGCGCAAGACGCTGATTGTACATAACCTGCGGCTGGTGGTCTATATCGCCAAAAAATTTGAATCCAGCGGTGTAGGGGTGGAGGATTTGATTTCGATAGGAACGATTGGCCTTATCAAGGCGGTCAACACCTTTTCGCCCGAGCGCGGAATCAAGCTGGCGACCTATGCCTCCCGCTGCATCGAGAATGAGATTCTCATGTATCTGCGCAAAATCCAGAACCGCAAAAATGAGGTCTCGATTGATGAGCCGCTCAATATCGACTGGGACGGCAATGAGCTGCTGCTTTCGGACATTTTGGGAACGGAGAACGACAGCGTCAATAAAAACATCGAGATGGATGCTGAAAAGAGCATGCTGCTGCGCGCGGTGGAACGGCTGGATGAACGCGAACGGCAGATTATGCAGCTGCGCTTTGGCCTGCTTGATGGAACCGAGCGCACCCAGAAGGAGGTTGCAGATATCATCGGCATTTCCCAATCCTATATTTCCCGGCTGGAAAAGCGGATTATCAAGCGGCTGAAAAAAGAGCTGGAAAGGCTGCTTTAAAATGAGCGGACATATGCTTAGTGATCTTCGTCCCGGTCAGAAGGCGGTTATCCTCTCGGTTGGCGGAGAGAGGAGATTCCGGCTGCGGCTGGCCGAGCTGGGACTCATCCCCGGCACGCAGGTGCAGCTGCGCCGCAGAGCGCCGCTGGGGGACCCCATTGAAATCCGACTGCGCGGCTATGCGCTTTCCATTCGGCTAAAAGAGGCCCGGAAAATTGAAGTACAGGGAGGGGAAAGGATTGGTAAAGGCGCTCCTGTGCGGTAACCCGAACTGCGGAAAGACAACGCTCTATAATCGGCTGACCGGGCAGCGGCAATATGTGGGCAACTGGTCGGGAGTAACGGTCGATAAGGCGCAGGGCGTTTTGCGAACGCGGGAAGGGGAGATGCTCATTCTCGATCTGCCGGGCATCTATTCGCTCAGCGCTCTTTCAATGGAGGAGAAGGCAGCGCGTGGGAGTATTCTGCAGGAGGAGGCGGAGCTTATTCTCAACATTGTGGACGGCACCCATCTGGAGCGCAGCCTTTATCTGAGCCTGCAGCTCATCGAGCTGGGGCGGCCGGTGGTAATCGCCCTCAATATGCTGGATGAACTGCGGGCGCAGAAAGGAGGGGTGGACTGTGCTCTGCTGGGCCGGGAGCTGGGTGTGCCGGTGATTCCCATTTCAGCGCGCAGCGGCGAGGGGATAGAGCTGCTGCAGCGGGAGGTATTCCGGCAGGCGCGGCAGGGGAGGCCGCCGGGCGCGCCTGCCTATGATGCGGATACCCGGCGGGCGCTTGAAAAAATCCAGCGGCTGATTGCCGATGCCTGCCGGGCCCGGCGCTGTCCGCCTGTCTTTTTTGCTGCGCGCTTGCTCGCAGGGGAGGAGGAAGCGGCGCAGGAGCTGGGGCTTTCTTCAAAGTGCCTGCGGGAGATAGAGGAAATCTCCGGGCAATATGCCGCCCTTCGCGATGATCGGGCGCAGCGGCTCGCAGCCGCCCGCTACCGGCTGATTGAGCGTATAACGGGCCGGGCGGTTCGGCAGAGCGCTGTCCTTCGGGAATGGAGCGAGCAGATGGATAAGCTTGTGCTGCACCGGCTCTTAGCGCTGCCGGTTTTCTTTTTCATGCTTTTCGCCGTCTTTTCGGTTACCTTTGGCCCGCCGGGACGATGGCTGAAGGGCGGGATAGAGCAGCTGATAGCGGCGGCCGGAGAAGTCTTTAGCCGGCTGCTTTTCTCCTGCGATGCACCTGGCTGGACCCGCTCGCTGATCGTGGAGGCGGTAATCGGCGGGGTGGGCGGCGTCCTCTCCTTTCTGCCGCAGATGGCGCTGCTTTTTTTCTTCCTCTCCCTTTTGGAGGACAGCGGCTATATGGCGCGCGCCGCCTTTCTGACCGACCGGCTGCTGCGTGTCCTGGGCCTTAACGGGAAGAGCTTTATCCCAATGCTGATGGGCTTCGGCTGCACCACCCCGGCAGTGATGGCGGCGCGCGCGATGGATAACGAGCGGGACAGGCAGCGGACCATTCTGCTGATTCCGTTTATGTCCTGCGGAGCGCGGCTGCCCATCTATGCGCTCTTTTCCGGCATCTTTTTCCCCGGCAGGGAGGGGACGGTGGTCTTCTGCCTCTATCTGTTGGGGATGGCGGTGGCGGTACTGTGCGGGCTTTGCCTGAAAAAAACGGTTTTTTACCGGGACAGCTCACCCTTTATCCTCGAGCTGCCGCCCTATCGCCTGCCGCGCCTTTGCGATACGCTGCTGCACACCTGGGAGAGGAGCAGAGGCTTTCTCTGCAAGGCGGGAACGGTTATCTTCTCGATGAATATCGTTCTCTGGCTGCTGCAGCATGTCACCCCCGGCTTGCAGCCGGCATCGGGAGCGCAGGAGAGCGTTTTTGGCGCCCTGGGCAGTCTGCTGGCACCGCTGCTTCGTCCGCTCGGCTTTGGCAGCTGGCAGGCGGCCGTGGCGCTGCTCTGCGGGCTGGTTGCGAAGGAATCGGTCGTGTCGGCGCTCAGCCTTCTCTATGGGGCGGGGGATGCGGCCGCCCTGTCGGCGGCAGTTGCTGCCCGCTTTACCCCTCTTTCGGCGCTGAGCTTTATGGTTTTCTGCCTGCTGTATCCTCCCTGCCTTTCGGCATTTGTCACCATCTGCCGGGAGCTGGGCAGTCTTCGCCGGGCTCTGGCAGCCGCTGCTTTTCAAACGGGGGTGGCCTATCTCGTTTCTTTTCTCATCTATTCCTTCGGGCTTATCAGCCCGCTGAACGGCTGAAGGGGAGGGAAGGGTTTTATGCATCTTCTGGTTTTGACCGGCAGTGTCTACCTGATTCTGACAGGGATACGCCTTTTTGCCGCCTCCATTTTGAAAGCACTGGAGGGCGGCTGCATCGGATGCCCCTGCCAAGAGGCCTGCCGGCAAAAGCCCCGGAAGGGAGAGAAAGACTGAAAACAGGTCCCGATGAAAACCGGGAGCAGTAAAGGCAAAAAACTTTACTGCTCCTGGTTTTTTATATGGGGGTTAAAAATCAGTCTGCTTGGGGCGTTGCCGGGCAAAGGGCGTTTTTTCGTTCTCTTTTTCCCATCTCTCGGCGTTTATCAGTATTTCATCAATCATGGTCTGCTTATTCTGGGTATAGGAGCCGCGGTCGTTTGGATATTTTTCGCACAGTGCCTTCTTTAAGCTGGAATATGCCCCGGCCTCCTCTTCGTGGCAGTTAAGATAATCGCGGAAAAGAAGATAGTGCCGCCAATCCTCCCGGCCCCAGAGGACTACATGAATATGATGGGTTCGGATGTCGTTGGCGGTGTCTCCCAGCACATACAGCAGCTGCCCCTTTACATCCTCCCCCCTGAAAAGAAAGCCGCCTTTTTCGAGCTGCCGGTCATGCTTTCTCATATCCTCAAGCTTTTCGACGCCGACCGCAATATCCACAATCGGCTTGGCCATAATCGTTTTTATGGAGGTGCTGCCGATGTGCTGAATATCCCGCGCATCCTCCTGTAAAATACCCTTCAGAGTATGGATAACCTGCTGTGCAGATATCTCCCAGGCCGCATCGTGCGGCTCCAGCTTCACCGTTTTGCGCTTTAATCCCAATGACATAACCTGTCCGCTCCCTTCGCCGATAGATTCTTTTTTTCAGGTCTTTACATTCTGTCTGTCAGAAGACCGGGGAAAGCTTCTTTTCAAAGGGAAAATCTGTCTGCCGGTATACGTTTTTGAAAGCTCAGGGGAAGGGAAAGCCATCGCCGCAGTCTGCCTTGCGGGCGGATTTAAAAAGCGCCCCATCCCTTTTGCGGATAACCGGCTCGGCGAGCCCTTCGGGGGTGCATAAGCGCAGCGAGACCCTTCCGGGTTCAATATAGGGGTGCCGCAGAATCCGGGCGGGAGCCGGCTGAGGGGGGGACTTTACCAGCGCCAGATAGCAGAACTTCTCATCTTCATAGGGGACATCCCCGCCTTTGAGCTGCTTATGCAGCCGGCTTCTCTCAACCCGGCAGGTGAAATGGCACCAGTCCTCCTGCGAAAGGGGACAGGCGCCCATATGCGGGCAGGGGGCAGCGATAAACGCCCCCTGCTTTAAAAGCTCTTCGTGGGCGCGGCGGATAACGGCATAACCTGCGGGCGTTCCCGGCTCGAGGATGAGCAGCATCTCTTCGGCCGCCTCCCAGAGGCGCTGCAGCGCCGCCGAAAGCGCCTCTTCCCGAAGCTCGTTTAAGAGATAGGAGGCGGTTACGAGCCCTGCTTTTACAGGGAAGGGCTCCAGCACATCCCCCTCCTGCCAGCCGGCGGAGCATAGCGGCGTTTCGCGCATGAGAAACTGTCCGGTTCTTCTCATTTCCGGTTCACGCTCGAGCAGCGTTATCTGCTGCAGAGAGAGCAGCTCCTCTGCTGCGAAGGCGGCGGCCCCGGTGCCGGCGCCTACATCCAGCAGGCTTTCGGGATGGCAGGGGACGCACTCCAGCGTCCACCGCAGGGCCGAATAAACGGCGCAGAAGGTGGCGGGCATGCGGGTGAGGGCATAGGCGGCCGTTTCGATGGCGGTTGTGGCCAGCCTTTTTCCGCTTCCGTTTTCCGAGCGGTAGCGCAGGCTGAGCTGGCGGGCGGCATCGGCGCAGGCAGCGGCGCCATATTGCTGCGCGAGCGCCTCAAGCGGCGGGCGAAGCATTTCCGGCAGTTGCATAAAACATCCCTTTCTGAGGCGGCGGTGAAAATGCGCCTAGTGCATCTGAACCAGCTTCCATTTTCCGGAGTTATAGCGCAGTAAAACGAGCAGCGAACGCAGCAGCTGGTCGGCGACCAGCGCGATCCATGCGCCCCAGAGCCCCCAGTGAAAAACGTTCACCATGATAAGCGCCAGCCCGGGACGAACGAGCAGAACGGTGATAAAGGTGATAAAGGCGGTCGAGCGGGTATCGCCTGCGCCGCGCAGCGCGCCGGCCAGAATAAACTGGGAGGACTGAAACGGTTGGGTCAGGGCAACGAGCATCAGAATCTGCGCGCCGGTGGAGATAACAGCGGGTTCATCGCTGTAAAGAGCGGCAATCGGGCCGCCGAAGAAGAAAAAGACAAGTCCCAGAATAATGGAGATGATCATCCCGATGCGGCGGGTGCGCCGGGAATAGGCCTGCGCCATATCCGGCCGCTTTTTGCCCAGGCTCTGTCCCACCAGCGAGGTGGCGGAAACGGCGAAAGCCTGCCCGTTCATAAAGGAGAGCGCCTGAATATTCATACAGACCTGGTGGGTGGCAAAGGCAATAGTTCCGAGCGACGCCACCGTTTTGGAATAGATGATGATGCCCGCGCGCATGACCAGCTGCTCCACCATGGCGGGCGCGCCGATATTCCAGATATTAAGAAGATGCTCGCGGTTGGGCCGCCAGTCATCCTTTATCCGCAGGCGCAGATAGCTCTTCTTCCGGCAGACGGCCATCATCGCCAGAATAAAGGCCACGAACTGCCCGATAATGGTTGCCAGCGAGGCGCCCGCCACCTCCATGCGCGGGAAGCCGAAATGCCCATAGATAAGCAGATAGTTGAAGACAACGTTGACGGCGTTGGCCGTCAGGTTGTAGAGCATGGCGGTGCGGGAATTGCCGATGCCGCGCAGCGTTGCGGTGATGGTGGAGGTCAGCGCCATAAAGACGAAGCCTATCATCTGAATCTGCAGGTAAACGGTGCCGCCGTCGAGCGATTCGGCATCTGCCGCGCCCATAAAGCGGACCATCGGCTCTGAGGCAATATAGCCGACAACCGAGGTGAGAACAGAAATGATCAGCGTCAGCAAAAAGGACTGGCGGAGAATGGCATTCGCCTTCTCCGGCTCCCCTGCGCCCTTGTAGCGGGCAACCATGGCCGTTGCGCCGACGTTCATCGCCATTACCATGGTCATCATCAAAAATTTGGGCTGGGTAGTCAGCCCCACTGCCGAGAGCGCCCAGGGGCCGAGCTGGCCGACCATCATCAGATCCACCATTGATGCCAGCTGGGTGAGCGTCAGCTCCACCATCGAAGGCCAGGCGATACGTACAACATCCTGATAGAGCATTTTTGAGTTCACTTCGGGCGGCAGATGGTTGTTGACCCGTTCCTGTCCGCCATAGCTGTCGGCCTGGCCATCGCCCATGGGTACCAGATCGAGCGCCATGCGCGGGGCTGAGGCAGCCTGCCGTGGCATTTTTTCAGTTTTCTCCATTTTTTCTTCTGCCGGGCCTGCGGGCGGCGCCGGCTGCTTCACTTCCTTTTCTTCATGAAAAATGATTTACACTCTTTCTTCAAATTATAGTACTTTTCCCGGAAAATGTCTATGTTTATTCGTATAACTTCTGAATTTATTCGTATAACTTATCTGCGCCGGTCTTTTCGGTTCTTTTTTCTTTGGCAGCGTTTAAGGAAACTTTAAAGATAAATTAGAGATGGATATGGTAGGATAAGGCCAGAAAAGGAGATGGGGAAAGATGAGGCTGCTGAAAAAAAGGCTGCTGGCTGTGCTGGCGGGAGCATCTCTGCTGCTGGGAGCCTGCTCGGGACAAAGCGGGCAGAAAGGTCTGGAAGGCATGTCTTCTTCTGCTTCACAGGAAGAAAACCTGGCCATGGGGCGGTATATTGAGGAAGAATGTGCGCTGCCCGGCGGCTTTCCTATTCAGGCGCTGCATGAAACACAGCCGGGGGAGCTGGAGTGCTTTGTCAGCCCGGAGGATGCGCCGCAGGATTGGGGTGTTTACCGCTCGGCCGACCTGGGAAAGAGCTGGGAAAAGCAGGAGCGGCCTTACCTGCAGGATTTTTTTGAACAGCAGGGGCAAAATCTGACCTCTGCGGCCTTCGGGGAGGACGGGAGCTTATACATCCTTTTCTATCAGGACGATCCGGAGCTGACAAAACGCCGGGAGGAGAAGGAGGCGAAAGGGGAACAGCTGGATTTTGCCCATGATTTTCCGCAAAACCGCCTGGTCATTTTCCCCGTGCAGGGCGGCATGACCGAAACGGAACTTGCCTTCGAAGGAACGGACGGGATGGCGGGCAGCGAGCTGATTCTCAGGCCAAACGGCGAAAAACAGCTGCTCTGCGCCAGCTACCGGATGCTCTATCAGTTTGACGAGGCGACGGGCGAGGCGCTGCATATCTTCACCTGCGAGGATCAGATTTTTAACTATGCCGTAAAAGCAGGGCAGGTTTTTGCGGTGGTCTACAATGAAAAGGAAATCCAGCGCTTTGATCTTTCCACCGGAGAGGAACTGGAGCGCCTCGTTCAGCCAAATGAGATGACAGGCAGCGATTCGGTGCTTTCCGCTTCTCAGTCGGAGGATGCACTGCTCATGAGCGAGCGGACAGGGCTTTACCGCTATGTGCTGGGCGGCAGCCTCTGGGAGCGGGTGGTAGATGGGGAGCTGACCTCTCTGGGGCTTCCCTCGCTTTCCGGGCGCATGCTGATCGATACGGTGGACGGCTCCTACTACATTTTAAGTACGCAGGTAGCCGGGGGAAGGCGCCAGCAGATGCTTTACCGCTATACGTATTCCGAGAGCGTGCCGGCCGTTCCTCAGGGGGAGCTTACTGTTTATTCGCTGAAGGATAACGACACCGTCCGTCAGGCCATAGGCCAGTGGCAGCGCCGGAATCCGAATATGCGGGTGAACTATCAGCTCGGGCTGGATGAGCAGGGTGCCGTTACCCGGCAGGACGCCATCCGCGCCTTAAACACCGCCCTGCTCGCCGGAAAAGGCCCCGATCTGCTGATACTCGATGGGCTGCCGCGCCAGTCATATGTAGAAAAGGGCGTACTGTATGAGCTGTCCTCCTTTTTGGAGCCGAAGCTGCAGAAGGGAGAATTGCTCGAAAATATGGCCAATGCCTGCCGGCAGGAGGGGAAAATTTATGCCGTTCCCGCCCGTTTCGGCGTTCCCCAGCTCTGGGTGAGCGAGGAGGGTGGAACGCATGCCGGTTCGCTCTCGGAGTTTGCCGGCTGGCTCTCGAAGCAGCGGGCAGAAAATGGGTGGATCTATCCCGACATGACCCCCGAGGGGCTGATGCGCGTTTTTTCTGTCAGCTGCATTCCCGCCTGGAAGCAGGCGGACGGGAGCTTAAAGCGGGAACCGCTCGCAGCCTTTCTCGAGGATATCCGGCGCATGAGCGAGACCGAGCCGGAAAGCGAGCAGGAATATATCAGCCTGCCGGAGGATATGCCGCCTTTATCGCTACTGGGCCTTTCCTTTACAACAGGAGGTGTGCTCGTTCTTCCCGGCGTTTCACAGGGCTTTTCAGAGGCGAAGGATGCCTGTGCTGGCATTGGGACGATGCGCGACGGGGTCTGCCTGCCGATGCCCGGGCAGGCGCAAAGCCTCTTTGTCCCGCAGACGGTGCTGGGGGTGAATGCCCGCTCCGCCAAACAGGAGCAGGCGCTGGAGCTAATCGAAGCTATCCTTTCCGAGGCGGTTCAGCAGATGGACTTTGAGGATGGCTATCCGGTAAATGCGGCGGCTTTTGAAAAAAGCTGGCACAGTCCCTACAGCGAGATAGGGGTCGCTTATACCTTTTCCGGGGAAACGGCGGATGGGCAGTCCTACGAGCTGTCCGTCTCCTGGCCGGATGAAGCGTTCATGCAGCGGCAGGCCGGGTGGATTCGGGAGCTTTCCGTTCCCAGCGAAGAGGATACGGTGCTGCTGGAGATGCTTATCAGCGAAACGAAAGGCTTTTTTGCCGGGGAGAAAACAGCGCAGCAGGCAGCCGATGCGGTCATCAAACGCACGGAGGCCTATCTTTCCGAATAAATTTTCAAGACTCTTTCAAGAATTGACCGCTATAGTAGGTACATTCGAAAAAGCGGCGCGGCACTTTTCATCCGGTGTGCCTCCGGCATGCAGGGTGTGCAGGGCATGCGAATGTCAGCTATGCGGTCAAGAGCGAAAGCCGCCGGGCGCCTGCTTTCTCCAACAGGGAGAAGGGTTTTAAGGCAGACCGGCTTCGGACACAGGAAAGGATGGTTGACAAACGATGAATAAGACTCTGCAAAAGTCGGGCGCGCTGCTGCTCGCCGCCAGCCTGTTTTTTGCCGCCTGCTCTTCCGGAGAAGGACAGGCGCCCGCTTCCTCCGCTGCAGAAAGCGAAACGGCTATGGGACGCTATGTGGAAACGGTCTACCCCTGGCCGGAAGGGCTCAGCCACACAGAAGGCCTGATGAGCCGGCCAGATGGGTCACTGGAGATGATCGGCAGCAAAAACGAAACGAGCATGAGCGGCCCATGGGAAATCTATACCTCCTCCGACGGGGGAAAGAGCTGGAGCCAGAAGGCTGCCCCCTGGTTTTCCGAATTCGCCGATGCGGTCATCGGCGGCGCGGATTATGATGAGGAAGGAAACCTTTATCTGGCGACGGTTACCTATCCGCCGGAATTCGAAGAGCTGCTGCTGCAGGCGATGGAAACAGGCGTTGCCCCTCCTCCAGAGGCGTATCCGCCATATCTGCTGTACAAGGTATCGCCGGATGGGCAGGTGAGTGAAATCCCGATTGACTGGAAGATAGAGGAAGGCGCGCAGCAGATGCTTGTTTATGGGCTTAGCTGTGCTGGGCAGGAGCGGATAATCGTTAACCACTATGGAAGCTATGTGCTTTATGATCTCCAAAGCGGGCAGGCGGTTTATACCTTTTTGACGGATGGCGGCGACCCGATTATCTATCAGAATATCTTTGCGGTGGCCGGGGAAAAGGGGATTGAGCAGTACGACCTTACGACCGGGGAAACGCTGGACACAATTCCCTTTGATGAACCGGGCGGCTCGATGAGTCTGCAGGTGAGCAGCGATGGGAAGGCCATCTACCGCTGCGATGCGCGCGGCATCTACCGCTATGTGCTGGGCGGCAGCGTCTGGGAGCGGGTGGTAGATGGGGAGCTCTCCTCCCTCGGTATGCCTTCGGTTTATATCGGCTCGTTCGCTGTGCAGCCAGACGGCGATTTTCTGGTGATTACCACCAGCGGAAACGATTTTGTTCCCATCCACTTTTCCTTCGACAGCTCGGTGCCCTCGGTGCCGGTAAAAGAGATGAACGTTTACTCGCTTTATGAAAATCAAACGGTGCGCCAGGCCATCGGCCTGATGCAGCGCGCTCATCCGGAAATGCAGGTCCGCTATACGGTAGCGGTGGATGAGGGCGGCGCTATCAGTGCTTCGGATGCCATCCGCGCCCTCAATACCGCGCTGCTCGCCGGAAAGGGACCGGATGTGCTGCTGCTCGATTCTCTGCCGATAGAATCCTATATCGAAAAGGGCATTCTCTCCGATCTTTCGCAGGCGCTGCAAACGGCGCAGGCCTCTGAAAAGCTGCTCGATAATATGACAGGAACCTACCAGAAGGATGGGGCACTCTATGCACTGCCGGCCCGCTTTTTTGTTCCCGAGATGTGGGGAAGCGAAGAATTTATTGAGAAGGCCGCGGACCTCTCCTCCCTGGCTGCATGGGCACAGGCGGCCCACGCAGAGAACCCGGCTGACAGGCTTCTTTACCGGATGGAGCCCGCACAGCTTTTAGAAGATTTTTACTATACCTGCGCGCCCGCCTGGCGGGCGGAGGACGGAAGCATCCGTCCACAGGAATTTGCCAGCTTTCTGAGCGATATTAAGCGCATTGCCGATACGGCCGCCGAGCCCGATCTCAGCGGGATGGGCGAATGGGGAGCCTATATGGATTTTTCCGCCCCCTTTGATTTCATGTATGCAGGCATCTACTGGGCGAACGGGCTGATAAAAGCCGCCTGCGGCCTTTCCGGCAGCATGGAGGACTACAGTGCGCCGGATGCGGCGGCAGAGTATCTGGGCGGCGGCGGGTTTAACCTGCTGGCCGGGCAGGCGAAAAACGTCTATGTGCCCGCGGTGATACTGGGGCTCAACAAAAATTCGGAGCAGCAGCAGATGGGGGAGGAGTTTATCCAGCTTGCTTTGAGCAAAGCGGTGCAGCAGCATAATTTTTCGGACGGTTATCCGGTGAATGAGGCGGCTCTTTTGGAAAACGCCCAAAACCCCTATTTTGAAGGGGATGATGGGATGCAGGCCCCGGTTTTTGAAAACGGGGAGATGAAGATTCTCTTCATTTTCTGGCCGCGGGAGAGCTTTATGCAGGGGATTTTAGACTGCATTTCTTCCCTCGATACCCCCTGCACGATGGACAGAGTGCTGCTGGAGATGATGATAGACGAAACCCGGGAATATTTTGCAGGGAGCATTCCGGTGGAGCAGGCGGTTTCGGCGGTCGTTGAGCGCACGCAGGCCTACCTTGCGGAATAGCGCCAGCAGGCAGTTTTTGGAGGAAAGGATGGGAACCGATAAATGAAACAGGTAGGTTATTTTCGCCGGCTGCTGGCTGGGCTTTGTACACTGGCACTGCTGGCCTCGTGCAGCTTTGCGCCGAAGGAGGGGACTGCCTCCGGTTTGGAAGCTTCAGGCAGCGATGCCTCCAATGTAGCGATGGGGCGCTACATAGAAGAGGAATACGCTCTGCCTGCCGAAATCAATATTCTGGCGGATGGGATAGACAGCATGCCCGATGGACGCCTCAGCTTTATCGGCTGCAGCCATGAGCTGGAGCATCTGGGCCCCTGGTCGCTCTTTTACTCGGAGGATGGCGGAAAGAGCTGGGAAAAACAGGAGGCCCCCTGGCTGCAGGGGATGGACAGCGAGGTCATTTCTCACACCGCCTACGGGGCGGACGGCAGCTTCTATTTTATCACCCAGAGCTATACCGATGCGTTTCAGGAGACGCTCAGCGCCGCCATGCAAACGGGGGTAATGCCCGCGCCGGAGGAGTACCCGCCCTATATTCTGCATCAGGTGGCCCCCGACGGAAATATGAGCGATATTCGCATTCAATGGGTACCGGATGAGGATGGATATGTGAACCTGCTGGCGCTGCATATTGCGGAAAACGGCGATATTGTCGTGCAGCATCAGACATCTGCCGTACATTATGACCGGCAGACGGGGAAAGCAAAGCATACCTTTCTTACCGGCTTTGCCAACTACAATGCTTCCAGCTTTCTTTATGATGATATCTATGCCTTTGTAACCAACAACGAGGTTCAGCAGTACAGCCTTGCAAATGGGGATACGCTTGATTCCATTTCTCTTGCGGAGGGGGATGGCAGCGCCCTGTTCGTCCCGAGCAGGGACGGCAAAGCCCTTTACCGCTGCGACGGGCGAGGCATCTACCGGCTCGTCAAGGGCGGCAGCATCTGGGAGCGGCTGCTGGATGGGGAGTTAAGCTCACTGACGCTGCCCTCGGTGCGCCTGCAGAGCCTGTTGGAGAAGGAGGAAGGCTTTCTGGTGCTGGTCAGGGAGGAGGGGAGAAATATCCCGCTCTCCTACCGCTTTGATGAGACGGTCCCCACCGTTCCGGAAAAGGCGTTTACCATCTATTCGCTGTATGAAAACAGCACCATCCGTCAGGCGGCCGGGCTGATGCAGCGCGCCCACCCGGAAGTCCGGGTGGACTATACGGCAGCGCTCGCGGAAGAAAGCGGACAGACGGCATCCGACGCGGTGCGCGCTCTCAACACCGAGCTGCTGGCCGGAAAGGGGCCGGATGTGCTCCTGCTGGACGGTCTGCCGCTGCAGTCCTATATAGCGAAGGGGGTGCTGCTGGATTTAAAGGAGGCGGTGGCGCCGGAAGCAAACGTGCTCCTGCCTAATATCGCGCAGGCCTTCCAGCAGGAAAGCGGTCTTTTGGCTATCCCGACCCGCTTCGCAGTGCCACACATGTGGGGGAAGGATGCCTTTATTGATGCGGCGGCAGATTTTGAGTCGATGGCCGCCTATATTGAGGAGTATCACCGGCAGAATCCCGATTCCAGAGCGCTGCTTTATATGGCCCCCAGCGAGCTGATGGAGGATTTTTACTACACCTGCGCCCCCGCCTTTCGCGCGCAGGACGGTAGCATCCGCCGGGAAGAGTTCATGCAGTTTTTGTCCGGCATCAAGCAGATTGCCGACACTGGCGATATGCAGGAAATCGGCTATCCCTATGATGCTGGCATCCGCTCCATCCTCTGGGCTTCGGATGACGGGGAGGGCACGCAGCCAGAGATTCTCTGCTACCTTTCGCAGAGCATGGAGGACCTGGCCTTCCCGGATGCCTACTGCGCCTTTGTGGGCGGCAGAAAATTTGCGCTGATGGCCGGGCAGGCGGAAAATGTTTTCGTTCCTCAGGGGATTTTAGGGGTCAACCGCGCCGGGCAGCAGGAGCTGGCGAAGGAGTTTGTCGCTCTAGCGCTCTCCGAGAGGGTACAGGGCTGCGATTTTGAGGATGGCTACCCGGTTCGCCTCGATATGCTCCAGTCCCTGAGCGCCTCTCCCTATCCGGAAGGGGATGACGGCAAGCAGGTGCAGATTTTTGTAGACGGCGAGGAGAAATGGCTGCAGGTGCTCTGGCCTTCAGAAGAATTCATGCAGGGCATTCTGGAAACGATGCAGTCCCTCTCGACCCCCAGTATCCTGGACCCGGTGCTGCTGCAGATGATAGTAGAGGAAACGCGGGAATATTTTGCGGGCAGCAAAGGGCTGGAGGAAACGGCAGATGCCGTCATCGAGCGCACACAGGCCTATCTTTCCGAATAGTGAACTTTCCGTAAAAAATGCCAGAGGCGCTTGACAGGCATATGACTATTGCAGTAGTATATCAAAGAGGTTACTACTGCAATAGTCTTCCTGCAGGCTGCAAGCGAAAGAAGAGGGGAATGGATGAAGCAGAAAAGGAGAAGGATTCGAGGGAGCTTCGGCTGGTTTTTCTTTGTTCTGCCGAGCCTTATCGGGGTAGCGGTGTTTGTGCTGGTGCCCTTTGCCGATGTTATCCGCCGGTCCTTTGCGGAAACGATGAGCGGCACGCCGGTAGGGCTGTGCAACTATCAAACGGTTTTTGCCAACCGGGCGTTTCAGCAGGCCTCCTATAATACCATCCGCTTTGTTTTGATCTGTATGCCGGCGCTGCTTCTGCTTTCGCTGCTGGTTGCGCTGATTTTACATGGGCAGCCGGAGCGTTCCGGCCTGTTTAAAACCACCTTTCTGCTGCCGATGGCCGTGCCGGTGGCCTCGGTCGTACTGCTCTGGAAGGCACTTTTCCACCAGAACGGGCTGCTCTCTTCCTTTATGGTTTCGGTCGGAGCACAGCCGCAGGACTGGATGAAGACCGGCTGGGCCTTCTGGGTGCTGGTTTTCAGCTACATATGGAAGAATCTCGGCTATGATATGATTCTCTGGCTGGCCGGGCTGGCGGGCATATCGCCGAGCCTCTATGAGGCCGCGCAGGTGGATGGGGCAGGGAGACTGCGCTGTTTTACGGCCATTACCCTTCCCAATCTGCTGCCTACGCTGTATACGATAACAGTGCTTTCCTTTTTAAATTCCTTCAAGGTATTTCGGGAGGCCTATCTGGTCGCGGGGGATTATCCGCATTCGAGCATGTATATGCTGCAGCATCTTTTTAACAACTGGTTTGCCGATCTGGATATGGATAAGCTCTGTGCGGCTGCGGTGGTTGTGGGGTTTGTTATTTTCCTGCTGATTCTACTGCTGCGAAGGGCCTGGGAAAAGGATATATAAAAATGCCAGGCATTTTTATATATCCTCCTGACCTGACAGGATGGATGGCTTTCTGCAGGACTGCAGGGTTCCTCTTTACAGATAAAAGCCTTTCGGTCAGAGAGAGAAAGGGGGATAATCAGGATGAAAAAAAGAAAGCTGCTTGCGCTGCTGTTGCCGGCCGCGCTGGCGCTGTTGGTCTGGCTGCCGGCGGCTCTGCTCATTGGCGGCTCCTTTATGGGAAAGGCGGAGGTAAGCGAATGTCTGGGGCCGGTCATCGGCAGCGAGAAGGGATATGCCAGCTGGCATCTGATTCCCCTTTATCCAACGCTGCGGCCCTATGTGGAGCTGCTGCTCGATTCCCCGCAGTTTTTTGCCATGTTCTGGAACTCGGTTAAAACAGTGGCGCTGATTCTGGCCGGACAGTTTCTGTTCGGCGCACCGGCAGCCTGGGGATTTTCCCGCGCAAAGGGGCGCTTTTCGAACCTGCTGTTCACGGTTTATATCGTTCTGATGCTCATGCCCTTTCAGGTAACAATGGTTTCGAGCTACCTGGTGCTCGACCGGCTGAGGCTGCTGGATACGCTCGGCGCGCTGATTCTGCCGGCGGCGTTTTCCACCTTTCCGGTGTTTATCATGTACCGGTTTTTCTGCGGCATTCCGCCGGAGATGCTGGAAAGCGCCTCGCTGGATGGGGCGAACACCCTGCAGGTTTTTCTGTTTATCGGCGTTCCGCTGGGGGCCTCAGGCATTATGTCGGCCATGGTTTTGGGCTTTCTCGAATATTGGAGCATGATTGAGCAGCCGCTGACCTTTCTGCACGATAAAACGCTCTGGCCGCTGTCGCTGTATCTGCCGAACATTGTAGCGGATAAGGCGGGACTGGCGCTGGCTGCCTCAGTCGTTACGCTGCTGCCGGCCATTCTCATTTTTATGCTGGGGCAGCAGTATCTGGAGGCGGGTATCAAGGCGGCGGGCCTTAAAGAATAACCGGCACAGGGCAGATTCCCTGGGAAAGGAAGGGCGATAGATATGCAGATTAAAGAGCTGCTGCACTGGCAGCAGGGAGAAAAGCAGCTGGGGCGGCAGGGCAGGCTTCTGCGGCTGCTGGCCGGGTTTATCGGGCTGATGCTGGTGCTGACGCTTATCTCCCGTGCGGCGGATTCCCTGACGGTTGCCAGAGTAGACACTGAAACACCGAAGAGCGGCGCGATTGAGCATGCGTTTGATAAGCAGGGCGTTTTAACCGCCAACCGGGAGGTAGCGGCGACGACGCTCGGCGGCGTTCTGGTCGAAAGCGTTCAGTCCTATGTGGGGGCGGCCGTTCAAAGCGGAGACCTGCTGTTTACGCTCGATGTGCAGAGCCTGCAGGAGCAGCTGCAGGAAAAAAACATCGAGAAGAAAAAGCTGCAGATTCAGCTGCAGAGCGCCTACCTGAGCCAGCAGAATCAGGATGAGCTGAGCGATGTAGCCCAGCAGCGGGCCGATGAGGATTATACCTACACCGAGCTGGAATCGGGCGAGCGGGTGCGCCGCGCCCAGAACGATTTAAACGATGCCCGGGATGACATTAATGATTTCTGGAAAACCCATGACCGCGATGAGTTCGACCACTGGTGGAACGATAACTGGTATAACGAGGCGGATGATTGGGATGAAAACGACAGCTGGGGAACTATCGGCTCTTCCTCCTCGGGAGCCAAGGCCGAGCTGGAGGGGCTGATGAAGGCCTACCAGAGCGCCAAGCGCGCGCTGGCCGATGCAGTTCTTGCGGAGGAAAAGGCCCTTTTGGAGGCCGAGCGCAGGATAGAGGACGCTGGGCGGGAGAATGTAAAAAGCTCCGACCCGCAGCTGCTTTCGCTGAACATTCAGCTTCTGGATATTCAGATTGAGCGCCTGCAGCAGCTGATAGAAGCGAACGGAGAGGTACGAAGCCCGGCCAATGGGGTAGTGCAGAAGCTGGAGGTGGCTACCGGCAGCCGCACTCTGGATACCGCTTCGGCTGTCATTGCCGAGAGCTCGGGAGGCTTTCGCTTTACCGCAACGCTCAGCGAGGAGGAAGCGAAATATGCCGCACGCGGCGATAAGGTAACCATTACCCTGCAGGGGAAACAGAGGGGGAGCGAGGCAGTGATTGAGAGTGTATCACCCAGCGCAAAGCAGGCGGGCGGCGTAGAGGTCATGGTGCTGCTCAGCGAGGGGGAAGCGGGACAGGCGGCCAGCATGCATATCTCCAAGCGCTCGGAAAGCTTTCCCCAGTGCGTTCCGCTCTCGGCGCTGCGCGGAGCTTCGGGTGACCAGTATGTGCTGGTTATGGAGGAGCGGCAGACGGTACTCGGAAATGAAAAGGTGGCGCGGCGGGTCAACGTGAGCGTTTCTGATTCAAACGACAGCCGGGCCGCCGTTTCCGGCGCGCTGCAGAATCAGGATAAGGTGATTACCGGCAGCACCAAAAATATCGTAGAGGGCGACCGAGTGCGCCCAAGCGAATCGTGAGCGCGCTGCGCCGGGCTGTTCCGGCTGTTCTGCTTTTGCTGCTTTTGCCGCTGTTTTGGATAGGGGCATTTCGGGCGGGCAGCGAGCTGCAGGCGATGCCCGCCTGCGTTTTTCTGCGCTACCAGAGCTGGTCGGTGGTGCCGGAAGAGCTTCAGCGTCTCAGAGAGAGCGAGGCGGAAAATGAACAGCCCCTGCCCTTTTCTGCCTTCAGCCAGCTTTCTGCCCGGCCGGTACAGAGCAAAAATTATGGACGAAAGACGCAGGCAGATATTCTGCTGTTTGACGGGGATCTGCGCCAGATTCTGCAGGCGGGCCTGCCGGAAGAGGACTTCGCCTTTTCGCAGGATGATAAGGGCTGCGCACTCGACCGGGATACCGCTTTTGCACTTTGGGGAAGTGACAGAATAGAGGGGGAAACGCTGCTCTTTGAGGGGGAAGAATATATCGTTCGGGCGGTGCTGGATGCTCCAAAGCGAACGGTCGTTCTTCCTGCCTTGCAACAGACCGCGCTTTCGGTGCTTGCGCTGGAAACTTTAGATGGACAGGATGAGCGCCTGCAGGCGGAGCAGTTTTATCAGCGGCACGGGCTGCCCGTGCCGGATGCACTCACAACCAGCAGCTGGTATCTGCCGCTTTGCCGTTTTTTCTGTCTGCTGCCTGTGCTGCTGCCGGTGGGAGCCTTGCTGGCGGCCATTCTTCGCGAGCTGTGGGAGATGCGCAAAACGCCGGTGCTCTGCCTTCTTTGGAGCCTTCTGACGGCGGCAATTTTCTGCGGGCTGGCGGTTCTTTCAGGCGTGCATTTTTCCTTTCCACAGAGTATGGTGCCTACCCGCTGGTCGGACTTTGAGTTTTGGAGCAGGCTGCTGCGCAGCTTTTTTGAAAGCCTGCGCAGCGCCCTGCTGACGCCGGTGCTCGCGCCCGACCGAACGGCAGGGACGGCGCTGATAAAGCTGATTCTCTATAGCCTGCTCGCGGCGGCAGATATGGCGGCGCTGATGGTGATTTACAGAAAAAAGGTAAAACAGCGCGGATAAAAAAGCTGCCTGCAGGGGCACGCTGCAAAATGTTTATTCCGGCTTGCAGAAACCGGAAAAAGAGCGGTTTCGCCCGCGAATTGCGGGCGAAATTTGACTCCGGTGGAGTCAAAAGCCGTTTTTCAGAAGGGGCTGTTGCAAAATGCCAGCATTTTGCAACAGCCCCTTGAGCAGCCTTTTTCTGAAAGCCGGGTCAGGATTCGGTCATAAGTACAGTGATTTTGCCGGGAAAGCTTCTCTGCACATCGGCGGGATGCACAGAAGCAGGCCGGATGGTGGAATCAGTCCAGATGAAGGGTATAATAGGAGGCATCAAAGGTTTCGCTGCCGTCAAAGCGGGAATACTGCCCGCAGCGCTCAAAAACGAAGCCGCATTTTTGAATCACCCTTTTGGAGGCGGTGTTGGCGTTCGCATGATTGGCGGTAAAATCTCTTGCGCCCAGGGTATGATAGGCCCAGTCAATCAAAGCCTTTGCCGCCTCGGTGGCGTAGCCGTTTCCCCAAAAGGCACGGTTCAGGTTGTAGCCCAGATTATAGGCTTTTCTCTTTTGGCAGTAGCAGATGGAGCCGGCGCCAATCACCTTTCCGGCCGCTTTGAGAAAGAAGCCGAACTCGTTATCCTCCGGCCGGATACCGGCAATCCATTCGCTGACCTGCCGGATATTTTGATAAAGCGGGTAGGGCATATACCGGTTTACAGCGGGATCGCCCGTCCATTCGAAAACGTCTTTGGCATCCTCTCCGGTGAGCGGGCGCAGAATCAGCCGCTCTGTTTCCATGAAGCGCTCCATTTTGTTCTCCTCCTTTTTCGCTGACTTTCGCGAAACCGTTTGCGTGGCAAAATGGCTGAAACAGGGACTTTCAGTTTCTGGTAATCTGAAAGATATAGAACTTTAGGTAGTCGGTTTCCGGCACATTCCAGAGAATGGGATGATCAGGAGACTGCTGCCGCGCTTCTATCTGCCGCAGGCAGACGCCTGCATCCGCGGCCGCCTCCCGAAGCATGCTGCGAAACAGAATGTCGCTCATAAAATGCGAGCAGGAGCAGGTGGCAAGGTATCCGCCGCCGGAAAGAAGCTGCATGGCGCGCAGGTTGATCTGCTTGTATCCGCGTATCGCCCTGTCAATCGTGCGGCGGGATTTGGTGAAGGCGGGCGGGTCGAGAATGATGAAATCATATGCCCCGCGCTTTAAGGTGGGCAGCAGGTCGAAAACGTTGGTTGCCTCAAAACGGATATTTTCCTCCACCCCGTTCAGGCGCGCATTTTCCTGCGCCAGGCGGATGGCCTCCTCCGAGATATCCACCGCATGCACCGATTCGGCGCCGGCCGCTGCGGCGTTGAGAGCGAAGGAACCGGTGTGGGTAAAGCAGTCGAGCACCCTTTTTCCGCGGCAGAGCCTGCCGACAGCCTGCCGGTTTCTTTTCTGGTCGAGAAAAAAGCCGGTCTTCTGCCCGTTTTCAAAATCCACCTGATAGCGGATATTGTTTTCAGTGATGACCGTTTTGGTGCAGGCAGGGGGCGTTTCCCCCTCGAGCGGGAAGAAGCCCTTATTCTGCAGGAGCCCCTCCAGCTCCCGGATGGCGACATCGTTTCGCTCATAGATGCCCTTAATCTGCTGCCCATCCTCCCGGAGAATGCGGCAGAGGGTGGGAAAGAGGAGGGGCTTTAGCCGTTCCATCCCCAGAGACAGCGTCTGCGTAACGAGGATATCGGAAAAGCGGTCGACCGTCAGCCCGGGAAAAAGATCGGCCTCGCCGAAAATCAGGCGGCAGCAGTCGAGTGCATCCGGCATTACCGTTTTGCGGTATTCCCAGGCGTGGCGCAGCCTGCGCTCGAAGAAGGCGGCATCCATGCAGTCGTTGGCGTTGTGGGAGATGAGGCGGATGCGGATTTTGGAATGGTCGCTGATAAGGCCGGTACCCAGAAACTGGCCGCGCTCGCCGGTGACCTCGATAAAGCTTCCGTTTTCATAAGGCCCGCTTATGCCGGTAATCTCTGTATCATATATCCAGGGATGTCCGGCGCGGATGCTTAAAAGCGCCTTGTGCGTTACCTGTGCTTTGGGGAAGGAACGCTCTGTCATAAAATACCTCCAGTTGTGAAAGACCTTTGCCGGAAGAGCCGCTGAACGAATCCGAACAGGATAGGCTGTCACATCAACGCGGGGCTTTGCCGGTTTTGGGTTATGATATCATTAAGCGCATTTTCGCCGCAGGGGCGGCGGGAAAGTTCCGCTTTTCTGCCTGCAGCTATTATTACACCAATTTATTCAGCCATCCTGCAGATATGACCTATTATACCACAACTGCAGGATGGCCGAAATAAGCCCAGTAAATTTTTCATCGATTCAGAAAGAAAAGATAAAAAATTTTCCATTTCCGGAGAAAACGTGCTATAATAAAAGCAGAAAAGTCCTTTTCTTTTTTTAGAGCATGGAAAAGACCAAATTCGTGAACCACCGGAAAGGAGCGGTAAGCATGAAGAAAACCATTATCACCATCAGCCGGCAGTATGCCAGCGGCGGCCGTCAGATCGGGGAGAAGCTGGCAAAGTCCCTGGGGATTTCCGTTTATGATAAGGAGCTTATCAGCCTTGCGGCCAAGCAGAGCGGCTTTTCCGAGAAGGTCTTCGAGAATGTGGATAAGCAGTCGGCCAACAGCCTGCTCTATTCGCTTTCCACCGGTATGTATAACGCCATCGGCCATTTTGATGGGGCGAATAACCTTCCGCTCAATGATAAGGTTTTCCTTGTGCAGTATAATGTCATCCGCGACCTGGCCCAGAAAGAATCCTGCGTCATTGTCGGGCGCTGTGCCGATTATGTTCTGCGGGATAATCCGGATGTCATCCATGTCTTTATCCATTCGGATATGAAAAGCCGCATCCGGCGTGCGGTGGAGGAATACGGCATGGTCCCCGATCACGCGGAATCGATGATTTTAAAGGGAGACAAACGCCGCGCCGCCTACTATGATTTCTATACCGGCATGAAATGGGGACGGGTGGAAAATTACGATTTAACGATAGACAGCGACAGCATCGGGCTGGATAATGCCGCAAAGCTGATTGAAGACTATACCCGTATGCGGCAGGAATAAAAGGGAAAACGGCAGAGGGAAAAATCCCGCTGCCGGCACCCTTGTAAAGGGGACAGGAGAGAAACGTTTTGCAGAAGGTATTGCTGATTCCGGATTCGTTTAAAGGCACGATGTCCTCTGCGGATATCTGCGAGAGGATGCAAAGGGCGGTTCATCGCTTTTATCCGCAGGCGCAGACGGTTTGTATCCCGGTGGCGGATGGTGGGGAGGGCAGCGTAGACTGCTTTTTAGCGGCAATTGGTGGCGAAAAGGTGTCCCTGCGGGTCAAGGGGCCCTATATGCAGGAGATGGAAGGCTTTTATGGCCGCCTACCGGATGGGACCGCCGTTGTGGAAATGGCGGCCTGCGCCGGCCTTCCGCTGGTGGGCGATGAGAAAAACCCGCTGCAGACAACGACCTTCGGCGTTGGCGAGCTGATCCTGCATGCGGCGTGCTCAGGCGCGCGGCGGATTATCGTGGGCCTGGGCGGCAGCGCCACCAACGATGGCGGCGCTGGCGCGGCTGCCGCTGCGGGCGTGCGCTTTTATGACCGGGAGGGGAACTCCTTTATCCCGGTGGGAGGCACGCTGGAGAAGATTGCGCGCATCGATATGCGGGAGAGAGATGCTGCTTTAAACGGGGTAGAGATTGTCGCCATGTGTGATATTGACAATCCCCTGTGCGGCGAAAACGGCGCGGCGGCGGTGTTCGGCCCGCAGAAGGGGGCAACCCCTGAAATGGTAAAACAGCTGGATGACGGCCTTTTTTCGATGGCCCAGGTGCTTTTGCGCGATACCGGAGAGGACCTTTTAAAGAGGCCGGGCGCGGGCGCTGCGGGCGGTATGGGCGCCGGAATGGTCGCCTTTTTCGGCGCGCGCCTGCAGATGGGCATTGAAACGGTGCTCGATACCGTTTCGTTTGACAAGCTTCTGCAGGGAGCGGACCTTGTCCTGACCGGCGAGGGCAAAATTGACGGACAGAGCCTGCGCGGCAAGGTGGTCATCGGTGTGGCGCGCCGGGCGAAAAGGCAGGGCGTTCCGGTCATAGCGGTGGTCGGCGATATCGGGGATGATATTGAGGGCGTTTATGAGCAGGGAGTCACCGGAGTGTTCAGCATCAACCGGGTGGCGGTCGATTTTAAGCAGGCGAAGGTGCGCAGCCGCAGCGACCTGGAAAAAACGGTAGAAAATCTCATGCGCTATATGCAGGCGATGGGATTATAGAGGCTGTCGCATCTTAAAGCAGCAAACAGGCTGCCGCAAAATGTCCCGCATTTTGCGGCAGCTATTTGTGCGGCCGGGTTCCCGGTTTAACGGCGGCAGAAGAGGGAAAGCTGATATTATCCGCCGCACTCGGAAAACGCAGATTTTTCTTTTCAGTGGTCCATCGGGTGTGCAGCGTACATATGCCTATGATGCAGACAGAAGCAGGCTGCCGGAACGGCCCTTTCATACCGGCATACGGAAGCAATCAATAAAGGAACGGGATGATGGAAGGATTGAATAAATACCGCAAGCTGATAGGGAATACCCTTCTGATGGGCATAGGGACCTTTTCCTCCAAAATACTGGTTTTTCTTCTGATGCCGCTGTATACCCGCGTCCTTTCCAAGGAAGACTACGGCACAGTGGACCTGCTGGTTCAGATGTCCAACCTGATGCTTCCGCTGGTTTCGGCAGGAATACTCAATGCAATTATCCGCTTCGGGCTGGACCGCAGCAACGAAAAGAGCGATGTGTTTACGACCGGCCTTTTGGTCATCGGCGGCGGCTTTACGGTTTTTTTGCTGTTTAGTCCGCTTCTTTCGGTGATAGATTCGGTGGCGGGCTACACGCGATTTATTTATCTGTATGTATTGACCTCGCTTCTTCGCTCGCTCTGTAGCCAGTTTGTCCGTGCGCAGGAGCGCGTGCGCCTTTATGCGCTGGATGGCGTGATGGCGACCATCACCGTTATTTTCTTCAATGCGCTGTTTTTGGTTGTGCTGCGCCTGGGGATTACCGGCTATATGCTGGCAACGGTGGCATCCGACTTCTGCTCAGCTGCTTTTCTTTTTCTGTATGGGCGGCTGTGGCGGTTTATCCGTCTGCGCCGCCAAACGAAGGGGATTTCCCGAGAAATGCTTCGCTATTCGGTGCCACTCATACCAACAACTGTTTTCTGGTGGATCACCAATGTTTCCAACCGCTTTATTGTCACCGAGATTCTGGGGGCGGGATATAACGGGCTGTATGCGGCCTCCTACAAGGTGCCGACGGTGGTCAATCTGGTTTCCAATATTTTTATCGAGGCCTGGCAGATGTCTGCCGTAACCGATGGGGAAGGGAAGGACCGCGGCCGTTTTTTCTCGAATGTGCTGGGGGCGTTCCAGTCGGTAGTTTTTCTCTGTGCCTCCGGGCTGATTCTGTTTTGTAAACTCATTATGCGGCTGCTGGTTGCAGAAAGCTACTATCCCGCCTGGGAATATGTGCCGATTCTGGTGATGGCAACCGCCTTCAGTTGCCTGGTAACCTTTCTGGGCAGCATTTATATGGTGGAGAAGCGCAGCGTCCTGGCCCTGGTTACCACGATGGTGGGAGCGGGCCTCAATGTGCTGTTCAGTCTGATATTTATTCCATTTTTCGGGGTAAACGGCGCCGCCTCTGCAATGTTTGTCAGTTATTTTATTGTTTTTCTTCTGCGCGCCGTTACGGCGCAGAGAATGGTGAAAATGCAGTGGAATATACCGAAGCTGATTGCTAATATTCTGATTCTGCTGCTGCAGAGCTTTATTATGATACAGGAACTTCCGCTCTGGATTTTGTGGGAAGGGCTGCTGACGCTGTTATCCATGGCGCTGAACCTGCGTCCCGTTTTGCTGCAGCTGCGGCAGATGCTGCAGGCGCGGCGCCGCGCCTCTTAGCCTGGCGATTATTTTCCATTCATAACCTTTTGCAGCCGGGGAACGATAATTTTAAAAAACCCGGTTTTCCTCTATAGACGGAGGAAGCCGATATAACGATTACAGAGATGAAAAATCCGGCGTGCCGCGGCCGTTTAACCGCGGTTACCTCCGGTCTGCAGACAGGCGGTCGGGGGATGATGTCACAACAGGGAGGCTTTTATTGATGAACAGACCATGCAAGAGGATAGCGGCAGCTGTTTTCTGCTGCCTGATGTTGCTGCCGATGGCAGCCTGCGTCGGCAGAAATCAGGGCAGCTCGGATTCTGAGTCGGAGCAGCAGGTTTCCTCCTGGGAAAACCCGCCGGTGACAGAGCGGCCGGAGAGCGATTTTCAGCCGGAGATTCCCGAGGCGGCCGACCAACTGCAGACGGCGATCTCCCAAAACAGCGATACCGTCGGCTGGCTGATCGTTCCGGGAACCGAAATCAACGAAGCGGTGGTCCAGACGACCGATAACGAATATTATTACCGGCGGGATGCCCTGAAAAACTCCTCCTTTGCCGGCTGCCTCTGGATGGATTACGAAAGCTCTATCGGCGATGGGGAGGCGGAGAACTTCTCCCGCAATACAATTATTTATGGGCATAACCTCGGCAGGCCGCAGGGCGTTCGGGACGATGCAAACGGGGAAAAGTTTGCCCAGCTTTTTAAGTTCGATGATCTGGAGTTTGCGAAGGAGCACCCCTATTTCTATTTTGTCACCACTAAGGGAACCCATATTTATGAGATATTTACCGTTTTTTATTCGGAGGATAAGCTGAGCCCGGTTCCCTATCACTATGCCTCCTATTCGGATAAGGACTATGAAGCGCTTTTAAATGATGTGCGCACCCGCTCCCAGTTTGATTATAACGTTTCTGTCGATAAGGAGGATAAAATCATCACCCTTTCTACCTGCACCTATAAATATGGGACTTATTCCCAGAATCCGCATCAGCGCTTTGTCGTTATGGGCCGGCTGGCCAATGGAGACAAGAATTTTTATGAAACGGCCGACCTGCAGGTCAATCCCGACCCCAAAGCGCCAAGTTTTCCCAGATAAAAAACAGGCTGCTTCAAATGGTAAAAACGATTTGAAGCAGCCTGTTTAAAAATATTTTAGTTTCATGAGAATCCGATATCAATATAAACCGGTGATTTTTAGACAAAAAATGGAGTGGTGATAGATGATATATCTGGAAACAGAACGCTTGATTCTGAGAGATTACCGTAAAGAAGATTTTCATGAATACTATCGATTAAAATCAGATGCCAAAACGATGTATTATTTGCAGGATATACGGCTATTTACACAAGAACAGGCTAATGAGGATTTTCATAAAGTTTTGGACGATATGTCACAACCAGATAGAAAATTTTATTTTATACATATGGAGTTAAAAGGTTCCCATGAGCAGGTCGGGAGTGTCGGCTATACGGTAACAGACGATACCCCTGTAGGAAAAATTGTGGGTGCGGGATATTTTATTTATCCGAAATTCTGGGGAAAGGGATATACAACGGAAGCGTTTCAGCGGGTTTTGGAGTTTGCATTTTCTGAAAATAACGTCTACAGAGTATCTACAGGATGCTTAGCTGAAAATGCAGGTTCTGAAAGAGTTATGCAAAAGTGCGGCCTGATAAAGGAAGCCGAACACATAGATTATGAATGGCATGATGGAAAGATGAAAACGCGATTGGAATATCGGCTATTAAAAAGAGAATGGCGGCAGAAGTGAATCGGGTTTATAAGAAAAAGCGGGATATCACCTTGCCATTTAAAGATTTTTGCAGCGCTTTTTAAGGGAAGGGCATATTCTACATCTATGCTGCGGCAAAAGGAGAAAAAGGATGTTTGAACTCATACAAGCCCAAGAAAACAGCTATTATATTCAAAGCCCGGCCAAAATCGGCCTCGTGCGGCTAAAGGGCGACAGTGTCTGTCTGATTGACAGCGGGAATGATAAGGACGCAGGCCGCCGGATACGCCAGCTGCTGGAAAAAAACGGCTGGAGCCTGCAGGCAATCTACAACACCCACTCGAATGCTGACCACATCGGCGGCAACCACTATCTGCAGGAGCAGACCGGCTGCAGCATCTATACGCCGGGAATCGAGCAGGATTTTACCCGTCATCCGCTTTTGGAGCCCTCCTTTTTGTTTGGTGCCTTTCCGCCTCGGGAGCTGCGGCACAAATTTCTGTTGGCCAAAGAAAGCCGGGTGCAGGAGCTTTCAGAGGACTGCCTGCCGGAGGGATTCTCCATTCTGCCTTTGCCGGGGCATTTTTTTGACATGGTGGGCTACCGGACGCCGGATGACGTTGTCTATCTGGCAGATTGTCTTTCCAGCGAGCAGACACTGGAAAAATACCCCATCAGCTTTTTGTATGATGCTGCAGCCTACCTTCAAACGCTCGAACTGGTGAAGACGTTGCAGGCAGCGCTGTTTATTCCCTCGCATGCAGAGCCGGCAAAGGATATTGCGCCGCTGGCGCAGAAAAATATCGATCAGGTCTACAGGATTGCCGAATCGATTCTTGAAATCTGCAGCGAGCCGCTCTGCTTTGAGCAGCTTCTGCAGAAACTCTCACTCAAATACCGGCTGCAGATGAGCTTTGAGCAGTATGCGCTGGTGGGGAGCACCGTTCGCTCTTATCTCAGCTGGCTGAAGGATAGCGGACGGCTGCAGGCATATTTTGAAGACGGTCTGCTGCTCTGGGAGAAAGACTAGCTGCAGCAGATATTTACCGGGCGGCGATCAGGTCCAAAAAGAAGAGGCCCTCTGCGATATTGATAAAAATATCCTTTTCCCTCAGCAGATGGGCCTTCCCGTTATAAAAAACTGTATCCGGACCGGCGGCCGCCTCATAGATACGGCCGCTTTTATCCATATAGCGGATGCTTATCTGCGCTTCGCCCTCCCCGGCGGACCAAGGCTGGTATTTTAAACAGCCGATACAGCTGCGGGCCAGGCGGATATTTTCTTCATCGGTAAAAATGAGGGTCTCCTGCAGGGCGGCATGCGAAATTTCCACCTGCATAATCTCCTCAGCCTGCGGAATTCCCAAAAGCGGCATTCCGTGCCAGAAGAGCTCAATCAGGATAACGAGCGCCGTACTGCACAGTATTTCCAGCAGAAGGCGAAGAAGCCCCTTCATTGTTTTTTTCATGGTGCGTTCTCCCTTTTGGATAAAGATGGATAAACAGAGTATAGCATCTTTCGGCGGCTGTTTCAAGCGGGCAGCCTCTCTGCGCCGCCTGTGTGCGGCCAGATCTTTGAGGCTAATCGCCGTCTTTACAAATTTCGCCAAAGGGGCTATACTAGAGGTGCCGCCGGGCGGTAATTGACTTTATTGACTTTTAGGAGAATAAAAGGGTGGAGCAGACGGTTTTTATTTGGGACTTGGATGGGACGCTGCTGGATTCCTATCCGATTATTGTTCAGAGCCTGAGGCAGGCACTGGCTGAACAGGGCGTTTTTCGGGAGGTAGAAGAGATATACCGGCATGTTATTGCCTATTCGGTCGGTTCGTTTATCGAAAAAACGATAGGGGAGGCCTCCCTGTGCGCCGAACAGCTTCGAAAAAGATACGCGCAGCTTAATCATGAAAGGGATATGCAGATTAAGCTGATGCCGCATGCACAGCAGGTTTTGCAGCAAACGGCAGACAGAGGCTGTCGCCACTATGTCTATACCCATAAGGGGAGCGCATCCTGCGCGATACTGGAAAACACCGGGATTCTTCCCTTTTTTGAGGAGGTTGTTACGAGCCGGAACGGTTTCGCCTCAAAGCCCAACCCGGCCGCCCTCGATTATCTGATTGAAAAATACCGGCTAAAAAAGGAGCATTGCTTTTATGTCGGCGACCGCAGGGTGGATGTGGAATGCGCAGTGAATGCGGGCATCAAAAGCATCTTGTTTCTTCCAGAAGGCGGCTATGGAGAAAAAACCGGGAAAGAGGACAGGGTCGTTTTCGATCTGCTGGATATTATCGATCTCTTCCGGCAGCAGTAAGGCCGCAGGGATTGACGGTCAGAATTTTGCAGCTGGGCGGGATGGCCCGCAAAGAGGAGGAGGCTTCATATGGGAAAAGCCGGCCATGCTAAAAAGCGGAAAAAATATCGCCTGAAGCCGCAGGCAAAACGTTTCTATAAACGGGCGCTGCTCGTTATCGGCCTTGTTCTGGTGGCTACTCTGGCGCTGCGCTTTACCGTTTTCCGCAAAACCTTTACCCTTTATGGATATAACGCTTCCCAGCCTTTCGAGGTGCAGAGTCTGCTGCTGGAGAAGATAAATCCGAAGCAGGAGGAGAACCTGATTTTAATGGATCTCACCCTGCGCACCAACAGTAGCGCTGAGGTGACTTCCTTTCAGCTGGATATGATAGAGCTGATTTCCAATGAGCGTTATCAGGAATGGACGCTGCAGGTCAGCGGGGGCCGCGCGAAGCTGCGCAAAGGAAGCCGCGCTTCCGGCAATCTGACCGAGCAGAAAAACCGTTTCCCTTCCATTCAGCAAACGACCGCCGCTTTGGGGCGCATTCCGCTGCTTTCCCTGGTGACGAATGAAAAGCTCTCCGGCAAACAGCAGCTGGAATTTACCACCAAGAACTACCGGCCGAACGTCAACCCCACCTTCAGCGATAAAGCAGGGGAAGGGGTCAGTATTATGTGGGTGGCGGCCACCGGCTCTACCTCGAGCGCGCAGGCCGACTGGATTCCCTATACGAACTATATGGCGCTGGACTGTGCCGTCTATACGCCGTCGGAGGATACCTCGATCAAAAAATATGTGATTTTGCTGGAAACGGTTTGACAGGCAGGGGATGTAAAGCTCCTCTGAGAATATTTATAAACGCTGTGTCAGCCGCCGGAATCCCCTAAAAGGACTCCGGCGGCTGACGTTTTAAAAAGAGGAGGCGAAATCAGGAGGCAATCTTATGTATCTGCAGCGCAAAAACAGTAATGTCATCATCATGCAGCTCGGTTCGCCGCAGCTTTGCCAGTGCGGCAATCCGGTCGCAGAATCCCTGCATATCCGAGCCGTTAAAGCGCTCCAGCTCATCGAGCACCCAGTCCTCGCCCGTTTGCGTAACGCCATCGGAAACCAGCAGGACGATATCCCCCTCCTCCAGCTGCAGGCGGGTTTCTTCAAATTCCACCGGGCTGAGTATGCCGGCAGGCAGCGAAGCAGACTCAATATAGCCAACCCTGCCGCCCTTGCGGATATAGCTGGGGGCAGCTCCCGCTTTATAGAGGGTAACGCATCCGCTGTAGAGATCAGTGAGGCAGATATCCACCGTTGCTAGCGATTCATCCCCGCTTTTAATCAGCATGGCGGAATTGACCAGCTTGAGCGCCGCTTCCAGCCCTATCTGGGCGCGGATCAGCCGGCTGATGAGCGAGGTAGCCATAGAGGAATCGATAGCGGCCAGCGATCCGCTGCCCATTCCGTCGCTGAGAATGACCATCGAGCGGCCGTCCGTCTCCTCGAGAAATTTGAAGCTGTCTCCGCAAAGGCGCTTTCCGGTGCTGCAGGCCTGCGCCACACCGCTGCACAGCCGGTAGAGCGGCCGTTCATGAAAAACAAAGAGCACGCTTCCTGGCTGTTCCACCCGCTCGGGCAGTGAAAAATCGCGTTCGCAGATTTCCGAAAAATCAAAGCTCAGCTCGGTCCGATCCAGGTTATTGGAAATAGCCGGGGCAGTCTCCAGCTCAATAACGATGTGGCCCCCGTTATCCTCATAGCAGCTCAGGCTTTGAAAGTTAATCCCGCGGCGGCGCAGATATTCCCGAATGCGCGCGCTGGTGTGCTCGCTTTGCAGCGCAATTCGGGTGATATCCGAGGAGATATCGCCAATCATCTGTTCAATTCCCTTCCACTGATCGAGCACGATGGCGCGCAGCTGAACATTTTTAGAGAACCCCTCCTCCAGCCGGCGCTGCTGGCTGCAGCTTTCAGTAAGGGCGCAGAGCAGCTCCTGCGGCCTTTTGCAGGCGGAAAGGAGCGGCTCAGGAAAATCCTCCGGCCCTGGGTTTTTTCCCTGCTTCATCTGCAAAACCAGCTCGGAGAGGGCAGAGGAGGTAGAATTGAAATTTTCCTGCCAGCAGTAGAGCTTGTAGGGGCATTTTTTGCAGACCCGGTCGGCAGTTGCCGCCTGAACATCAAAGGGGGATTTATCCAGCTTCTGCAGCCTGCCGGCTACCTGCTCGGTAATGGTGGAAATGTCGCCCAGCGCCCGGCGGACAGCATAGAGCCGGTTGAGAATAATGCTTTTCACCGAATCGGCGGAGATGGCCTGTCCGGCGCTGGGGGTAAGGGTCATCCTTCCCAGCAGCCTCTGCGGCAGCAGAATGAAAAGCACACTGGCGATACAGGCCTCATAAACCGGGCTGAGTGCGACTGGGCGCACTAAAACGGCGAGCGCACAGCTAATACCGTTGACAACAATAAAGGCGGCGGCGCAGCCGAAGCGTCCGAAGGAACTGAAAACGCCGGCCATCAGCCCGCCGAAGCCATAGGAGCCCATTAAAAAGGCGAAGGCATAATCGTGCAGGCAGGCGGCTACTCCCGCGGCAATCCCGCTGATTGCACCGCCTGCTTCTCCGGATTTCAGCGCGCAGAGCAGAATTACCAGTACAGCGGCCGTCCGCCCCAGAGAGACACCGCCGAGCGAAAATCCGCAGAGCGCTACGACCAGCAGCCCAAAGGTGATGGCTGCACAGCTCAGGTCACTCTGGCAGAATGGGACTGCTTCCTTTCTCCCCAAAAGGGAAAAGGTACGCATAAAAAAGAAGGCGGCTCCTGCGGCCAGCAGCACCTCAGAGAGCAGGAGAGTCAGCTCATAGCCATCCGGGCTGCCAGTCATCAAAACGGCAAATCCGGCGGCTCCCAAAACCGTGCCGGCCAGCAGCGGGGAGAAGAGCAGATTGGAGCGCAGCCGTTCGTGGCCGGATACCGCCCATTTTACCGCTCCCACCACCAGAATGGCTGCCATATATTTCATTTTGAACTCAATTCCCGGAGCCACCAGCGTACCGATTGCCGCGCCGAGAACGGCAGCAAAGCTGAGGTCTCCCGATGCGGCCGCCGTAATGGCAATGCCAAACGGGGCAATCTGGGAAAAGAGCACCGAGCAGGAAAGCAGGAGGGAAAGAGCGGCCATTCCTGCATAGGAAAGAATATCCCCATAGCTGCGCAGCCTTGCGCCGGCCCTGGAAAAAAAGGAGAGACCAACGATTTCTGAGTGTTTCAAGTGAGCTTCCTCCTGTTCTTTTTGTGTGTAAAGCTTATAAGCATTACAGATGTTTCTTTCAGGATAGTCAGAAATAAGGGGGCCTGGCCATTTTGGGAATATATCTGCCTTTCTCTGCATAACCTTTAAATTTAGGGTATCATGTGTCAAGGGAGAAAGCCTGTCAGATGCTGAGGGGCATTTTTGTAAAAGAAACGGCGATTGCGGCAAAAGAGTGGGATTCTCTTGACAAAATGGAAAGGGAGGTGGTAAAATGTAGCGAATATACCGATTATTTAAGCAGCGGCAGAGCGCCTCTGCCCCTTTACTTTAGGGAGGTTCAGTATGAGTACGTTTGATACCGTCCGCACCCGGTTTGCGCCCAGCCCGACCGGATATATGCATGTTGGCAACCTGCGCACTGCCCTTTACACCTATCTGATGGCGAAATCCAAGGGCGGAAAATTTATTCTGCGCATTGAGGATACCGATCAGGAGCGCTTTGTGGAGGGCGCGGTAGATGTTATCTATAACACGCTGCGCGAAACCGGCCTTATCTGGGATGAGGGCCCGGATATCGGCGGCCCGGCCGGTCCCTATATTCAGAGCGAGCGGATGGGGCTGTTTAAGGAATATGCCCTGCAGCTGGTCGAGAAGGGCGCGGCTTATTACTGTTTCTGTGATAAGGACAGGCTGGAGGAGGCACGCATTATTCAGAAGGCCTCCGGCATGACCCCCCGCTATGATGGGCACTGCCGCAATCTCTCGCCGGAGGAGGTGCAGGAGAAGCTGCAGGCCGGTATTCCCTATGTCATCCGCCAGAAGATGCCCCAGACCGGCACCACCTCCTTTCATGATGAGGTGTTCGGCGATATCGTCGTAGAAAACGAAACGCTGGATGATCAGATCCTGTTAAAGTCGGATGGGATGCCCACCTATAACTTCGCAAATGTGGTGGATGACCACCTGATGGGGATTACCCATGTTATCCGCGGGAGCGAATATCTTTCGAGCGCCCCGAAATATAACCTGCTCTATGAGGCATTCGGTTGGGAGATACCGGTCTATATCCACTGCTCACCGGTCATGAAAAATGCGACCGAGAAGCTCTCCAAGCGCAATGGGGATGCCTCCTATCAGGATTTGATTGCCAAGGGCTATCTGACCCCGGCTGTTCTCAACTATCTGGCGCTGCTTGGCTGGAGCCCGAAGGGTGAGCAGGAAATCTTCTCACTGGAGGAGCTGGTGCAGGAGTTTGATGTTTCCGGCATCTCCAAGTCGCCGGCCATCTTTGATATTCAGAAGCTCAATTTTATCAATGCCGCCTATATCCGCGCGTTGAGCCCGGAGGATTTTTATAATCGCGCTCTGCCCTATATCCGCCGGACGGTGCGGGGCGAGTTTGATATGAAAAAGATTGCCTCACTGCTTCAGCAGCGCTGTGAATTTTTAGGGGATATTCCTGAGCAGGTAGATTTCTTCGATCAGCTGCCGGAATATGGCAATGATCTTTATACCAACAAGAAGATGAAGACAACACCGGAGAGCTCGCTTGAGATGCTGCAGAAGGCGCTGCCGCGGCTGCAGGCGCTGGAGGATTTCAGCGCAGAGAGTATTCATGCGGCGATGTTCGGCCTCATTGAGGAGCTGGGCGTTAAAAACGGGGCTGTCCTCTTCCCGCTGCGGGTTGCAGTCAGCGGAAAGAAGTTTACTCCCGGCGGCGGCATTGAACTCTGCGAAATTCTGGGGAAAGAGGAATCCTGTGTGCGTATCTGCAAGGCAATTGCGCAGCTGCAGGGCTAAAGGGGGCTCCTGTGGGGGCTGTAGATTCGAGAAACACAGCTTTCGCCATAGCCGCCCTTTGCAGGCAATTTCGGGAGGACAGAAAAAATAAAAAGCGCTATACAGCGGAAATATCCGGCTGCATAGCGCCAAGGCTGGATTGGAGCAGCGAAGAAGCGCTGGATAACCTGGGGAACCTGTTGGCAGACGACAGACACATATGCTTTCAAATGTATATCTGGAATCCGACTATAGAGTCACGGTTATTTACTTTAAAAATGAGAAAGTGTGCTTTGGGAAATGATGACAGAAGTAGTTGCGGCACTGGTTTGGAATCAGAACAGGTTTATGATCTGCCAGCGCCCGGCCCATAAGGCCAGGGGCCTGCTATGGGAATTCGTGGGGGGCAAGGTGGAGCCCGGCGAAACCAGGGAACAGGCCCTCATCCGGGAGTGCCGGGAGGAGCTGGCTGTCACGCTGGACGTGAGCGAGCCTTTTATGGAGGTGACCCATGAATATCCAGACCTGACTGTTCATTTGACACTTTTTTATGCTACCATCAGGGAAGGCGTTCCCCAGAAGCTGGAACATAACGATATCCGCTGGATTACAGTAGATGAAATTGAACAATATGCATTTTGTCCGGCGGATGAGGAGATATTGGGAAGACTGCAGAATGACTACTAAAAATTACCACAAACTGGTTCGTGACCGCATTCCGGAGATCATCGAAGCAAATGGAAAAGCCTGCACTTATGAAACCCTTTCTGACGAAGACTATCTCCGTATGCTTGACGCCAAGTTAGATGAGGAGTTGGCTGAATACCACAAGGATCAGAACATGGAAGAGCTGGCTGATCTGCTCGAGGTTATTTAGCGGCGGCCAAAGCCCGCGGCTATTCTTTGGAACAGCTCGAAGCCATCCGGGTAGAGAAGGCGGCTAAACGAGGTGCCTTTGAAAAGAAGCTTCTTCTAAAGCAAGTCATTGAGAGGTAAGGTACCCCCTGCCGCTCTGCCTCGAGCAGCAGCGCCGAGAACCTATTTATTGGGCTATTCTCGGATACCTTCGGCGCCGGGAAAGTTGGCTGATTTCTGCTTCCAGTACCCTTTTTCTGACATCTGTCAGAACGGCCGGTTTGCCGCCTTTTCAGTGGAGAACGGCGAGCGGAGGATGGCGATCAAGATCGATGACAAAGCCTCCCATAGTCTCAAAAAGGTCTACCAGAACAGGTTTTAGGACGACCTGTTCAAGCAAAACAATATGATTTTACCCAGGTTGAGCTGTGTTCCGATGGGTGACGCGGCAGATGCAGCAGCCGGAAGCGGTCAAGGAGGAGTTTCAGGTTTTCCTGGGTCAGCCTTCCCGGTTTTCAAGAAGATAGGAGACTGCCTCAGTGCTATACGTCGGAAATACCCGGTCATACAGCGCTTTTTAACAAAATGCAGGGAAAAGAGCAGGATGAAAAAAATCAGAGATTCCAGCGAAGCGGAGATGATTTTGAGCTTTTTAAAGGGTGAAATCGCTTCGCCGAGGTTTCATGAAAAGCTGTGCGGGATTCTGAAGCAGATGGGGCTGGAGAGCAGCATAACCCGGAGGATGCAGAGGAAGCCCGGCTGAGAAGGGAGATTATGGGCCAGTTTCGGGACTATCCCGATAAAGAGATGTTTGAAAATTTTCCGCAGCCCGGCCGCTGGGAACTTGTGCGGCTCGAGCAGGAGGATTTCCCCAAAATCTATTGTATCGATTACAGCTACTGGAATGAGCTTTCCAGCTACATGCGAAAGCCTTCGGCAGCAGCCGTCAATATCCGAAACGGTGTGGAAATCTATGGGGTATCCAATCAGCCGTTTTGGGAGGGAGCGGACTACCTGAAAAAGGGCAGCTTCTCTTCGATAATTCTGCTCAGCTGCAAAAACGAAAAATACCTCATCGTTGAAGGACATTCCAGAATGACCGTTTATGGACTGGTTCCGCAGAAATTTGCCGGAAGCTGCGGCTATATCGGTTATGTAACGGTGGAACAGATGAGAAAATATGATGAATGGATGAGCCGCTGAAAGGAGCCCGGCGGCGCAGCCAAAAGCGCGCAGGAGTCCTTTGCCCGGTCTGATGATATTGAAAACGGCTTTCGGTTCATGGACCGAAAGCCGTTTTAAGAGCAGGACGAAAAGAAGCCTCTGCTTTAGAAAAGGGCGAGCTGTCAAGCCGCATTTCGATTTGCAAAAACCGGAAAAACGCAGCCTTATATGACAGAGAGCACCCGGCTTTATCAAAAATCAAAAGCAGATTTTCGAAGGGAAAACCTTCATCCTGCAATCAGGCATAGATGAAAAGCTGTGTCCAATAGAGTCTGCCGGTAGTATCCTGGTAGCAGCCGACGCCGATTTCGGTGTATTCCTCCCGCAGAATGTTGGCGCGGTGGCCGGGGGAGTTCATCCAGGATTCCATTACCTCTTCGGCGCTGCGCTGGCCATAAGCGATATTTTCGCCCGCGCCCATGTAGGAGATGTCCACTTCGTCCAGAACGGTGGAAAAGCGCGCGCCGTTCGGACGGGTATGTGAGAAGGAAACGGTTTGCTCCTGACAGCGAATCCGTGCGGCCTTTGTGAGCTCTGAATTGACCTTGAGCGCAGAAAGGCCTGCTTTTTTCCGCTCGGCATTTACCAGAGAAACAACCTGTGCCTCATAGGAGGAAAGGCCGGCCGCCTCCTCTGCATCAGAATCTTCCTTCGTTTCTTCATCGTCCTTCTCCGGTGTATCTGCCGGAGGAAGGGGGGAATCCGGCTCGCTGCTGTCCGGCGGCGATTGTGTTTCGGGCGGCAGAATCTCTGGGCAGGAGGAAGGAAGCTGGAAGGAAAAACTGCAGTCCCCCTTTTTCAGCAGAGCGAGAAGCCCTTCAAGGTCCGGGCAGGCGTTTATCCTGCTGGAAGAGAACAGCCGCAGGCCGCTGCGGTTCGGGCAGGCATTTTCCGACTCACCCGCATAGGCGGGGGCAGCGAACAGCGCGCTCAGGCAGGCGGCAGTGCAAAGAGCAGTGATACTTTTCTTCATTCGAACCATAAAGTTTACCTCGCTTTCATGAATGTACCTCCCATGATAGCCGGTTTTTAGGGAGGATGCAAATGCAAGTTCTGGTAAGGGAAAGTGTGGTCAAAGCGGCTGGAACAGGCTGCCGGAAAAGAGAAAAGCCGGATGTCTGGGCCTCCAGAGGCTGCCAGACATCCGGCTTTTGAGGAAAAATGAACCAATCAGTCCTTAGGACACTCCACTCCATAAACCTCCCACTGGCTGAGAGCGGGGAAGGGAGAGGGATCTTCCGATTGGATCAGATTGGAGAGGCGAATCCATTCTACCCGCTTTTTCTCCGGCAGAGGGATTTCATGCGGCTCCACCGATTTTTCCAACGGCTGGGTGAGCGTGCTTTTGTCCGAGAAGGTGAAGGTAACGCTGACCCAGTAGTTATCGTGCGGGAAGTCTGCGCGGGTGACGAGCACCATCCGGTCTATTTCCACCGTCCGGCCGAAATAGAGGGTGATTTCGGCATCATCCTGCCGGTTGATGCCCCAGGATTCATAGGGCCAGGGCCCATGCCAGGTGTTGCAGCAGTTGCCGTCAATGGCATTGCGTGCGGCGAAGACCGATTCTCCCCGCGTTTCCACATTGGCGGCGGCATGCGGGAACAGCCCGGGTTCGCCATGCTGGTCATAGGCATTGCGGGCAAGATTTTTGTAAAGCGCGATTTCTCCCTCTGTAGCCAGCCGGGCACGCAGCAGATGGCGGTCCCCATCAAAGCTTCTGGGGGAGTAGGAGATGTGCTTTTCTCCGAAGGGGATGGTATAAATAAGCGGGGAGGAGGCCAGATAGACGAATTCCTCGGCCATTGCGTCATCCAGCTGCAAGATGAGATAAATCCCTGTGCGGTCGCTGTGCAGCGAGATAGTATCCCCCTCCTGATAGGCCTCAGGATAAACAAGGCTGACCGCCCGGCTTCCGCTCGAGCAGCCCAGCGATTCCCCCTGCTTGTTTTGAACTTCCAGCGTCAGTGCCGACATTTTTCATTCTCTCCTTTGACGATAGTTTGGTTATTTTCGGCTGCGGGTGCCTGCGACTGCAAAAGCGTTCCCTCCGATTCGCTCCAGCGATATTTTTTTAAGATAACGCTGAAAATCAGGCAGACCAAAACACCGCAGATACCTATGACAAAAAACAGGGCGGCGGCTCCTGCTCCCTTTCCCATACCAAAAATCCGCACGGGGAGGCTGCCGGATGGCTGCACCACCATCAGCGGTTCAAATACTTTGTCCACCAGCAGCCCGCCCAGCAGATAGCCCGCCGGAATGGTAAAAAACTGCAGGGTATTGCGGCAGGAATAAACCCTTCCCTGCATATTGGAAGGGATACTGATGCGAAAGATCACATCCATATTGGCATTCATGATCGGAATCGTCAGCCAGCCGACCAGCGCGCCGATACACCAGATAAGCGGATGGTTTCCGAATGCGAGCAGGAAGTTTTCGGTGCTCATGGAAACAAACAGCGCCAGACAGATGACCTTTACCCGGTCTCTAGGGACGGAGAGAAGGGTGAAAAGCAGGCTGCCGAGTAAGGTTGCGATGCCTGCGCAGCTGTTCACCGCTCCGAGAACCGTTTCTCCGCCGTTCGGCCTGGATAAAATCAGGGCGGGAAGGGCCGCATTATAGACCGAGGCCACCAGATTGATGCTTGCCAGAAACAGGATCAGATTTAAAATCAGCGGATTTTGCTTTAGCCAGGAAAGCCCGCTGCGCGCTGAAAGCAGCAGACTTTCCCCGGCATCTTTTCTTTCTTTGTCCTCCGGAACAGAGATACCCAGCCAGAGGGTCAAAAATGCCGCTGCAAAGGTAACAAGATCGAATGCGATAACCGCCTCTATGCCGGCGAACGAAAAAAGCACCGTTGCCAGCACCGGCGTTAAGATGGTATTCAGCGACGCGGAGAGGGAGCGCAGGCCGCTGGTTTTCTGATAAAACGTCTTCGGAATCAGGAGCGTGGCTGCCACCTCGCTTGCGGGCTGCTGAACGGTATTCATCAGTCCGCCGAGCGCATTGAGCAGATACAGATGTATCGGGCTGAGAATGCCGGCTTTTATCAGTATCCATATGATTACTGTTCCGAGTGCTGCGATAAAATCGCAGATAAGCATCGTTCGCTTTTTATTCCACCGGTCGCTCAGCGCTCCCGCAAATATGCTCATGAGCACATAGGGCGCATAGGTGCAGATAGATAAAAGCGCAGTTTGAAGCGCCGATCCGCTTTTCTGATACAGCCAAAGCACCAGTGCATAGCCGGTCATGCCGCTGCCGAGAGCGGAGAGCGACTGGGTGCTCCAAAGCAGAAGATAGGGCCGAAGCTGCCGATATTCTTTTTTCATTATAGACTTTGCTCCTTTTAAAATGCTTTAGCAGAATGAAAGATATCAAGGATGCAAAGTCTGAGGACAGTGCTTTATCCTCCATGCAGCGTCCTCAAACTCTGCATGGAGCAAAATCAATGCAAAGAATCATTCGCGTTTCCTCCCCGTAATCGCAAAATAGAAATAGGAAGAAGGCTGCAGCGCCTTAAAACATGCCGGAGAAAGGTGTGTCGGGCATTGGGAAAACGGACGTCCGGCATAGGAGAACTTCTTTCGGATATTATATCATAGGCGCCTTAAAATGAAAAGGGAGAGACAAAAAATAGGGGTATTTTTCTTTTTTCATCTCTGTGCAGCCGGTGAAAAAAGGTATGCGACAAAAAGGTTTTTCTCCTTTTTCCCAGCAGAGGAGCAAAAAAACCAACATAAAAATCAAAAGTATTACGCTGTCTTCATGATTTATACATCACTTTAGCCGCTTTTTATGTTATAATAACAAAATATTAATATTATGAGACGAATAAATAGTCTATGATGAAAGGAAGTAGGACGAATGGCAAATCACCTGTATGAAGTAACGCCGGAGATTTTAAGGCTGTCCGGTCTATGCGAAAAGAATGGGCTTATTGATGCGGAGCTCTATAATCGTTATGATGTAAAACGCGGCCTGCGGGATCTGAACGGTAAGGGCGTTTTGACAGGACTGACGGAGATATCGGAAGTCCGCTCCAAAAAAATGGTAGACGGGCAGGAGGTACCCTGCCGGGGCAAGCTTTATTACCGCGGGTATGATATTGAAGAGCTGGTAGGCGGTTTCATCCGTGAAAAACGCTTTGGTTTTGAAGAGGCTGCCTATCTGCTGCTTTTTGGCGAGCTGCCGGACAGGGAGCAGATGCAGAACTTTTGGGATCTTCTCGCTAACTACCGCTCGCTTCCGACCAGCTTTGTGCGCGATATTATTATGAAAGCACCGAGCCGGGATATGATGAATACGCTGGCGCGCAGCGTTTTAACCCTCTATTCTTATGATGATTATGCCGATGATATCTCGATTCCCAACGTTCTGCGGCAATGCCTGCAGCTGATAGCGCTCTTCCCTCTGCTTTCGGTCTATGGCTATCAGGCCTATAACCACTATCATGAGGGGCAGAGCCTGTTTATTCATGCGCCGCTGCCGGAACTCTCCACTGCCCAAAACGTTCTGCACCTGCTCCGGCCGGACGGGAGCTATACCGAGCTGGAGGCGCGGGTGCTCGATGTGGCGCTGGTGCTGCATGCCGAGCATGGCGGCGGAAACAATTCCACCTTTACAACCCGGGTGGTTTCCTCTTCCGGTACGGATACCTATTCGGCAATTGCCGGGGCAATCGGCTCGCTCAAGGGTCCGCGGCATGGCGGCGCCAACATCAAGGTGGTGCGCATGATTGACGATATGAAGGAGCATCTCCGCGACTGGACAGACGAGGAGGAGATTAAGGAGCACCTGCGCCGACTGCTTCATAAAGAGGCC
This sequence comes from Provencibacterium sp., assembly GCA_022792175.1. Classification (GTDB taxonomy): domain Bacteria; phylum Bacillota; class Clostridia; order Oscillospirales; family Ruminococcaceae; genus Harryflintia. Next base: position 98,239 of record JAAWAN010000020.1, read on the forward strand.
TTTGATCATTCCGGGTTGATTTATGGCATGGGCCATGCGGTCTATTCGCTTTCCGACCCCCGCGCGGATATCTTCAAGCGGTTTGTGCAGAATCTTTCAGAGGAGAAGGGGAGAAGCGAGGAGTTTCAGCTCTATTCTCTGGTTGAGCGCCTCGCCCCGCAGGTGATTGCTGATGAACGGAAGATCTATAAGGGCGTCAGCGCAAACGTTGATTTTTACAGTGGGTTCGTTTACAGCATGCTCGATCTGCCGCTGGAACTGTATACACCCATCTTTGCCATTTCGCGCATTGCCGGCTGGAGCGCTCACCGCATTGAGGAGCTGGTGAATGCGGGCAAGATTATCCGCCCGGCCTATCGTAATGTGGGGGAGCGCAGGGAGTATCTGCCCATCAGAGAGCGCGGATGAAAGCGCTTTCCAAAACAGCCGCAGCAGTTGGCGGCGCTTGAATTTCCGCAGGGAAAATGCTATAATGGCAGCGAAATTCCCATAAACGCAGACAGGGAGGTTTTTGAAGATGAAAAAAATGTCCAAAGGCCTGATCGCCCTTATTGCCATACTGGTTGTGGCTATTCTGCTGGCAATATTGGCATTTGGCAACTATAATTCGCTGGTCAGCCTCAGTGAGGATGTGCGCAGCAGTCAGGCGGATATTGAAACGCAGCTGCAGCGCCGCAGCGACCTGATTCCCAACCTGGTGAATACCGTAAAGGGCTACGCCGCCCATGAGCAGGAGGTATTCTCTGCGATTGCTGATGCCCGTGCGCAGCTGGCCGGGGCGGGCAGCATTGCGGATTTGGCAGAGGCAGACAGCAGCCTTACCAGCGCGCTCAACCGCCTGATGGTGGTGGTGGAAAACTATCCGGAGCTTAAATCGGATGCACAATATACCGCTTTGATGGATGAGCTGGCCGGTACGGAGAACCGCATTGCCGTTGCCCGGCGCGACTATAATGAGCAGGCGCGCACCTATAACGGGAAGATTCGTTCCTTTCCAACCGTACTGGTGGCGGGGATGATGGGCTTTGAGAGGGTGGACTATTTTGAGGCATCCCCTGAGGCGCAGTCTGCTCCGCAGGTGGATTTTGGCGCATAGCTGGTAATGGACAGGGGAGAGGGGGAAAAACATGAAACGTGCAGCCGGATGGATGCTTGCTTTCTGGTGCGGCTTGGTTCTTTTTTGTGTCTTTCCGGCAGCCGCAGACTATGAGCAGCCCACAACCCTTTTTTATGCGGCAGACTATGCCGGGGTGATCAGCGAAGAGCATGAGAAATACTATGTGAGCCAGGGCGCGGCGCTGCAGGAGGCGACAGGCGCGCAGATTGTGGTAGCCACCGTTCCCTCTCTGCAGGGAGAAACGATTGAGGAATATGCCAACGCCCTGTTTCGAAGCTGGGGAATCGGCGATAAAAAAGAGAACAACGGTTTACTCATCCTACTGGCCGTTTCAGACCGGCAGCTTCGCACCGAGGTTGGCTATGGACTGGAGGGAGCGCTCAACGATGCCAAAACCGGCCGCCTGACCGATACCTATGCCATCCCCTATCTTAGGGAGAATGATTTTGACGAGGGGCTTTTTCAGCTCTATAACGCCTATCTGTCGATTGTCTATGAGGAATATGGCCTGCAGCCTCCGGAAAATGCGCAGCCAGTGGAGACGGCGGAAGAAGAGGATTCTTCAGCGGACTATCTGGTCATTCTGGTCATTTTTGTCCTTCTGATTGCCTTCTCTCAAAGCCGCCGCGGCGGCCGTGGTGGCCGGGGAGGCGGAATGTGGCTGGGCGGCTTTGGCACAGGTTTCTATGGAGGCGGTTTTTCTGGCGGCAGAAGCTCCTTCGGCGGTAGTCCCCCCAAAGGAGGATCCTTTGGGGGCGGAGGCTTCTCGGGCGGGGGCGGCAGATCTGGCGGCGGGGGAAGCTCCCGCAGCTTTTAAGGCAATTACTGTTTTGGCCTTTTTAAAAGTTGCCCTTCATATCCTTTTAAAAACCGGCAGGCTTTGGCCGCCGGCTGCTGAAAATTAAGCAGCCGGCGGCCCTTTTTTGTTTTGACATGCAGGATCAGAACAACATAAAAATGTGTGTAGCAGATGGCCGAAATACAGTCGTCCTTTCTTCGCCTGAAAGGAAGCTTTCTGGAGCGGCTGTTTTTGAGCTTATATTGCTGGATGCTTTTCGAAAGGGGGCATGGCGGCGAGAATTCGCCTGCGGTTATCCTGCAGGCGCTCGTTATCGGGAGAGAGGCGCAGCGCTTCCTCTACCATCTGCAGGGCACGGTGGTAGTTCCCCAGCCAGTAGCAGGCGATGGCGCCATAATCATAAGGCGCTGTGCCCCAGGCCTCCGGCTCACTTATGTAGGAGAGAGGGCGCTCGGTAATTTTCAGTGCGCTGAGCACCATAAACAGGACGCCCTCCCACTCCTGCTGCCGGTAGAGCAGCGCCGCCATCTCCATATAGGGCTCGCGCAGGTGGGGCGTTTCTCCCATCGCACGGTAAAGCCAGCTCTTCGCCTGTTCCGCTTCCCCCTTTGCCTCATAGGCACAGGCAATATAGCGCATCGAAGCTGAGCGCTCATCTGCCCAGGTGGCCTGCGGCATGCTAAGATGCCATTTCAGTGTTTTAATACAGTCATCCCATCTTCCCCGGAACATATATTCCCGCCCAAGGTAGTGCCTATTCCGGTCATCTTCTGGACATTCCTTTACTGCCATTTCCAGCATGGGCAGATACTGACCGCGAGATTTTTCGGCATCTGGATGGTGGTCCAGCTGCATGCCGGGAACACTGACCGTTTCATAGCCGCCTTCTTCCAGATACTGCAGAACCTCATGGACCGGGTGAATCCACCGAAACTGGCGGTTGGCGTGTATCTTATCCAGCCAGAAAACCACCCCCTCATTGCCGTCCGGCAGAAAGCTCCAGGTGTAACGGTAGCGGGCCCGTTTGGTGCCATTTTTCCAGGCTGCTTCCAGCCGGGCGCGCCAACCCAGATGAAAAACTTCATCCAGATCGGTGCAGACACAGATATCACTTTCCGGCGGAACCAGCTCAAGAGAACGGTTGCGCGCCCGGTCAAAGCGCCAGGGGACAATGGCCTCCTGCCATACCTGTGCGCCGCGGCTGCGCAGCCTCTCTACCGTTTTATCCTCCGAGCCGGTGTCCAGGACCACAATGCTGTCTGCTTCTGACATGGAATCCATCCAGCGATCCACAAATTTTTCCTCGTTTTTGCAGATGGCATAAACGCAGATATGGTATTTCCCCATACATTCCTCTCCTCCTTCTGACTTACTTCAGTATATGCAGCAGGGAAGAAGTACGAAAAGGAAAGTAAGTTTTAGCCATTTTTAACTGCCGGATAGGCCAGTTCAGGAACTCAAAACTTATTAACATGAATAATTCAATTAAATAAATGAATAAAAGATTGATATTAAGGATAACAAATAGTGTATAGAAGCTTAAGTCATGATTCTTGAAAACAGAGAAAAGGCATGGTAAAATAGGAAAAAGAAAGGGGAGAAGGGCGAATGGGCTTGGAATGGATGGGACGGTATCGAAAACTGGTGGAGCAACTGCAGGGCTTTTGCAGCCGTTATGCTTTGCAGTATAACCGGGAGATCAGTTGCGGGCCGGGTGTGCGCCTGTCGCCCGCCCAGCTGCAGATACTGGAGTATCTGGTAGATCATGAAGACCAGAACCTGAAGATGTCCCAGGTGGCAAAAGGAATGGATATTATGCAGAGCACCTTCTCCAAATGCATCGGCAGAATGTCTGAAAAGGGACTGATTGAAAAATATCATACGGCAGAAAACCGCAAGGATGTGATTATCCGGGCATCAGCTGCCGGACGGGAGGCCTGGCTGCACTACAGCCTGCAGCTTTATCCGGTATATCAGCAGTTTTTTGCCGCCTTAGAGGGACTGCCTGACCCGGCGATTGACCAGCTGGCGGATGCGCTCAGCTATCTGCTGCCTGTCTCCTCTCAAAAGGAGGAGCAGAAGAAGCAGCTGATCCGGATAAAATAGGTAATTTTAAAGGGCAGAAATTTTTTCCGCCTGCCCTTTGGTGGTTTCTATTTGATGCTGCGCATGCTATAATAAAGAGAAATTGGAGAAAGAAAGGAATGAGGGCTTTTATGGTGAAAAAAATAACGGCGCTGCTGTTGGCGGTCTCTCTTTCGATGCTGGCCGCTGGCTGCTTTCAGAATAAAAAGGCGGCAGAACCGTCGGCCTCTTCAGCAGTCTCTTCGCAAAGCGGTGTCCCCTCTTCTTCCGAGGAGGAAGAGGAACCGGAAGAAGGAACGCCGGCTGCAGCCGTAGCCGATATGCTGGATGCATTTCAAAAGGCCGAAATGGAGCAGCTGGAGAATGTGATGGAGGATGCTGGTATTCTGGCGCTTGCCGAGGATGCACAGCAGCTTTTAAAGGAGCTGGCCCAAAATATGCGCTATGAGCTGGGGGAGACGAAGATAACGGGCGATACCGCCATCGTTTCTGCCGATATTACCAACAGCGATTTTTCCGGTGTTACCGAACAGCTGATCGCTGCGCTCGTCGGGATTGCGCTGACTAATCCGGATGCCGACCGGCAGGAGATGGGCGGTCTCATTTTGGAGGAGCTTTCCGATTTAGTGAAGGACTCCGGGAATGAAACGGTTCATTTTGAGGTAGATATTCCGATGGTTCGGGAAAACGAGGAATGGAAGATACAGCAGCAGCCGCTGCCGGAAGAGCTGCTGAACGCAGTTTCAGGAGGCCTGTATAAAGAGCTGATGGAGATGGCCGGTCAGCTGGGTTCCTTAGTAGGCTGATCCTGATGCGGCAAAATGTCTTTTGAGCAGGAAGATCGGTTTTTTAAGACAGCTTCGATAAAGCAAAAATAAAGACAGAGGGGTTAAACGGTGGAAAAGCTGATAGAGCAGTTGGAAAAGGAAATGGCAGGTGCCTTTCAGGCCTGCGGATATGATGCGAAATATGCGCGGGTGACCTTATCAGACCGGCCGGATTTATGCGAATTTCAGTGTAATGGCGCATTGACGGCGGCGAAGGAATATAAAAAGGCGCCACTTGTTATTGCCAAAGAGGTGACAGAAAAGCTTGCAGAAAGCGAGGTTTTCTCCTGCGCCGAGGCGGTGAAGCCGGGCTTTTTAAATCTTCATATCCGTGAATCTTTTCTGGCAGGGTATCTTTGCCACATGCAGCAGGAAAAAAACTACGGCAATGAAAAGACCCGGGCGCCCAAAACGATCATTATTGATTATGGCGGGCCGAATGTGGCAAAGCCGCTGCATGTCGGTCATCTGCGCTCGGCGGTAATCGGGGAGAGCATCAAGCGCATGGGCCGCTATGTCGGCCATCGGATGATCGGGGACGTACACATGGGCGATTGGGGCCTGCAGATGGGGCTTATCATCACCGAGCTGCAGCAGCGCCGGCCGGAGCTAATCTACTATGATGACAGCTTTATGGGGGAATATCCCAGAGAGGCCCCCTTTACCATCTCCGAGCTGGAGGAAATCTATCCGGCGGCCAGCGCCAGATCCAAAGAGGATGCAGCGTATAAGGAGCGCGCCATGCAGGCGACGCATGAGCTGCAGCAGGGCCGCCGGGGCTATCGGGCGCTGCTGCAGCATATATTGGATGTATCGGTGGCTGATTTAAAGAAAAATTATGAGACACTGAATGTATCCTTTGATCTCTGGAAAGGGGAGTCGGATGCGCAGCCCTATATCCCGGCCATGGTGAAAAAACTGAAAGAGGAGGGGCACGCCTATCTTTCAGATGGGGCATTGGTGGTGGATGTCCGGGAGCAGACGGATACTAAGCCAGTGCCGCCCTGCATGATTTTAAAATCGGATGGAGCATCCTTATACAATACGACCGACCTTGCCACTATTGTGCAGCGGATGGAGGGCTATTCTCCGAATGAAATCATCTATGTGGTAGATAAGCGTCAGGAGCTTTACTTTACCCAGATATTCCGCTGCGCACGCAAAACGGGGCTGGTCGGTGCGGATACCAGACTGACCTTTCTCGGCTTTGGTACGATGAACGGGAAAAACGGCAAACCCTTTAAAACCCGCGAGGGTGGGGTGATGCGTCTGTCTGCCCTGCTGCAGGAGGTTCACGAAAAGGTCTATCAGAAAATTCTGGAAAACGGCACCATGAGCGTGCAGCAGGCCGAAGAGACGGCGAAGATCATCGCCCTGTCTGCCGTTAAGTATGGCGACCTTTCCAATCAGGCTTCCAAGGACTATATCTTTGATGTCGACCGTTTTACTGCCTTTGAGGGAAATACCGGCCCTTATCTGCTTTATACCGTCGTCCGTATAAAATCCATTTTAAATAAATATGAGCAGACGGGGAAAAACGCGGAAAAGGGGAGGATTCTCCCGGCCGCTTCCCCCAGTGAGAAAGAGCTCATGCTGGAGGCTGCCAGGTTTAACGGCATGATTGCCGGCGCATTTGAAGAGCTTGCTCCGCACAGGGTCTGCGCTTATCTGTATGGCCTCGCCAACGCCTTCAATCATTTTTATCACGAAACCAGGATTTTAACGCAGGAGGATGCCGGCCGGCAGGATAGTTATATCCAGCTGCTCAGGCTCTGCAAGGGGATTATGGAGAGCTGCATGGAGGTACTCGGGTTTTCGGCGCCGGACCGGATGTAGTACGTTGCGTTTATTGCTCCTGTCAGGCGAAGAAGCTGGTTTCTCGCCGCGAAGATAAATAAAATTTATCTATAAATCTCGAATGCTGACTTTTAAATTTCGGTGAGATATGCTATAATAAGCGCAGGAATGATAGGAGCTGAAAAAAGGGGGTTTTTTTGTGGATTTGATGAATATGGCGCAGATGCACAAAAGCTTTGAGGCCATCGGCCTGGGGGAGGTTATGCTGCGCCTTTCTCCGGAAAGAAACGAGCGGCTCAGCCAGTGCGAAACGCTGGAAAACCGACCGGGCGGCGCCGAGCTCAACGTGGTTTCCGGCATATCGCTTTTGGGACTGCGTACCGGTATCGTAACCAAGGTGCCGGATAATGCGATGGGACGCTTTATTAAAAACAAGATTCGTTTTTATGGGGTCAGTGATGACCTGCTCATCTATGATAAATCTCCGGAAAAAAGAATAGGCATCTATTATTATGAATATGGTGCCTATCCGCGCAAGCCCTCTGTTACATATGACCGCCGGAACTCTTCCTTTAACAGCATCTCGATTGATGAGCTGGACACTTCTATCTACTCCCAGACAAAGGTTTTCCATACCAGCGGCATCACGCTGGCGCTCAGCGAGCGTACGCGGGATACGGCGGTTGAAATGATCCGCCGTTTTAAAGAAGGCGGGGCCTTTATCTCCTTTGATGTGAACTACCGTGCAAACCTCTGGGATGAGGATACAGCCCGCAAAACCGTTCTGGAAGTTCTGCCCTATGTGGATTTCCTCTTCGTTTCCGAGGAGACCTCCCGCAGGATGATGCAGCGCAAGGGAAGAATCGAGGAAATTATGCGAGACTACTGCGAAGATTTTGATATCAGCCTTGTCGCCTGCACCGACCGGGTAGTCAAAAGCCCGAAATGCCACTCGTTTAATTCTACCATCTATTATCATGATGAGCGCCATTGCTACACCGGGAAGGCCTATGAAAATATCGATGTAATCGACCGCATCGGCAGCGGCGATGCCTATGTGGCGGGCGTACTGTTCGGGCTGCTGAAATATGGCTCTGTCCAGGAGGCTGTGAACTTCGGCAATGCCATGTCTGCAATGAAAAACACTGTGATGGGCGATATGCCGGCGAGCGATTTTGAAGAGATCAGCCGGGTGGTCCGGCAGCATAATTCCGATCAAAGCTCGGGAGAAATGGACCGCTGAGCCACAGGAAGCCTCTTGCTGAAAATGCATATTTTTCTTTTGATAAGCGCCGTATTATGCGGCGCTTATCGCACTTTTTGGAAAAATATGCAGTCTATCTGCAAATCTTATGCATTTTCTTGAGAATATTCCCGCAAAAATGCTTCTATAAATTGTTTTATTCTCCAAAAATGCCCATTTCAGTTTAAAAATAGGGGATAGAAATTGCCTTTTTTCTGCCAGTATGCTATTATTTGAATAAATTATTTCCAAAGCAAGGCAATCAAATGAACAAAAGGGGAGAAAAACGGAATGGATGCAATTCAAGTGGGCTTTCTGTCCATACTCCCGCCGGTTATTGCAATCGGCCTGGCACTGGTGACCAAAGAGGTAATATCCTCTCTCATCATCGGTATTCTTTCAGGAACGTTTATCTACTCGGCATATACTGCCTCCGGTGTGCTGGGCGTTCTGGTTAAGACCTTTTCTACCACCACCGGGCTGATGGCAGCAAAGCTGGGGGATAATGCAGCCATTATCCTGTTTTTAGCGCTGCTGGGTGCGCTGGTTGCAGTCATAACGATGGCTGGGGGATCCAAGGCCTATGGGGATTGGGCAGTCAGCAAGCTCTCCTCTCGCGTAGGCGCCCAGCTGGCCACCAGCGCACTGGGTGTACTGATTTTTATAGACGACTATTTTAACTGCCTGACTATTGGAACGGTGATGCGTCCAGTTACCGATAAACACCGCATTTCGCATGCGAAACTGGCCTATATTATCGATGCGACGGCGGCGCCGATCTGCATCATCGCGCCGGTTTCTTCCTGGGCGGCCTCGGTCATCTCGCAGATGGATGGCACCGGACTGGATGGGATGTCCGCTTTCATGCAGACGATTCCCTATAATCTCTATGCGCTGCTGACCATCATGATGGTGGTGGTGCTCTCGGTTTCCAAGCTGGAGTTCGGCCCGATGGCGCGGTTTGAGAAAAACGCGCTGGAGAAAGGGGATCTGGATTCCTCGGTGGGCGGTTCAGCGGAAAGTGCGGCCGATGAGCTGGATACCATCGCCGTTTCCCCGCGCGGCAAGGTGATCGACCTGATTATCCCGATTATCGCGCTCATCATCTTCTCGATTCTTTCCATGCTCTATATCGGCGGATATTTTGAGGGCGGCATGACGCTGGCGGACGGCTTTGGCAACACCGATGCCGGTCCGGCGCTGGCGCTCGCCGGCCTGGGAGCGCTGATTGTCGCCTTTTTCCTGTTCGTCCCGCGCAGGGTGCTCTCCTTTAAGCGCTTCATGGCGGGAATCGGTGTCGGCGTTAAATCGATGGTGCCGGCCTTCATCATCCTGACGCTGGCCTGGACGATCAGCGGCGTCTGCCGCGACCTGCTTTCGACCGGCGAATATGTCGGCAATCTGGTTGCCTCCTCTAATATGCCGCTTGCGCTGATTCCGGTTATCGTCTTCATTGTCGCGGGTTTCCTCTCCTTCTCGATGGGCACCTCCTGGGGCACCTTTGGGATACTGATTCCGATTATTGCGCTAGTCTGCGAGCGGGTTGCGCCGGAGCTGACCATCATCTCGCTGGCGGCGACACTGGCTGGTTCGGTCTTTGGAGACCACTGCTCGCCGATATCGGATACGACTATCCTTTCTTCCACAGGCGCCAACTGCGATCACATCAACCATGTTGCCTCGCAGATTCCTTATTCCATAACGGTAGCCGCCTGCTGTGCGGTTGGCTATATCGTAGCCGGATTTACCAAAAATCTGTTTCTGACTTTACTGGTTTCCTTCGGCCTGCTGGCTGCCGCACTGGTGCTGCTGCACAGGTTCTATCTGCCGAAAGAACCGGCGAGCGGGAAGAATCGTGCATAAGGGGGATTCGCCGCCCTTCTAACCGTCTTTTTTCTGCCCGGCCTGTCCCTATTCTGGAACAGGCCGGGCGTTTTTCTGAAAACCGGCGGATTTTGCCCCGTCTGCCGCCGGCCTTTTGCAGGGAGGGTTTATATTGAAACGAAAGAATCATATCCGCAGGAAGACGGACATTTTCCTCAGCGGCTTGCTGGTCCTTTCCTTCGCCGGCTGTGCCGCCTTTTCTGCTCTGGAGGATGCAGAAAAGACATATTTTTCCGTTTTGTCCGGTGAGGCTCCGCTGTTGTATACGGAGGAAGGAGAAGAGGTTTCACTGGATCTCGACCGGGTACCGGCCGTTTTCAGCCGGGAGAGCGATTATTCTTCTATCTGGAGGTTTACGGCCGTTGACCTGGATGGAGATGGGGAAACAGAGGTGCTCCTGCAGGTAATAGATGTGGCAGGGGATATGGGAGGATATATGATACTGCACAGGGAGGCTGAGGAGGTATATGGTTATTCTGCCAGCTATCGGGATTTCGAGGATCTCAAAACGGATGGCACCTATTCCTGCACCCATCCGGCAGGAACAGCGGTAAGTGTCTGCAGAAGCTGTTTCGATGGGGGAAGCTGTCTCACAGAGCCCCTCATCTGCAGCAGCACCGAAAACGGATGGGAAACAGCCGCCTATTTTATAAAGGGGCAGCCTGCTTCAGAAGAGGAGTATCTTGCCGCAATAGAAAGGCAGGCCGCAAAGCCGGATGCCGTGTGGCGTCCCTTTGATGAGAAAAACATTCGGGAGATGTTCGCATAAGCGGGTTTCCTGCCGGGGTAGACCGAAAATTATTTCGGCAAGAAGGCTTGACAAAATGGAGGCAGGCCGCTATACTTGATAAGAACAATAAAGCAGGATGTGCTTTCCCGCCATTCTCACCTGTGCATTTTAATGTACACGGTCAATACCTGTTCTTCTTTCAGCAATGAAGGAAGCAAGTGTTGTCTGCTGCAGCGCGAATGAGGGAAAATCATTCGCGCTTTTTTGTGGTACAAATGAGGGATTGAGCATGAAGGGCTTTGGAGGTGTTTTACCATTAGCAAAAAAGAAATGCAGATCAATGAGGAGATCAGAGAAAAGGAAGTCCGTCTGCTGGGACCGGATAGCGAGCCGATAGGGTTCATGTCTTCCAAGGAGGCTCTCGAGCTGGCCATTCAGAAGAATCTGGACCTGGTGATGATCGCCCCGACTGCAACGCCGCCTGTCTGCAGGATTATGGACTATGGCAAATACCGGTTCGAACAGGCAAAGCGCGAGAAAGAGGCCAAAAAGAAGCAGAAGGTTATTGAAATCAAGGAAGTGCGCATGTCTTTAAATATCGATGTTCATGATTTCAATACCAAGGTTTCCCAGGCTGTGAAATTTATGACGGCGGGGGATCGTGTGAAGGTTTCCATCCGCTTTCGCGGGCGCGAGCTGGCACACACCAATCTCGGTTTTGGCGTTATGGAGCGCTTTGTACAGGCATGCAGCGAAATTGGTAATGTGGAAAAGCCGCCGAAGATGGAGGGCAGAAGCATGGTGATGTTTATGTCCCCCAAACCGGCAAAGCCCGTTAAAGCTGCCAAGTAAAAAATGAAACGGAGGAATATAGATCATGCCTAAGCTGAAAACCCACACTGGTGCGAAGAAACGCTTCAAGCTTACCAAGAATGGTAAAGTCAAGCGCGCGCATGCGTACAAATCCCATATTCTGAACAAAAAGAGCACGAAGCGCAAGAGAGGGCTGCGCAAGGCGGCTTATGCCGACAAGACCAATGTGGCGGCCATCAAGCTGCTCGTTCCCTACAAATAAACTGAATAACAACCCTGAATCGGAGGTATAGAATATGGCACGTGTAAAAGGCGCGTTGATGACCCGCAAAAGAAGAAAAAAGGTCTTGAAGCTGGCCAAGGGCTATTTCGGCGGTAAATCCAGATTGTTCAGAACCGCTAAAGAAGCGGTGATGAAATCCGGTCAGTATGCGTATATCGGCCGCAAGCAGAAGAAGCGCGACTTCCGCCGCCTGTGGATTACCCGTATTTCTGCCGGCTGCAAGCAAAACGGCATGAACTACTCCACCTTTATGAACGGACTGAAGAAGGCCGGGATTACTCTGAACCGCAAAATGCTTTCTGAAATCGCGATTCATGATCCCGCGGCGTTCACTGCACTGACCGAGAAAGCGAAAGCAGCTCTTTAACCGGCAAAAACGCCCATGTCGATCATGACATTGGGCGCTTTTACTTGCTATGCCAGAGAAGGGGGAAATATCTTGCGGAGCATTATCTCGCCCGCCAATGAGCTTTGCAAGCATGTCCGCAGACTGTGTGAAAGCCGGCGTTACCGCCGGGAATGCGGCGAATTTGTGCTGGAAGGCCAGCGGCTCTGGCAAGATGCGCTCCAGAGCGGGCTTGTGCCGCGCCATCTGCTTGTTGGTGAAAAGCTCGCAGGCGAGGCGCTGCCCGCCTTGGAAGCTGTTTGCAGCGATGTGGCGGTGCTCTCTGAAAATGCGCTGCGCTCCTGCGGAGATACCGTTTCTCCGCAGGGGCTGCTGGCAGTTTTCCCTTTGCCGGAGAATCATCAGAGCGCCCTCGCCCGCCGGTCGGTCCTGCTCTGTTCGCTGCAGGATCCTGGAAATGTCGGAATGATTATTCGGACGGCGGAGGCCTTTGGCCTCCCTGAGGTGCTGCTCAGTGCCGACTGCCCTGATCTCTATGCGCCCAAGGTGCTGCGGGCAAGCATGGGGGGCATTTTCCGGATACCAGTGCGGACGGTGGAAAGTGTGGAGGAAACGATTGCCGCCCTGCGCAAAATGAATATCCCGGTTTATGCCTCCGCACTTTGTGAAGGGGCGCGTCCGCTTTGCGAGGTGGACTTAACGGGAGACTGCTGCCTGCTTATCGGCAATGAAGGAAACGGCCTGCCGCCCGGACTGATTGAGCGATGCAGCGGCTCGCTTGTTATCCCCATGCGCGGAAAGGCGCAGTCGCTGAATGCGGCAATGGCCGCGGGGATATTGATTTATGAAGTGATGCGCCAGGGCTGATAAGCACATGGGAGGAGCAGAAGAATGGGGCAGTATGACAGAAGGATTTACTGGATATGGCTGGCGCAGGTGCTGGGAACCGGGAGTCACCGCGTGAATGCCCTGTGCGAACGCTTTCCTCATGCACAGGAAATTTATGAGATGAACGGACAGGCGCGGCGGGAAAGCCGCGCTTTCACCGAAAAGGAACTGCTGCGCCTGGAGACCTCCTCCATTGCGAAGGCAGAGGCTGTTTTTCTGCGCGCGCAGGAGCTCGGATGTCACGTGCTTACACCGGAAGATGCGGCATATCCAAAGCGGCTGCGCAATATCTATGCGATGCCGGCGGTTCTCTATGTGAAGGGGGATCTGTCGCGGATAGATGAAGAGCTGGTCGTTTCGGTGGTAGGCACCCGCAGCTGCACCGAATACGGCCGACGCGCAGCGCAAATGCTGAGCAAACAGCTGGCTGAAAAAGGCGCGGCCGTTATCAGCGGGCTGGCCGCCGGAATCGATACAGCTGCTATCGAAGGCGCCCTCTCTGCAGGGGGCCGGGCCTATGCGGTTATCGGCTGTGGAATGGATATAGTCTATCCTGCGCAGAATAAAAAGCTGATGGAGTGGATGTGCGAACATACGGCTGTTTTAACTGAATATCCGCCGGCAACGCCTCCTTATCCCGGAAACTTTCCGCAGCGAAACCGGCTGATTTCCGGGTTGGGCCTCGGAACGGTGGTTGTAGAGGCGGGAGCGGGCAGCGGCGCATTGATTACGGCGGGCCATGCACTCGAACAGGGGAAGGATGTTTTCGGCGTCACCGCCCGGATGGATGACCGCCGCTCTTATGGAGTATTTGAGCTGATTCGCGCTGGAGCAAAGCCGGTTTTTGAGGCGGAGGATATTCTGGAGGAATACCGTCATCTGCTCCCTGAAAATGGGGAGTCTTTCAAAAAAACAGCGGCAGAGGATACGCCTGAATCCCAGGAGGGGACAGAGAAGAAAGAAGCGCCGGAAAAATTGCCGGAGAGCATTCGGGTCCCGGAAGGCCTGGATGAAACAGAAGAGAAGATTTTCAGCGCTTTGGGTGCAGAGCCGGTAAACGTGCAGATGATTGCAGCACGCACCGGGCTCGGAGCGGGGGAGCTGCTTCCCGCGCTGACTGAAATGGAGATTGAGGGAATTGTCTCTTCCGAGCCGATGGGCTGCTTTCGGCTGACAGCCGAATACAGGCAAAAGGAAGAGACTGCTAATAATTTGTAAAGTTTTGCTGCTCCTCTTGCATAATGGGAAGGGACAGCATACAATAGATAACGTTATTCATGCCCGCGTTCTGCAGGTTTGGGCAGAGCGCCCGGCAGCGGGCCGCTGCAGAAGTGGCAGCAGCAAAAAAGATATAGATGGGTGATATTTCATGTCCAAACTGGTCATTGTGGAATCGCCTGCCAAGGCGAAAACCATTCAGAAGTATCTGGGAAAGGGCTATACGGTTATCGCTTCGATGGGCCATATCCGGGATTTGCCGAAGAGCACGATGGGGGTAGATCTGGAAAATCGGTTTAAGCCTAAATATATCAACATCAAGGGCAAGGAGGCGCTCATCCGCGAGCTTAAAAATGCCGCCAAGGATTCGGAGACCGTTTTTCTTGCTACCGACCCGGATCGCGAGGGAGAGGCAATCAGCTGGCATCTGGCCAATCTTCTTTCCATTGATCCTTCGCAACCCAACCGCGTTACCTTCAATGAGATTACCAAAACCGGCGTTAAAAGCGGCATGGAGCATCCGCGTGCCATCGACCAGAATCTGGTGGATGCCCAGCAGGCCCGACGGATTCTGGACCGGATTGTGGGCTATAAACTGAGCCCGTTTCTCTGGAAAAAGGTGAAAAGCGGGCTTTCGGCAGGCCGCGTGCAGTCGGTTGCCGTGCGGATGATTGTAGACCGCGAGGAGGAAATCCGCGCCTTTCAGGTGGAGGAATACTGGACGATTGATGCCCTGCTTCTGCCGCAGGGCGCCAGCAAACCGTTTGCAGCCAAAATGCACTCCTATCAGGGAAAAAAGCTGGATACGGTGAAAACCGAGGAGGAGGCAAAGCGTATCGTCGCCGACCTTGCCGAATGCGCCTTTTCAGTTGTCGGCGTTAAAAAAGGAGTGCGGAAAAAATCACCTGCCCCGCCGTTTACCACCTCTACGCTGCAGCAGGAGGCCTCCCGCAAGCTCGGCTTTCAGGCGCGGCGGACGATGAAGGCCGCTCAGGAGCTTTATGAGGGCGTCGATGTGCAGGGACAGGGTGCCATCGGCCTGATTACCTATATGCGTACCGACTCGCTGCGCCTTTCTGAAGAGGCGATGGATGCGGCGGAGAGCTTTATCCGCGGACGTTACGGAGAAAACTACTTGCCAGCACAGCGCCGCATTTATAAATCAAAAAAGGGTGCGCAGGATGGACATGAGGCGATTCGGCCGTCGGTCCCCTCCATTACCCCTGAGCAGGTCAAAGGCTCGCTGACTAGCGACCAGTATAAGCTGTACAGGCTTATCTGGGAGCGCTTCATCGCCAGCCAGATGGGCAACTGCTTGCTCGATACCGTTTCGGTCGATATCGGGGCGGAAGACTATCTTTTCAAATCTTCAGGTTATACCGTCAAGTTTCCCGGCTATACCGTTCTCTATGAGCAGGGGAGCGATGACGAGGAGGAAAAGAGCGAGGTTCTTCCCGAACTGCACGAAAACGATCCGCTCACCGCTGCCGCTCTCACTCCCAATCAGCACTTCACTCAGCCGCCTGCCCGGTATACCGAGGCATCGCTCATTAAAATGCTGGAAGAAAAAGGAATTGGACGGCCGAGCACCTATGCGCCGACAATTACCACCATTCTGGCGCGCAACTATGTGGAGCGGGAGGGCCGGCAGATAAAGCCCACCATTCTGGGCGAAGTGATCACCGGGCTGATGCGTGAGCAGTTTCAGAACATTGTGGATGCCGATTTTACTGCCCGCATGGAGCAGCAGCTGGATGACGTGGAGGATGGGAAGACCGACTGGGTATCTACGCTGGACAGCTTCTATCAGGATTTCAGCCAGACGCTGGAGAAGGCTGAACGGAATATGGATGGTACACGCATTAAGATTCCTGCTGAGGAGACCGACGTCATCTGTGAAAAATGTGGCCGCAATATGGTGATCAAAACTGGACGCTTTGGGAAGTTTCTGGCCTGTCCCGGATATCCGGAGTGCAAGAACACCAAAAAGATTGTCAAAGAGACCGGGGGCATCTGTCCCGAATGCGGCGGCAGGATTCTGGAAAAGAAATCCAAAAGCGGTAAGGTCTTTTTTGGCTGCGAAAAATATCCGGACTGCACGTTTACTACTTGGGATACCCCCATATCCGATCTTTGCCCGGAATGCGGCTCTACGCTGTTTCGCAAAAAGGGGAAGCTGGGGAAGGTTTACTGCCTGAAACCGGGCTGCGGTTATGAGCAGGGGCAGTCCGCGCCGGCCGCGGAGGCGGAAAATCCCGATATGCTCGATGAGGATATGCCGGAGAAGCCCGCGAAAAAGACCGCCTCCAAAACGGCGGCAGCTAAGAGCAGCAAAACGGCTGCCGCGAAGGGGACGGCAAAAAAAACGGCTTCCAAGACCCCGGCGGCTAAAACCGGTAAAACGGCTGCCAAAAAGGCTCCTGCCAAAAAGAAGGGCGCCGCAGCGAAAGAACATGAGAGTTAAGGTTATCGGGGCAGGGCTGGCCGGATGCGAAGCGGCTTGGCGGCTGGCAGAGGAAGGCTTTGCGGTGGAGCTCTATGAAATGAAGCCCCTCAAGTTTTCTCCGGCCCACCACAGTGCCGGGTTTGCCGAGCTGGTCTGCTCCAATTCGCTGAAGGCAAACCGCCTCTCCAGTGCGGCCGGGCTGCTTAAGGAGGAGATGCGCCGCTGCGGCTCGCTGATACTGATGGCTGCGCGCAGTGCGGCGGTCGGGGCGGGCGGCGCGCTTGCGGTGGACCGTAGCTTCTTTTCCGACTATGTGACCGAAAAAATCCGCTCCCACCCGGCTATTCAGGTGCTGGAAGGGGAGGTCACTGAAATCCCGTCCGGACCTGCGGTCATTGCAACCGGGCCGCTGACCTCTGACGCGCTGGCAGAGGCGATATCCGCTCTTTGCGGGGAACCCCTCTCTTTTTTTGATGCCGCCGCTCCTATTGTTTCGGCAGATTCTATTGACCGGGACCGCGTCTTTGCTGCCGCGCGCTATGACCGAGGGGAGCCGGACTATCTGAACTGCCCGATGAACCGGGAGGAATATGAGGCCTTCCATGCCGCCCTAGTTGCGGCAGAAACCGCCGCGCTGCATGATTTTGACCGTCCCGCTGTTTATGAGGGATGCATGCCGGTGGAGGTACTGGCCCGCCGGGGGCTGGACAGCATTCGTTTTGGCCCCCTCAAACCAGTAGGGCTGCGAGATCCGCGCACCGGGCACCGGCCTTGGGCGGTTGTTCAGCTGCGCCAGGAAAACCGGCAGGCGACAATGTATAATCTGGTCGGATTTCAGACCAACCTGAAATTTCAGGAGCAGAAACGGATATTTTCCATGATTCCCGGACTACAAAACGCGCAGTTTCTGCGCTATGGTGTCATGCACCGGAACACCTTTTTGAATGCCCCAAGGGTGCTGGATGCCGGCTTTGCGGTGAAAAGCTCGCCGCTGCTTTTCTTTGCCGGCCAGATAACAGGGGTTGAGGGATATATCGAGTCGGCCATGTCCGGCATCTGGGCAGGAATCGGGCTTTCCCGTGCGCTGCGCGGGCTGCCGCCCGCCATCCCCCCGGGGGATACCATGACCGGAGCGCTCTGCCGCTATGTAGCCGAGCCGAATCCGGACTATCAGCCGATGGGCTGCAACATGGGGCTGCTTCCACCGCTTGTCGAGCCTGTGCGGGATAAGCAGGCGCGCTATCAGCAGATTGCAGAGCGGGCGCTGCAAAGCTTTTCCGCCTTTTTGAAGGAGGAAGGCATCCGGGAATGGCCGGGGGAGTTTTCTCTTACAGAAGATTAAAAAGGGGCGAAGGCAGGCTATACTCCGAATGAGGGGTGCCAAAACCCTAGGGAACGGCGCCGGCCGGAGAGCATCCGGCAATCTTTGGGAGAAGGACGGATGAAGGATGAAAATCATTGTCGATGCATTTGGCGGGGACCATGCGCCGCGCGCCGTTATGGAGGGGTGCGCCATGGCAGTCGCGGAATATGGGATAGAAGTCCTGCTGGTCGGCGACCGCGCGCGCATTGAGCAATGCGCGCAGGAGAACGGGATTTCCATGGAGGGCATTTCGATTGAGCATGCCCCCGGTATTATGCCGGTGGAGGCGGAGCCGACCGATATCCGGAAAAAATATGCCGACAGTTCGCTGGCAGTCGGACTGCAAAAGCTGACTAAACAGGAAGGGGATGCACTGGTTTCCGCTGGGAGCACCGGCGCCCTGGTGGTCGGCGCCTCGCTGATGGTCGGGCGGATTAAAGGGATTAAGCGTGCCGCTATCGGCACCCTCATCCCCACCTTTAACGGCGCCTACCTGCTGCTGGACAGCGGGGCGAACGCCGAGTGCCGACCCGAAATGCTGCAGCAGTTTGCCGTTATGGGCAGCGCCTATATGCAGGCGCTGCAGGGGGTTGCCGCTCCCCGCGTAGGGCTCATCAATATCGGATCCGAGCCGAACAAGGGAACGCCGCTGCAGCAGGAAAGCTATCAGCTTCTGCAGAATTCCCCCATCCATTTCATCGGCAATGTAGAGCCGCGGGAGCTGCCCGGCTGGGCCTGCGATGTCGCCGTTGCCGATGGATTTACCGGCAATGTGGTTCTCAAGCTGACCGAAGGGGTGGCGCTCTCGTTTGCGGGGGAGATAAAGCGTATGCTGAAAGCGAACACTTTTACGATGTTTGCCGCCTTGCTTATGCGCAAAAACCTGCAGGAATTTAAAAAGAAGATGGACTATACCGAGCATGGCGGTGCGCCGCTGATGGGAATCTCCCGTCCGGTTATCAAGGCGCACGGCAGCTCGAATGCCAAGGCCTTTAAAAATGCCATCCGCCAGGCGCGCGATTTTGCAGCGGGCGATGTTGTCGGCAGAATTGAAACCGCTTTGGCCGATATCAAAGCGCACGAAAAGCAGCAGGAAAACGAATCCGCCCGTTCATAAAGGAAAAAACCGGCCGGAAACAAAGCGCTCATAAACGTGCTGCTTTAAAGAGGACAAGGAAGGGAGGACTGAGAATATGCCGGAAATTGCGCGGCTGGAAAAGGAAATCGGTTATATTTTCCAGGATAAAAGTCTGATTGAGGTGGCTCTTACCCATTCCTCCTATGCAAACGAGGTCAAGCGGCGGACAAAATATAACGAGCGGCTGGAATTTTTGGGAGATGCGGTTCTTTCTATCATTGTATCTGACTATCTGTTTCACAAATTCCATCTGCCGGAGGGGGAGCTGACCAAGCTGCGCGCCTCTCTTGTCTGCGAAAAAACGCTGGATCTGTTTGCGCAGAAAATAGCGCTCGGCGAATATCTGCGCCTCGGCAAGGGGGAGGAGATGACGGGGGGGAGAAAGCGCCCCTCCATCTGCTCGGATGCCTTTGAAGCGCTGATAGCGGCTATTTATCTGGATGGGGGAATCGAGCCTGCCCGCGCCTTTGTGCTTCCTTTTGTCGTGGGAATGCTGGAGGAGCACGCGACGCCCTTTAAGGACTATAAAACGCTGCTGCAGGAGATCATTCAGCAAAACCCGGAGGAGCGGCTGCACTATGTGCTCGTCGAAGAATCCGGTCCTGACCATGATAAGCATTTTGTCGTGGAGGTTCATCTCAACAGCAACGTAATCGGCTCGGGAGAGGGGCGCTCCAAAAAAACAGCTGAGCAGCAGGCGGCGCGCCGGGCGCTGGAGCTGATGGGGAAATGAAACACGCTAATATCGCCTTTTTCGTTCCGCACGCGGGCTGCCCGCACCGTTGCAGCTTCTGCGATCAGCACGCTATCTCCGGAGAAGCGCAGCCGCCCTCTCCTGATGAGGTGTGCCAGACGCTGTCCGGCATTTTACAGCAGCAAAACCACCGGGAAACGGAGATCGCCTTTTTCGGCGGAAGCTTTACCGCTATTGAAAGAAAAACAATGGTTGCCCTTTTAAAGGCCGCTTCTGTTTTTATCGGGCCGGGCCGCTTTTCCGGCATACGGATTTCTACCCGGCCGGATGCCATCGATCGGGAGGTTCTTTCGATTCTGCAGGCTTATAGGGTTACTTCCATCGAGCTGGGCGCGCAGAGTATGGATGAGCGGGTTCTGCTGCTGAATCACCGTGGGCATACGGCGCAGGATGTGCGCCGCGCCTGCTCACTCATCCGGGAGACGGGGTTTTCTCTCGGCCTGCAGATGATGACCGGCCTGTATGGGGATACCGACACCGGCGCTTTGCAGACGGCGAAAGAGCTGGCCGCCCTTCATCCGGATACGATGCGCATCTATCCAACCGCCGTTTTGCGGGGCACCGGACTGGAGCGCCTTTTTCGGGAGGGAGCTTATCGTCCGCCGGGGGTGGAGGAGTCGATCCCCCTCTGCGCAGAGCTGTTAAGGTATTTTACTTCACATGGAATCCGGGTCATTCGCATGGGGCTGCACGCCAGCCCGGAGCTGGAAGAGAGGCTGGTTGCAGGCGCCTATCATCCGGCCTTTCGGGAGCTCTGTGAAGGTGAACTGCTTTACATAGAAATGAAGCGCCGGCTGCAGACGCTTTTGCCGGGCGCTTACCGGATAACCGTACATCCAACGATGGTTTCCCGCGCGGTCGGGCAGAAAAAACGAAATTTGCAGCGGCTGCAGGCAGCGGGCTATCATCTGCTTGTGCGTCAGGAGAACTCTCTTCCCGTTGCGGCGCTGAATATTGACCGGCTTTAGTCGGATGCGCAGGATAAAGCAAAGAAAGCGGCTATGAACTTAAACCTGCCGGCTTTGCCGTTAATGCCATTAATCATAATAGGGAACACAATTGAGAAAAGGAACGGGCAGCTTTTATAAGGAGCGGACCTGAAAGCAAGAGAAAAATTTTTCAAAAATTTTATGGAAGGGAGGGCATGCGCATGCAGCTGAAAGCGTTGGAAATGGTGGGCTTTAAATCCTTTCCCGATCGCATACAGCTTCAGTTTGATGAGGGAATAACGGCGGTGGTCGGACCGAACGGGAGCGGGAAGAGCAACATTTCAGATGCCATTCGCTGGGTTCTTGGCGAACAGTCGGGCAAGACCCTGCGCTCCGGCAAAATGGAGGATGTCATTTTCACCGGCACCCAGCACCGGGGGCCGATGGGCTATGCTTTCGTTTCGCTGACGATTGATAACTGCGACCGCAGCCTCTCTTCAGACAGCGACGAGGTGACCATTTCCCGGAAAATTTTCCGCTCCGGCGAAAGCGAATACCGGATAAACGGGACCGCTGTCCGCCTGCGCGATATCAACGAGCTGTTTATGGATACCGGTCTTGGCCGGGATGGCTATTCCATCATCGGGCAGGGTCGCATTGCGGAAATTGTGGGGGCCAAAAGCGCGCAGCGCCGGGAAATATTCGAGGAAGCGGCGGGAATCTCCAAATTCCGCTACCGCAAGGAGCAGGCGGAAAAAAGGCTTCTGCAGGCGCAGGAAAATCTGCTGCGCTTAAAGGACATCCTTTCCGAGCTGGAGGGGCGGGTGGAGCCGCTGCGCATGCAGTCGCAAAAGGCGCAGGAATATCTCCGGCTCGCTCTGCGGAAAAAGGAGCTGGAAATTTCCCTCTGGCTGCTTTCAATCGAGCGGCTACAGGGGCAGCTCGGCTCTCAGGAGGATAAGCTGCTGCTGGCGGGGGAAGAACGTGAGCGGCTGCAGAAAGGGCTGCAGCAAACAGAGCAGCAGACAGCCGAAATCTATGAAGCTATCCGCCGCTGCGATATTGAGGCCGATGAGCGGCGCCAGGAGATAAGCGCCCTGCAGGCTCTGGAAGCGCAGCAACACAGCCGCACGGCTGTGTTGCACAATGATATGGAACATAACCGGGAGACCATTTCGCGCCTTCGGGAGAATATTGCCGGCCATACTGCCGGCAAGGAGCGCATAGAAGGGCAGCTGCAGCAGATGGCTTTAGAAAACCGCGAGCGGGAAGAAAAGCTCGCGGCGCTGAACGGGCGGCAGTCTGAGCTGGAAAAAAAGCGGGAAGACCTGGAGGAGCAGGTCTTTCAGCTTGCAGAAAGCCAGACCGCTTTTACACAGGAGAAAGCGGCGCTTCTGCGCGAAATTTCTAACGAAAAGCTGCTGGGCGCCTCCAGCGCCGCCGTTTTGGAGCAGCTGCGCGAGAGCGAGCAGCAACTGCAGGCGCAGGCCGGGGAAACGCAGGCTTCCTTTGAAGAATGTATGCGTCAGCTCCAGCAGATAACTGAGCTGCTGCAGACGATAGAGGAGCAGCTGGTTTCTCAGCAGAATGTAAAAAAAGGATACCTGATGAAGCAGAAGTCGGTCTCCGATCGCCTGCTCCAGCTCAAAAAGGAGCAGGATGACCGCAGTGCCGAGCAGAAGAGCTACCTGCAGAAGGCAAAGCTTATCAGCGATATGGAAAAAAATATGGAGGGCTTTCAGCAGAGTGTCCGCTATATTATGAACCAGGCGCAGAGCGGAAACCTTCGAGGGATTGAGGGGCCGGTTTCCCGGCTGATTTCGGTAGAACCCCGTTATGCCTGCGCTATTGAGGTTGCTCTGGGTGCGGCGATGCAGAACATCGTTGTGACCACCGATTCCGCCGCCAAGGTGGCCATTGAGGCGTTAAAGCGCGCCCGTGCGGGTCGGGCTACCTTTTTGCCCATCTCGATTATCCGTGCCCGTTCGTTTGAAGAAAAGGGGCTTGATGGCTGCGAGGGGTTTATTGCACTGGCCAGCGACCTGGTCGGCTGCGGGGAAAAATACCAGGAGATTATCCGGAACCTGCTAGGGCGAATCGCCGTCGCCGAGGATATGGACTGCGCGGTAGCGATTGCCAGGCGCTATGGTTACCGTTTTCGGGTGGTTACGCTCGATGGCCAGGTTATCAATCCCGGTGGCTCGATGACCGGCGGCTCCCTTTCACACAGCGCAGGTCTTTTAAGCCGCGCTGGCGAGATTGAAAGGCTGCAGGCGCAGGCGAAAGCAGTCGGGGAACAGATGGCGCAGAATGCGGCGGAGGTTAAAACAGCCGAGGAGGAGCTGGCGCAGCTGAATGCCTGGATTACCGGACTGGATGCGGATGTGCGCACGATGAGCGAGGACCGCATTCGCTATGAGGCAGAGGAGAAGCGCCTTCTTTTGCAGCGCGAAAGCCTTACCCGCCAGCAGCAGGAGGCTGTCCGCCATGCGCAGGAAGCCGGGCGCAGGCTTGCCGAACTGGGCGAGCAGAGCGTAAGCAGCGAAGAAAAGGTTCGCCGCCTGAATGAGCAGCAGCAGGCGCTGCAGCTGCAAATGGACACGCTGAGCACCCGGCAGCAGGAAGCTGCCCGGGAGCAGGCTGTATGTCAGGAGGCCGTGGGGGCGCTGGCTATTGAGCGGCTGACGCTTGAAAAGGATATCGAGGCCCAAAAGCAGCTGGCGCTGCAGCTGCAAAGCCAGCTGCAGGAGAGCCAGGGCCGTTCGCAGGACCTCAGCGAGCAGATTGCCGCACTGGAAAAGGAGAACGTCCGGCTGCTGGAAGAGATCGATTCGACTGCAGAGCAGATTACCTCCTTAAAGGATCGGACGCAGATCTGCTCGCACAAGATAAAAAAACTGATTGAACAGAAAAGCGGGTTGGAGCAGCAGAATGCGCAAAGCCGCCAGAGAGAACGGGAGATGCATGCGCAGATAGAAACACTTGCCCGCGAGCTGGCGCGGCTGGAGGAGCGGCGGGATACGCTGAAGTCCGAGAGCGATGCGCTTATCTCCCGCCTGTATGACGAATATGAGCTGACGCTGACAAAGGCGCAGGAGCAGAGGATCAGTCTGGAGGACCCGGATGGGGCGGGCCGCGAGCTGGTAGCGCTGAAAAATAAGATAAAGGCGATCGGCAGTGTAAATCTGGAAGCTGTTGAGGAATACCAGCAGATCAACAGCCGCTATCAGTTTTTAAAGGCGCAGCTGGAGGATGTGGAGCATTCCCGCGATGAACTCTACCGCCTGATTGCCGAGCTTTCAGGCGAGATGAAGGAGCTTTTCGTTAAGAACTTTCAGGAGATTGACCGCCACTTCGGGAAAATTTTCGCCGAACTCTTTGGCGGCGGTAGCGCGCAGCTGCTGCTCAGTGAGCCGGAGAACGTTCTGGAATCCGGCATAGAAATATATGTGCAGCCTCCGGGAAAGATTATTAAAAACCTGGCTGCGCTTTCGGGCGGCGAGCAGGCCTTTGTGGCCATTGCCATCTATTTTGCCATTCTCAAGGTACGTCCGGCGCCCTTTTGCCTGCTCGATGAGATTGAAGCGGCGCTCGACGATGTTAATGTTGTGAAATTTGCCGCCTACCTGCGCCGGCTTTCCGGCCATACCCAGTTCATTGCCATCTCCCACCGGCGCGGCACGATGGAGGAGGCTGATGTTCTCTATGGGGTAACCATGCAGGAGGAGGGGGTTTCCAAGCTGCTTCGGCTGGATGTTTCCGAGCTGGAAAGCAAACTGGGAATGAAGTAAAGGCCGGCTGCTGCTTTACATTGCCGCAGGCAAGGCCTTTTCGGCAGAAACATATTCTCAAATCTGCAAGATAAGGAAGGAATGTGCAATGGGCCTGTTTAAAAAGATCAGCGAGGGGCTGAAAAAAACCCGGGAAACGATGATGAGCGCCATTGAGGGGGTGGCGCACAGCTTTACTGTGATTGATGAGGAGCTTATCGAGCAGCTCGAGGAAATTCTGATCATGGCGGATGTCGGCACGGCGACGGCCGGGGAAATCTGCCAGCGGCTGCGCGCCCGCATCAAGGAGACCGGCGTTACCGACCCGGCCAAAGTAAAGGACCTGCTCAAGGAGATTATTGCCGGCATGCTCGAGGGAGACTGCTCGCTCGATCTGCGTTCTTCTCCCGCCGTTATTCTCATGATCGGCGTAAACGGCGTCGGGAAAACGACTACCATCGGCAAACTGGCGGACAGTCTGCGCGGGGAGGGCAAAAGGGTGCTGGTAGCGGCGGCGGATACCTTTCGCGCGGCAGCTATTGAGCAGCTGGAAATCTGGGCAAACCGCGCGAATGTCCCGATTGTCAAGCATACCGAGGGCGCAGATCCGGCCGCCGTTATTTTTGATGCTATCTCTGCCGGCAAGGCGCGGGGAGTGGATGTCATCCTCTGCGATACGGCGGGCCGGCTTCACAACAAAAAACACCTGATGGATGAGCTGGCCAAAATTGGTCGGATTATCGAACGGGAGCTGCCGGAATCTTCAAAAGAGGTACTGTTGGTGCTGGATGCGACCACCGGACAGAATGCGGTTAACCAGGCGCGCGCTTTCAAGGAGGCGACCGGACTGACCGGCATCGTTTTAACCAAACTGGACGGTACTGCCAAGGGCGGCGTCGTCATCGGTATTAAGCAGGAGCTGCAGATTCCGATTAAATATATCGGGGTCGGCGAGCAGATGGATGACCTTCGCCCGTTTGACCCGCAGCAGTTTGTAGAAGCGCTCTTTGAAGAAGAAAAGGAATAGCCAGGCCAAAAGGAAAGGGAGAAAAGAATGACACAGATAATCGCAGCCACCAACAATCCTCATAAGGTAGAGGAGCTGAGGCGGATTCTGGCGCCTATGGGCTTTGAGGTGCTTTCGCTCGGACAGGCAAACATTTCGGTGCATCCGGAGGAAACGGCAGAGACGTTTACCGGCAATGCCCTGCTGAAAGCGCAGACGGTGTTCGATTTGTGCGCTCTTCCTACCATTGCAGATGACAGCGGACTGTGCGTAAAGGCGCTCGGCGGACGTCCGGGGGTGCATTCGGCGCGCTATGGCGGCGAAGGCCTGAGCGATGCGCAGCGCGTTTCGCGGCTGCTTCAGGAGATGGAAGGGGTGCCGGAAAAGGAGCGGTCGGCAAAATTTGTCTGCGCCATCTGCTGCTTTTTGAATCGGGATACCGTTCTGGAATGCACGGGGGAATGCGAGGGCCGTATCGGATATGAGCCGGTAGGGGAGGATGGCTTTGGCTATGACCCGGTTTTTATGGTGGGAGGGCGCAGCTATGCCCAGCTCAACGCTGAGGAAAAGGATGCCATCAGCCATCGCGGCCGTGCGCTCAAAAACCTGCAGGAGCTGCTCGCCCCCTACCAGGCCCGCGCAGCAGCAGATTAACGGATAATAGGGGCCTGCAGCCCGTTTATGAATATCAAAACCGGGGAGGAAGAATATGCTGAGTTCCAAGCAAAGGGCGCTGCTTCGCGGCTTCGCCAACGATCTGCCCACCATTCTTCAGATTGGCAAGGGCGGAATAACCGAAACCCTCTGCCGCCAGGCGGACGAGGCGCTTTTGGCGAGAGAGCTTATCAAGCTGCGCGTTTTGGAGAATGCGCCGGTGAATGCCCGGGAGGCGGCAGAGGAAATTGCCGGACGGGTTTCGGCGCAGGTGATACAGGTTATCGGTACGCGCGCCGTGCTGTTCCGGCAAAATAAAGAGTCCCGCTTCCAGCTTTAATGCGGGCGGAGCTCTTTAAAAGGGCATGGCCGCTATGTTTTGAGGCAGCAGGTTTCAGAGGAAGGTCCAAAATTTTCAGGCCTTGTGTAGGCTGATGCCCGCTTTTTGGCAGCCCGCCTGCTGCAGCGTTCGGGAGAGGAAAGAGCATTCGCATGAAAAAGATCGCATTGTTCGGCGGCGCCTTCAACCCCATCCACCAGGGACATATTAACCTGGCGCTTTGCTTTGATGTCCGCATAAAATTTAATGAAATACTGCTGATTCCCAGCCATATTTCCCCTCATAAGGATTCGAGCATGCTTCTCTCCGGCGAGGATCGCCTCGCTATGTGCCGTCTGGCAGCAAAAGACCATGCGCGCTTTTCTGTCAGCGATATCGAACTTCGGCGGGAAGGGAAAAGCTTTACCTTTGATACCGTTTGCGAGCTGCGTCAGCTTTATCCGGATGATAAGCTGTATCTGATTGTCGGCAGCGATATGTTCCTTTCTATTGACAGCTGGTATCGCGCGCAGGAGCTGATGCATATGATTACCATCTGTGCAGCGGCGCGCGAAAAGGGGGAGTATGACCAGCTTATAGAGAAGCAGCTCGTTCTGGATACACAGGGGGTAAAATCGGTCATCTGCGAGATTGATGAGCTGCCCGTTTCCTCTACGGATATCCGCCGCCGGCTGCGGGAAGGGCTTTCTGTGGAAGGAATGCTCCCCTCCCGTGTTCTGGACTATATCAAAGCACACCGGTTGTATGAATCCTGATTTTTTAAACAGTTCAGCTTCAAAGGAGCAGGGAAGAAGATTTCTGCGATCATCAAAAGCTATTTCGAAGGCTGAAATACCCGAAGGGCTATTCAGGCTGCGAAGAAAGGTATGGTCATGGAAATGATTACAAAAACCAGCGAACAGGAAATTTTAAATCACCTGCAGCAGCGCCTCTCCCCAAAGCGCTACCATCACAGCCTCTGCGTAGCAGAGCGAGCAATTTTTCTGGCGCATCGCTATGGTGCGGATGAAAGCCGGGCACGTTTCTGCGGCTTGACGCACGATATCTGCAAAAACCTTCCGGAAAAAGAGCAGCTGCGCCTGATAGAGGCGCAGGGTATTTCGCTTGAGCGGGAGGTGTTGGCCTCCCCGCAGCTGTGGCACGCCATTGCCGGCAGCTGCTATATCCGCGATGCATATGGCATTACCGATATGGAAATACTGAATGCTGTCCGTTATCACACGACTGGAAGGGCTGAGATGAGCCTGCTGGAGGAGGTCATTTATCTGGCTGACCTGACCAGCAGCGACCGGAATTATCCGGATGTGGAGTATACGCGCACACTGGCAGACCGCAGTCTGCGCGAGGCAATGCTCTACTCTTTAAAATATATTCTTTCCAGCCTTCTTAAAGAGGGCAGGCCCCTTTGCCGGGACAGCACAGAGGCCTATAATTTTTACTGCCAGGCCCCGAAGGAGGATGAAAAACGGCCAATATCCGCTGATGCAAACGCCGGGGAGGCTTGGAAAGCTTGAAAAATAAAGCGATACCGATTATAATAGCAGTAGCCTTGTCAGTTGGGGCAGCACTCGCACTGGGCTGTCATTATTTCCGCCAGCCGGATGACCGTTCCCAGGAATCAGCAGATGGGGAGCTTCGTCAGGAGACTCTGAAGGAAATTCCTCTGCAGACCGATGAGGTGCGCCTGCTTTTCTGCGGGGTTGATTATTCACAGGAGCTGACAGATGTCATCATCTATGGTCTCTATGACCCGAAGGCTGGTTCGGTGAAGCTGCTCTCCATTCCGCGAGATACATTTTTGGGAGATGAATACCCTACAGGGAAAATCAATCAGGTTTATAAAACAACCGGCCGTATTGAAACACTGGAAGAGGAGATTACCGAGCGCTTTCATCTGCCTATTGATTACTATATAACGATTACCCTCGAGTCGGTAGGAGAAATTATTGATGAAATCGGCGGCGTTCCGATTACGCTGGATCAGGATATTTATGATATGGGCGTAAAGCTTTTTGAGGCGGGCGAACAGGTCCTCAGCGGCGAGCAGGCGCAGCTGTTTATCCGCCAGCGGCATGCCTATGCTACCGCGGATTTGGGAAGGATTGAAGCACAGCATAAATTTCTGCTGGCACTGATGGAGAAGGTGCAGTCTATTGGCAAGCTCAAGGCCCTGCAGCTGGTAATCAGCCATTTTGACTGTGTTTCTACTGATATGCCGCTTGGCAGGGCGGTTTCCATCGTTTCAACCGCTTTCGGGATTACCGAGGAGGATATCGATTTTTTCACCGTTCCCGGCAACGGAAAGATGAACGGGAGCTATGCTGTTTATGAAGTAGACCGGGAGGCGTTGGCACAGATACTGGGCGAGCATTTTCTGCCAGCTGCCGTTGAGGCGGAAAAGCTCGGCTTTCCAAGGGCAGAAGAGCCGGTTGTTTCTCAGCCGGAGCAGGAGGAAGAGATACCCAAAGAGTCTGAGATGCAGCCATCCTCTTCGCAGAGCAGCGAATCGGACTATCTGGACCCCCATGGCTATGATCCATGGGTGGACGGAGATTATGACGAATGGGTAGAGCGCAACAGCAGAAGAATGGCGCAAAGGGAAAGAAAATAAAAAAACTGAAGCCGGGGGTTATAGAGCAGGATATGATCATCTGGGAATCATCTGAAAGAAAAGGGGACTGATTATCGATGACAGCGCTGGAAATCAGCCGGGAAGTGGTAAAACTTCTGGACAGCAAAAAGGCGGCCGACATCAAGGTATTGGAAATCAAGGATATTTCTTCGTTGGGCGACTATTTTGTAGTGGCCAGCGGCAGCTCGACTACGCAGGTCAAGGCGATGGCCGATGAGCTGGAATTTCAGCTCAAGGAGAAGGGGGTTACTCCGAAAAGGGTGGAGGGCTACCAGTCGGCAGCCTGGATTGTGCTCGATTATTATGATGTTATCATCCACCTTTTCTATGAACAGACGCGCCAGTTCTATTCGCTGGAAAGGCTCTGGAGCGATGCGCCGTTATTAGATATCTCCGATTTGACGCACAGCGACTGAATAATCTTAAGGGGTGTGGATGTTGAAATATAATTATGCTGAGATTGAAAAAAAGTGGCAGAATATCTGGGAAAAGGAAAACACCTTTGCCGCATCGGAGGACCACAGCAAGCCCAAATATTATGCGCTGATTGAATTTCCCTATCCTTCCGGGCAGGGGCTGCATGTCGGCCATCCGCGCCCGTATACGGCGCTGGATATTGTCGCCCGCAAGCGCAGACTGCAGGGTTACAATGTGCTGTTCCCCATCGGCTGGGATGCTTTCGGCCTGCCGACGGAAAACTATGCCATTAAAAACCATATCCATCCGGAAATTGTAACCAAAAATAATGTCGCCCGCTTTAAGTCCCAGCTTAAATCTCTCGGCCTCTCCTTTGATTGGAGCAGGGAGATCAACACCACCGACCCGGGCTATTATAAATGGACGCAGTGGATTTTCCTGCAGCTCTTTAAAAAGGGGCTGGCCTATAAAAAGGAGATGAACGTCAACTGGTGCACCGGGTGCAAGGTTGTTCTGGCCAACGAAGAGGTGGTCGGCGGTGTCTGCGAGCGGTGCGGTAGCGAGGTAGTACACAAGGTCAAAAGTCAGTGGATGCTTAAAATTACCGAATATGCCCAGCGGCTGATTGATGATCTCGACCTGGTGGACTACATAGACCGGGTCTCTACCTCTCAGAAAAACTGGATTGGCCGCTCCACCGGCGCCGAGGTCAGATTCTCCACTACTGCGGGGGATGAGCTGCTTATCTATACTACCCGGCCAGATACCCTCTTTGGCGCCACCTATATGGTCATTTCGCCGGAGCACCCTTACCTGCAGCGGTGGCAGGATAAAATCGAAAACTATGCTGATATCGTGCACTATGCTGAAGCGGCCGCCCGCAAATCCGACTTCGAGCGCACTGAGATTGTCAAGGACAAAACCGGCGTGGAGATCAAAGGGGTGCGCGGAATTAACCCTGTAAACGGCGAGGAAATTCCTATCTTCGTTTCGGATTATGTGCTGATGTCCTATGGCACCGGCGCCATTATGGCGGTGCCCGCACACGATGAGCGAGACTGGGATTTTGCGAAAAAATTTGACCTCCCCATCATCGAAGTGGTGCAGGGGGGAGATGTGCAGCAGGCGGCCTTTACCGACTGCGAGACCGGCATTCTGGTCAATTCCGGCATTTTAAACGGACTGAGCGTTTCCCAGGCGAAGGAAAGGATTATCGCCTGGCTGCAGGAAAACGGCAAGGGTGAGCCGAAGGTCAATTTTAAGCTGCGCGACTGGGTCTTCTCCCGCCAGCGCTATTGGGGGGAGCCCATTCCGATTGTTTACTGCGAAAAATGCGGCTATGTTGCGCTTCCCGAGTCAGAGCTGCCGCTGATGCTGCCCGAGGTGCAGTCCTATGAGCCGACCGATAACGGTGAAAGTCCGCTTTCCAAAATGGAGGACTGGGTAAACACCACCTGCCCGCACTGCGGCGGCCCCGCCCGCCGGGAGACCGATACCATGCCCCAGTGGGCGGGCTCCTCCTGGTATTTCCTGCGCTACTGCGACCCGCATAACGATAAAGCCCCCGCTTCGAAGGAGGCGCTCGACTACTGGATGCCGGTAGACTGGTACAACGGCGGTATGGAGCATACCACGCTGCACCTGCTCTACTCCCGTTTCTGGCATAAGTTTTTGTATGATCTCGGCGTCGTCCCCGGGCCGGAGCCCTATGCCAAGCGGACGAGCCACGGCATGATTCTGGGCGAAAACGGCGAAAAGATGTCCAAGAGCCGCGGGAATGTCGTCAACCCTGATGACATCGTGCGCGATTATGGGGCAGATACGCTGCGCACCTATGAGATGTTTATCGGCGACTTTGAGAAGGCGGCACCGTGGTCGAATTCCTCGGTGCGCGGCTGCAAGCGCTTTCTCGAGCGCATCTGGTCGCTGCAGGATATGCTTTCAGCGGAGAACGGCGTCACCCCGGCGCTGGAAAGCAGCCTGCACAAAACGATTAAAAAAGTCGAAAAGGACATTGAAAACCTGAAGTTTAACACTGCCATTGCCGCCATGATGGGATTTCTCAACGAAGTAACGGCGCATGGCTCCCTTTCGCGGGAGACCTACCGGGTGCTGTTGATTCTGCTCAACCCCTTTGCGCCGCACATTACCGAGGAAATTTATGAGCAGCTGGGCTATGGCGGGCGCATAAGTGACGAGCAGTGGCCGCAGTATGAGGAAAGCCTCTGCAAGGAGGAGACGGTCGAACTGGCCGTTCAGGTCAATGGAAAAATTCGGGGACGCTTCTCGCTGCCGGCCGAGGCCGGACAGGGGGAGGCCATTGCGCAGGCGAAACAGCTTCCGGAGATTGCAAAGCTGCTGGAAGGCAAAACGCTGGTCAAGGAAATTTATGTAAAGGGCAAGCTGGTAAACCTGGTCATCAAATAGTAAAGATTTTTTGAAATGCGCAGGAACTGGCTGCTACCTCTTGACAGTTTTCACGGATTTATTGTATAATAGTTATTGTTACCTGGCAACGGGTGAGCAGCAGCTTTTTCTGCAGCAGCCGTTGCGTGAGCTATCCCTGCCGGAGGCAAGGATAGCGGGGTATATATCTCCTGCTTTAGGGCGAAGAGGAGGGAAGTTAGAAATGGCCGAAATTCGGGTGAAGGACAATGAGTCTCTCGACAGTGCTCTGCGCCGGTTTAAAAGACAGTGCGCGCGCTCTGGCGTGCTCGCGGAAGTACGCAAAAGAGAACATTATGAGAAGCCTTCTGTAAAGCGCAAGAAAAAGTCTGAGGCTGCGCGTAAGCGTAAATACAAATAATCCTACAAATAAGCGGGCGGTTTAGACTGTCCCGCTTTTTTGTCGTTTTTTCCATTCGGTGTTGTTTGGCAGAGGACGGCATGGTATAATAGCTGCATAGCAGCTATTATACCCAATTTATTTGGCCGCCCTACGGGCAGGGCCAGTTCATCCATAATCGCTTCACGCTTATGGATGAACAGCTGCATAGCAGCTATTATGCCCAATTTATTTGGCCGCCCTACGGGCAGGGGCAATTATACGGCAATCCGCCGTGTGAAGCAGGGCTTTTCTTCTATGGTGTGTCTACAATAGAAGAAAGCCGATCGATGAGGGCCGGTTTTACCCACAGCGGCGGGCCAAAGCTAGCAGCCGGGATAGCTGCAGGAGAGATCTACCGGCATTTTAGGAGCGAACATGATGTTTTATCCGACCTATCATTTCCGAAGCGTTTGCGATATTTCCCCGGAATTTCTGCTGGAAAAGGGGCTGCGCCGGCTGGTGCTGGATGTGGACAACACATTGACAACCCATAACCATCCGCAGCCCGGCAAGGGGGTTGCCAGGTGGCTGAAACAGTTGCAGGAGAGCGGAATTTCCGTTATCATCCTTTCCAATAATGATACAAAGCGGGTAGAGCCCTTTGCCGCCCTGCTGGACCTTCCGTTTGAAGCAGACGGGGCAAAGCCGCTCACCAGCGGATATGAGCGCTGCCGACGACGCTTCGGTTGCGAAAAAAGAGAGATGGCTGCCATTGGTGACCAGCTGTTGACCGATATCTGGGGCGGTTGGCGTTATGGGATTGCCACCCTTCTGGTGGACCCGATTGAGCCGGAGGTCGGCTGGTTTTTTCGCCTGAAGCGCGCTTTGGAGCGGCAGATGATGAAAAGCTATCACAGGAAGGGAAGGGCGCAGTATGAGCGCTAGGTTCGGTCCGGCCGGGAACAGCGAAAGCTTCCGGCAGATGGGTTATAAAAAGACGATGGATGTACCGGACTATCTTTTAAAGCTGGGACTGGATCATTATGAATACCAGTGCGGGCGCGGCGTACGTATCTCTGAGGAACAGGCCCGGGCATTCGGAGAGAAAAGCCGGGAAAAGGGAATTAGCCTTTCAGTGCATGCGCCCTACTATATCTCGCTTTCCGGAATCGAAGAGGAAAAGCGTCTGGGCAGCATTGAGTATATTCTGCAGACCGTCCGGGTGGCGAAGGCGATGGGAGCGCAGCACATCGTAGTTCATTCCGGTTCCTGCGCCAAGCTCAGCCGGGAAAAGGCGCTTGAACTTTCAAAGGATACGCTGAAAAGAGCGCTGCAGGCAATGGAGGAGGAGGGCCTCGGTTCGGTTACCGTCTGTCCGGAAACAATGGGGAAGACCGGCCAGCTGGGAACGCTGGAGGAGGTGCTGGCACTCTGCCAGGCGGATGAGCGCCTTCTGCCCTGCGTTGATTTTGGCCACCTCTATGCGCGCACCTTCGGCGAAATGAACGGGGCAGAGAGCTATGAAGCGGCTTTGAAAAGCATACAAAATGCGCTGGGAGAATCGCGCGCTAGAAGCTTTCATGTGCATTTTTCCCGCATTGCCTTTACCCGGCCCGGCGGGGAAAAGAGGCACCTGACCTTTTCAGATGAAACGTTTGGCCCGGAATATCCGCCGTTTATCGAGCTCATCCACCGTTATTCGCTTTCGCCCATCATCGTCTGCGAATCGGCGGGCACGCAGGCGGAGGATGCCAAAGCTATGAAGGACTGCTATATGCAGCTGAAAAACCGTTAGGCAAACCCGGGCGGGGTTTATGACCATAAAGGAGGAAGATTGCCATGGAAAGAATACAGAAGCTTGTCTCCCATATGCCGGAAGATATGGATGCCGTTTTGATTGACGGGCCCTATAACCGCCTCTATTATGCCGGTATGCACTCTACGGCGGGAACGCTGGTGATTACCCGGGATGCAGCCTATTTCATTATCGATTCCCGCTATATTGAGGCGGCGAAAAAGACGGTGAAGGGGTGCGAGGTCATCCTGCAGGGGAAGCTTTATGAGCAGCTGGCGGAGATTTTAAAAAAGCACGGGGTCAAGCGCATAGGGATTGAGGATACCAAAACGGTGGACAGCTATCTTTCACTAAAGGAGAAACTGCCGGAGGTTGAGGTCATACTGGACCGGCGCCTTGGTGAAATTATCTCCCGGCAGCGGATGATTAAGGAGCCCTGCGAGCTCCAGAGCATCCGTCGCGCACAGGATTATACCGACCGTGCTTTTACCCATATCTGCGAATTTATCCAACCAGGCATGACGGAAAAGGAGATTGCGCTTGAGCTGGAGTTTTATGCGCGCAAGATCGGAGCGGAGGGCGCATCGTTTGAGTATATTGTCGTATCCGGTCCGAACGGTTCGCTTCCCCATGGGCATCCTACCGAACGCCCCGTGGAAAAGGGTGACTTTATTACGATGGATTTCGGCTGCCTGGCGGATGGCTACTGCTCAGATATGACCCGCACCATAGCGGTGGGCGAACCGGGAGAAGAGAAGCGCAGCATTTATGAAACGGTGCTGAAAGCCAACCGCGCCGCAATGGCCGCTATCCGTGCCGGCGTTTCCTGCAAGGAAATTGACCAGATAGCGCGCGACATCATCACCAAGGCCGGTTATGGCGAATGCTTCGGACACGGGCTGGGCCACAGCGTAGGCTTGGAAATCCATGAGAATCCCCGTTTCAGCCCCACCTGCGAGGATATCTGCGAGGCCGGTTTGATTATGACCGATGAGCCGGGCATCTATCTGGAGGGCCGCTTCGGCGTCCGGATTGAGGATATGGTTTATGTAACCGAGGAAGGCTGCATAAACCTGACGAAATCCGATAAAAATCTCATTATCCTGTAAGATGCAGGCAGAGAAAGCGTTAAAATCTGCAAAACCTCTTGCAAAATATTGCGAGATAGGCTAGACTGTTAATATTGTGTGCCGCATAGGGCGGCCGGCTAAAAGATATGGAGGTTTGTATAGATGATTTCTGCAGGAGATTTCAGAAACGGCGTTACCTTTGAGATGGATGGAAACGTAGTGCAGATTATTGAGTTCCAGCATGTAAAGCCGGGAAAGGGGGCGGCCTTCGTCCGCACCAAAATCCGCAATGTAATCACCGGGGGCGTAACCGAGAAGACCTTTAACCCCAATGATAAATATCCAACTGCCTATATTGAGAGGAAGGATATGCAGTATCTCTACAGCGATGGGGACCTCTACTATTTTATGGACAACGAGACCTATGAAAATATTCCGATCAGCTCTTCTATCCTGGGCAGCAACTTTAAGTTTGTCAAGGAGAATATGGACTGCAAGATTCTTTCCTACAAGGGAAATGTTTTTGGCGTAGAGCCGCCCACCTTTGTGGAGCTGGAAGTTACAAAGACCGAGCCCGGTGTGCGCGGCGATACCGCTACTAACGTCACCAAGCCTGCGGAGCTGGAGACCGGTGCGGAAATCCGCGTTCCGATTTTCATTAACGAAGGCGATAAAATCCGGATTGATACGCGTACCGGCGAATATATGGAGCGTGCGTAAAGCACGACTGAGGGAGGATAATCTTTTATGACCATTACAGAGAAGGTTGCTTATCTGCGGGGCCTGTTTGAGGGCATGGGCGTAGATGAAAACACAAACGAGGGCAAGCTCTTCAAGGCGGTTATTGATGTGCTCGATGATATGGCCTACAGCATTGCAGATGTTGAGGACGGTATGGACGAGATGAGCGAGCAGATTGAGACGATTGATGAGGACCTCGACAATCTGGAGCAGGATTTTTACGGAGTCGACGAGGATGAAGAGGACGAGGAGGTCTACGAAATCACCTGCCCGAACTGCGGCGAAAAAATCTGCCTCGATTTTGAAATGCTTTCGGATGGCGAAATTGAGTGCCCGGGTTGCGGAGAGCATCTGGAATTTGATCTGGATGAGTGCGGCTGCGAAGACTGTTCCTGCTGCGGAGATGAAGAAGAGAAATAATTGATAGCTTTTTAACAAAACAGTGGGCTTTATGCTCACTGTTTTGTTATGAGCCGCCTATTTCCTTCAATTCTTGACAGGGCTTTCCGCAATCGGTATAATGAAAACGATACAGATAGGGGGAGGCAGCGTTTCATTGAAAAAGAAGCTCCGCTTTCTGCCAGCAACGCTCTGCCTGCTTATTTTGCTTGCAGGGTCTGCCCTTTATCTCTATAGCCGCACGCAGGCCCGAGAGGAGCGACGGCATCTCTATATGATGGATACGCTCATAGAAATCGTTTTTTATGGGCCAAATGCTCCCGGCGCCGCAGATGCGCTGGAAACAAAGCTGAAGCGGTGGGAGGAAAACACCTCCCTGTACTGTCCGCAGGGGGATATCGGCCGGCTGAATGCAAAAGCGGGAGATGGGGAGCCGGTTGCTCTCAGTGAAGAGGTCTTTTCTCTGCTCCAAAATCTCAGCGCATGGAGCTTAAAAAGCGAAGGCTGTTTTGATCCTACCATCGCTCCACTCACCCTTTTATGGAACGTCCGGGGTGAAAACCCGCAGGTTCCCTCTGCGCGAGCGGTAGCCGAAGCCCTTTCGCTGGTAGATGTGGGTGACCTGCAGCTGGATCCAACTGCCTGCTCAGCAAAGCTGATGCGGCCGGGACAGGCAGTAGATCTGGGCGGCGCTGCCAAAGGGGCGGCGAGCGCGCTCGCTTTTGAAACGATGGAAGACTGCAGGGTAGCAAACGGATATGTTTCGTTCGGCGGAAATCTGGCGGTTCGGGGAAAGCGGCCGGATGGGAAGGATTTTCGCTTCGGCGTACGCGATCCCTGGGGAAGCGAGTCCGCCTTTTTTGCGACCCTTTCCCTCGAGGGAAAGACGATGGCGACCACTGGGGACTATATCCGCTATTTTGAAGAGAATGGCGTTCGCTATTCCCATCTGCTCGATCCGCGTACTGGTTATCCGGCAAAAGGGGAGCTCTGCTCTGTTTCGGTTGTTGCTAAAGACGGTGCGCTCGCCGATTTTCTTTCGACAGCATTGTTCATTGCCGGAAAAGATGCAGTGCTTGCGCGAATGCAGGAGGCGGATTTTCAGCTTATCGCTGTAGACCGGGAGAAGAATGTTTATGTTTCTGCCGGCCTGCAGGAGAATCTTCAGCCCAATCCGGACAGTCCGGATTTTAACTTTCATTTTCTCTAGCTTTCCAAAACCGGGAGGGAAGGCCTTGCGTTCGCTGCAAAAGGATACTCGAACTACAGCGCTCACTGGCCTGCTGTTTGCCTTGGCAATGGCGCTGAGCTTTTTTGAATCGACCATCGGTGGGCTGATAGCGCTGCCGGCGGGAATCAAGCTGGGGCTTTCCAATATTGTGGTGCTTTTTTCGCTTCTGACGTTGGGAAAGCGCAGCGCCTTTTTGCTTATCTTTTTAAAAGCGCTTTTTGCACTGCTTTCACGCGGTGCGGTTGCAGGCCTTTTGAGCCTGTCGGGAGGCATATGCTCCGCAGCGGTCATGATGGCGCTGATGGCACTGCCGCACCTTTTGGTGGGCTACCGAGTGCTGAGCGCAGCGGGGGGCTGTGCGCACAATATCGGGCAGATTGCGGCGGCGGCGCTGATTATCCGCAACCGGTATCTTCTATATTATCTACCGGTGCTGCTTCTGGCCGGCATCATCACCGGTTTTCTGACCGGAACGGCCTATTCAGCTCTGGAGCCCTACCTGAACCGCTGGAAATCTGCGCGGCCTTAAACAGACGTGAAGAGGTTGGAAGCAGCCGGAGGAGGCTATCAAAAAATAACATAATCGGTAAATCACGATCATGCGCTCTGTGCGTCAGGATAAAAATGAGGAGGTAAACAGATGGCTTTTCTGAAAAAGAACGGCTTAAGCGGCGTTCATGTGCCTCACCGCAAAGAGAATACCGAAGAACTGCCGGCAGTTCGGATGCCGGTCCCTGCCAAGGTATATATCTCCATGCAGCAGCACATAGGGGCGCCCTGCAAGCCGCTGGTGAAAAAAGGGGACAGCGTAAAGGTGGGCCAGCTTATCGGTACCAGTGATGCATTTGTCAGCGCACCGGTTCATTCGAGTGTTTCCGGAACGGTTACCGATATGATTGAAATCATCAACGTGAATTCCGCGCGCGCGGTCTGCGTCGTCATCGAAACGGACGGGCTGCAGACGGTGGACGAGAGCGTCCGACCGCCGCAGGTTCACGACGCTGCCAGGTTTATCGCGGCCATTCGCGATTCCGGCCTGGTCGGACTGGGTGGGGCAGGCTTCCCGACTTTCATCAAACTCAACCCCAAAAATATTGATCAGGTGGATACGCTGGTGGTCAATGGCGCGGAGTGCGAGCCCTACATCACCTCCGATTACCGGACAATGATGGACCACACGGACGACATTCTGGAAGGGATTGAGCTGCTCAGAAAGTATCTGACGCTGCCGCACGTCTATATAGGGATTGAAAAGAACAAGCCGAAGGCGATTGAGCTTATGCGCGAGCGTACCGAAAAAATCGGCGGCATCGAGATTGTCCCGTTGGATGCCAAATATCCCAAAGGAGCAGAAAAGGTAATTGCCTATGAAACGACCGGCCGGATGGTTCCGGAGGGCAAGCTGCCGAACGATGTTGGCCTGATTGTTTCCAATGTTACGAGCGTTGCTTTTATTGCGCAGTATCTGCGCACCGGCATGCCGCTCATTGAGAAGACGCTGACGGTGGACGGGTCGGCCGTCACCCATCCGCAGAATGTAACAGCGCTCATCGGTACCACCTGCTCGGATATTATCGACTTCTGCGGCGGCTACCGCACCGAGCCGCGTTTGCTGCTCTATGGAGGCCCGATGATGGGCTCGGCCATTCTCAGCGACAGCTATCCGATTATAAAAAATAACAATGCCCTGCTGGCCTTTGCAGAGGCGGGGGAGGCGCAGATGCAGGAAACGCCCTGCATCCGCTGCGGCAAGTGTATAGAGGCCTGCCCCTATAACCTGATGCCCGCCCAGTTTGAGGCTGCCTATAAGGCGCGGGATTTGGAAACGCTCAATAAGCTCAAGGTCAGCCTGTGCATGGAGTGCGGCTGCTGTTCCTATATCTGTCCGGCCCGCCGGCCGCTGGTGCAGACCAACCGCCTGGCCAAGGCGCTGCTGCGCGCCCAGGCCAAAAAGTAGGCGCCGTTTCTGCTTTTCCGGCGCAGAAAACCGGAACGCTTTAAAACACATGTAGATATTCGGTTTTTTGACGAATGCAATCTCCCCAGAAAGGAATGATGAACTTCATGGCTAACCGGCTGGTTATTAAATCATCGCCGCATCTCAAATCCCCTATGAATACGCAGATGATTATGCGCGATGTGATTATTGCCCTGATCCCTGCCTTTATCTGTTCGGTTGTTATTTTCGGCCTGCGCGCGCTGCTGCTGGTGAGCATCTGCGTAGCCTCCTGCGTGGTATTTGAGTATCTTTCCCGCCTCGTAATGAAACGGGATAATTCCATCTCCGATCTCAGCGCAGTGGTGACAGGTATTCTGCTCGCCTTTAACCTTCCGGTGACCTTTCCCATCTGGATGGCGGTCATCGGCTCGTTCTTCGCCATTGTCGTTGTAAAGCAGCTTTTTGGCGGTCTGGGGCAGAACTTCGTCAACCCCGCCATTGCCGGGCGCGTTTTCCTGCTGATTTCGTTTGCCACTCCGATGACCGACTGGCTGCTCCCGCAGAAGGGGGAGGAGGGCGTCGCTCTAGTGGCGGGGGCAACGCCTCTGGTACATATCGCCCGCGGGGAGATGGAAGCTCTGCCTTCGCTGACTGACATGCTGCTGGGTATCCGTGGCGGCTGTCTCGGTGAAACGGCTGCCTTGGCGCTTTTAGTGGGCGCCGCCTATCTGCTCTGGCGCGGTGTTATCCGGCCGGTCATTCCCGCGACCTTTTTGGGAACAGTGTTTGTTCTCTCGCTGTTGATGGGGCAGAATCCTCTTTATCAGCTGCTCTCCGGCGGCGTCATCCTGGGTGCCTGCTTTATGGCTACCGACTATGTCACCTCTCCCTCCACCTTTAAGGGAAAGTTGATTTTTGCTTTCGGCTGCGGCCTGATTACGATGATGATCCGGGTATATGGTTCCTATCCGGAGGGAGTCTCGTTCGCCATTCTGTTCATGAACATTCTGGTTCCACATATCAATTCTCTGACGCGCACCAAGCCCTTTGGCGTGCTTGAGCCCAAGAAGGAGGGATAAGTTTGAAAAGCAGGATTTTCAAACGTGCGGCCTCATACAGAAGCGATAGAAAGGAAGGGGTATCGGCATGAACGAAACTGTCAGGGATTTTGTTCTTCCCACGCTGGTTTTAGCAGTCATCTGCCTGGTCGTTTCCGCCGCGCTCAGCGGCACCTATGGGATTACCAACCCGATTATTGAAGAAAATAACCGGATTGCGGAACAGCAGGCACTCACAGAGGTACTTCCTGCTGGCGATTCGTTTGTGGCTGCCGAA
The DNA here is from genome assembly GCA_022792175.1 of Provencibacterium sp. GTDB lineage: Bacteria > Bacillota > Clostridia > Oscillospirales > Ruminococcaceae > Harryflintia. The sequence goes on from JAAWAN010000020.1 coordinate 138,995, forward strand.
GGCAGTCTGCCGGATGGCGTATCTGCCTTTTACACGGCAGAGAATGGTGCAGGCTGCGTTGTGCGCGTTTCCCCTTCCGGCTATGGCGGGCCCATCTCGATGATGGTGGGGCTTAATACTGATGGTGCTATTTCCGGCATCAAGGTGCTGGAAAACAGTGAAACGCAGGGCATCGGCAGCAAGGTTATGGATGAAAGCTACACCTCGCAGTATGCCGGCAAGTCCGGGGCGGACGAGGTGGATGCCATCGGCGGCGCTACCATCTCCTCCACCGGTCTCAAAACCGGGATACGCACGGCGATGGAGGCGGCTGCCGCGCTTGGAAAGGGGGCAAACTGATGGGACACCTCAAGGAGCTTACCAAAGGCTTTATTAAAGAAAACCCGGTGCTGGTTCTGCTGCTGGGCACCTGCCCAACGCTGGCGGTCTCCACCATGGCGAAAAACGGCCTCGGAATGGGCGTTGCCGCTACGCTGGTGCTGCTTGGCTCCAATATCGTGATTTCGCTGCTGAAAAAGGTCATTCCCGATAAGGTGCGCATTCCCTGCTATATTGTCATCATCGCCGGGTTTGTCACCATTGTTCAGTTTCTGGTAAAGGCCTATGCGCCCTCCATTGACTCGGCGCTGGGCATTTATCTGCCGCTGATTGTCGTCAACTGCATTATTCTCGGGCGCGCCGAAATGTTTGCCAGCAAGCGCGGCGTTCTGGATTCCGCGCTGGATGGGCTGGGCATGGGCATCGGCTTCACCATTGCGCTGCTGCTCATCGGCTCTATCCGGGAAATTCTGGGGGCCGGCACCTGGTTTGGCCTGCGGCTTTTGCCCGAATCGGTAAGCCCGATTGCCATGATCGGCCTGCCGCCGGGAGGGTTTCTGATTTTCGGCCTGGCGGTGGCGCTGGCCAACTGGGTCTCCAAGGGAAAAATTCTGAAGAACAAATCTGCTGGCTGCGCGGGCTGCCCCTCGAGCGGCGCCTGCTCGGGAGACTGCGAAGGGAAAGGGGAGAACGCATAGATGAATCAGCTGATTATCATCCTCTTCAGTGCTATTCTGGTCAACAACGTCGTTCTCAATCAGTTTTTGGGCATCTGTCCGTTTTTAGGCGTTTCTAAAAAGCTGGACTCCTCGTTCGGCATGAGCGTTGCAGTGACCTTCGTTCTGCTGATTGCAACAGCGGTTACCTGGCCGATTTATACCTTTATTCTCGAGCCAAGTGGTTTTAAGTATATGCAGACAGTGGTTTTCATTCTGGTGATTGCCGCCCTGGTGCAGCTGGTAGAGATTATTTTAAAGCGCTATCTTCCAGCGCTTCATCGTTCTCTGGGCGTCTATCTGCCGCTGATTACCACCAACTGCGCGGTGCTCGGCGTTACTATTCAGAATATTGACAAGGGCTATTCCTTCCTCCAGTCGCTCGTTTATGCGCTGGGCATCGGCCTGGGCTTTATGCTGGCGATGGTGCTCTTTTCGGGCGTACGCCAGCGAATTGAAAGCGCGGACATTCCGCAGTTTTTTAAGGGCATGCCCTCGGTGCTGATTGCCGCTTCGCTCGTTTCGCTCTCCTTCATGGGCTTTTCCGGTGTTGTAGAGGGTATTTTCGGCTGAGCGAAGGTAAAATCCTGCAGAAAGGAAGGATGAAAAGGAATGGGTAGTTTTATTCTGCCGGTCGTTATTGTAACCATTATCGGCATTCTGCTGGGGCTGATGCTCTCCTTCGCTTCTAAATTCTTTGCCGTTGAGGTGGATGAGCGTGTTGTGAAGGTACGGGAGGCGCTTCCGGGGGCAAACTGCGGCGGCTGCGGCTTTGCAGGCTGCGATGAATATGCAGCAAAGATTGCCGCCGGGGAAGCCGCCCCCAATCTCTGTACGCCGGGCGGGGCAGCAACTGCCCGCCAAATCAGTGAGGTTTTGGGCGTCTCCTTTGAAGGGGTAGAGGAGAAGAAAGCGCAGGTACGCTGTCGGGGCCACCTGGGAACGACCGAATATATCATGGAATACATGGGGCCGAAGACCTGTGCCGCCTGCAATTCGCTCTATCAGGGCCGCCGCAGCTGCTCACACGGCTGTCTCGGCTATGGTGACTGCGTGCGCGTCTGCCAATATGATGCCATCCATGTGGTGAACGGCGTTGCTGTGGTGGATGACAAAAAATGCACTGGCTGCGGAATGTGTGCAAAGGAGTGCCCGGACCAGCTGATTCAGATTGTACCGGCACACGCCAAGGTCTATGTCGGCTGCAGAAGCACCGACAAGGGCGCCTATACCCGCAAGCTCTGCAAAAATGGCTGTATCGGCTGCATGAAGTGTCAGAAAACCTGCCAGCATGGCGCTATCAAGGTGGAGCATAATCTGGCATATGTAGATCCTGAACTTTGCACCGGCTGCGGCGAGTGCATCGCCGTCTGTCCGACGCAGGCGATTCAGCGCTATGAATAAATAGTAAAAGAAAGCACAGCAGGAGGCTTTCCTGCTGTGCTTTCTTTTACTGTCAGAAAAGGCAGAGTCCTATGCCGGTTGCTTTACAAAAGAGCCGCCCATACAGAGAGCGCGCCGCTTTCCTCTGGCCGCGCCAGCCTGCATGGCCTTGGGGAGGCTTTTTCAGTCCGTTAAAAGATAACACGAGATGACTGCTTTTCTCCTCCGGTCTATCCGGCATTCCTGAAAAACCAGCCGTCCGGCAGAGCCGTTTTTTAGTTCAGAGGAGAGCATCTCCCTCGGCGAATAAAAGCGGGAGAGCGGCCTCTCGAGCACCATCCTCCCGTCCTTCCAAAGCTGAATAAAGACCGGACAGCTCCTCTCGGCCCCGGTTTTTATCCATCCTGCCCTGTCTGCGGCAGGTCGGGAAACACTGCTGCGGGGCGGGAGGGAGAAGAGGCTGTCCCGATATCCCTGCGGCATCGGCAGGCGGCTGATGACTGATGGATCGAACCAGGCAAGGCTGCCTCCATCCTGATCACATAAAATATCCGGTATATGCAGCGCGCGGCAATGATAGGGGAGAATAAAAACGCAGCTCTGCCCAACCGCCAGTGTCCAGGGCTCCAGCGGCTGCTGCACCTCTATTTCGATGCCGGATTCCTCTAAAAATTCGGTATGAAGCCTGGCCTCAAACGAACGGTCTCCTATTTCCAGCCGTCCGCCCAAAAGCTCATATTCCTCCCGCTCGTTTTTTCGCAGCAGAAACCGTCCGGATTTTTTCAGAACCCCTTTGACCGAAACCGGGAAACATTCCGGGGCACCCTCTTCTTTCACTGCTTCTCCTCCCTCAGCTCGCTGTAAAGTTTTCCGGAAAGGGCGTCCTGAAACGCCTGGCGACGAATGGGGATCATCTCCTCAGGCAGAGCGGTAATCTCAAACCATTCGAGGGCGGAACACTTTTCCGGCTCGGTAATTTGGGGAGAACCGGTAAAGCTTTTAAAAAAGAAATAGATATCATAGTAGGTGTGCGCCCCTATCCGGTGGCCAAGATGGGCGAATTGTGCATCCTGTGCTGAAACGATAAGCCCGGTCTCCTCGCTGCATTCCCGGACCGCTGCCTCAGAAGCAGTTTCCCCCTCCTCCACATGGCCGCTGCCGGCAAAATCCCATTTTCCATCCATATATCCGGTATTCTGCCGCCGGTGCAGCAATACCTGTGTCTGTCCGTTATATTCACGCAGGATAATTGGAAAAACGGCGGACAGCGATTTAAAGTGTTCCATTTTCTTTCCTCCTTCTCTATGAAAAACAGCGAAGAACCCTCTGCTGCAGGGCTCTTCGCTGCCGCATTTTCCAATAAACGCTCTATGATCTTTCCTTTTTTCGAACCTTCAGCAGCCGGGTAAAGGCGGGATGTCCCTCTTTCTGCGTCTCCGGCTTTTCCTGCGAAAGAATGCGGCTATAGATGGTGCTGATATAATCTGCCAGATTCTGCGCGCCGGAATTTTTTACCGACTGGCGGACGGAGGATTTAAGAATACGCAGCTTTTCTTCATCCATCTTTTTTATCCGCCGAAGCTCGGAAGCCATTTCGGCGGCATTGCGGTAAGTGAAGCCGTTGACACCGTCAGTTACCTGGTCTTTATTGAGCTCATCGTAAAGCTGCAGCACCGGCAGGCCGGCTGCCATTCCCTCCAGCATGGAGATGGAATTGGTATCGGAAAGAGAGGCAGTGACATAAACGTCGCCCGAGGCGACATAGGGGGGAAGATCGCTATGCTCCACCCGCCCGGTAAAGATAACGGTATCGGAAATTTTCAGCTCATCGGCCAGCGCCTGCAGGTTTTCTCTCTCCGGCCCATCCCCGATAATGACCAGATGAATGCGGTCCTCCAATCGGATTTCTGCCGCCCAGTAGCGCAGAAGAACATCCACGCTCTTTTCGCGCCCGAGCCGTCCTACAAAGATGGCAACCATCTCATCCGGCGCAATATGGTATTTTTCCCGGAAAGCTCTTTTATCCTCCTCGGTCACCTTTTCGGGCGAGAAGGCATCTAGCTCCACCGGGTTCGGGACTACGCTGACCGGCTTATCCAGCCCGGTCTCCTTGATATACTGCTCGCATTTGATGCTCGGTCCGGTCACCTCATCGGCAGATTTGGCAAAAATGCGGAAATAGCGGTGGGAGATGCGGGTGGTAATTCCTACCAGCGGAGCAGGGGCCACATAGTAGATATATTCATCATACATGGTGTGCAGGGTATATACCAGCGGAACACGCAGAATCTTGGCAATCCCGATGCCGGAAAGGCCGATGCCGAACTCATTGTGAATGTGGATGATGTCCGGATTGAAGTCGCGCAGAAAACGCAGGCGGGTCCGGCTGACGGGAAGCGCAATGTCAAACCCATACAGACGCTTGCTGCCCTTATGTGCCGGGCAGTAGAGGATATTATCCTTGATATAATGCTTGCGGGTTTTCGAGTTGGCCGTAACGATGAGCACCGTGTGTCCCATTGCCTCCAGCCCATCCTTCAGGGCTTTGACATGTGTGACCACTCCGTTAATATGGGGGAGATAGGTTTCGGTAAACAGAGCGACTCTCATTTTAAGTGAACACTTCCTTTTTTTTGGGCATTTGCCGGCTTGAGGCTTAAAAGGCCTCATCCTTCCCGGATATGCAGCCGGCGCTTATCTTGGCAGACTCCGTATGTATATTATAATGCGCAGCAGGCAAAGCCGCAAGCCCCAAAAGCCTTCGGCCTTTAAATCCCATGGCTTTTGGAAGCGGCAAGCAGACTTCGCCTGAAAAATCACGCCTTACAGCAGTGTTGAAGTAAGACAGGCTTTTGTATTGTAAAACGGGCGCGCTGCAAAACTTTCGTTTTGCAGCGCGTCTTTCCTCATTATAACGGAAATTTTGTTTTTTCAATTGAATCTCTGCGGCGGCTACGGTATAATAACTTCAGATGGTATATTTTTCAGCTAACAGGGCCAGCTTTTTAAGCGGGCGGATGCACGGCTGAAAGGCGGCCAGGCTACCCTATTAAAGCAAGGGAGGGCACCAACATGAGCATTACCTACTCTGTTTCTTTGGAAAAGCTGATCCGTGAGTTTGATCTGATACCGGTCTATCTGCCCTGTGACGCGAAAGATATTCTGATTACCTCATCAGATGTGAACCGGCCCGGTATGCAGCTCAACGGCTTTTTTGATTTCTTTGACCGCAGCCGAATCCAGATTGTCGGAAAGAGCGAAATCGCTTATCTCCGCCAGCTGGAGCCGGAAGAGCTTACAGGCTCCTGCGATAAATTTTTTTCCTATAAGCCCCCGGTCATTATCGTTTCGCGCGGTCTGGAACCGCTGCCCGCCATGGTACAGGCAGCAGAAAAATATAAGGTGCCGCTCATGCGCACCAATGACGGAACCTCTGCCTTTATGGCAACTCTTATATCTCTTTTAAATGTGGAGCTCGCTCCGCGCCAGACCTGCCATGGGGTTCTGGTGGAGGTTTATGGCGAAGGGATTCTTCTTTTGGGGGAGAGCGGCGTCGGCAAAAGTGAAACGGCAATCGAGCTTGTCAAACGCGGTCACCGGCTGATTGCAGATGATGCGGTTGAAATCCGGCGGGTTTCCAGCCGCACGCTGGTGGGCACCTCGCCGGAAAATATCCGGCATTTTGTTGAGCTGCGCGGAGTCGGCATCATCAATGCGCGGCGGATTTTTGGCATGGGCGCCGTTAAAATGACCGAACGGATTGATATGGTCATTCAGCTCGAGCTGTGGGATAAAAAGAAGGTCTATGACCGGATGGGGATGGAAAGCCAGTACACCGAAATTCTCGGCGTCTCGGTCACCTCAACGGTTATCCCGGTCAAACCCGGGCGCAATCTTGCCATTATCATTGAGGTTGCCGCCATGAACAACCGTCAGAAGAAGATGGGCTACAACGCAGCGCAGGAGCTTTTGGAGAAGGTTGGAATGGTCGACCCGGAGGCGGAGAGCAGCGTTTGGGATAACTACTAAAGGCTCCCAAAATATTCTGCCTGTCTGTCAGGCCTTTCTTCATCTACAACAGGTTTAAAGGAGGAAGTGCTCTTTATGCATTTCATTGCCGACACGCATACACATACCCTTGTTTCCGGACATGCCTATAGTACAATCTGCGAAAATATGTCTGCTGCCGCCAGGGCAGGGATGCGTTTTCTCTGCCTCACCGAGCACGCAGGCCGGATGCCGGATGCGCCGCACTCTCTTTATTTCGATAACATGAAGGTGCTGCCGGATGTGCTTGACGGCGTATTTCTTATCCGCGGCTGTGAAGCGGATATTATGGACACCCGGGGAACGCTCGATCTGCCGGAGCACACGCTAAAAAGCCTTGAATGGGTGATTGCCTCGCTGCACCCGCCGGTCTATCCGCCGGCGGATATCGAGGCCCATACGGAAACCTGGATGCAGGTTGCCAAAAACCCTTTAGTGGATGTAATCGGTCACTGCGGCGATGAGCGTTACCGTTTTGACTATGAGCCGGTCATCCAGGAATTTGCAGCAAATGGGAAGATTGTAGAGATAAACGCCAATTCTTTTCGGGTGCGCAAAGGCAGCAAGGAGAATTGCCGGACGATTGCGCTGCTCTGCAAAAAATATGGCGTTCGCGTTGTGGTCAGCTCGGATGCACACTTCTGCAGCTGGATCGGCAGGTTTGAACCGATACCGCAGATGCTTTCTGAAATTGATTTTCCCGAAGAGCTGATTATGAATGCAGATTATGAACGTTTTTCTTCGCTGATGAAGGAGAAGACCGGTCGAGATTTTTCCTGAATATATTTACAGATTGGGAGGAAGCATCTATGCATTATTATCTGGGCGTTGATCTGGGTGGAACCAACATAGCTGTTGGAGCGGTGGATGAAAACTGTCAGATTGTCGGCAGAGGTGTGGTAAAGACCGACCTTCCCCGTCCGGCGGCAGAGATTGTAGAGTCCATTTCCCGTGCATGCACGCTGGCCTTAGTCGATGCAGGGCTGAAAATAGAGCAGATTGACTGGGTCGGTATCGGTTCTCCCGGTGTGGTGAACAGCTCATCGGGTGAAATTGAATTTGCCAATAATCTTCAGTTTCACAATGTTCCGCTGCGCCGGATGGTTTGCGACATTACCGGACGGCCCACCTATCTGGAAAATGATGCGAATGCAGCCGCCTATGGCGAGGTTTTGGCAGGCGGCGCGCGCGGCTATCAGGATGTGGTGGCCATTACGCTGGGAACCGGTGTCGGCGGCGGCATCATCATTGGCGGCCGGATTTATTCTGGTTATAACCATGCGGGTGCAGAGCTGGGGCATGTAGGCATGTTTTATGGGGGCGAAACCTGCAGCTGCGGCTCTATCGGCTGTGTAGAGACCTTTTGCTCCGCTTCGGCGCTCATCCGGCAGACGCAGGAGAAAATGAAAGCGAGGCCGGATTCGCAGATGTGGGCGCTCTGCGGCGGCAATATAGAAAAGGTGAGCGGAAAAACAGCCTTTGATGCGATGCGCGCCGGCGATGCGGCAGGCAGCGAGGTGGTTCGCCAATACTGCGATTATTTGGGTTATGCGGTCAACAGCTTTGTGAACCTTCTGCAGCCGCAGGTGGTCCTGCTCGGCGGCGGCATCAGCCGCGAAGGGGAGACGCTCCTCGCGCCGGTTCGCGAATATGTCTATTCCCATGGACTGGTCAGCGACCCGAAAAAGCGCGTGCACATTGAGGCGGCCACTCTCGGAAATGATGCGGGGATTATAGGCGCCGCATTTCTGGGCAACCTGTAAGCATAGAATAAAAGCAGAAGGCCGGAGTGCTTTCCGGCGGGGCATTCCTGAAAGGCGGGCGGGGCAGAGGACAGAAAGTCCTGTTTTTCCAGGGTATGTCCCCCATATTTGGGAGGGATTCGTTTGACGGGGAAAATTGCCAGGCTGGCTGAAAAATGCAAAGAGCTCGGCTGCGAATACCGCCTGCAGGAGCCTATGCGGCTGCACACCAGCTTTAAAATCGGCGGGCCGGCCGATATCTTTCTGTTGCCCGAGCGTCCGGAGCAGATTGCTGCGCTGCTGCCTTTTGCGCAGGAGCTGAACATTCCTCTGCATCTGCTGGGCTGCGGCTCAAATGTTCTGGTCAGCGATGCGGGGATACGCGGCGCGGTACTGGCTATAAGCGGACGGCTTTCGAAAATAGAACGTCTTTCCCCGCAGAAGATTTTCTGTGCGGCCGGTGCAGGCCTCATGCAGCTCTGCCGGTTTGCGCAGAGCGAGGGACTCGGCGGCCTGGAATTTGCTTATGGCATTCCCGGCAGCGTAGGCGGCGCCATTTTTATGAATGCGGGCGCCTACGGTGGTGAGATGAAGGACATTCTTCTCTCGGTTTCCCACATAACGGCCGACGGAAAGCTGGATACGCTCTATGGAGATGCCCTGAAGCTCTCCTACCGCCACAGCGCCTATATGGAAAACGGCTGCTGCATTCTTTCGGCTGAATTTGCCCTTCAGCAGGCAGAACCGGATACCATCCGCGCACAGATGGACGAGCTGAAAAAAAGGCGAAAAGAGAAGCAGCCGTTGGAATATCCCAGCGCGGGCAGCACCTTTAAGCGCCCAAAGGGTGCTTATGCCTCTGCACTCATCGACCAGTGCGGGCTCAAGGGGCTGCGCATAGGAGATGCGGTGGTCAGCGAAAAGCATGCCGGCTTTATCATTAACGCCGGCAGCGCCAGCTGTGCCGATGTCTGTGCGCTGATAGATGAGGTGAAACAGCGGGTGCTTTCGCAGACGGGGATAACGCTTGAATGTGAAGTTCGCCTGCTGAGTTAGAGCAGCAGGCGATGGGAGGACGAAAACATAAAGGGAGTGAGCGCATTGTCCTTTTCTTCTGTGCTCAAAAAAGAAATCTGCGGCAACCGCCCCTTTATTTATGCCCATAAGCAGGCGATCCTGTTTGGAATGCTCCTGGGCGCGCGCTCCTGCGCCCCTGAGAGCATTCTTTTATATACGGAGAATCGCTGGGTTTCCCGGTTGTTTGCCGAGCTTATTTATGAGCTGGCGGAAATCAAAACGTCCGTCACCTCTACCGAGCAGATTTTAGGGGATGACCGAAGGCTCTATGAAATCCGCGTGGATACCGCGGAAGACCGAAAAGCCGTACTTGCCTATCTGGCACCGGTAAGGCAGCACTTTTTTGGTTGCATGCCGGACAATCAGAAAAACCAGGAGTTTCTGCGCGGCGTTCTCTGCGGTGCATTTTTAAGCTGCGCCAACATTTCCGATCCGCAAAAAAGCTATCATCTTGAGTTTGTAGCGCATGCCGAGACGGCGCAGCAGGGCCTTTGCACCCTGCTGGATAAGCTGGATATGCGTTTTCGGAAAACGACCCGCAAGGGGATTCCCATTCTCTATGTGAAAAATTCGGAGGAAATAGAGGATGTTCTCACCCTTCTGGGGGCTGGAAAGAGTGCACTGGAAGTGATGAATGTCAAAATCTATAAGGATATGCGCAACCGGGTAAACCGCGTTACCAACTGCGAAACGGCCAATATCGACCGCACAGTCCTGGCCTCCTCACAGCAGAATGCACAGATTCGCCTGATTGAGCGGACGGTTGGCCTCGAGGCGCTTCCTGAAAATCTGCAGCAGATTGCCCGGCTGCGGCTGGAAAATCCCGATATGCCGCTGAGTGAGCTGGCCGCGGCGCTGACACCGCCGGTTTCTCGCTCAGGCGCGCATTACCGGCTGAGGCAGATTGCCGGCTTTGCAGAGAAGCTGCAGACAGAAGAAAGGAAAACGACCCGGCAATAAGGAAAGGGGACAGGCAGAGTGCAGGACTTTGTCCATCTGCATGTACACAGTGAGTATAGCCTTCTGGATGGTGCCTGCCGCATAGAACGCCTCATCGACCAGGCGGCTGCTTTGGGACAGCAGGCGGTCGCTATTACCGATCACGGCGTGATGTATGGCGTTGTCGATTTTTATAAATATGCGAAGAAAAAGGGGATTCGCCCCATCATCGGCTGCGAGGTCTATGTCGCCCCGCGCAGCCGGCAGGATAAGGTGCACGGGCTGGATTCCAGCCCTTACCACCTGATTTTGTTGTGCGAAAATGAAAAAGGATACCGGAATCTGACCGAGCTTTGTTCGCTGGGATTTATTGAAGGGTTTTATGGAAAGCCGCGCATCGACCGTGAGCTGCTGCAGGGGCGCACCGAGGGGCTCATCTGCCTGTCTGCCTGTCTGGCCGGGGAGGTGCCCCGCCGCCTGGGCGAGGGGGATTATGCCGGGGCCCTAAAGGCCGGACGCTTTTACCGAGATCTGTTTGGGCCGGAAAACTATTTCATCGAGCTGCAAAACCATGGCATACGCGATCAGCAGCTGATTTTGCCGATGCTTGTCCGGCTGAGCAAAGAGCTGGGCGTCGGTATGGTGGCGACAAACGACTGCCACTATATTGAAAAGGCGGATGCCCGCATGCAGAAGGTGCTCATCTGTATTCAGACCAACCACACAATTGATGAAGAAAACGAGCTCGCCTTTGCGACTGATGAGTTTTATCTTAAAAGCGGGGACGAGATGCATAGCCTGTTTGGTTCCTTTGAAGGGGCTATTGAGAACACCGTGCGCATCGCGCAGCGCTGCCAGGTGGAATTCGAGTTTGGCGTTCATAAGCTTCCCTATTTCCAGGCGCCTGAAGGAGAAGAAAATGAAGTCTACTTTCGCCGCCTCTGCTATAAGGGGCTTTATCGCCACTATGGGGAGCATCCGGCGCAGGAGGTGGTTGAGCGGCTGGAGTATGAGCTGCAGACGATTGCCTCTATGGGCTATATCGATTACTACCTGATTGTTTTCGATTTTATCGATTTCGCCCGCCGTAGCGGCATCCCTGTCGGACCGGGGCGCGGCTCGGGGGCAGGAAGCCTTGCCGCCTACTGCATCGGCATCACCGGCATCGACCCTATCCGCTATAATCTGCTGTTCGAACGGTTTCTCAACATTGAGCGGGTGAGCATGCCGGATTTTGATATCGACTTTTGCTATGAACGCCGGCAGGAGGTCATCGACTATGTCATTCGCCGTTATGGAAGCGACCATGTCGCCCAGATTATCACCTTTGGAACGATGGCAGCTCGCGCCGCCATACGGGATGTCGGGCGCGCGCTGGGAATGAGCTACCAGTCGGTGGATGAGGTGGCCAAAGCCGTTCCGATGGAGCTGGGGATGACCCTCGAGCGTGCACTTAAAAATTCTCCGCGGCTGCGTGAGCTGGAGCAGGGGAGCGCGCAGGTGCAGGAGCTCATCCACATGGCGAAAAAAATTGAGGGGATGCCCCGGCATGCCTCCACCCATGCGGCAGGCGTTGTCATTACCCGCGACCCGGTCATGCAGTATGTGCCGCTGGCCAAAAATGATGAGGCGATTGTTACCCAGTTTCCCATGACGACGCTGGAGGAGCTGGGGCTTTTGAAGATGGATTTCCTGGGGCTGCGCAACCTGACGGTTATCCACCATGCCGAGCAGATGATCCGCCGGCAGAAGCCGGACTTTGATATGGAAAAAATCCCTCTGGATGATCCCGGCGTTTATGAAATGCTTTCGCAGGGGGATGCCGTTGGGGTGTTCCAGTTTGAATCCTCCGGTATGCGCCAGGTAATGGCGCAGCTGCACCCGCAGAGCATTGAGGATTTAACGGCGGTCATCTCGCTTTACCGTCCCGGACCGATGGAGTCCATCCCGCGCTATATTGAAAACCGGCATCACCCGGAAAAAATCACCTATGAAACCCCGCTTCTGGAGCCGATTCTCTGTGTAACCTACGGCTGCATCGTCTATCAGGAGCAGGTGATGCAGATCTGCCGCTCGCTGGCGGGCTATTCCTATGGACATGCCGACTTGGTGCGTAAGGCGATGGCGAAAAAAAAGGCTGATATCATGCTGCGGGAGCGGGAGGCATTTGTGCATGGCGCCCGCCGCGAGGATGGGACGGTCGAATGCGTCGGCGCGGTAGCAAACGGGGTGGACGAAAAGACGGCCAACCGGATTTTCGATGAGATGGTTTCCTTCGCTTCCTATGCCTTTAACAAGTCCCATGCCGCTGCTTATGCGACCGTCGCCTATCAAACTGCCTTTTTGAAACACCACTATCCCAAAGAATATTTTTCAGCACTGCTCACCAGCATACAGGATTATACCGATAAAATGGTCGAATATATCCATGAAATCCGCAAAATGGGGATACAGGTTCTGCCGCCGGATGTAGGGGAGAGCATGGAAGGCTTTACTGCATCAGCAGAGGGGATTCGCTTTGGCCTGCTGGGAATTAAAAATATTGGACGGGGGCTGATTGCGGCCATTCTGGCCGAGCGGCAAAAGAGGCCGTTTTTAGGTTTTATTGATTTTTGCGAGCGCACCTGCGGCCGGGAGCTCAACCGCCGCGCGCTCGAAAGCCTGATTAAAAGCGGCGCGCTCGATTCTCTCGGCAATAACCGGCACGAAATGCTCAGCGGGTATGAGGCGGTGCTTGCAGACACAGAGGCGCAGAGAAGAAGCAACCTTGCCGGTCAGCTGAATCTTTTTGAAGGAGTAGACAGTTCGGCGGCCACCTCCCGTTTACTGCAGCGGCAGGAGGAATTTTTGCCTGCGGTTCTGCTGGAAATGGAAAAGGAAGTGACTGGCATCTATATCTCCGGTCACCCGCTCGATGCCTATACCGAAACGGCAAAGGCAATAGGGGCGCAGGAGATTCGCTCGCTGCTCAGCCTTGAGGAGCCGCCTGCCGGAAGGGGGCATTCGGAACGGACGGCAACCCTCCTTTGCATCATCGCTTCCCGTAGGCTGAAGGCCACCCGAAACGGCCAGATGATGGGTTTTGCCATCGCCGAGGATCAAACCGGCCGGATGGAGATGCTCGTTTTCCCCAGGGTACTTGAGCGAACCGGCGCACTTTTCAGCGAGGGAAAGATTGTCGCCGCGAAGGGAAGGGTTGCTGTTCAGGAAGAAGAGGAGCCCAAATTCCTGCTGGAGGAGCTGCTGGACCCGGCCTCTTTGCCTGCCTCTGCAAAACCGGCAACAGCTTCGGCAGAAAAGCCGCAGGAGCCGACTGCCGCCCAAAAGAGCGGTGGAAAACGTAGCGGCCTTTATCTCAAGGTATCCTCCCGGCTGGACAGCCGGTTTGAAGAGGCCTGTGCGTTGCTCAAAAGAAACCGGGGGAACTGCCCGGTCTACATCTATGTAAATGATGAACAAAAGCTGATGCAGGCGCCCCAGGCGCTGTTTATTCGCTATACGGCAGCCCTGCATGAGCAGGCAGCCCTTTTGCTGGGGCAGGAAAATGTAAAATTTGTTTCATAATTCACAGCAGGGCGCTTGATTATCAGGGTGTGATTCGCTATAATGGAACTCGATGAAGATACATAGAGAATAAAAGCGGTTCATCAGGCTTTAAAAGGAAAAGGTGGAAGATATGGTGGAGAACAGAAAGAAAAAAATTGGTGTTTTAACCAGCGGCGGCGATGCGCCGGGTATGAATGCAGCTATCCGTGCGGTGGTGCGCTCCTCAATTGCAAAGGGACTGGATGTGGTAGGCGTTCGTCACGGCTACAACGGGCTGATTAGCGGGGATATTTTTGATATGAACCTGCGCAGCGTTTCGGAAATCCTCCATCGCGGCGGTACCATTCTGTATACTGCGCGCTGCAAGGAGTTCCGCACACATGAAGGTGTTCTTAAAGCCAAGGAGACCTGCGAAAAGCTCGGGATAGACGGGCTGGTGGTTATCGGCGGCGATGGGAGCTTTCGCGGCGCGCGCGACCTCTCGCTGGAGGGGATTCCCTGCGTGGGCCTGCCGGGAACGATTGACAACGATATCTCCTGTTCGGATTACTGCATTGGCTTTGATACCGCTCTGAATACGGCGGTGGAGGCGGTGGACAGGCTGCGCGATACCTCTCAATCGCATGATCGCTGCAACGTGGTTGAAATCATGGGCAACGGTGCGGGTCATCTTTCGCTGGAGTGTGGCATTGCCTGCGGCGCAAGCGCCATCTGGGTCAACGAAGTCGATTTCGATGTGGATGCCAGCATCATCCAGCGCATTCTTGAAACGGGGAAAACTGGTAAGCACCATTTTATCGTCATCGTCGGCGAAGGCATCACAGATGTGCACTCACTGGCCAAATATATTCAGGAGCGCACTGGCGTGGAATCCCGTGCCACCGTTTTAGGCCATATCCAGCGCGGCGGCTCGCCCACGGCTAAGGACCGCATTATGGCAACCCAGTTAGGTTTCCATGCTGTTGAGCTGCTCGAGAAGGGGATTGGCAACCGGGTAGTGGTCATCCGCAGAAACCGCGTGGTGGATTTTGATATTCTGGAAGCACTGCAGATGAAGAAAGAAATCGACCACCGGCTCTACGATATTGCAAAAATGATTAACATCTGAGCCCCTGTGTTCAGTGTATTTTGCCGGGCGGCTGGTCTAGCAGCCGCCCTTCCTTTTTATATGTCGAGCCTGTTTTCTGATTTTTATATAGTCGACGCACTTGGAAAAGTGCGCGAGCAATGTCCATAAAGTTTGGCGCAGGGCTGCATTTGCGGTCACATGCAGCGGTATTCGCCGCATGTGAAGTGCGTTGACGATAAAATGCCGGGAGGCACCAGGAGGCTATAATGAACAAAAAAAACAAGTATGCTACATGGCGGGTTGCTTTACAGACCTTTGGGACATCGATTGTCGCCATTATCTTTTCTTCGCTTCTTACCCTGTCGCTCGGTGGGGTTTCAGATAACTTTTTCTGGACAGCGCTGATGCAGCTATTATCCCTGCTGATCTATGTTTCGATAATCTATTCTCCCAGCTGGTATTGCGGCGACCATGATTCCAACTCTGTCCACTTCGGCCGGATGCAGGAGGACCTCAATAAGGGGATCAAAATAGGTCTTTTAACAATGATTCCCTATATGCTGACACCGGTTCTTCTGGTTCTCAGCAAGCTTCAGGCATTTGGCATAGTCGATCTCGGCTTCGTCTACCGCATTCTGAATATGCACCTGCTGTATGCGATCAACTGGCTGATCCCGCCGGAGAAGCTGGTTGCAGAGGTCTCCTGGCTGGCCATTATTGGCGTCTGGCTCTATCATCTGATTATTCCTGTGACCTGTGCGGTTGCCTACCGATTGGGCTATATGCATGTTTCCATCAGCGAGCGGCTGATTTTCAAAAATCTGCCCAAAAATCCGAAGAGCTCCGGTAAAAAAAATCAGAAAAAGAGAGGATAAAGTTCTCAGATTCCTCAGGCGGAGCGATGCTTTCGCCTGAGGAATCCCTTTTTGGGCCCGCTGCATATCTGTGCCGACATGCGGCATATCCATAAATCAAAAGAATATGCCAAAGGGAGAGGGCGTCAAAGCAGTGCCCCGCCTCCTCCTTTTGGAAAAGGATTTTGTTTATGGATGGGAGGAAACCGGATGAAGAAATACAGGTTTGGAGCGACTGCTTTTTTAGCGGCCTGCTATACGGCAGCCATTGCCTGCATTCTTTCAACGCTGGGGCAGACGATGACCGTCAGCGGGCCGCTCTGCAGCAGCCCGGTCATGATTATCGATGCAGGACACGGCGGATTTGACGGAGGTGCAGAGGGAGCCGCGGGCACGGTGGAAAAGGACATCAACCTTCCTGTCGCCCTCAAGGTGCGGGATCTGCTGACCCTGTTCGGCTTTAAGGTTCTTATGACGAGGGAAAGCGATATCTCCACCTGCGATGAGGGACTTGAAAGAATTTCCGACAAAAAAACAAGTGATATCCTAAACCGCTTTTCAATGATTGAGGCACATCCGGAGGCAGTCTTTTTAAGCATTCACCAAAACAAGTTTCCGGATAGCTCACAGTTCGGCGCACAGATGTTTTATGGCCCAGAAAACGAAGAGAGCATGCTGCTGGCTGGCATTCTGCAGCAGAATTTCCGGGAGATGCTTCAGCCGGAAAACGAGCGGGAGATAAAGGAAGCGACGGACAGCGTTTATCTTCTGTATCATTCTCCCATTCCCAGCGTTTTGATTGAATGCGGCTTTCTTTCCAATCCCAGGGAGGAGGCACTGCTGAAAGATGAGCAGTATCAAAACCAGATAGCCTTTGCGATTGCTGCATCGGTTTTGCAATATATAGAGCAGAGATATGCCCCACAGCTGCAGTCGCTTACCTCCCCGCCGAACACCCAGGCCGCAGCTTATCTGCAAAAGCCGCATCTGCACGCCTACCGACTGCCCTGACCGGTATTAAAGCAAAGAGAAATAGCCTTTCTCAAAACCGCACTGCAGATAGCCGGGCTTTCGTTTATAAAAGCATAATAAGAAAGAGGATGAAAATGGCTAAAATCAAGTCCACCTATGTCTGCAGCAGCTGCGGCTGTGTTTCTCCAAAATGGTATGGGAAATGCCCGGACTGCGGCGAATGGAACAGCATGCAGGAAACGCTGTCCGTTCCCGAGCCGGAGCCTGCCAAACGGCATCTTTCCCCGGTAAACGCTTCAATAGCGGCAGCCGAGGTGCTGTCGATTGATGAAATTGTTGCCGATGAAGCACTGCGCTATCATACCGGCATCGGCGAGCTGGACAGGGTACTGGGCGGCGGAATTGTTCAGGGATCGGTCACGCTGCTCAGCGGCGATCCGGGCATTGGGAAATCCACTCTGCTGCTGCAGATGTGCGCCCCCCTTTGCGAAGCGGGGTTGCGGGTATTATATGTATCCGGCGAGGAAAGTGCCCGGCAGCTCAAGCTGCGTGCCCAGCGGCTGGGCGTTCGGTCGGGCGGCCTGCTGATTGCTTCTGCCACTCAGGCGCCTATCATTCTGTCCACCATTGAGAAGCATCAGCCGGATATCGTAATGATCGATTCCATCCAGACTATCTATATGCCCACTCTCAATTCCTCCGCTGGTACCGTTTCTCAGATCAGAGAGTGCACACAGCTGCTGATTGCCTGTGCAAAGGGAAGGGAAATCCCTCTATTTTTGGTCGGACATGTCAATAAGGATGGAGCGATTGCCGGCCCGAAGGTGATGGAGCACATGGTAGATACGGTGCTCTATTTTGAAGGGGAGCGCCATCTGGCCTTCCGTATTCTGCGGGCCGTTAAAAACAGATTTGGTTCTACTAACGAGATCGGCGTTTTTCGGATGGCAGAGTCCGGCCTGGAGGAGGTGGGCAATCCCTCCTTTGAAATGATTGCCGGGCGGCCGCGGGATGTATCCGGCAGCTGTATTGCCTGTGTGATAGAAGGCTCCCGGCCGATTCTGGCCGAGGTACAAGCGCTGGTCTGTAAAACAAATTTCGGCACTCCGCGGCGGATGGCCACCGGCTTTGATTTTAACCGGACAGCACTGCTGCTGGCGGTTCTCGAAAAACGTTGCGGCTACTTTTTCGGCAATTTGGATGCCTATGTCAATGTAGCCGGAGGTCTGCGACTGGACGAGCCTGCCTCTGACCTGCCGGTTGCGCTGGCGCTGGTTTCCAACCTGATTGATAAACCGGTCGCCTATGACCTGGCCGCCTTTGGGGAAATCGGACTGGCCGGAGAGCTGCGCAGCGTTTCCCATGCAGAGCTGCGCCTGAGCGAGGCCTACCGGTTGGGCTTCAGGCGGTTTCTGCTGCCCAAGGCGGCAGCTGGACAGCTCTCCAGGCTGCCGGAGGATGTCACCCTGATTGCCGCCGATTCGCTGCGGGCTGCCTTTGAGGCTGTCTTTACCGGCTGAGAGGGGACAAAGTAGCTGCATTCTTCTCCAGATAACGCCGCGGGAGCCGCTGTTCCAAAAACGGTACAGCACCCATCGCGCTGATGCATGCAACTCTTATTGCAGGATATCAAATTCATGATGATCACCATTCCTTTTAGAAACGCCGGACGGCGTCTCTGCCTTTAGTGTAATTCCTAGGGAAGGGATTATACCCGGATTATTTTTCAGCCGCTTTCTTCCGGATAGGCGGTAAAAGAAAACAGAGAGGCTATCCTTTCCATCTGATGGCCGTCCGTCTGCAATCGGCTAATTTTTTGAAAAGAGGGCAGAGAGGGGAGAAAGAATGCTGCAGCCAGTTGATTTTCCCAATCTCCCGCAGGGAGAGGTAGCATTGGCCGCCGTCTCCGGAAGGGACAAGGAAATTCTGCAGACTCTTTGGAATCTGCAAATCGAACCGCTGCCGGTCAGCGAAAGCCTCCGGCTGGACGGGCCCATTCGCTCTCATGCAGATATGCGTCTGCATTATCTGGGCCAGGGGGAAGTGGTTGTGGAGACGGGGGATGCCCTGCTGTTTTCCGCCTGCATCCGCAGAGGGCTGAAGGCTATATATGCCGCCCACCCGCCGGAAAAACGCTATCCGCAGGATGTGGGACTAAACTGCTTTGCGCTGGGCCGTTATCTTATCGGACATCTCCAAGCGATGGACAGCGCCGTGCGCGGCAGCTACCTTTCCCGGGGATTCCAGCTGCTGGGAATCCCCCAGGGCTATGCCAAATGTTCTGCAGCCATTGTTTCAGCGAACGCGGTTATAACGGCCGATCCACCTTTGGCAGCAGTGCTGGAAAGGACAGGCTTCGACTGTCTGCGCATATCGCCCGGCCACATACTTTTAGAGGGCTATGCCTATGGCTTTCTGGGAGGTGCCTGCTTTTTATCCTCCCCAGACTCCCTCTGTTTTTTTGGGGACCTTGATACCCATCCAGATGCAGAGGATATCCGTGCCTTCTGCCAAAGCCATGGTGTAGCGGTTCGATCGCTTCTGAAAGGAGCTCTGCGCGATATTGGCTCTGTTTTGCCGCTCTTCTGCAGAGTATAATGTTGAATTTTGTCGAATTTTAGGATATAATGGTTCCCATAAAAAAGATAAACGGGGATCAAAAGATGAAAAAATGGAAAACCATCGGCTGGTTGGCAGTGATATCGGCAGCCATATTTTTCTGTCTGCAGGCGGGTGCTCTGGCGGATGAATCCGCTGCCTTTACAGGAAAAAATTCTTTTTCGCTTCAAAATGTAGTCTGGAAAGAGGAAAGCCCTGTCCCCGCTGCAAAGAAGGGCTACTATCAGCTGGGTGCTGGGGTCGGGCAGGGGAGCATCACCTTTTTCAATGATGGTTATTCGCATCTGTCGGTAACCGGATATACCGAGTCTGCCTCCTTCACCTCCTGGCGCGGAAACCAGCCGGTTCGCGGATATACTTCTATCAACCTCGGCTCTCTGGAGATTCTGCGGCTGCGCTATGATACCGGCCGCCATCTTTTGATGGCCTGCGATGGTCAGGAGGTTTTCTGTGTTTATCCTGACAGCAGCGCCGCCGATGGATCCGGCTACAGCTGCGCCTCCCTGTTCGGCATCCTTTCAGCGGATGCCTTTTCCCGTTTCCCATACTATGGAATCAGCCTGGAATTCTCGAAGGATGGCCGCCTGTTCGAACCGCTTCCTTCCGAGTATTTGCTGACGGCTCTGGAAGAAAGCGCAAAGCTTACCTATCAGGAAAAACACTCCGCATCCGTTCCAAAGGATGCTGTCTGGCTGCGTATTTCGCTCAGCTATGCTAAAGAGCTGAAAAATAGTGAAGGAACGATTTTCGTCAACCATCAGGAATGTCCCATTAAAATTTCCGGTATCCGCTGCACACCTTCCCATGCCGAAGGCCCCTTCGTTTCCTCCTCTCAGCCAATCAGCTCTTCTTCCGGTAATGCGGACTCCAGCTCTTCCTTGCCGCCTGTTTCCAGTTCATCCGTCCCAGATATTTCCTCGTCCGTATCTTCTGGGGAAAACGATGTAACGTATGTGCCTTCCGAAGAAGAAAATGAAGGCAATAAAGCGGAAAACACCTCTTCGTCCAGCAAACCTAGCGTTTATCTGGATATCACCTCCTCCAAAACTTCGGGAGGGGAGAGCGACTCCTTTGATTCCTCCAAAAAGCAGCACTCCTTCGGAAAAGTGGAGAGGGAGCCTATACAGGATGCCCGGGAAAATGCATTTACTGCGGCTCCCTTCTCCGGGCCGTCTGCGGACGACAGTATGCTGGAGGACTCCTTGGAGGGTTCTTTAGAAGGAAAGGAGGCATCGGCTGCAGAAGAGGGGCTTTTAAAAGCAGAACTGTCCCCCTGCTCTGCACAGAAACCGGAAAGCAAAGCAGAAAGTCTGGCGGCAGAAGAAGCTATGGATAAAACCATATCATCTGATCTCTCCCCAGCAGGGCCCGAAAACCTGCAGGAGCAGGCGGAGAGCAGAGAAACTTCAGGTTTTCTGCTGCTGTATCTGGCCGGAGTCCTTTTTGCAGGGGCTTTCTGGGCCGGCCGGATCAGTACTCGATCTCATAAATTTAAAAAGTGACAGCTATTCTATTCGATTATCTGGTATAAACGGATAATTCCCCCAACAGAACTTGCAATTGCGGCGGATTTATTATATAGTTACAAAGGAGATATCTAAATTTATTAACCGGCGGTTGGCTATTTTGACGGCCGATGGGGGTTTCATCGTGACAGATAAAACGAATTTATGTATGGGCTGCATGATGCTCCTGGATTCGAAAGGACCATGCAGCTATTGTGGATATAACGACTCTGAACCATATAATGTCAATTATCTGCCGCCGCATACCCAGCTGCAGCAGCGGTATATTGTCGGCAGGCTGCTTTCTGAAAATGGCGAGGGCGCCTGTTATATCGGCTATGATTTGGAGGAGGATTATCGTGTTATCCTCCGGGAATTTGCTCCGCTGAAGCTGGCCGCACGCAACCATGCCACTCTGGAGCTGATGCCCATTCGGGAAAAAGAGACGGCCTTTAAAAACCTGCAGGCGGATTTTGAAGACCTTTGCTCCATGCTGCGGGGAATGCAGAACATCCGCGGTATTACGCAGGTGTTGGATATTTTTCATGAAAACGGTACGGTCTATGCCGCTTTCCGCTATATGAACACCCTTTCACTGGGGACGCTCATCTCCCGTTGCGGCGGCGAAATTCCCTGGACGAAGTGCAAAAAGATGTATCTGCAGCTGCTTAATACCGCTTCGCAGATACATAAAAGAGGGCTGATTCATGCCGGGATCAGCCCGGAAACCATTTTGGTGGACGAAAAGGGAAATGCCTATTTCAGTCATTTTTCGGTGAATGTACTTCGCTATGCGAACAGCGAAATTGAAAGCGAGCTTTTTGATGGATACTGTGCCCCCGAGCAGTATGAAGCAAGCGCCTCCTTCGGGGAATGGACGGATATTTATGCGCTCAGTGCCGTTGTTTACCGGATGATTACCGGAACCCAGCCGCCGGATGCGCCCAGCCGCAGGGAGCAGGATAATCTTCTTGCCGCCTGTGAGTTGGATTCTTCCATTCCGAAGAATATTTCTGATGCCATTCATGCCGGGCTGGCCCTCTCGATTGATGAGCGCACACCGACTGCAGATGCGCTGGCTGCGCAGCTGCTGGACTGCATACAGACCAATACCGCTATCTACCAGGGAGAAAATTTCACACAGGATATTCATGCTGCGCTGGATGCATCGGAAGAAACAGAAAAAGAAGAGAATCCGCCTATGAGCAGGCGGCAGCAGCGCAAACAGGAAAAGCTGGAAAAGCGCGCACTCAAGCGCAAAAAAAAGCGTCGTGCGCTTCGCAGCTTTTTGATCGCTCTGGTGACCATCCTCCTGACCTCGATGGGGCTGGGCGGCTTTATCATGTTCTATCTCTCCCGAAATTATGATGATATTCAAAACAGCGTATCGCATTTCGTTTCAGTAGGGGAGAGGAGCTCCTCAAGCGCTTCTGGCTCTTCCTCTGAGCCGACCATTGTTCCGGATTTTATCGGACAGCTTGCCGAAAAAATTACCTCCAACAAGGATTACAGCGCCAGCTTTGATCTTTCCGTTGTCTATCAATATAACGATGAACATCCCACTGCAGGCGAGATATTCGATCAATCGCCAAAGGAGGGAACACGCATGTCCAACCGCGGCACGGTTATTCTCTATGTCAGCAAGGGGCCCGAAACGACCAGGCTGCCCAATCTTGCAGGAAGCACGGTAGAGCTGGCCATTCAAACGCTGGAAGGGATGGAGCTTCAGTATCAGGTTATCTATGTTATCAATGACAGCTATGCAGATGGCCTGGTGGCTTATACTTCTCCGGCAGCGGACAGCATGGTCTCCAAAAATGATGAAATTCTGATATTTACTAAAAATACCGAAGCTGCTTCCTCAGAGGCCTCTGGGGATTCTTCTGAGAGCTCATCCTCCAGCTCGGAGGAAAGCCGCCCCAAAGCGCGCAAAGTGCTTCGCGATGAAAGTAGCTCAAAAAACGACTGGTAAAATATAGTAAAATAAAGAGAGTGCAGCGAAACCGTCTCTTTCGTTGCACTCTCTTTATTTTCTTGAAAAAACAAGGCTATGGGCAAAAAGGAGACAAATAAAAAACTTACAGGAAACGGTCCTTAATCTCCTCAAACGGGCGCACGGGCGGCGGCTGCGCCAGGTGGGCACCTATCTGCTTTTCCATCCAAACCATATTGTACCAGCGTCCGAATTTATAGCCGCACTGATGAAATTCCCCCACCAAGCGAAAGCCCATCTGCCGGTGAAAGTCTATGCTGTCCCGGGTGAGATAAGGATCCACCTGCTGCGGACAGGCAATGCAGGCATTGAGGTTAACAATATGTTGAAAAGCCAGTATTTCTTCCAGCTTCAGATAAAGCGCCCTTCCAATTCCCCTTCGCTTGTGCTCCCCAGCAATATAGAGGCTGGTCTCTACCGCCCAGCGGTAAGCTGCCCGCTCATGAAAGGATCCGGCATAGGCATAGCCCACAATCTCCCCATCCAGCTCGGCCGTCAGATAGGGGTAGCTTTTCAGCGTTTTCTCTATCCTGTCCGCAAATTCCTGCAGGGAAGGGATCTTATATTCAAAGGTAATTGCCGTTTGCTTCACATAGGGTGCATAAATTTTCAGCAGCTCTGGCGCATCCCGGGAATCAGCCACCCGAATATTTAAACCCGTTTTCTCCATCTGTCCATCCGGCCCTCCCATAACCTGTTATTCGACGCTGTCAGAAGCGGCCTGCAGCGCCTGCCAGTGATCGCAGTAATCTTTGAGAACGCATTCGGCGCAACGGGGGCGGTTGGCAATGCAGACGGCGCGCCCATGGATGACCAGCCGATGGCAGAATGCCCCTGAGCGATCGAGAGGCAGAATCTCTCGCAGCTGCATTTCTACCTTCAGTGGGTCCTTGCCCTTCGAAAGCCCCAACAGGTTGGTAATGCGGATGCAGTGGGTATCGCAAACTACCGAAGGCTTTCCAAAAATATCACCGACAATAAGGTTGGCCGTTTTTCGCCCTACACCCGGCAGCCGGGTCAGCTCTTCAATGGTATCCGGCAGCTGATAGTGGTAAACATCGCGCAGCATAATGGCCATGTTTTTTAAGTCGCGCGCCTTCATCTTATAAAAGCCGCAGGGACGCACCAGCTCTTCCAGCTCATTGAGGTCTGCTTCTGCAAAAGCATCGATAGAAGGGTAGCGGCTAAACAGCTCCTTGGTAACAATGTTTACCCGCGCATCGGTACACTGCGCGGATAAGCGGGTAGACATCAGCAACTCATGCGGCTTTTCCTGATTATGCTCCAATGAACAATAGGCGGTGGGATAAGCTTCTTCCAGAAGCTGAACGATTTTTTCTGCTTTTTCCTGCAGGCTAGTCATGAGTCAGCACCCGCTTTCCTGTTTTTCTTTTCAGCAATTTTTTCCAGATTATCGTGTACCGTTTCCTTTTGGCTTCTTTCAACCTCATTCGCCAACGGAGAAAGTGATGAAGCGCGTTCCAGCTGCTTATCTGAAACATGGGTATAAATTTCTGTTGTAGAAAGATTGGCATGTCCTAAAATTTCCTTGAGTACCCGGATATCTACGCCGCCGTGCTGATACATCAGTGTGGCCGCCGTATGCCGGAGCTTGTGCGGCGAATAGCCCCGGCCGTCCAGATTGGAGCTGGAAAGCCCGCTTTCTACAATCTGCTCCACACGGCGAGGGGAAAGCCGCTGCCCCTGCCCGGAAACAAAAAGGGCGTTGGGGTCCTTAGCGGAGGGCTTGCGAACCTTTTTATAGCGCTCAATGGCAGACAGACAGGCATCGTTCAGATAAACAATGCGCTCCTTATTTCCTTTACCCAAAAGGCGCAGCGTATTTTCGCGGATATCCTGCAGATTGATACCGCACAGCTCAGAAAGGCGCATTCCGCAGTTTAAAAAGAGGGTTAAAATACAGTAATCCCGCTCATAATTTTTACCCTGCGGCAGATTTCGCAGCAGTTCCAGGCTCTCATCCAGTGAGAGAAAGCGCGGAACAGCGCGTTTAATGCTCGGCATTTCCAACAGCTCGAGCGGATTTTCCTCCAGAAGCTGCGTTTTGGATACCAGATATTTATAAAAGGAACGCAGCGCCGAAACCTTGCGAGCCCGTACGCTGGCAATGTTGCCGCGTTCAGAGAGCGTATAGTTCAAAAAAGCATAAATATCTGAGAGAGTCACCGAACAGATCACTTCATCTGGCAGGTCGGTGATCGGCTGTTCCTCCAGCGGAATATCTGAGTGCGCATGGCATACCTTGTGGTATTTTAGATAACGCAGATACAGCCGCAAATCAACATGATAGGCTTCTACCGTTCGTGCAGACCGTCCGCGGATGGTCAACATATAATGTAGAAAGTCCTGCAGCGTCTGCGGGCAGTCTGAAAAATCGCTCTGTATGTATGCCGTAATTCATCCCCCCTAAATTTCGCTAAATTTTTATTTAGCGAAATTCTGTAGTATTCCTTCTCCCTGCTCTTTCATCCCTTATTTTACCACAAATTTTCCTTTCTGCATAGCAGCCTTTCCTAGAATGCAACATCAATTCCGGCGCGCAGCTTAAGCTTTTAAATATTAAATCGTTTTTAAGGCAGATAAGCAAAATTCGATACTGTCATCCTTAAAAATCCAAACCAAGGCCGCATTTGCAGCTTTGACTATATGAGCCATGCCAATCTTAAAATGAGCGGTCAGAAATCAGCCGCTGCTATTTATGTCATAAGGTTATGTCATAAGGCAGATTCCGAAACAAATGTTTCGGAATCTGCAGAAACCTTTGGCTCTTTCTGCAGCAGATTTCAGGTAGCTGTTTTTCAGAATTGAAAAGCTTGCTTTTTTAAATATGGTGTGCTAAAATACCGATTTAATAATTGCAGGATGCGTTCCAGCTTCTGAAAGCAGAAAGGAGCAGATATGAAACCAACAGGAATTGCTTTTGATTATGATTATACCCTCGGCGATTCAACAAAGGGCATCCTTATTTGTGCGAATGAGGCGCTCTCCCGCCTGGGCTGGCCGCCATTTTCTGCCGAACAGATTCAAAAGACGATCGGCATGTCCCTCAAAGAGACCTACCGGGCTTTAACAGGCGATCCCTCCCCCGAGCATGCACAGGCCTATCATCTCTATTTCAGAGAAAAAGCACAGGAGGTAATGGCGCCCAACGCTTCTTTTTATCCCGGGGCTGCTGAACTGCTGAAACAACTGGTCGAAGAAGGTTACCTGCTGGGCATTGTAACCTCCAAGCAGCGCCTGCAGATCGAAAAAATTCTGCAGTTGCATCATCTCCGTCCATATTTTGAAACGGTACTCGGCGGCGATGATGTCTCGGCCGAAAAACCGGATCCGGAAGGGCTACTGCGCGTCCAGAGCGAATGGAAGCTGCAGCCTCAGCAGCTTCTCTATATCGGTGACAGCCTGGTGGATGCCAAGACGGCACAAAGAGCCGCCCTCCCCTTCGTGGCTGTAACCACTGGCGTTACTCCGCAGGAGGCCTTCTCCCCCTTCCCCTGCTGCGCTATCCTGAATAGCCTGCAGGAGCTGCTCCCGTTTCTGGAATCCCTATGAAAGGCGGGAAGGAAAAATGGCAGTCACTCTCAGCGGACATAAATATTTTATGGATGGGCTGGTAGGCATCACGCACGATGTTTCTGCAAGTGGTTGTGAAACCCATACGCATGATTTTGTGGAAATAATCTATTTGCTTCGCGGAAGATGTGTGCATATTATTAACGATACCGCCTATCCGGTCAGCCGCGGTAGCATGCTGATGGTCAACTACCACTGCACGCACAGCTTTTTTTCGGAAGGCAGCGTAGAATACATCAATATTCTGATGAAGCCGGAGTTTATCCATCAGAACCTGGTTCAGCCGGAAAATGCTTTTGCTCTGCTGGCGCTTAATGATTTTAAGGACTTTCAAACGATTGTCGCGAAGGAAAACTGTGTGGTGCACTTTTCCGGCGAGGAACGCAATCAGGTGGAAATGCTGATTCTTTCCATGGAGCAGGATGCACAGAAACTTCTTCCCGGCAGCCAGCTGGCGCTTCGCTGCAGTCTCAACCTTCTGCTCATCCGCCTGTTTCGAAAGATGTCCCTTCCCATGCGAAGCGGTAAAGGGATTGACAGCGAGCTGCTGGCCTATATTAAAAACAACTGCGCCGAACGGCTGACCCTCGAGGAGCTGGCAGCCCAGCGCCACTACAGCCCCTCTCATTTCAGCCGCTCCTTTAAGCAGTATACCGGTATGACACTGACCCGCTATCTGGATGCCGCCCGCATTGAGCGGGCCTGCTTTCTGCTGGAATCCACCGACAAACCAGTTGGAACGATTATTTCCGATGTCGGCTGCAGCGACCGGACGAAGTTCTTTCGTCATTTTCTTCAGCAGACCGGACAGACTCCTCTCCAATACCGAAAAAGCAGAAAGCAGCTATAAAAATAGATTTCGGTGCAATTTTCCCTTTAAACAAAACGGGCCCAAAGAATGCAGCTGCAGCAAAAAACAATACTTTTTTTCATCAAAAACCTATCTTTTATTCCTTTCTTCCCTCTGCTAAAATGAAGGAAACCGGCCTTGAAACATGGCTTTATAAAAAATCCGTTTTAGAGAAAGCCTGCCGGAAAGGCGCCATTTTTAAAGAAAGGGATGATGAGATGGAAATCAGGCTGAACAGAGAACAGATTCGGGATAAGATTCATGCCTGCTGGATTGGAAAGAACATTGGCGGAACGATGGGAACGCCCTATGAAGGAAAGCGGGAGGTACAGGATATTTCCGGCTTTTCTTCTCCCAAGGGAGAACCGCTGCCCAACGATGATCTGGACCTTCAGCTGGTATGGCTGACTGCTATGGAGCAGGAAGGGCCCCATCAGCTGTCGGCCAATCTTCTGAGCGACTATTGGGTCAGCTATATCCCGCCGCACTGGAATGAATATGGTATCGGCAAAAGCAATCTGAAAATGGGATTGCTGCCCCCGCTCTCCGGGGAATTCTGCAACGAGTCCTGGAAAAATTCCAACGGCGCATGGATCCGTTCGGAAATCTGGGCCTGTATGGCGCCCGGATTCCCCTATGTCGCCATGAAATATGCGATGATGGATGCCTGCATTGATCATGGCCTCTCGGAGGGCACCTATGCCGAGATGTTTACGGCGGCGATGGAAAGCCTGGCCTTTTTCGAGACGGATGTCCGCACAGTTATTGAAAAGGCCCTCCGCTTTATTCCGGAGGATTGCCGGGTTGCTTGTAGCGTTCGCCTGGTAATTTCCGAATATGAGAAAGGCACCCCTTGGCGCGAGGTGCGCGAAAAGGTGGTTGAGGAGAGCAAAGACCTTGGCTGGTTCCAGGCACCCGGCAACCTGGGCTTTGTGGTCCTGGGACTTCTGTATGGTGAAGGGGATTTCAAAAAATCGCTTATCTATGCCATTGACTGCGGGGATGATACCGACTGCACCGGCGCCACATGCGGCGCGCTGCTGGGCATTCTGGGAGGAACAGCTGCTATCCCCCAGGATTGGAAAGAATATATCGGCGACCGCATCATCATGGTGGCAGCCGATGCCTCTTACGGCCGTTTGCCTAGAAGCTGCACCGATTTGACCGAACGCGTCTGCCGGATGATTCCCTGCGTTCTGAACGCTCATCATATCCATATGGAGTATACCGACGGTGAGACGGTTTATGACCCGCAGGCCGCTCTGGATGTTGCGCGCGAGGAATGCAAATGGTTTATGGAACGCTCTCCCTATTCCTTTGATATTGCCTCTCCCCATACGCGGGCCACGGTCGAATACTTTACCGAGCCGGTTATCAGGCCTGGCGATTCCTTTAAACTCCGGGTTCGGCTGCGCAATCTGCTCGCCGATCCCCGCCATGTTGATTTCAGTGTTTATCTGCCGGAGGGTTGGAGCGCTGCCTATCCCCGCACCGTCTACCTGACCCATAAAACGGCCAATACAAGCGGCTGTGCCACCTGGGAGATGGAGCTTACGGCAGGAGAAAGGGTGGAACCTACCAACAAGCTGGTAATCTATCTTTCATCGGCCAGCCATCCCCTGCCGCTGCTGCTTCCGGTCGTCCTTCTGGGATAGCCACCGGCTTGCCCGCTGCCGCGGGGCGCAGTAAGCGTTTTGCGGTTATCCGTTTTATCCGGGCAGTACCTGCCTGTCATATCCAAAAAAGCCCCCATCCGATTCAAAACAGGATGGGGGCTTATCCGCTTGTAGCCAAATGGGTATGACCTATACAGAAACGGATTTTTTATTTCATCTTTCGCATAATCCGCGGACGGAACCAGTTAAGATAAACATAGGTAATATTGGTAACGGCGATATCATAGATAAAAAACATGATATTTCCCATCACCAGCAGCACCAGAATGGAATACTGGCCAAAGGCACCTGACTGCTCTAAAACATCATCTATTCCCAGAACATAGATAAGCACCAGATAGCTGCCGATTACAGCCACATTAAAAAGGGTAAATTTGCAGAGATACTCGAGCACGCGAAAAGAGAGTTTCTCCAGCTTCACCTTGATAATCGGGTAATATCCAAAAAAGCCGACAAACATCAGCGCCGCTTCCTTGACCGGGACGACGATCAGCGAAAGAATCGCGACTGCCGCATAAACCAGAACCGCGGTGGATATACCGTTTTCAATAATCACTGCAATCAAAACGATGCCCGCAAGCGCGGGAAAAGCAAACTGCGTAAACGGGAACATGCAGGTCAAAAAAATCAAAAACAGACAGAGAGAAGCGCAAACGCCTCCCAGCGCAACCTGTGTGCTTTTCTTCAACTCCCCACTTCCCTACTTCCTCTCTGCCCTGAGCGCTCTCTGTCCTTTAGCAGCAGCTGATAAGGTCGCCGCCGAAACATTCGCAACAGCAGTCGGCACATATCAGGCCGGAACACATATCGCATGCGCTGCAGCCCCCCATCTGCACAGGCTGACGATAAGGCGCCTGCCCGCCGCCCATGCCCGGATTTCCCGTCTGGCGTTGCCACATCAGCTGATTATAGGCAGCCCGGTACTCCTGATTGACCGGATTCATCCTGCAGGCCTGCGCAAAATGATTATAGGCTTCATCCAGCCAACCGCGCGTATAGAAGATGCTGCCCTTCAAAAAATACCATTCCGCATCCCGGCTGCCGGCTGGTACACCGTTTATCAGCTCCTCCGCCTCGGAAAGCCGGTTTTGATTAATCATCCGGCGGATATCCGCATACTGGCTGGAGGCGCCTGCGTAAGAGCCGCCATAACTGCTTTTCTGCCCATAGCCGGAGGAGGAAGCGGAAGAACCGGAGCGGCGCATCCGCATCACCTGATCATAGGCTTCGTTAATTTCCTTCATCTTCTCGCTCGCAAGGTCTGCAAGCGGGTTGTTCTGGTAATTATCAGGATGATATTTGCGCGCAAGCTCTCGATAGGCGCTTTTTACCTCTTCATCGGTTGCGCTGGAAGCAACGCCTAAAACCTTATAGGGATCGGTCATGCATGTATCTCCTTTACCCTCTCATTTGCCTTTTTCCCATCCTCAGCCAGTATCCGGCTGACAGAAGCTTTCAGTCCCAGATAGATGATGTTGGAAAGAATATCCTGATAACGGTTCAGAGTGAGCAGTTCGAAGGTTTTGGCAATCTCCCCTGCCGTTAAATTCAGGGAAAAAATGGCCTGCTCCTTTAAGCCAATCATATCCCGCCCATTTTTCATCCCCGAAATAAAAGGATTATACCGCCCCTTTATCCGGTCTTCTTGGAGGTCATCCAGTGCATCAGCCAGATAAATCCAGCGTCCCATCAGGTAGCCAAGCCGCTCCAGAACCCTGCGCTGGCCCTCTTCGTTCGAAAGTTCCCGGAACAGAACCGACAGACAGACTGCAATGGGTTCACTGGCCGCATCGCTGCTGCTACAGTTATTTTGCTCAAGAGATGCCTGTTTTTTCATCTGCCTGCCAATTTCTTCATCCATCTTCGGCAGCTGTGCGCGCGCCTTTTTCCATGCGCGCCGCACAAAGGGAAGCGCTAAAAGATATCCCGCCTTTTGCGGATAGCGCTCATCCGCAATATTATCCAGCAGCTTATAGTATAAAAGCAGCATGGCAGCAGAAGCACTGAAATGCAGGCTTTGGCAGTCCAAACAGCAGGGACGCTTTTTTAACGGATTATAAAGACAGTTTTGCCTTTTAAATACCGGCGGCACTTCGCCGATCGCCATCTGCAACAGAGCCAGAAAGGTAAAGTCGTAGCTCAGTGTCAGCCGGGCAAAAGGCCCATAGGAACGGGAAAGCTGTTTGCACAGGCCGCAGTAAACAGCCTTATAGGTATCATATTCGCAGATGCGCAGCATCGGCTTAAAGGGCTGAATATATCCAAACAAACGCCGGCCCCTTTCCTTTTCCTTTGCTTTTTATCTATTTCCAGAGCGTTTTTTCAGCCTGCAGCCGCAAAAAATGCCTAAATATGCATTAATTTTATTTTACAACATACCCTCTCTTTTTTGATTAACAAAATGTAAACAGAGGAATGTTAAGCTGTAAACATGCGGCCTTTTCCTCCTTCAAAGGAGAAAAAGGCTACGATACCGGAGAAACGGTAACGCTCAGCTGCTGCTTTTCTTCCTCTTTATCCGCCCAGACTTCAATTGTGGCCTCCCCTTCTCCCACTGCATCCACCCAGCCATCGGCATCTATGGTGACGACAGCTTCATCGCTCGAGCGGTATTGAAGTTTATCTCTATCCGGCCCGGTCTCCGGAGTCAGCTGAAATCCTTCCCCTGCCTGCAGAGTGAATACAGACTGAGAAAAGGAAAGCTTCTCCTCCTCCCCTTCATCGGCAGTTACCTCCACTTCGCATGCAGCCTTATATTTTCCATCCAAAACAGAGGCAGTAACGGTGCAGCTGCCCTCTCCCACCGCTTCCATATAGCCGCTGGAATCGATAGTGACCACTTTTTCATCCTCTGATTCCCAGAGTATTTCCTCTTCCTGCACCTCTCCGAAAGCCTGTGCCGCCAACTGGTAGCCTTCGCCAACCGACAGCGAGAGATTGGTTTCCTTTAGTACAAGCGCTGACTGCTGCCCGGACTGCTCTTCAGAATCCCTGTCAGACTCCTCCCAGTCGTCGCCGATTTCCTCCCCCTGTCCGCCGGCAATGCCGGTGGAGATGGCGCCGATATAAGCGCGCACCCCCTCTGCAATCCCGTCCGCTATCTGCTGCTGAACGGAGGAGCTGGTCAGCTGCTTATATTCGTTTTTATTGCTGATAAAGCCGCTTTCGATCAATACAGAGGCAAACCGGCTGTCGGTGGTCACTATATACCGTCCCGCCTTGCCCCCGCGGTTCACCGTATCCAGCGCACCAGCCACCCGCCGGGAAATTTCGCTGGCCAGCAGCTGCCCGTTGGGATAGAAATAGTAGGCCTCTGTTCCTCGGGCGGCAGCATCAACCGAGCTGTTGGAATGGATGCTCAGAAAGATATCTGCATCAAAGGAGCGCGCCTGCTCAATGCGCTGTGTCAGCGTCAGATAGGGATCGGTCTGGATCAGCTTTACCTTCATGCCGAGCGCTTCCAGTGCATCTGCCGTTTTTTGAGCAATGGCCAGGTTGACATCCTTTTCATCCATTTCCGGATAATAGCCGGAGGCTCCCCGATCCTTTCCGCCATGTCCCGGGTCGATAGCTACCCGCACGTTCCCAAGCTTAGTGGGTGGATTGGTCAGGCGCAGAACCAGTGTATCCCCCTCATAGTAGGCATAATAGCCGAGAAAAGAACCCGGCTTTGTAAAAGAGAGGGTCAGCCGGCTGCCGGACCAGTCGGCTGAGCGGATGACCGGATTATCCGGCACCTGCAGCGAGGAGGGGGTAGAGGATGTATACTGAAAATCGAAGGTAATGCCGTCGCTGCGGTAGGTGACCAGATAAGGGACCGGCTGGTCGGTAGCCAAACGGACGTAGGTATAGCCGGTATCGCTGCTGATTTTCATTCCCCGAATGGCGTTTCCGGCAGCCAGATCTCCTTCGGCTTTGCTGACATCCTCCGCATAAACCCGCACCCCCGACTGCAGCTGGTAATACCGGTAAGAGCCGGAGCTGTTGGTAAAGCTGAGCACATCGCCAATTGCATAGTCCTTTGTCCCCCGGGGCAGCGGGAAAAAGGCCGGATTCGACTCGTTGTTGAGCACATCTACTGGAAAGGTTTTGGCAGAATCGGCGGTGACGATAATAAGATCCCCATCTCCAGCCGCAACCACCTTTTTAATGGTGACCTGTGCTCCCTGCATACTGTCGGAGATCCCCTGCCACTCTCCATAAACGGTGACAGCACCCAGGCTTTGCTGGGAGGCAGAGGCGGCCGGTAGGGTAAACTCCCCGGTGAATTTGGAGTAGGAGCTGCTGTGGTCGGTATCATCGTCGTTTTCAGCCTCGCGCGTGAGGGATATTGTCATGCCGCCCAGTGTGGCAGATACCGCCGCATCATTATGGGCCAGTGCGGAAACCTGCAGGCGCATGCCGCCATCCGCCTCCACAGAGCCGGTCGGAGAAACCTCCTGTATAATCTGCACATTCCGGGTAATCCGGTAAACGAGAGACTTTCCCTTATGTGTAAAGGTAAAAACATTTTCCCCCGGCTGCAGCTGCTCGTTGGTAGTAAAATACCCATCCGCATCGGTGTCCAGGGCCTGTCCGTTTAAGGTGACAGCAAAATTGGGGTCGGAGGCGCCGCGGAAAACCATCAGCGGCTCGAAGGTAGAAAAGGTAGTCTCTTCCGGTGTGCTGACCGCCAGTTCGGTCAGCACATGGCTAACATTGACCCGGTTTTCAAAAAGCGCTACCAGAAGGTCGGTGCTTGACTGGGGATTTTCCCTGAGCCGGGAGAGGTTGTTAAAGAGACTCCCCTCATACTGCGCGCATTCACGCGCATAGATGATCTGCTGCACCAGCTCATCCGGGGACTGATAGCCCGGCGCATCGGTGCAGATTTTATCTGAGGGGTGCAGTATGTAGAGGGGAACTCCTGCCTGCCGGGCCTGTGCATCCCACCAGGCCGCCGTCTGCCGGAAAGGTTCCTCTGCGCTGTCGGTAGAGCCGTTTGTGCGCATGGCAATAAAGTCAAAGCCGCCCTCCAGAGCCAGCTTGCGGGTATCTATGTTCTGAGAGCTCAAGGAGGTAACGCTTTGGGAAGTGGGCGAGCCCTCCGGGTTTACCGAGTCATTTTCCCATACCCCATCCACCATCAGCCCTGCCCGAACGGCGGGGCTCTGCAGCCGGGCTGCCTCGAGCACCGTCAGACAGAGGGATTCACTGAAAGATCGCATATAGTTTTGATAGCCGACGCCTGTCCCGGAATGAATATAGCGGGCATAAGAAGAGGCGGACGGCTCGTTGCCGTAACGGTCAATGAGCAGCCCGTCTACCGAATAGCGTCCGAAAAACTCCCATGCGTTGCGGTATGCGAAATCAATCTGCGCCATGTCCAACGATGAGGGAAACTGTATGCCGTCCTCTCCCGAAAAGGCAGCCGCCTCATAGAGAACATAGAAATACATCCCCCGTGCCCGTGTTTTTGAGCTAAGCAGATCCAGAATATCTATCTCCCGGTTTGCCGGCGATACTTCCTTCGTCTGATAGACTGCTCCCTCTTCCCCATAAAGCCGGGCTATAATGGTGTTCATCCCCAGCCGCTGCGCTTCCTCGAGCGCCTCTTCTATTCCTGCGCGGATGGCCGCTTCCTCTCCTTTTATCGGATAGTCCACCCCCGGCTGCAGATATACCGCGTGCATAGGATTAGGCCTGCTCCCTGCCGGCGCGGCTTTCTCCTCGGGGGCAGGCTCCTTTTCCGCAGAAGGCTCAAAGCCCTCCTCTTCTCCTTCCTTCTCCTCAGAGGAGCTTTCCCCCTGCTGCGCTTTAAGAGGTGCTTTCTCCTCTGTTTCGTTATTCTCTTCATTCTCTGAGGACGATTCATCCGGCTGTCTCTCTTCCCCGGAGACGGCCGGAGAGAACGCAGGGAGCGCAAAGGGAAAATGCTCCCGGAAAAGATAGAGGACGCCGGTCAGAACCGCAATCAGGACAAAAATAGCTCCCATTACCGTTCCAAAAACCCGAAGATTGCGAAAAAAGCGTTCCAAGCGGCACCCTGCCCTCCCTCCCGGCGAAATCTTTCATGAAGCTACAAAATATCCTTTAAATTTTTCAGCTCCTCCTCTACCGCATCGGCCGCTTCCCCATTCGACATAAACAGCGAAGCGTAGCGATAGAGCGCGAAGCCGCCATAATGTGACTGCTCCCGGGAAAAGGCAACCATTTTTGCGAGCAGGTCGGTGTTCTCTATCCATTCCCTGCTGCCCGTGCCTGCCCATATGTCCTCCTGCCCGATTTTATAGGGCGCCAGGCCGACATACAGCTGGATGGTATCCACCTTAATCATCCGGTTCCAGCTTTCGACCGTGCTCTTAAACGGGGCAGTCTCATTTTGAATGCCAAAATAAATCTGGGGACATATGTAATCCACATAGCCCTCAGTGGAGAGCCACTTCGCTACATCGATGAACTGCTCGTTGTAGTTAATATCGTTATTTCCCTGCGGTGAAATGCCGAACAGCAGGCGGCTGTTTGTCTGTTTCACCGTCTCATAGACCTCGCGGATCAGAAGGTTGACATTTTCCCGCCGCCACGCCTGCTGGCTCAGCTCTCCGCCCTGCGCGCGGTAGCTTTCATAGCTTTTCTGGTCGAAGTCCAGCAAAGGGGTAGGATAAAAATAATCGTCAAACTGTATGCCATCCACCTCATAGTTTTCAATAATCTCCCGGACGCCGTCCACAATCAGCTGCCGGGCCTTCTCACTGCCCGGGTTGAGATACAGCCCGCCCTCATAGCGGATGACATCGTCCGTCCCCTCTTCTTCCCACTGTGCGGCAGGATTCTCGCTGCTTAAGGGTTTGTCTGTCCCCGATGTCCGTATGCGGTAGGGATTTATCCAGGCATCAATGCGCAGCTTTCGGCTCTTTGCCTCTTCCACCATTACCTGCAGAGGATCGAAACCCGGATCCTGCCCTTCGGTCCCGGTTATCACATAGGACCAGGGAAAATAATGGGAGGAGTAAAGTGCATCGCCAAACGGGCGCACCTGCACAAAGACAGTGTTCAGCCCTAGGTCTTTGATATGATCGAAGGCCTCCGCAATATTGACGCGGAATTCTGTTTCGTTTC
Source organism: Provencibacterium sp. (assembly GCA_022792175.1). Taxonomy (GTDB): domain Bacteria; phylum Bacillota; class Clostridia; order Oscillospirales; family Ruminococcaceae; genus Harryflintia. Next base: position 174,993 of record JAAWAN010000020.1, read on the forward strand.
TTCCGGTCAAGAGCTCCTGCCATTCCAGATAGGAGAGCCAGGTGGCACGCACCTCGCCGGATATTTCTGCCGCAGCGGGCTGCTGCTCCTGCGAAGCGGAAGATTCCTCTTTTGAGGCCTGCGACTCCTCCGGCTCAGAAACTTCCGTCGGCGCCTGCGCCGGGGCATCCTCCTGGGAGGATGCCGATTCCAGCGGCGGCTGCTCTAAAGCATCCGGATACTCTTCAGGATAGTCGGAGGGACGGCTTTCCGGCGTTTGCAGCCAGATGGTTTTACTGACCGTATCATAAGGGATCTCGGCCGGTTCGGCCGAGCAGGCCGAAAAAAGCATCAGCGCGGCCAGTAAAAAAGGAAGAAGCTTTCGCATGGTTACCTCCCCAGCAGTGATCGATAAAATATGGAAACCGTTTAAGGACAATATGGACTTATTTTACACCAACCGGAAAGCAGGGTCAACATTTTTCCCGGAATATACCCTACCCCTATACTATCCGCTCTAGCAGACAGATATGTATAAAAACAGCAAAATCCCTCTGCAGAGCGCTCCTCTGCAGAAGGATTTGTCTGTCTTTATACACGGGCATGAGCCTATGTATCAGCCATGTCCGCCATTATCAAGGCTCAGGCCCAGGCTGATGCCGATTGCCTCATCTACCGCATGCATGGCAGTGGTATCCAGCCGGCCCATTCGTTCCTTCAGCCGCTTTTTATCAATGGTGCGCACCTGCTCGAGCAGCACTACGCTGTCGCGGGAAAGCCCGCAATTCTCCGAGGGCAGCTCGATATGCGTAGGAAGCTTGGATTTATCCTTTTGGGAGGTAATTGCTGCCGCAATCACCGTAGGGCTGAATTTATTGCCAACATCATTTTGAACAATCAGCACAGGGCGAATGCCGCCCTGCTCGGAACCAACCACCGGACTGAGGTCCGCATAGTAGATTTCTCCTCTTTTGACCGTCACGCCTATCACGCTCCGCCTTCCATTTTTTTCACATTCTGCGGCGTACTCCCCTGAAAAGAGAAAACCGCCGCCTGCTTTCTACTTTATCATGGCCGCATTTTCTGCCGGATATACATATGGCAGGCAGAGGCCCTGCCAATCTATCCTATTATCAGCAAAGGAAAATTGACAGCAAAAGGCTGCGAAGGCCAGAGCAGCCTGTTCTGACCTTCGCGCCCTTACAGGAGAAAGAGGCAATCTGTATTTGAACAAATACAAGGTGTGATTCATTCTTAAAATCTGTCTGCCGTCTGGCGGCCGCCGCCTGGCAAGTGGTTTTCTTCTTACAAAAAACGGGACAGCCTCCCTTATGGAAGCTGTCCCGAACGAATGGCTCTGCTTTTATTTACCGCGTTTATCCGACTGCCTGAGGGACCGGCTCGCTCAGTTCGGCAGCAAATCTGAGATCTGGCATCAAAATTTTTTGAGGCAGAAGGCTCTGCTCCTCTAAAAACACCTCCAGGCGCCCATGCTCGCTTTCCAGCTGCAGCGAACGGGAGAGAGTCATCTTCTCCCCGTTTATCCTGCAGAGTGCATCCTGCAAAAGGGTCAGCACCGATGAGGCAGGAGCGGCAGCACTGTTAACCGAAACGCACAGGCCGGTATATTCCGCCTGCAGCACCCCTTCCTGCAGCCACAGCGTTAAACCGGCAATATTTTCAGGGGAATCTACCGTCAGCCGGGTTTCTCCGCTGGAAAAGCGCTCCAGCTTACCCTGTAAAGCAGTTTTACTGTACACCACCTGAACAGCGGTAATATAAGGGTCCGGCAGCCGGATAACGGAATTCTCCGGATTTTTGGGTGCATGCGAACAGCCTGCCAGGCACAGAACAAAAAGCAGCGCGAGCCATTGCCCTCGAAAGCTCTTTCTCAAAAAAACTCCCCCATTTTTTGAATGCTGTTTTCTTTTTGGGAAAACAAATTTCAGAAAACGGGAAATCTCAAAATACCTTATACCTTTTTGCTTCTTCTACCGTCCGTTGCGCAGGAAGATTTCCGGCAGAAAAGATAATATATCCTCCGGCTGCATACAAAAGCGGCTCATTTTCCAGGCACAGAGGTCGGCGGCCGCCCCATGCAGATAAACCCCGCAGGCGGCCGCCCAAAGTGCGGGAATTCCCTGCGCGAGCAGCGAGCCAATCATTCCACTGAGCAGATCCCCGCTGCCCGCCTTGGCCAGTCCACTGTTCCCGGAAGGATTTTCCAGTATCTCTCCTGCGGGAGAAGCAATCAGCGTATGCGGCCCTTTAAGAACGGTTACCGCCCCCGTTTTTTCTGCGCAGGCAGCGGCGGCCTTCGTCCGGTGCGCATGCACCCATTCGGCCGGCTTTCCCAGCAAGCGGCCCATCTCCCCTTCATGCGGCGTTAATATACGCTCCCGTTTTCCACAGGCTATATCTATGCAGCCGCCCAGAGCGTTTATGCCGTCTGCATCGAGCAGTACCGGCTCTTCATAACCCTGCAAAACGGTGTGCACCAGTGTGCGGGTGTCCTCATCCAGCCCCAGTCCGCAGCCGATAACCAGCGCATGGTAGCCGGCTGCCCGCTTCAAAATATCCGGGGCCGCCCGGCAGGAGATGCGCCCCGCCTCGTTTTCCGCCATCGGGTCATAGGTCGGCGTCAGCAGGTGAAAGGAGGCACTTTGGCAGACGAAGGGCGTCGATGCCAGCGTCAGATAACCGCAGCCGGCGCGCAGGGCGCCTAAGAGGGTTAAAACCGGCGCACCGATAAAGGAGCGGCAGCCCGCAACGATATACAGTCTTCCGGCAGAGGATTTGTGCAGGTCCTCCGCCTTTGGCGGAATATGGGAAAAAACCATCCCTTCGTTCAGTAAGATACTCAATCTTCTCCCCCCTCACAGGCAATGACAACAGCCGTGGCATAATGTGGGCAGTGGCTGATGCTGACGCTAAAGCGAAGGCGCATCTTCCCGGCAAGCTCCTTGGCGCGGCCGGACAGTCGGATAAACGGCGCTCCCCTTTCATCCCGCAGAATCGAAACCTCCGGAAGCGAAAAACCGCGGACGCCGGTCCCCAGTGCCTTGGCAAATGCCTCCTTTGCGCAGAAGTTGCCGGCCATGGTCGCGGCAGACATTTTCCTCTCCCGAAAAAGCGCTATCTCCTCCGCTGAAAAAACCCTCGTTAGAAAACGAGGGTTTTGGGAGGAGCGGCGAATGCGATCGATCTCTTCAATATCCGTTCCGACGCGCATCACTGTGCCGCCTTCTTTACGAAAACCTGAAAGGCCAGCTGCTTGGAAATAAACGGACGGATTGCCTCAAGCAGCCGCTCGCTGGTATTAAATACCAGCAGCGTATGTCCGTGCTTGGAGTGCTTGAAGCTGGCATACCAGACATCCGGGTCGCTCGGACTGGAGCAGGCCATAATCCGGGTCTGATACTGCTTATTCTGATGCTCGGCCGCGCGGTAGGGACCCAGAGCCTCAAAGGAGGAACACTTCACCGAAAGCAGGCGCTTGCGGGAATTCCGGTTCATGATTTTGTCAATATCCATGTCCCCGTTGGTCAACAGGTATTCATATTCCAGGTTCATCATACTGATTAGCCGATAAGCACCATAAATGGCTCCGAATGCTATCAGATAACCAAACATGGAAAACATTCCCAAAATTGGAGAAAGAAGAAAAAGAAGGATCGCAATAACGGCCGCAGCCAGTACAATCAGAATTTTCAGAAGAATATCCTTCGAAGTGGAACGTTTTTTTACCAGATATTCAATGTAGGTGTCCGCCATCTTTGAAGCATTCCTTTCTTTGAGAGGCCGAGTCATTCTTCCCACTGGCAGATTTTTTGCCCGCGCGGCCTCTCGTGTTTCACTCAGTATATCATACAAATTATAAAGGTTCAATCTCTTTTTTGTGAATGAACCTTTTCAGAAAGCAGCCTTTGAAGCTTAACCCTGCCAGAAAAAATGAAAGATATTTAAAAATAGGACTTGCAGAATCATATTCCCTGTGCTATAATAAATGCCAATTTCAAATTTATCGTGTTAAACATGCTGACTGAGAGAGTAGGGCGGTTTGTCCCATCCAACAGAGAGGAGCGGCGATGCGCTGAAAGCCGCCTGCTTGGCCGCTGCCTGAAGTTCACTCACGAGTGGTGTTGTCTGAACCCGGTTCTTCTCCATAAAGGAAAAGCTGGCAGTAAGCGGCAACGGATAGCAACCGTTAACAGCTGATAAAGCGCCATCCTTCAAAAAAGGATGGAATTGCGGGTGGTACCGCGGAAGGCAGGCTGACAGCAGCTCTTTCGTCCTGTAGGAAAAGGACGAAAGAGCTGTTTTTGATTTACCGGAAAACAGCTGAAAGGAAGGAAGACCCGATGAAAAACGCAATCGAAAATATACGCTCGCTGGCGCACAAAGCACTCGAGCAGGCCGCCAGCCCCAAAGAAATTGATGAAATACGCATCCGCTTTCTGGGAAAAAAGGGAGAAATCACCGCCATTCTCAAGCAGATGGGCTCGCTCTCTGCTGAAGAGCGCCCCAAGATCGGGCAGCTGGCCAATGAGGTTCGCGCGCACATTGAAAAGGAAATTGAGGGAAGGATTGCCACTCTTAAAAAAGCCGAGCTGGATCGACGGCTGCTGGCGGAAAAAATCGATGTAACCCTCCCAGGCAGTATGCAGCCGATCGGTCATCAGCATCCGCTCTCCCAGGTGCTGGGTGAGGTGCAGGATATCTTTCTGGGTATGGGCTTCTCTGTTGCGGAGGGCCCCGAGGTGGAAACCGATTACTATAACTTCGAAGCGCTGAACCTGCCGAAAAACCATCCCGCCCGCGATACGCAGGATACCTTTTATATCTCGGAAAACATCCTGCTGCGCACCCAGACCTCTCCCGTACAAATTCGCGTCATGGAGAAGCAGCAACCGCCTATCCGCGTTATCGCTCCCGGACGTGTTTACCGTTCGGATGCGGTAGACGCCACCCATTCCCCGGTTTTCCATCAGATTGAAGGGCTGGTCGTGGACAAGGGCGTTACCATGGCCGACCTCAAGGGAACGCTGGAAACCTTCGTCAAGCAGCTGTATGGCTCCGAGTCGGTCGTGCGTTTCCGTCCCCACCACTTCCCCTTCACCGAGCCCTCCGCTGAAATGGACATTATGTGCTTCGAATGCCATGGCAAGGGGTGCAGCCTCTGCAAAAAGGAGGGCTGGATTGAGATCCTCGGCTGCGGAATGGTGCATCCCAAGGTGCTGCAGAATGTCGGACTGGACCCCGAGGTATACAGCGGCTTCGCATTCGGCATAGGGCTCGAACGGATTGTAATGCGCCGCTACAACATTAAGGACCTGCGCCTGTTTTATGAGAACGATATCCGCTTCCTTGAACAGTTTTAATGCTGGCCGTGCAAAAAACAAGCTGTTTTTAATAACGAAAAATCTGCCGGAGCTTTGCCGGCGGGAAATGGGGGATTACGATGCTTTTATCCATGAGATGGCTCTCTGATTATGTAAAAATAGATGAACCTATCCATGATTTCTGTGAAAAAATGACCATGTCCGGTTCAAAGGTGGAGTCGTATTCCACTGAAGGGGAGGAAATCTCCAAGGTGGTTGTCGGCAGGGTGCTCTCGGTCGTCAAACATCCGAACGCCGATTCGCTGGTTATCTGTCAGGTGGAAGTCGGGCAGGAACAGCCGGTTCAGATTGTTACCGGCGCGACTAATGTTGTGCCCGGCGCCCTGGTTCCGGTCGCGCTCGATGGCTCTACCCTGCCTCACGGAGTTTCTATCCGCAGGGGAAAGCTGCGCGGCGAGGTTTCCAACGGAATGCTTTGCTCTCTCTCCGAGCTGGGAGTCAGCGTTCACGACTTCCCCTATGCGATTGAGGATGGCATCTTCCTGCTGCAGGAGGACTGCGAAATCGGTCAGGATATTCGTTCGGCCATCGGCTTAAACGATACGGTCGTCGATTTTGAAATTACCTCCAACCGGCCGGACTGCCTGAGCATTACCGGACTTGCGAGAGAGGCCTCCGCCACCTTCAAAGCATCGCTGATGATTCCGCAGCCTCTCGTTCGTTCGGAAAGCGGAAGGGTGGAAGACCTTCTCAATGTGGAGGTGCAGAACACCGATCTCTGCCTGCGGTATATCGGCCGGGTGGTCAAAAATGTCAAAATCGGCCCCTCCCCGCGCTGGATGCGCGAGCGGCTGCGCGCCTGCGGCGTGCGCCCCATCAACAACATCGTGGATATCACCAACTATGTGATGCTGGAATATGGGCAGCCGATGCATGCCTTTGACTACAGCCTTGTCAAGGGCGGAAAGATTGTGGTGCGCAACGCCCGCGAAGGGGAAACCATTACCACGCTGGACGGTATAGAGCGCCGCCTCTCCCCCTCCATGCTGGTCATTGCTGACTGCGAAAGACCCACTGCCGTCGCCGGTGTTATGGGCGGAGAATACAGCGGCATTATGGAGGATACCCAGACGATCGTTTTTGAATCTGCCTGTTTTGACGGCGGCTCGGTCCGCCTGACAGCGAAAGCGCTGGGAATGCGCACCGAAAGCTCGTCGCGCTATGAAAAGGGCCTGGACCCGAACACCTGCCTGCCGGCTATTCAGCGCGCCTGCGAGCTGGTGGAGCTGCTGGGCGCCGGCGAAGTGGTCGGCGGCATGATTGATTCAAATCCCGCCGGACGTGCCGCTGCTACCCTTCCTTTCACTCCCGACTGGATCAACCGTTTTCTGGGTATTGAGCTCTCTGAAAAGGAAATGATTGAGATTCTGCAGTCTATCGGCTTTTCTGTTTTCGAAGGCCGGATCACCGTTCCCACCTGGCGTGCAGATATCGAATGCGGGGCGGATGTAGCAGAGGAAATTGCCCGCTTTTATGGCTACAACCGCATCCCCACCACCAGCCTGAGAGGCTCCGCACAGGGCAGCCTGACCAGCGAGCAGAAGTTTACTCGGCGCATCCATCAAACGCTGCTGGCACAGGGGTTAAGCGAAATTATCACCTATACCTTCATCAGCCCAAAGAATTATGATAAAATCGAGTTGCCGCAGCAAAGCGAGCTGCGCCGTTCACTCGTTATCCAGAATCCGCTCGGCGAGGATACCAGCATCATGCGCACCACCGCCCTCCCCTCGCTGCTGGATATTGTGGCGCGCAACTACAATAACCGCAATGAAGCCGCGCTGCTCTATGAAATCGGAACTGAGTATACCCCCACCCGCGAAGGGGAGCTTCCGCTCGAGCATCAGCAGATTACCTTGGGCGGATATCGGGAGGGCTATGATTTCTTCCAGCTTAAGGGCGTTATCGTCACCCTGCTCGAGAAGCTGAATGTTGTCGGCTATGAGTTCATTCAGAAAACGGACCATCCCACCTTCCATCCCGGGCGCTGCGCCGAGCTGACGGTGAATGGCGAGAGCTGCGGCATCTTCGGCGAAATTCATCCGAAGGTAGCGGAAAATTATGGCGTGGGTACGCGCATCTATGCGGCGAGCATCCGGGTAGAGGTACTCTACCGGAACCATCAGCCGCTTAAAGACTGCCGGCCGCTTCCCCGCTTCCCTGCCTCAATGCGCGATCTGGCGCTCATCTGCGAGGAGAATATGCCTGCGGCGGAGCTGGAAAAGGCCATTCGCTCTTCCGTTGGCCCGGTGCTCGAACGACTCCGGCTGTTTGATGTCTACCAAGGTGCACAGATTCCCTCCGGGAAAAAGAGCATTGCCTACTCGCTTTCCCTGCGCGCCGGCGACCATACCCTCACCGATGAGGAGGCCGATGCTGCCGTAAAGCGTGCGCTCAAGGCGCTGGATAAAATTGGCGTTTCCCTGCGCGCTTAGCCGCTTTTCTGGAATTTATTGTAATAAAGCTCCAAAGCAGAGGCATATTTTTTTCATCATTTACCGCTTGAAAGCAGCGCACAATTGTTGTATCCTAATAGGCAGAGGTGAAAGCTATGCATGAACCTACCATTTCGTTTACCATTCATGAAGACAAGGAAAAACAGGTGAAGGAAATTCTGACCGCCGTTTATGATGCTCTGCGGCAAAAGGGCTATAACCCTATCAATCAGATTGTAGGCTATATCCTTTCTGAGGACCCCACCTATATCACCACCTACAACAATGCGCGCAGCCTCATCCGCCGCATCGACCGCGATGAGCTGCTTCAGCTGCTGGTGAAATCTTATCTGGATGACTGAATGCTCTGATCTGTAAAGTATACTGCTTTACAGGCATTCAGCCTGCAGAAGAGCTGCACTGCGCAGAATATTGTTCTTGAAGAGACTGGAAGAAAGCAGATTTGCTGTCTTCCAGTCTCTTTTCTGCTTCGGGCCTCTGCGGGAAAAAGAATCTCCTCCGACAGGAGCACCATAGTGTTATAGGCGAAGATACTCTCTTCATCCCGGGGAGCTCCGACCCTTTTCAGACGATCCATCGTGACAGGCTAAGGAAAAGTCCGCCAAGCGAAAGCATACCAGCTGCCCCGGCGCTCAGGATACGGCGGGGCTCGGGGCGATTTTCCTCCCGATCCGGGTCGAAATTTTTTCCTTGAAAATAGATGAATGTCCGCATAACGATTCCTTTAGGAGCGGTTCAGGTGAGCTTGTTATATGATGTACGGCCGCTGTACAGTAAGATTTTTCTGTACTAGCAATGTATAAAAGCTGAAGGTCTTAAAGCGGTATGAAAGCAGATAGAAAATCCTTTCCTTCATTCTTAAAGACTTTGTTCTGAAATTCCCGGATGTAGGGTTGTACTGTCTTTAAAAATATGCTATAATTAATATTCAAGTATATGTAAAAAATTATTCTATATAGGAGAGGAGCGGATGAAATGACGCAGGCAAAAGAAAATCAGATGATGATGTACAAGGGAAAGCCTCTCGTGCGCAGCGGAAACACCATTTACTATGGAAGCATGGCGGACAGATATGTCACCCTGCTACAGGTTCTATCCACCAATGAGTTTCATGGCATACAGATGGCCTCCAAGGTATCGGTCCAGCTGCTATCCACCGACCCGAACCACGGGCCGAAGGAAAGAATCGTAAAAAAAACCGAAAAGAACGGGCTGTATAATGCGCTGAATATTGCCAACATCTGGCTGATGCGCTATCTGGAGCAATAGCTGTCCTCTTCGTCTGAAAATATGAAACGAAACCTGGAACGTCTTATCAAAAAGCCGTCCGCAGGAGTGCTGTGAACCGAAGGTTCCCGTGCATCCCTGCGGGCGGCTTTCAGATTATCTCTCAATCGGTGAACTGATAACGAATCTCTTCCGCATGAGTACAGGCCCTCAGATCCTTTTCGCTTTCTGCAAACAGGCTGCCATGCCGGCGCACCGCCTTCACCGTCAGGCATGCGAACGTATCACGCATGGAAAGGCCATGCTCTGTTTTATATTTGCGCATCCCGGCGAGCGCGGCCTTAAATTCTCCGCCAAAGAGCAGGATATCTGCATCCGGCTCCTGCTCCTGCGGCCACTGCAGCAGATGGATGGAGGTCGCCCCCTCCTTTTCCTGAAAGCCTTTGAGATAAATTTCTTCTGTAATGTGCGGCACGAAGGGAGCATAGAGCTTTAATATACTCAAAAGGGCAAAATAGAGCGCAGCCTGGGCGGCGGCCCGTCCCTCTTCACCATGTATATCCGGCTGATACAGCCGCTGCTTGACAATCTCGATATAGTTATCGCACAGGTCGTCCCAGAAAAGGGCATCCACCGTATGGCGCGCCAGCCCTATTTCATAGGCATCCAGATAGCGAGCAGCCTGGCTGGCCGCCTGCCTGGTCCGCTCTATCATCCACCGGTCGACAGGCAGCAGCGCCGGACAGCTGGTTGGGTCAAAATCCGCGAGATGCCTAAGGCAAAAGCGAGAGGCATTCCAAAGCTTGACCATAAAGCGGCGGGAGGCATCCTCCATCTCCCGGCGGTCAAAAAAGGTGTCTGTTCCCAGCCGTGCGCTGGCCGCCCAATAGCGGATCATGTCTGCTGGACAGGTCTGCAGCAGCGCCTGCGGCGTTAAAGCGGCATTTCCTTTCGACTTGGAAATTTTTTCGCCCGGCTTAGCCAAAACAAAGCCGCAGATCATGATATCCCTCCAGGGGATATCTCCAACATGGAACAGGCTGCGTGCAATCGTATAAAAGGCCCAGGTGCGGATAATTTCATGCGCCTGGGTGCGCATTCCCATTGGGAGAAAATCCTCCTTCTCTCCGCGCTCCCGGGCGCTTTCCTGATTGATGAGCGGCGTTAAGGAGGAGGTGGCCCAGGTATCCAAAACCGCCTGCTCCGGAATAAATTCAGCTGCGCCGCATTCGCAGCGGCCGGTATATGGCGTTTCCAGCGGATTAACCGGCAGCTGCTCCGGCTGCGCAAAGTGCGGCTTACCGCAGTCCCTGCAGTACCACACCGGAAACGGAATGCCAAAATAGCGCTGGCGAGAGATGCACCAGTCCCATTTCAAATTTTCCACCCAGTCCCGGTAACGTCCCTTCATGGAAGCGGGATACCAGTGAATCCGTTCGCCTGCCGAGAGCAGCGCCTGCTTCTGGCTGAGCACATCCACATACCATTGGCGGGAAGGAATAATTTCCACCTCGGTGCCGCAGCGCTCATGCACCGAAACCGTATGGGTCAGCCGTTCGGTTTTCTGCAGCAGGCCCCGCTCGCTGAGCAGACGGATAATCTCGCTGCGCGCGGCGCGCACCGTCAGTCCTCCGATATGAGGAACCTCCCCGGCAATATGCCCATCCGGCAGGATGACCTTTTTACAGGGCAGCTGGTGCTCCTGCACCCATTCCAAATCGGTGGTGTCGCCGAAGGTGGCGCACATGACGGCGCCGGTCCCTTTCTGCATGCCCACCCGGCTGTCTGCCAAAACCGGCACGGAAAAGTCATAGAGCGGAACGGTAATATCCTTCCCAATAAGCTTTTGATAGCGCGGGTCATCTGGATGGACAAAGACACAGACAACGCCATACAGCAGCTCGGGACGGGTGGTGGCCACCTCCACCGTCTCCCCTTCTGCCCTGAAGGGAAGGTAACAAAACTGCGACTGCAGCTCTTTACTCTCCAGCTCCGCCTGCGCAATGGAGGTACGGCACTCGGTGCACCAGAGCACCGGGGACTGGCGGATATAGGCGCGCCCCGCCTTTGCCAGCTCGATAAAGGCGCGCTGTGAAATCTTCTGCGCCTTTTGGCTGACAGTCGTATACTGCAGGCTCCAGTCGCAGGAAAAGCCCATTGCCTTCCAGAGCGCTTTAAACTCCTGCTCATATTTTTGCGTGGTTTGCACGCAGCTTTCGCAGAAGCGGCTGCGCGGTACCTCCACCGCCCGGATTCCGGTTTCCTTCTCTACCAGTCTTTCAGAGGGCAGCCCGTTATCATCAAAGCCGAACGGATAAAAGACGTTGTAGCCCCGCATCCGGCGGTAACGGGCAATCATCTCTGCCTGCGCATAGCTAAAAATATGCCCGATATGCAAGCTGCCGCTGACAGTGGGCGGCGGTGTATCGATAGAATAGACAGGCTTATCCGCATCGGGACGATAGGCGTAAATCCCTTTCTGCTCCCAGTATTCCTGCAGCCGTTTTTCCGCCTGCAGGCCATCATAACGCTCTTTTAACTCTTCCATATTTTTATTTTCCTCCCCAGATGAGTCCGCCCCAGCTGGCCAGGCCAGAAGCGGTTTTGGCCGGCAGCCGCCAGCTTTTGGAAGCGGCCGGTCTTATCGTTACGATGCATCGCAATAAACAAAAAAACAAGCGTTCGAAAATCTCTCTCAAAGGCGAAGAGATCTTCTGATTGAGCATTGTTCCCCCTAAAGAACAAACTTCAAATGCTCTTCCATGCGCTATAGAAAGGATGCCGGGGTCTGCCTGCTGTGCTCCTTTGTAGATGGATATCTGACCTCAGCTGTTTTCCCCGGCGGCTTTCTTCGAGACGAAATAAAAAAATCCGCCCCAAGCCCTTCTGCGGGTTTAGGACGGATAAAATTCCGCGGTACCACCTAAATTCGTCTTCTTCCTGGAAGACGCAGCTCTAAGGGGAGGATAACGGTTCCCAAGCCGGCGGATTCTACTCATCGCTTTTCCTTCCGCACTCATAAGCCACTTTCAGACTGCCCGCACGAAAACTTGCACCACCCGTTTTCTCTCTGCAGCACGAAGCAGCCTTACTCTTCTCATTCAACGATTTCTTTGGTTAAATTTTGCTTAGTATAACACAGAGCTTTCTGAATTGCAAGAGAAAAATTCCGGCATTCTGCGTGGCCTCGGCATATCAGGGTTCCTGCGGTTCATCCGGAGCAGGAGGTTCAGAATAGGACTGCTGCGGCCCTTCCCTATCAAAAGAAAGCTCTTCCGGCTCTTTCCAGCTGGAATCCGGTTCTGAAACCGGAGGCTCAGCAGTAAACTCCCTGGTGGGCTCCTGCTCAGGCACATCTTTGGTATCTGTGCGCTGGCCGTATTCCATAATAACCCGCACATAGAGCGCCTGCGCGCTTAGATAGTAGGGAGCGACGAAGAGGATGGGAATCACCAGAATGCAGCTCAAAAACCAGCCCAGATAAGAAAGGTCAAATAAGAAAAGCTCCGCCTTTCGGCCCTTCATGCAGTATACCGACTGTTTAATGGCACGTCTCACCGAGCAGCCGCCCTCTGCATAAATATACCGTGCAGGAAGATAACGCTTGCAGAAAATCCAGGAAAAAATGCCGGTCAACGCCAACAAAATGCTGCCAGCAAGCGTCAGCATTCCGCCCACTACCGAAGCGACGGCGGCCGGAACCGGTTCCGGGGACCAAAAGCCGTTAAACAGCTCGAGTCCGGCGCTTGTCAGCGCAATCGGGATTATCGTAAAAAGAAAAGTATAGAAAAGCCGGCGCACAAAAAGATTGATCTCCAGCCAGACCGAGCCAAAATAATTTTTGGCGCCTGCAAAATAATCAAACAGATCGACAATATCCCCCGGCTCGTTTCCCACCAAGCGATAAAACCAGCGGGAGGCGCCAATCAGCAGCGGCGAGAAAAGAACAAGCTGCAGCAGAAGAGTAACCAAAACAATGGCCGGGGAGAGCAGATAGTTCCAGTCCCCCATTATTTTCAGATACCCGAAAGCGGAGGCGGACACGTTGGCCACCATCATCAGCAGGGAAAAAAGAAAGACAACGCAGATCAGAATTAATACGATAATCAGCGCTTTGATGTAGTGCTGCCCTAATACCCTGCGGGCATTGCTTTTTACCTTTGAGCGAATGCTCATGAAAATCACTTCCTAAACGATATGGTAAGGCCGGCTGCCCGGCAGATTTCCTGTGCGTTTTAGCCTGCCAGAGCAGAGCGAAGCGTCTGCGCCACATAATCGCCGACCTGCGCCGTGCTGGCTCTTTCAATGGTTTTTCTGGCGCCGAATGCTTCACCGATATATCCGGCCAGGCTGTGCTCCTCTGGGGGCATCAGGTCCGGCGTGCGCAGCACCTGCAGCGAGCGCTCAACCGCTTCTTCAATCGCTCCCGCATAGGCGGCCAGGCCAAAGGTGTGCCGGAGCATCAGCGCGACCGAAAGAATGGTCGCCAGAGGATTGGCGATCCCTTTTCCGGCAATATCGGGCGCGGAGCCATGAACCGGCTCATAAAGTCCGAAACCGGAGGAACGAAGGCTGGCGCTGGGAAGCATGCCAATCGAACCGGTCAGCATTGCCGCCTCATCTGAAAGGATATCCCCAAACAGGTTCCCGGTCACAATAACATCGAACTTCGCAGGGTTCTGCACCAGCTGCATCGCGGCATTATCCACATACATATTCTGCAGATCGATATCGGGATATTCGCTGGCGGCAACTCGCGCCACTGTTTGACGGAAGAGCAGCGAGGACTCGAGAACATTCGCCTTGTCCACACAGGTGACCCGCTTTCTGCGGCGGGAGGCGGAATCAAAGGCCACCCGGGCAATCCGTTCGATTTCGTGCTCACTGTAGCGCATTTCATCGAACCCGGAGAGCTCTCCCTCTGCCGATTCGCGGCCATGCCTGCCGAAATAGATGCCGCCCGTCAGCTCCCGGACAACCAACAGATCTACTCCCCGCTCGATGATACGGGGCTTCAACGGAGAACTCTCCTGCAGCGCCGGAAAGATACGGGCCGGACGAAGGTTGGCAAACAGCCCCAGCTCGGCCCTGATTCCCAGCAGCCCTTTCTCCGGCCGGATATCCGATGTAAGCATATCCCAGCGGGGGCCGCCCACTGCCCCAAGCAGCACCGCATCGGAGGATTGGCAGCTTTTTACCGTTTCTTCCGGCAGCGGGATGCCTGTTTTATCAATAGCCGCGCCCCCCAGAAGCTGATAGTCCAGCTCCAAGCTGATACTTCCCGCTTCGCAGACCGTCCGCAGTACTTTCAGCGCCTGCTCAACAATTTCCGGGCCGATCCCGTCCCCTTTCAGCACGGTGATGCGCATTTTCATTTTTATGTCCTCCCCCTTTAAACAGCCTTCTGCCGGTATTTCTTTTTGCGCTAAAATTCCACGCCATAGCGGGCGGCAATCCCCCTCTCATAGGGGTGCTTTTGTGCCTGTATAAAGCTGAAATAATCCGCCATTTGGCAAAGCTCTTTACTGGGGCTGCGGCCGGTCAAAACCGCCTCCGTTTCGGCAGCGCGCGAAAAAAGCGCCTGCTGCAGCTCTTTTTCCTCCAGCATCCCGGCAGAAACGGCATCCAAAACCTCATCCAAAATGACCAGGCCATAGTTTCCGCTCTGCAGCGCGCTGCAGGCCGCGGAAAACACCTGCCGGCAGCTCTCCCTGCACTGCAGACGCTCCTGTTCATCCATCGCCCCAATAAATTTGATGACCGGGTCGGTCCGACAAATTTCTATCCCCAGCTGGCGCATGGGGGCCAGCTCGGCAGTCGGCCGGCCCTTTAAAAACTGCGCAAACAGCACCCTTCGCCCCGCGCCGCACATGCGGACAGCCAATCCGATAGCCGCCGTCGTTTTCCCCTTCCCGTCCCCGGTATAGATGTGAAGCAGCCCGGCCTGCCTATCTTCCAGCATGAAAGCCCTCCTTTAGCGGCTGGTTGATATCCCTTTCCTTTAACCCGTAGGGCGCTACGCCATAGATTTCAAAGGCATGGTCGCGCATCCACATCTGCGGGGTCATTAAAAGAGTATATCCCTTTCCATTTCCAACCATGCACTGCTCGACCGGGCGCTTGGGGAGGCCCATGCCATATAAAAGCATGGAGATAAGCCCCCCGTGGGTAATCAGCGCGACCGAACGCAGCCGCTCTTTCATCATGCGCTCAAAAAGCTTCTCCATGCCGTTTGCCGCCCGGGCAAGGACCTGCTGCGGGCTCTCCCCTCCCGGCGGGGCCTGCTTCATTCCGGAGGAGAGCCACTGCGCAAAGGCCGGAATATTCTGCAGCTGCTGATAGCTCTTATTTTCCCATTCGCCGAAATCGCATTCCATAAAGGCCTCCCAGCCTTCCATATACCGCTCCGGATAGAGAATCTGCGCCGTTTCGGTGCAGCGCTGCAGCGGGCTGGATACCACCATATCCACCTGGGGATATTCGAACTGCTCCTTTAGCGCCCGCAGCTCGCTTCGGCCCCTTTCACACAAGGGGATATCTGTCCGTCCAATATAACGGCCCTCCATATTTCCCTGGGTCATTCCATGGCGGATAAGATGTATCCGATAGGTTAACAAAAAATTTCCCTCCAATGAACAGATTACGACAAATTTCCAAAAATGATCTTTACAAAATGCCCGCTCTGTAATATAATCGGATATACGCAGAGTACAATTTCTGCCCCGCCAAAGCGGGGGATTTTTTTGCTCCTGTCAAAATCAATGAATCATTTTGGAGGCACAGCGCGCATGAACACCGATTTTCCACGGGTACTGACCCTGATCCGCAAAGAGCGGGGAATTTCTCAAAAACGGGCGGCAGCGGATCTTGGCATTTCGCAGGCACTTTTATCGCATTATGAAAAGGGCATTCGTGAGTGCGGGCTGGATTTTCTCAGGCGCTGTGCCGATTACTATGAAGTATCCTGCGACTATCTGCTCGGCCGCTCCCCCGACCGGGCCGGCGCCCAGATCACAGTGCAGGATATTCCGGAGCCGGACAGTGCCGGAAAGGAAAATATCTGGAACGGCGGGGTTCTCGCGATACTCAATAAAAAGCTTCTGGCCAATTCGCTGAACATTCTTTTTGACCTGCTTTCCCGCTCGCGCAACAAGCAGCTGCTGCAGGAGGTCTCCTCTTTCCTGATGCTTGCCGTTTACCGCATGTTCCGGGTGGTTCATTCCGCAAACGCTAAAAACCAGCCGGCCATGTTTTCGCTGCCAAAAGCGCTGGCCTCCCGCTATGCGGATGCCGCCATGCAGATGTGCGAAGCACGGGCCTCTGCCATTGCAGACGGAAACATAACGGATGGAATGGAGCCTATTCAGGATACCGAACCGCTTTTTTTGACAACCGAGCTCATTGCCGAGCGCTATCCTCTTTTTGCCTCCTCGCTGCTCAATCTGATACAAAATTCCGAAAGCCGGATAGATTATCAGCCCATCAGAAAAAAGCGCTGACCCTTTGCTATCATACCATTTTATGGAGAAAAAAGAAAGAAAATATTATGAATTTTTTGCGATGCTTCCGACAGGCAGCATCGCATTTTTTCATTCAAAACATCCGCCCTGCTTTTCCTTTTTTCAATTGACATCTATCTGCTATTGGGATAAGATATAATAGTTGCAGCATGGCCGTTTTCCTTTTTATCCGCTATGGTGCAGGCTTTGTTCCTGATTCTTATAAGGAGGAGGCACAAACAACCGATGAAAAAAATATCCGCCATTTTTCTGGCCGGCCTTCTCCTGTTTAGCGGCTGCTCTTTTCCAGCTGCTACGACTGCCGATTTAATGCGTGCCCCCAAGCTGACCGAGGAGCAGGCGGCTGTTAACCGCGCACTGAGCAGCGCTCTGGGAACGGAGGACTACAAACTGAAGTATCCCCTTTCCGGTTCCTATCGTTCGGCCTATGTTTTTTATGATGTGGACGGCGACGCCGTTCAGGAGGCGCTGGTTTTCTATCAGCCGTCGGTAGAGGGCAGCGGTGTGCGCATTAATATTCTGGATTACCAGAACGGAGAATGGCGTTCCATTTATGATATATCCGGCGAGGGCAGCGGAGATGTGGATTATATCACCTTTGAAAGCATGGAATCAAAGGATTATAAGAACATCATTATTGGCTGGAGACCGGAAAATTCGGTGGAAAAGCTGATGGCTATCTATACCTTTGAGGATAACCGGCTTATCACCCGCTTTGATGAGCGCTATTCGCAGTTTATTATCCGCGATTTTGATCAGGATGGGCTGATGGACATTGTCACCCTTTCTCTGCGGCGCAATATGATGACGCTGGTGAGCGCCGGGCAAAGCGGGGAAATTGAAACAACTGATACACTGGATCTGGGCCAGAATATAAAGAGTATTGAGCAGATGCTCCTGGGCCGGCTTTCCGGTTCCAGGCAGGCCATTTTTTTGGATGTGATGCTGGAGCGCTCCTCCTATGCAACCGAAATTATAGAAATCGAAGACGGACGTCTTACGCCGCTTATCGATCTCTCCCGGGTCTATGATGGGGAAGGCGGAGATCCCTCCCCCCAGCAGGAGGAGAATTTCATCCTGACAAGGCGCTACGAGCCCATTGTGTGCATGGATTCAAATGGGGACGGCATTATTGAGGTTCCCTCCAGCCAGCCGCTTCTGGGCTATGAGGAAGCCTATAACGACCTGGAAGAGAATGTCATGTATCTGACAACCTTCAGCATTCTCCAGCAGGATGCGCTGACGCCGGTTTTTCAGGCCTGCGTGAACATAGAAGCCGGCTATTTTATCAAAATCCTCCCGCGCTGGGAGAACCGGCTGACGGTCGTTTCAGATGGAAATCCCAACCAATGGCAGTTTATCGAATACCGGGAAAACCTGAACGATCTTTCAAACGAGCTGCTGCGCATCACCCGCGTATCCCGCGGGGATACGCTTGACCGGTTTGAGCGCAACCAGATTCTTTTGGGGACCAGCCGGGGCCTCTACCGCTTTTATGGATATATCCCGCCGGTGCAAGAGAACGGCCTGCAGCCGACAGAGGCAGAGCTTAAAGAGATGTTTTTCCTGCTATGAACAAGGATGGAGATGAACAGATTGAAAAAGATACTGGTTGTGGAGGATGAGGACGTTATCCGCGAGTTTGTGGTTATCAACCTCAAGCGCGCCGGATATGACGTGACCGATGTGCCAAACGGCGAGGAGGCGCTGCGTGTTTTCGAGCAGCAAAACGGGGAATTTGATGTAGCTCTGCTGGATATTATGATGCCTGGTATTGACGGCTTTCAGGTCTGCAAGGAAATCCGCCGGCGCAGCAGCTCGATAGGCATCATCCTCCTCTCGGCCAAAAGCCAGGAGATGGATAAGGTCAGCGGACTGATGATGGGGGCAGATGACTATGTCACCAAGCCCTTCAGCCCTTCCGAGCTGGTAGCGCGGGTGGATGCCATCCACCGCCGGGTGACGATGATTGCTGGGCGCGCGGAGGAAAGCTCGGTGCTCTCCTCCGGCCCATTTGTTCTCAACCTGAAAAGCCGCAGCCTGCACAAAAACGGCAAGGAAATCGATCTGACTCAGGTTGAATTTCAGATTATGGAATTTTTTATGAGCAATCCCGGAACGGCGCTCGAGCGCAGCGAAATTCTCAACAAGGTCTGGGGAGAGGGCTATTTCGGCGATGTTAAAATTGTGGATGTCAACATCCGCAGGCTGCGTATGAAAATTGAAGATAAGCCCTCTGAACCGCAGTATCTGCTGACCGTTTGGGGATTCGGCTATAAGTGGAACGCCTGAGAGCAGCTGCACAGGGGGAGGGATAAACGGTGGCGCAGAAAAACACGATAACGCGGCGATGGCTTTTAAACAGCTTCGTGACCATCCTGCTGGTTTTGATTTCAGTGATTATCGTTGCCTCCATTGCCATTCGCTCTTTTTTCTATAGTGCGGTGCGCTCGGAGATTATCTCCCGCTCCAACGTTCACACAACCCTGCTCGAGACCTACGCCACCGACTCCCCTGCTGATTATTCCAATGAAGTACGCAACCTTGTCGAGGATTTTGAAGATAAAGATAAAATGGAGCTGATGGCCATCAATCCGGATGGGGAGGTCGTGATTACCTCCAGCGGATTTGCTCCGCCCATCGATATGTTTATGCCGGATTTCGATGCGGCCATGCTTTCCGGGGAGCGCACCAGCGAAACTCGTTATAATCTAAACGGTGAAAATGTGCTGGCAATCACCGTTCTCTCCACCGTTTCCTCGGATGAAATCGCCGCGCTGCGGTATGCCGTTTCGCTCGACAAAATCGATCAGCAGATTGTGCTGTTTATCGCGCTGATCACTATCATCTGCCTGTGCATTCTTCTTTTTGTCATCCTCACCAGTTCCTACTTTATCAATTCCATCGTCCGTCCGGTCGGCAAGGTGGGCGAAACTGCCCGGCGGATTGCACAGGGAGACTTTGGCGTTCGCCTCCAAAAACAGAATGACGATGAAATCGGCGAGCTGTGCGACACGATTAACGACATGGCGGAGGAGCTCAGCCAGTCGGAAAAGATGAAGAATGACTTTATCTCCTCTGTTTCCCATGAACTGCGCACCCCGCTGACAGCGATCAAGGGCTGGGCAGAGACACTCTCCACCGGCGAAACGGCCGATCTGGCCCTGCTGCAGAAGGGAATGCACGTGATCATCGGCGAAACCGAGCGGCTTTCTCAGATGGTGGAGGAGCTGCTGGACTTTTCCCGCATTCAGAGCGGGCGCTTTAACCTCGTGAAGGATAACCTGGATATCATCGCCGAGCTCAGTGATGCGGTGCTGATGTTCACCGAGCGAATAAAGCGCGAGCAGATGTCTCTCATCTATAACGAGCCGGACTACCTGGCGATGGTTTATGGCGACCGCAACCGACTGCGGCAGGTGTTTGTCAATATTATTGACAATGCCATTAAATATTCCAATCCCGGCGATACGATTACCATCAGCGTTGGCCGCGCGGCCAGCAAGGTGATGATTTCCATTCAGGATACCGGCTGCGGCATTAAGGCGGAGGATCTGCCTAAAATCAAGGCAAAATTCTATAAGGCCAACTCCACCCGCCGGGGCTCGGGAATCGGGCTCGCCGTTGCGGACGAAATCATCAGTCAGCACGGCGGAACACTGGAAATTCTGAGCAAGGAGCAGGCCGGAACCACCGTTATCATCTCGCTGCCATCCGTCGAAGAGCTCTGAGAGGCTCATTCGGCGGCTCAAAGGTGATAGACTCTTCATTTTTTCATTTTTTACCGATATACCAAAAAAGGAGATAAGCAGCTTTGAAAGAAAAAAACACTACTTTTAAAACCTCTATTGGCGGACAGGCCCTGATTGAAGGGGTCATGATGCGCAACGACTCCTCAAGCGTGGCGATTGATAAATGCGCCATGGCCGTGCGCAAGCCGGATGGGGAAATCGAACTGGAAGTCTGGGAAAGCCAGAAGCCCAAGAGATGGTACCGCCGCACCCCTTTTGTTCGGGGAATTTTTAATTTTATCAATATGCTGATTATCGGCTACAAAACGCTGATGCGCTCCGCTGAGCTCGCCGGCTTTGAGGATGAGGAGGAATCCGCATTTGAAAAAAAGCTGCGGGAAAAGCTGGGCAAAAATTTTACCGCTTTCTTTAACGGCATTGTAATGGTGCTGGGCGTTGTTCTGGCCGTCGGGCTTTTTATGCTGCTTCCCGCCGCTATCGGCTACCTGCTGGGCGGCGCTATCCATACCCGGCTGGCGCTGACAGCGGTAGAAGGGGTCACCAAAATTATCATCTTTATCCTCTATCTCGCACTGGTATCCCGGATGCAGGAAATCCACCGGGTCTTTCAGTACCACGGCGCAGAGCACAAGACCATTTTCTGCTATGAGCATGGGCAGGAGCTGACGGTAGAAAATGTTCAAAAATTTCAACGGTTCCACCCCCGCTGCGGCACCAGCTTTCTGCTGATTGTGCTGGTCATCTCCATTCTGGTCTTTTCGGTGGTCACCTGGGATAGCCTGTTTCTGCGCGTTTTTCTGAAATTGCTGCTGCTGCCGGTCGTCGTGGGCATCGCCTATGAGATTATCAAATTTGCCGGACGGCATGACAACCCCTTTACCCGCGCTATCTCTGCCCCCGGACTCTGGCTGCAGCGGCTTACTACCTCAGAACCGGATGCCAGCCAGATTGAGGTAGCCATCGCTTCGATGAAGGCAGTCATTCCCGAGGACCGCACCGATGCCATCTATTGACCGGCTGATGCGGGAAGGGACCCGCCTTTTAAAGGAGGCAGGCATCTCTTCTCCCCTTTTTGATGCGCGCGAGCTGATGATGCACGCGCTGGGACTTTCCTCTAAAATGGAGCTTTTTTGCCGCAGGGAGATGGACGAAGAGCAGGCACAGATTTACTGGCAGCTGATTGCGCGCCGCGCCGAACGCTACCCGCTGCAATATCTGCTCGGCTTCTGGGAATTTTACGGGCGCCGTTTTGCTGTACGGGAGGGGGTGCTCATCCCCCGTTCGGATACCGAATGCCTGGTGGACTGCGCACTGCAGGCTATCGACAAAACGGGCAAAGGGGCCGTTCTTGACCTGTGCAGCGGGACAGGGGCCGTAGCCATTACCCTTTCGCTGGAAAGAGCGGATATTTTAGCGGAGGCGCTGGAGCTCTCCTCTGCCGCGCTGGAGGTGCTGCAGGAGAATGTACATCTGCATGCGGCCCCGGTGCGCATAACCGCTGCAGATGCTCTCACCTACACGCCGGAATCTTCCTATTCGTTGATTACCTGCAATCCGCCCTATATCAGCGAAGGGGAGTATGCTATGCTGCAGCCGGAGGTGCTGCACGAGCCCAAAATGGCGCTGGTGGCTGGGCATAACGGCTTGGCCTTTTATGAAACGATCAGCAGACGGTATTGCGATTTTCTTCTCCCTGGCGGGCTGCTGCTCTTCGAGGCGGGCGCCGGGCAGGCGGCAGCCATCAAGGAGATGCTGGCGAAAGCGGGGTATCGGGAAATTTTCAGTCGACCGGACATTCAGGGGATTGAGCGCGTCATCGGGGGATATAAAGAATAGCCGCTGCGGAAAAGAAAGGGCGGTCTCTTTTCCCGAATAAAAAACATAAAAGGGAGTACTGAGAAACGCAAGGTCATTCTCAGTACTCCCTTTTATAACATGTCCGTGCCCTTAAAAAGCGTATGTGTTTTCTCATGAAGCCGGCCACAGCAGGGCGGCATGAACGGCCGGCGCCGCCCGCTAAAGGTACAAAGCTCTTATAACCTGGCCTCAATCGCCCGGACCAGTGTTTCGAGCGCCTTCAGGCGGGCAAAGCGCTTATCCTGCGATTCAATAATCGTCCAGGGAGCGAAATCGGTAGAGGTCTTCTGCAGCATTTCGTTCACCGCCACCTCATACTGATCCCACTTTTCGCGGTTGCGCCAATCCTCATCGGTAATCTTCCACTGCTTCTCCGGCGTATTCTGCCGGTCGGTAAAGCGGCGCAGCTGCTCATCCTTATCAATCTGCAGCCAGAATTTGACGACGATGGCTCCCCAATCGTAGAGCTCCTTTTCAAATTCGTTAATCTCCCGGTAAGCGCGGTGCCAGTCATCCTCACTGCAGAAGCCCTCGATGCGCTCTACCATAAGCCGCCCATACCAGCTGCGGTCGAAAATGGCGATATGCCCATCCTTCGGCACCTCCCGCCAGAACCGCCAGAGATAATGATGCGCCAGCTCAAAGGGGTTGGGAGCCGCAATGGGGACCACCTCATAGCCGCGCGGATCGAGCGCCGCGGCCACTCGGCGGATATTGCCGCCCTTACCAGCTGCATCCCATCCCTCATAGACGGCAATCACCGGAACGCGCCGGAAATAGAGCCTATTATGCAGCTTCTCCAGCTTCTTCTGAAACTTTTTGAGCAGCTGCTTATATTCCTGCTCTTCCACTGTCATATTCAGCTGAATCTCTTCCAGCTTCGGCATTTTAACCAACGTAAAGGGACCGGAAGCTGCCGGAGAGGCCGGCCGCTCCTGCTTCTTTTTATCATCGGCCTCTACCGCGCCGCACAGTGTTTCCACCAGCGTCCGATAAATTTCCGCCCGCGCGCTGTTCTGGTCGTGAGCGCTGACAATATGCCAGGGTGCCCAGTCGGTATCGGTGCGGGCAAGCATATCGTCAAAGGCGGCATAATAGCGCTCATACTGTTCGTTTCTCTTCCAGTCAAGCCTAGTCGCCCGCCAGGCCGTATCCTTCTGCTCTTCCAGCCGCCGCAGCCGATGGGCCTGCTCCTTCTGAGAAAGATGCAGGAAAAACTTGATGACCACCGTTCCATCATCCGCCAGCTGCCGCTCAAAGGTTTTTATACTCTCAATCCGGTGCAGGTATTCCTTCTCCCCCAGCTTTTCCTCCAGCCGGGCAGTCGATACCTCGGGATACCAGCTGCGGTCGAAGAAGGAAATCAGGCCCCTTTGTGGCATGCGTATCCAGTGCCGCCACAAAAAGGGCTTGCGCCGCTCCTCCAGTGTTGGGTCAACGGTAGAATGCACTTTAAAATTGCGCGGATCCAGATTGAGGATGATATCAGCTATGATACTTCCCTTCCCGGCAGTGCCCCAGCCCTCGAAAAGCACAACCACCGGCAGCTTCCGCTCCTTAACGGCATGCTGAAGCAGATTCAGCTCCTGCTTCAGTCCCCGGGTCAGCTGCTTATACTCCGGGTCCATCATGGTCTTTTTCAGGTTTACTTTGTCCAGCATTCTCTCCTGCCTCCTCATATATGGATAGGGCCCACCATCTTCCTGGCGTCTGTCTACCCTTTCTCTGTGGAATCCTTCCCTATTTTACTACCTTTTCAAGGCAAATAAAACAGTTAAAATTCAGTTTCGCCGCACATTTCACAAAATTTGTATAAAATGCCGACAGCATCCTCTGCTGCCGGCATTTCCAATCTTTGTACTTTGGGGGCCTGCTAAAAAACCTTTACTGCTGCTTAAACTCGGTCCAGATTTTCTCATATTCAGCAGCCAGCTCGGTGCCGACATCCTCCACAAACTCGGCTTCTGCCAGCATTGCGGAAGGGGTGGCAAAGGCTCCATTTTGCTTATAGGCTTCCGGCAAAAACTCCTGGGCGGCTGTATTCGGGCAGAGATAGTAAATCTGGCTGGAAACGCTCGCGGCCGTTTGCGGCTCAAGCAAAAAGTTTAAAAAGGCAAAGGCATTCTCCGGGTGGGGTGCATTGGCAGCCACCGTCAGGCAGTCGATACCGAAACCCAGACCCTCCTCGGGATAAACGACCTGCAGCTCGGGGTTGGCATCAAGCGCCATGGCCACCTGGGAGGTAAACATAAATCCGGCGCTGGCCTCCCCGCTGAGGATGACATCCTGCAGGTTGTTGACCGAAAGGGTGCGGACATTCGGCTTTAAGCCCATCAGCTTTTCCTTCGCCTCGGAGAGGACCGCCGTATCGGTTTCATTAAAGCTGCGGCCCATCGTTTTGAGCGTAATGCCGATAATGACACGGGAGGAATCCATCAAAACCAGGCTGTCCTGCAGTGCCGGGTTCCACAGATCGGCATAGCCTTTGATTTCAACCGGGCAGGTGGCCGGGTCATAAACAATCAGCGGCGCACCCGGGCCGTAGGGCACAGTATAAAGATTCTCCGGATCATAAAACTTGCCGAGATAGGCAGGGTCGAGATTTTCATAGTTTGGAACCTTCGACTTGTCAATCTCCTTGAGAAGCCCGCCCAGCTCATTCATGATGGCAACCATATAGTCGGAGACAACGACGATATCATAATCTCCGGCGTTGGAGGCCTGCAGCTTGGTAAGCATCTCCTCGTTGGTTTCAAAGTTGGAGAAGTTGAGCTTAATGCCGGTTTCAGCGGTAAAAGCATCCTGCACATCCTGCGGGAAATAGCCATCCCAGGTGAAGATGTTGAGCTCCTTTGCCTCGCTGGTGCCTTTTGCTGGCTCCTGTGAATTCGCCTGCGAGGCCGGTGTACTCTGGGAAGAGGCATTCTCCCCTTTCTGGCATCCGGTAAACGCCAGCGAGACACTAAGCGCTGCCAGCAGCAGCGAAAGGACTTTTTTCATAGGTCAGTTTCCTCCTTCATAGGGTTTCGTTTTTTTCTGCCGCTGCCAATCCAGCCGGAAAGACAGATGACCAGAAAGGTGACAAGCAGCATGACCGTACACAGCGCATTAATTTCCGGGCTGACGCCGAGCTTTATCTGAGAATATATTTTTATCGGCAGCGTATTCGTCTGCGCGCCTGTCACAAAAAAGCTGATAACAACATCATCCAGCGACATGGCGAAGGCCAGAAGCGTTCCGGAAGCGACGGCCGGCGCAATCAGCGGCAGGGTGATGTCAAAAAACATCCGCATTTCTGTCGCGCCCAAATCGCGCGCCGCTTCCCCAATCGAGCGGTCCAGCCCGGCCAGCCGGCCTTTTACAACAATGAAAATGTAGGGAATACAGAAGGTAGTATGGGCGATAACCAGCGTTATCATGCCGAAGGGGAGCTTTAGAAGCGAAAAGAAAGCCAGAAAGACCATACCGAGAATAATCTCCGGCACCATGATGGGCAGCATCGAGCCGTTTTCGATAATCCCCTTCGCTTTAAAGTCCCCCTGCGCAATTCCCACGGCACCGATCGTGCCAATCACTGCCGAAACGGCACAGGAACAAACAGCCAATATGAGACTGTTGCGCAGTGCATCCATCAGGCTGCGGTTATGCAGCATCTTCCCATACCACTCGAAGGTAAATCCGCCCCAGACGGCATCCGACTTGGAGGCATTAAAAGAATAGATAATCACCATCACGACCGGCAGATACATCAAAAGCAGTATGATAATCAGATAAAGGCTGGAGAGAGAAAATTTTCCCTTCCTTTTCAAAAGAATCCCTCCAAATCCTTAGCGCCGGTTACCTTCCGGTAAAGCAGGATAATCAGCAGTGTCAAAAGCATCATCATGACCGAGAGCGCAGCGCCGAACGGCCAGTCGCGCGCCTGCAGCAGCTGGTTTTTAATGAGGTTCCCCACCAGCATAATTTTGCCGCCACCCAAAAGATCAGCGATAAAAAACAGACCAATAGATGGTACAAAGACCAGCACAAAGCCGGAGAGCACACCGGGCAGCGTCAGCTTCAGCGTAACGGTGAAAAACGCCTCCACCGCATTGGCCCCCAGATCCCGGCTGGCCTCTACCAGCGACCAGTCCAGCTTTTCAACGCTGTTATAAACCGGCAGAATCATAAAGGGCAAAAGCGAATAAACCATACCGATTAAGACCGCCGAATAGGTATACAGAATCTTGAGAGGCTGGGAGATGATGCCCATCGCCATCAGCGCTGCATTGAGAACCCCCTTCGCCCGCAGAATAATCATCCATCCATAGATGCGCACCAGCGCATTCGTCCAAAACGGAACAACCACCAGCAGCATGCAGGTGCTGCGCCAGCGCGGCGGCAATTTGGCCATAAAATAGCCGAACGGATAACCGAGCAGCGTCGTAATCACCGTAGTAGCGAAGGCGAGCTTTAAAGAATCGCCAAAGGTTTTCAAATATACCGGGTCGAGCATCTGCCGGTAGTTTCCAAGCGTCCACTCGTTGGTTACGCCCCAGAGCACATCCTTTTTTAAAAAGCTGAGCGCAACGATATAAAGAAGGGGCAGGAATACCAGAACAATGGTGACCACATACAGCGGTACCACCAGCCAGAAGGCTTTACTCCTGCGCTTCATCCACTTCCCCCCTGTCTACAAAAACGGCATTTTCCGGCTCCCAGCAGAGATAAACCTGCTGGCCCAGTGAGATATGGGTGCGAATACCGTGTTTGCTGGAAATGACCGTCCGCCCATCCGAAAGGGTAAAGCTCAGCCGGAGCATGCCGCCGACATAGCTATTCTCCGAAACCACTGCCGGAAGGCGAAAATGCGGGTGCGGCTCCTTTGCCACCAGCAGGTTTTCGCTGCGCACCGCAAAGCTCACCCGGTCGTTTGCCTGCATACCGCCGGCAGCGGCAGCGCAGACGGTATCCTCCCCCACCTGGATAATGGCCATTCCCTCTTCGATGGAAATAACTTCGCCCTGAAAAATGTTGGCCATTCCGATAAATCCTGCCACAAAGCTGGTCTTCGGCCGGTCATAAATCTCGGCGGGCGCGCCTATCTGCTCAAAGCGCCCGTCATTCATGACGACGATGCGGTCGGACATATTAATTGCTTCCTCCTGGTCATGGGTGATATAGAGGAAGGTGATACCCAGCTTTTTCTGCAGCTTTTTGAGCTCCTGCTGCATCTGGCGGCGCAGCTGCAAATCCAGCGCGCCGAGCGGTTCATCCAGCAGAAGAACACTCGGGTTATTGATAACGGCGCGCGCAATGGCGACGCGCTGGCGCTGGCCGCCGCTCAGCTCATTGGGCATGCGGCGCTCAAAGCCCTCCAGCTGCACGAGAGAGAGCATCTCTTTTACTCTGTGCCGGATTTCCTCCTTGGGCACGCGCCGCAGCTTCAGGCTGTAGGCAATATTGGAAAAAACGTTCATGTGCGGAAAAAGTGCATAATTCTGGAAGATGGTGTTGACATCGCGTTTATTGGGCTCCAGCGCAGTTACATCGCGTCCATCCAGCAGAACACTGCCGCTGTCAGGCGTTTCCAGCCCGGCGATGATGCGCAGTGTAGTGGTTTTCCCGCAGCCGGAGGAGCCCAGAAAGGTGATGAACTCCCCCTTATGAATACAGAGACTGATGCCTCTGAGCACCTGCGCCTCTCCAAAGCTTTTTCGGATTTCTTTCAGCTCAAGTATGTTTTCGCTCAATGCCCTTCTCCTTATCACAGGCTCTGTGACGTTCCTATGACTGATTTTATTATTTCAATGCTACTTATTATACTCATCGAGTCCACTTTTGTCAAGAAAATCCAGTCCGCCTGCCAAAATCTCCCCTTTTCCTCCTTAAGCTGAACATTTAGTCTTATTTATGCTATAATAAGCGCAGACAGGAAAGCCTCGCTTTCCTAGGCCTGCTTTTCGGCGGGCAACGTCGCTCTGCAATGCAAAATATGCCTGTTATATCATAATCCAACCGGCACAGCCCTGCTTAAAGCTATATCTATAAATAAAAATCCGCGGGTCCATAGGCAGCCACAGGCCCGAAGGAATACACCATTGCAGCCGGATATCATCCGGCTGCCGAAGGGGACAACAGATGAAACGGACAATCGGCGTTCTCGCGCATGTTGATGCAGGAAAAACCACCTTCTGCGAACAGCTTCTCTATCAGACAGGCATGCTGCGCAGGGCAGGAAGGGTGGACTATCAGACGGCCTATCTCGATCAGAGCCCCATTGAACGCGAACGGGGAATCACCGTTTTTTCCGATCAGGCCCCGTTTTCCTATGGAGGGATCGACTGGTTTCTGGTCGATACACCCGGGCATGCCGATTTTTCCGGAGAGATGGAGCGGGCCATTCCGGTGCTGGACTGCGCAGTGCTGCTGCTCAGCTGCGTGGAGGGTATTCAGAGCCACACAGAAACGGCATGGGGCCTGCTCGAGCGCTACCATATTCCCACCTTCCTGTTTCTTAACAAAACCGATCGCGCCGGGGCAGACCCCCAGCGGGTGCTGCGGGCTCTCTGTGAGCGTTTCTCCTCCGCCTGCCTCGATTTTTCCGACCTACAAATGGGGAAAATGAGCGAGCCGCTTGCCGAGCAGCTCTGCGAACTGGATGACGGGCTGCTTGAACGCTATCTGGAAAGCGGATATGAGCCGGCGCTCTGGTTGAGCGTAGAGCAAAGGTTGATTCGGGAGCGAAAGCTCTTCCCCGTTTTTTGCGGAGCCGCACTGCAGGGAGAGGGCATCCTCCCCTTTCTGGATGCGCTCTGCCAACTGGTAAAATGGGAGACGAAAGAGGAAGCTCTTGCTCCCTTTGTCGGCCGGGTCTACAAAATCCGCCATGACAGCCAGCAGAACCGGCTGAGCTTTCTCAAGGTTCAAAAGGGAACACTGCGGGTAAAGGATGAAATCACCACCCTGTCGGAAAGCAGCGAGCCGATAAGGGAAAAGGTCAATGAGCTGCGCAGCTATTCCGGCGCAAAGTTTTCGCCTGCCTCTGAAGCGGGACCGGGGGAGCTGGTTGCCGTGTGCGGGCCACGCTTTACCCGCCCGGGAGACCGGGTCGGCGATGCTCCCAAACGCGGAGAGCTTTATACCGAACCGATATTCGGCGCACGAGTGCTCTTTGAGCCCTCCGTTTCTGCGCAAACGGTGCTCGGCTGCTTTCGGATTTTAGAGAGCGAGGACCCGCTGCTGCATGTTCTCTGGAATGAGCAGCTGCAGCAGCTGCATGTGCGGGTGCTGGGCAGCATTCAGCTCGAGGTGCTGCAGCAGCTTTGTCAGGAGCGCTTCGGGCTCTTCATCCGCTTCGGCACCTGCGAGGTGCTGTATACCGAGACGATTGCCGCGCCGGTCACTGGCTGCGGACACTTCGAACCGCTGCGCCACTATGCAGAGGTGCATCTGCTGCTCTCCCCCGCCGCGCGCGGGAGCGGCATCCGCTTTGAAAGCGCCTGTCCGCTCGACCTGCTCTCCTCCAACTGGCAGAACCTCATCCGTACCCACGTCCTGGAAAAGGAGCATCGCGGGGTGCTGACCGGCGCGCCGCTGAACGATGTTACCGTTACCCTTTTATGCGGGCGCGCCCACCTCAAGCATACCGAGGGTGGGGACTTCCGAGAGGCGGTTTACCGCGCCATCCGGCAGGGGCTGTTTCAGGCGCAGAGCATTCTGCTCGAGCCCTGCTTTCGCTTTCAAATAGAAGTGGAGCTTGCACTCACCGGAAAAATCCTTTCTGACCTGCAGCGGTTGCATGCCTCGTTCGAACCACCGCAGGTTCAGGGGAAAACTGCCCTTATCTGCGGACGCGGCCCTGCTGCGACGCTGATGGACTATCCGCTTACGCTCGGCCCGCTCACCAAAGGCCGCGGCCATATTCGCCTGCAGTTTGATGGATACGAGCCCTGCCACAATACCGAAGAGGTCATTGCCCACATCGGCTATGAGCGGGAGCACGACACCGCAAACACCCCCGATTCGGTCTTCTGCGCACACGGCGCAGGCTTCATCGTTAAATGGCAGGATGCGCCCCATTATATGCACTGCCGGCCGGAGCCTTTGACGCCCCGGAAATAACGGCGCTCCTTTTTTTTGGCAGACTCAGGACAGTGAAAATGAATTTCATCTACTAAGTCAACATGGTAAAGGGGGGTGCCGTAGAAAAGGGAAGGATTACGCGGCCTTGCTCCTGATTTCACAGGGAGTAAGGCCGTTCTTCAAGTTAATGCGCTCGAAGCTGTAGAAGAGGACATACTCCGCAAGGGCTTGCTCGACTTCGGCACGGCAGGAAAAGTTCAAACGGTAGAGGCATTCCGTCTTGAGTGTAGCGAAGAAATTTTCCATAGCGGCGTTGTCATAGGGGCAGCCAGAACAGGTCACGGAAGGACGAAAGTGTATTCTTGGCTCAGGTCAAAGTATGCCTGTGAGGTGTATTGAGACCCCTGGCCGCTGTGGAGGGTCAGTCCATCAGCAACCATTTCTTTTTGCAAACACTGGCCTTTGGCCTCCTTATCTTTTCGCTTTCGCTATGCATATAACCACTGCGGGATACCTCGAATACAAGGCACATGGCAGCTATGCTGTATTTGCCGCGAAACCGTTCCATGACTCGATACTTCAGCTTCACCTCCTTCCAGCTTCGGACAGAAAATTTCGCAGCAGCTCCACCTGCATACGCAGTTCCGCCAGCTCGTTGTTGCGCTGTGTTTCTGCGTTTGCCGGGTTCTGGCGGGGGTATCCCTTCACTCGGGGAACATGACCGTCTGCTATCCTTTTGGCTTTGTTATTCTGCCGTGTGATGAGCTTTTTGATCTGCTTGAGCGTCAGGCCATAGCTTTCCGCTATTTCCCGGTCCGTTTCTCCCGCCGCTTTCCGTTGGAATACTTCCCCGCTTAACGTCTCCACTTTTGTATATGTTCTGCGCATATAGATGGCCTCCTGCCGTAGCTTTTATTCTACAACAGGAGGCCTCTTTTTTCACTGTCCGTTTTTCGGGTTATTGTCCAGCTTTGCAACCAGCCCCTTCTGAAAAAACGCCTTTGGGGCAAGCTTACACCCTGAATTTCGCACCTGCCTACACGAAACTGTCGTTTTTTCCGATTTCTGCAAACCAGAATAAAAATTTTGTAACACGGCTTTTAACCGGGATATGGCCTTTTCCTATTCTAAGCAAACCGGAAGCGCATTTTTTACAACGTTACACCGTTTTTAAAGATCGCCAGATCGCGCATGCCCTCCGTTTCGGTGCGGGTTTTGATTTCTCCCGAGGCGAGCGCGCGGACATATTCATAAAACTCTTCGCAAAGCTGCTCCATCGGCTCTCCGGTGAGCAGGCGGCCGGCATCAAAGTCAATCCAGTTTTTCTTTCGGGCATAGAGCATCGAATTGGTGGAAATTTTCACCGTTGGCACCGGGGAACCGAAGGGTGTTCCCCGGCCGGTAGTGAAGAGCACCAGCTGCGCGCCGCTGGCCGCCTCTGCGCTCGAGGCCACCAGGTCGTTACCCGGCGCCTGCAAAAGGTTCAGTCCCCTATGCTTCACCGGCTCGGTATAGCGCAGCACATCCTCCACCGGGGCGCTGCCGCCCTTCTGGGTGCAGCCGAGCGATTTATCCTCCAGTGTTGAAATGCCGCCTGCTTTGTTGCCGGGCGAAGGGTTCTCATAAATCACCTGGCCATGCCTCATAAAGTAATCCTTAAAATCGTTAATCAGCGAAACGGTTTTCTGAAAGACCTCCGGCGTCCGGCAGCGGTTCATGAGAATGGTCTCCGCCCCGAACATCTCCGGCACTTCGGTTAAAATCGTCGTCCCTCCCTCTGCAATCAGCCGGTCAGAAAAAGCGCCGACCAGGGGGTTGGCCGTGAGGCCGGAAAAGCCATCCGACCCGCCGCATTTGAGGCCGACAATCAACTCGGACATCGGCACCGGCTCCCGATGAAAGCTCCCCGCATACTCCGCCAGCTCGGCGATCAGCGAGAGCGCAGCCTGCTCCTCATCCTCCACCTCCTGGCAAACGAGGAATTTTACGCGCCGCTCATCATACTCCCCCAGCGCCTGCTGCATTCCGGAAATCTGGTTGGCCTCGCACCCGAGGCCGAGCACCAGCACGCCCCCTGCATTCGGATGGCGCACCAGCCCGCAGAGCGCATCCCGGGTGTTGGCGTGATCCTCGCCCATCTGCGAGCAGCCATAGGGATGGGTGAAAGCATAGACCCCTTCCACCGTTCCCGCGGCATATTTCTGTGCCTGTTTTTCAATATTTTTGGCGACCATATTGACACAGCCGACCGAAGGGATAATCCAGATTTCATTGCGGATGCCCACCTGATCATCCGGCCGGCGGTAGCCCTGAAAGGTGCCGGGCATGCGGGCGGCAGGCTTTTTAAAATTTGGCTCATACTGATATTCCAGCAGTTCCCCAAGACCGGTGACAATATTGTGGGTATGCACATGCTCGCCGGACGCAATCGCCTTCTGGGCCCGGCCGATGGGGAAGCCGTATTTTATCACCGGCTCCCCCGTCTTTATCGGATGCAGGCAGAACTTGTGCCCGGCAGGGATATCCCCCAAAAGCCGGATACTTTGTCCGCCAATCTCCAGTGCTTCCCCACCCTTCAGGCCCTCCAGCGCGACGGCTACATTGTCCGCAGCGTGTATTTTCATCGCTTTCACTTGTTTTTCCTCCCTTTCTGCGCGCTTCTTATCCGACCAGCTTTTGAATGGCCTTTTTCGCATCCGCCCGGATATCCTTCAGATAGCCGGCCGCCTTTTCGCAGAAGCCTTCGATTTTGGAGAGGTCCTGTCCCCAGAAGGCGGTATTCTCTGCCAGCTCCTGAATCAGTATTTCTTCCGGCTTTTTCAGCCGCTCGCCAAAGAAGGAAAGAACGGCCGCATCATCTAAAATAACATAGTTCGTTTCTCCCCGGCGGCCGGTAAGTTTGCCGTTCTGCCAGCTTCCGCTCGTGTAAAAGGCGGCCAGCGCGGCAAAGGAGAAGCTCAGCAGCTCAGGCAACTTTCCGTCGTTCATCCGAACTGAATCGAGATAGGAGGGCAGAATGCGGGATTTCCATTTGGAGACCGAGTTTAAGGCAATCGAAAGCAGTGCATGCTTGATAAAGGGATTTTCAAACCGCTCAAAAACCGAAGCAGCAAAGGTTTTTACCTCTTCCTGCGGCAGCGGAACGGTGGGCGCAATCTCCTCATAAACCACCTTCTCCATAAAGGTGCGCACGGTAGAATCGGCCATGCAGTCGCCCACATAGTCAAATCCCGCCAGATAAGCGCCCAAAACGGTGGAAGTATGCGCGCCGTTGAGGATGCGCACCTTGCGTACCCGATAGGGCGTCTGATCGCGGGTGTAAACAACCGGCAGCCCTGCCTGCGGCAGCGGCAGCTCCTTCTCCACCTGCTTAGGATGCTCGCTCTCAATCACCCAGAGGGCAAACGGCTCGCCGGTATCCAGCAGTCCATCGCTGTAGCCCAGTTCCTCCTCCAGCGCGGCGGCCTCCTCCTTCGGATAACCGGTAATGATACGGTCAACCAGCGTAGAACAGAAAAGGTTATGCTCATTCACCCAGCTTTTAAAGCCCTCGGGCAGCTGCCAGCGCTCGCAGAGCTTCAACACACATTCCCGAAGCTTGCCACCGTTGTTTTCAATCAGCTCGCAGGGCAGCAAAATGAGCCCCTTGTCCGCTGCGCCGTTAAAAGCGGTATAGCGCTCAAAAAGAAACTTGCAGAGCTTGCCGGGATAGGTGTTTGGAGGGGTCAGCGAAAACGCATCCGCTTCATCATAAACAATCCCGGCCTCGGTGGTGTTTGAAACCACAAAGCGCACCGACGGGATGTGCGCAAGCGCCATAAAATCCTCATATTCCGTAATGGCATCTACCGCGCGGTCTATGACTGAAATCTGCCGGCGGATAACGACCGTTTCTCCCTCCTGCCTGCCGCGCAGGATGAGGGTATACAGGCCGTTCTGCTCCCGAAAACGCTCCAGCGAGCCGAAAGCAATCGGCTTGACGACGGCAACGCTCCCATCAAAAACGCCCTTTTCATTGGCAACATCCAGCATATAGTCCACAAAACCGCGCAGGAAATTCCCTTCACCAAACTGAATGACCTTCACCTCGCGCTGCTTTTTTTCCATCTTCGCCGCTATATTTTCCAAAGCACATCGTCCCTTCCTATTCGCGTCTATGAATGTAAGCTCTTACATGGATTATCATAATCATTCGGCCGAATAATGTCAATCATTTCCCATAAATCCTTTGTCTATTTTAAAAGTTTATAAAGAAATGCCCAGAACTCCTCTTGCCTTCTTGCAATTGCTGCCAAAATGGTCTATACTGTTTCTGAAAGCTCTTACAGAAACGGAGGCAAGCGGTTGAACGCAAAGGGTTCCCCCAATATCTATGATATTGCCGAAACGGCCGGCGTTTCCATTGCCACTGTTTCCCGGGTGCTTTCGGGCGGGCGCAATGTCAGCGCCCAGACCGAGGAAAAGGTCCTTTCGGTGATGAAAGCGCTCCACTATACGCCCAATGCATTTGCGCGCGGGCTCTGTCTCGGCTCAATGGGAATGGTGGGCGTACTCTGTACCGATGTTTCCGACCTCTACTATGCCAGGGCCGTTTCTACCCTCGAGCGGCTGCTGCGCCAGAAGGGACTCGAGGCGCTGCTGTGCTGCACCGGTGGGAAACTGGAGGATAAAAAGAAGGGGCTCAGCCTGCTGCTTCATAAGCATGTGGATGCCGCTATTTTAATTGGCTCCGCCTTTAAGGAGCGGGAGGATAACTCCCACATCGAAACTGCCGCCCGTTCGGTGCCGGTTATTGTTATCAACGGGCTCATTGAATGCGAAAACACCTACTGTGTTCTCTGCGATGAGGAGGCCGCCATGTTTGAGGCGGTCAGCGCCCTTTGCCGGCACAGATGCAGAAAAGTACTTTATCTCTATGACCAGCTCACCTTTTCCGGCACCCAGAAGCTGGCGGGCTACCGCCGGGCGCTGCAGGAGCAGGGGGTTGAAGTAAGAGAGGAGCTCATTCTGCAGGTGGATAAATCTCTTCCGGAGATTCATGACCGGGTGCGGCAGCTTCTCTCTTCAGGTATAGAAATCGACGGCGTTGCTGCCTCGGAGGATCTGCTCGCCATCGGCGCCATGCAGCAGCTTCACCGGCATGGGCTGTACCCTCCGGTCATCGGCTTTAATAATTCGGCCTTTGCAGAAATCATCTCCCCTGCTTTAAGCAGCGTAGATAATATGGTGGAAACGCTCTGCTCCACCGCCTTCAGCATTCTGTGCGATGTGCTCGAAGGGCGCAGCGCGC
This sequence comes from Provencibacterium sp., assembly GCA_022792175.1. Classification (GTDB taxonomy): domain Bacteria; phylum Bacillota; class Clostridia; order Oscillospirales; family Ruminococcaceae; genus Harryflintia. The sequence goes on from JAAWAN010000020.1 coordinate 210,540, forward strand.
CGCGAAAGGTTCTGCTCAGCGGGCAGCTCATCGAGCGGGAAACCTTCCGGGAAAGCTCTCCCACTCTGTAACCTCCCCTCAGGGGAAAAAATAAAATCACCGAATATTGGAGGTAAAAAGCAAATGAAACCGTTTATGAACGAAGACTTCCTGCTCCAAAGCGAAACCGCAAAAACACTCTACCACGACTACGCCGCTAAAATGCCGATTATCGACTATCACTGCCACATCAACCCGCAGGAGATTGCCGAGAACCGTCAGTTCGAGAATATTACCCAGGTCTGGCTGGGCGGCGACCACTATAAGTGGCGTCTTATCCGCGCCAACGGAGCGGATGAAAACGAGGTCACCGGTTCTGCGGATGACCGCGTCAAGTTCCAGCGCTTTGCCGAGGCCCTTCCCCGCGCTATTGGCAACCCCCTCTATCACTGGACTCACCTCGAGCTCAAGCGTTACTTCGGCTGTGACCTGCCCATCAATGCCGACACGGCTGAGGAAATCTGGAATCTCTGCAACGAGAAGCTGAAGACCCCCGCCCTTTCGGTGCGCGGCATCATCGAGCAGTCAAACGTGCGCGCCATCGCCACGACCGATGACCCCGCCGATTCGCTCATCTGGCACCAGAAGATTAAGGATGACCCGACCTGCAAGGTAACGGTCGTTCCCGCTTTCCGGCCGGATAAAGCCGTCAACCTCGAGAAGCCCGGCTTCGCGGAGTATATTGCCACTCTCGGCAAGGCGGCCGATGTTTCCATCCAGAAGATTGATGATCTCTACGCTGCGCTCGAAAAGCGCATCGCCTTCTTTGATGAGATGGGCTGCCGCGCCTCTGACCATGGCCTTGATTACTGTGTCTGCCGTCCCGATCCGGAAAACAAAGCGGATGCCATCTTCCAGAAGGCGCTCAAGGGCGAAAAACTGACGGTCGAAGAGGTTGAAATCTACAAGACCGCGCTGCTTGGCTTCTTCGGCCGCCAGTATCATAAGCATGGCTGGGTAATGCAGATTCATTATAACGCCCTGCGCAACAACAACACCCGCATGTTTGAGCGCCTCGGTCCGGATACCGGCTATGACGCCATCGCCTCCTACAACTGCACGGCCGAGCTCATGCAGTTCTTGAATTCTCTGGAAGTGACCGGCGAGCTGCCCAAAATGGTGCTCTATTCGCTGAACCCGAACGACAATGCCGCGCTTGATGCCATTGCTGGCACCTTCCAGAGCCCTGAAATCCCCGGCAAAATTCAGCATGGCAGCGCCTGGTGGTTCAACGATACCCTCAAAGGTATGGAGGAGCAGCTTCGCCTTTCCGCAAGTATCGGCGTTATCGGTAACTTTATCGGCATGCTCACCGATTCGCGCAGCTTCCTCTCTTACACCCGTCATGAGTACTTCCGCCGTCTCGTCTGCAATATCATCGGCGGCTGGGTGGAGAACGGGGAATATCCCGCTGATATGGCCTATCTCGGGCAGATGGTGCAGGATATCTCCTACAACAACACCGCCCGTTTCTTCGGCTTCGATAAATAATCCGCTTTCCTGCTTCCCAATATCCAAAATCAGCACCGCAGAACGAATCCGTTCTGCGGTGCTGATTTTATATGCAGTTTTTAAAAAGACACAAAAGGGCGTTCTCAGCTCCCCCGCGGCTTCTGCCGGCAGGCGGTGCGCACCAGAATATTCTGCGGGTAATTGCCGAAACGTTCGCCATAGAGCGTGCAGCCGCCGACATGGCGCGCATCCTTCTCCACTGAAAAGCGCAGCGTCCAGCTGCCCCGCTGCAGATCAAAAGCGGAAATCCCTTCACAGGAACAGCAGCTTCCATCCAGATAAACGCCGTCCTCCTTCAGGCGAAGGGTTTTCAAAACGCCATACTGGTTGACATGCCACCAGTCAGGGGTCAACAGCCCATGCCGCTCTCCAAAATCTCCGGCACTCGTCCAGGTGCAGAGCTTATGGCCATTGAGCCAGAAGGTAATATCCGATGGCCAGTCCTCCTGATAGCCGGGCGCCTCCGAGGAAAGCTCACAGGAAATTTCCAGCTCCTCTGCCTCCTGATCGGGCCGTAGCCCGTTGGGAATGCGGTATTCAACATATCCCCTGCCGAACCAGAGAATCTGCGCATCCGTCCGCTCCGGAAGAAAAAAGCAGCGCGGATCATCAAAGGAGCCAATCACCTTTTTTTCGCTGGCAAGGCCGCAGGTGGGCCGGATATGGCAATCGGTAAACTGCCCAACCGGAATGGAAACCTCGCAGTATTCCCGGCTCTCCCGCTGCGGCAGCGGCATGCTCAGAACAAACTCGCCGCCGGAGAGGATGCAGCGCTTCTGAATGGCGCCACCCTCCCGCACCATGCGCGTCTGCAGCAGGCCGGCCTGCTCCAGCTGGCGGACATGCCGGGTAACAATTGCGCTGCTCAGCCCCAGAAAGGAGGCCAGCTCTTTGATGTTTGCCTCCCCCTCAGCCAGCCTTCCCAACAGGCGCAGGCGGGTTTCGCTGGCTATCGCTTCAAAAAAGGGCAGGTTTTCTTCACTCAGGCAGAGCTGCCTGCTGCTCACTGCGCATCCTTTTCCAGCCGGATAACATTCCAGGAGGCTGCGGGGAGCAGCGCCTCCAGCACACTGCCGCTCATTTTGGCGCTCCCGGCTTTGCGCGGGGTGACTGGCTGGCTCTTTTCGGTGTTGACCGCCTTGAGGTCGGCGCCCGCCAGCTCAATCTGCTCGCCCACATGGTATCCCCCAAAGCCGCGTAGCTCGCAGGAAAGGGTCATCGGCTGCTGCAGGTCGCGGTTGAGGGCAAAAATGGTTACTCCCCCATCCTCATTCTGAACGGCGGCCGCATGCAGAGCAGGCACATCGGTAAAGGTTTTGGTATCATATTTCGGGGAGGAAATAACCGGCTGCAGGGCAGTTCCGCGCCCATAGAGGGAGGCATGCAGCAGCGGCCAGTAGATGGTCTGCCGCCAGGCAGCGCCGTCCTGCGCCGTCATAATCGGGGCGATGACATTGACCAGCTGGGCCATGCAGGCCATCTTCACGCGATCGGCATGGGTAAGCAGCGTTATCAGCAGCCCGCCGACGAGCAGCGCATCCTCAAAAGTGTAAACATCCTCCAGCAGGTGCGGGGCCAGTCCCCAGGGGGTGCGCTCCATCACCTTGTCATCTGCCTGATTGGAGTGGAACCAGACATTCCACTCATCAAAGGAGATGTTCAGCGTTTTCTTGCTGCGGCGCTTGGCCTTTACATAGTCGCAGGTGGCGACAACCGAGCGAATGAAGCTGTCCATCGACATCGTCTGCGCCAGAAAGTTCGGCGTATCGTCCGCCGCATTGGAAAAATACTGATGCATTGAGATAAAATCCACCACATCATAGGTCTCCGAAAGGGTGATAGCTTCCCATTCCGGCTGGGTGGGCATATGCGGATTTGAGCTGCCGCAGGAAACCAGCTCGATGGTGGGATCGATCATCCGCATGGCGCGGGCCGTTTCGGCGGCGAGCCGTCCATATTCCTCGGGAGTCTTGTGGCCCATCTGCCAGGGCCCGTCCATCTCGTTGCCCAGGCACCAGGTTTTAATGGCATGCGGCTTTTCCCAGCCATGGCTGCGGCGCAGGTCGCTGAGTGCGCTGCCCGAGGGGTGGTTGCAGTATTCCAGAAGGTCGCAAGCCTCGGCAATGCCCCGCGTTCCGAGGTTGACCGCCATCATGACCTCGCTGCCCGCCTTCTTTGCCCAGTTGCAGAACTCGTTGAGTCCGACCGCATTGGTCTCAATCGATTTCCAAGCGGTCTCCAGCCGGCGCGGACGGTTTTCCCGCGGGCCGACGCCATCCTCCCAGCGGTAGCCGGAAACAAAATTGCCTCCCGGATAGCGCACAATCGGAACCTTCAGCTCTTTGACCAGCTCCAGAACATCCCTGCGAAATCCCTCCTCATCCGCCTGCGGATGGCCGGGCTCATAAATCCCTCCATAAACGCAGCGGCCCAGATGCTCGACAAAAGACCCATAAATCCGTTTGTCAATCTCGCCGATGACATAATCCTTATCCAACGTTATCTTTGCCTGCATTGCCTGCATGCCGTTTCCTCCGTTTCTTTCTAATTTACTTTTCAGTAAATCAGTTAACTTTTATTGATTTAACTATAATCAATAATATCCGCCCTGTCAAGAGAAAACTGAAATTTTTCCCGCTTGCCGCTTCCGAAAGGCAGGATGAAGAAAAAGACTTCTAATTTTGCAGCCGGACGGAATATACTGTAGCGTTACGATGGCCATGAGCAGGCTTAACAGCGCTTTAAACGGCGGAATTTTAAAGGGTACAGAGGAGGCAAAGCAAATGTTGTATTATAAGCCAGAGGGCAGGCTGATTGATACGCCCCAGAACCGCGCCATGCTGCGCAGCGCAGCTTCCCTGCAGGAGGCCTATGCCGCGGGGAGAATTCTGGAGGCGCGCGCAGTCGTCTGCGATAATGAGCACAACCTGGTTGTTGATCTTGGCTGCTGCCGGGGGCTTATTCCCCGGTGCGAATGCGCCGTTGGAATTGCCGAGGGGGCAACCCGGGATATTGCCATTATCTCCCGGGTTAATAAGCCGGTCTGCTTTGTCATTACCGACCTGCGCCGGCAGGCGAACGGTTCCCTTTTCCCGCTGCTCTCCCGCAGGAGAGTGCAGGAAAACTGCATTCGCGATTATCTCAGCCTGCTGCGGCCGGGAGATGTCATCGATTGCCGTGTCACCCATCTGGAAGCGTTCGGGTGCTTTGTGGATGTCGGCTGCGGAATTGCCTCGCTGATTCCGATTGACTGTATCTCCATTTCGCGTATCTCCCATCCGAGCGACCGGTTCCGGGTGGGACAGGATATCCGCGCGGCAGTCAAATCGATCGATCAGACCGGACGGCTCTCGCTCACCCACAAGGAGCTGTTGGGCACCTGGGAGGAAAACGCTTCTCTCTTCTCCTGCGGACAGACGGTAGCCGGAATCATTCGCTCGGTGGAGAATTATGGTGTCTTCGTTGAACTGACCCCCAATCTGGCCGGACTGGCGGAGCCGCGGGAAAATGTAGAGCCCGGGCAGGCGGCCAGCGTTTATATTAAAAATCTCATCCCGGAAAAGATGAAGGTCAAGCTGATTATCGTCGACTCGTTCGATGCGCGTTATCAGGGGGACAACGCCAGCTATTACATACAGGGCAGCCATATCGACTGCTGGCGCTACTCCCCTCCCTCCTCCCCGCGGCTGATTGAAACGGTGTTTGAATAGCGCGGCCTTTCATTCCGAAAAAGCACAGGCACGAAAGCAGCCTATAAAGGCGCCTTCGTGCCTGCTGTTTATTCCCTTTATTCCTGCCTGGACCCGTTTTGGGATGCTTCTCGTTTTTTCTGCCGGCAAAGCCATCCATCTACCAACATATTCAGGATAAAATAGAAAAACCAGAATGCAGCATATTTCCATATCCCACCTACCGGCACCGGATAGGGCGCAAGGCCCGGCGCGCCGCACAAAAGGTTACAGGCAAAGGAGAAAAGCGGCAGGGAAAGTATCCAGCAGTTAAGTTTCCAAAAGCTTCTTTTAGCCCGTCCTCTGGTTTTTTCATCGGAAAGGTTCATTCCAATCCCATAAAGAGTACAGCCGGCTATTATCGGGATAAAGCCGACAGCGGCCGCAATAGCAGTCTGCCTCTCATAAAAGATGGCCGCGGCCAGCACCCAGCCCAGCAGATTCAGAGCAGTTGCTGCAGCGGTAAAAACCCCGGCATCCGGCTTTTCCTTTGCAGGTATAACCGTTTGACAGGTCGGTTCTGTCCCCTTGAGCAGATAGTCGGTCGTTACCCCGAAAAAATCGCTCATAAAAAGGACTTTCTCTAAATCCGGCGCGCTCTGTCCGCTCTCCCACTTAGAAACCGCCTGGCGGGAAACCCCCATCTTATCCGCAAGCTCCTCCTGAGAGAGCCCGCTTTCCTTTCTGAGCCGCTGTATCCGGTCTGCCATCTCCATATCTAACATCCTTTCTTCTGTGTGCTGCTTATATACTAGCACACAGGGCCGGTTTCCTGCCACCAACCTGTCCGGAATATTTGTCAACCGCCGGTTGCTTTTATGGAATAGGGCGCCCGTGCCGGATAGGCTCATCCGCTTTTACTCCTTTTCCCTGCCAGCTATCCAGTAGTCCCCATAGGAAAGCACAGGCCTTTCCTTTAGCGGAGAAAATCCGGCGGCTTTCAGTGCACACACTCGCTCTTTTGCTTCTGGAATAGCCTTGGTGAGAATATGGGTAACGCCGAAAGCCGAAAAAAATTCCCGACAGCTAAGTGCCAGCAGCTCGCAGAGCCACTCCCTTTTCTCCCATTCTGCCGCCAGATCGATACGCAGGATGCCATACCTGTGCTCCCCCTCATCCAGCTCGGGTTTATGAAACATCTCAATAGTTCCTGCCGCCCGGCCGGATTCCCGGCTGATGATGGAAAAGCGCACAAAGCAGCCATTTTGATATTCCTGCAGCCACTGAGCAATGCAGGCGCGCATCTGCGGCAGCGTATCGCAGGCAAAACCATAGTTGCAGTTGTCGCTGTTAAAAAACCGGCGCGCTCGCGGATCGGCATAGCAGATAAGCAAGTCGGCGGCATCCTCCGGCTGTACCAGCCGCACAGAAAATCCGGGCGTTTCATAGGCGGGACAATGGGCATAAACATTCTGCGACATCCTAAAGCCTCCATTTTGTTTTGATTTGGCTTTATTTTATCAGGTTAATGACGACAACTGCCTGTCACCATTGGCCGACAAAAAGGTCCGCGCCGCTTCGCAAAGCTCCTCCCGAAGCTTTGCGGGAGAAAGAATTTTTATGCTGCCGCCCAGAGAGAGCAGCGCCCCCCGCCAGAGACCCTCCTCCTGCGGCAGGCAAAGATGCAGGATAAAATCCCCGTTTTCCATTTCCTGCCGCTCCCCCTTCTGAAGCAGCTCCGGCAGCCGCACCTTTGCCCGGCAGTAAAGCCGAATGTCGAGATAGTGCCGGCTGTCGGCGGCATCCATCTGCTTTAGAATCTGCTCTGCGCATGCATGCGCGAGAGAAAAAGGCAGATCGCTCTTCTCCAAACTGTCTATCCGGCGAAGCCGAAACAGCCGGTAGCCCTCCCGCAGCCGGCAGTAGGCCAGCAGATACCAGTCATACCAGCGGTAACAAAGGGCAAGCGGTTCTGCCAGCCGCCGCGTTTTATTCCCTACGGCATCGCAGTAGTCGAAACATACCGTCTCCCGCAGCCGGGCGGCCTGTTCCAGCTCTCTCAGCTTTTCGGCTATTCCGCTTTCCTCCAAAACAGCGCCAAAGTCCAAAAAGACCTGCCTGTCCGCCCTGCCCTGCGGCGAAAGGGGGGCGGAAAGGCGCTTTAAAAGGCGCCGGGCAGCAGGGTCACCCCCGGCGCTGACCAGCCCCTCGAGCGCAGCACAGATATGGACATAGTCATCCCCATAGGCGGGCAGGCTTTCCAGCCGGAAGGTATGCAGAATTTCATAGCCGCCGCCCGCTCCATAAAGGGCGCGAACAGGGATGCCCGCGCAGCAGAGCGCCTCCATATCCCGCTGGATAGTGCGGCGGGATACTTCAAACTCCGCTGCGAGTGCGGCAGCGCTCGTCCGTCCATGGTTTAAAAGATAAACGGTGATCCCCAGCATCCGGTCCATTTTCATCCGCCTGCACCTCCGCGCATGCCTCGCCCGGCAGTTTCTTTCAAATATATTTGAAGCCATAAACCGGCCCCGGATTTTATCAGACTCCGGAGCCGGTTTATTCTGACAGGGATTTTTGCTGCTTTTAAAGAGAGGGCGCCTTTTCTCAAAGGGTGATTTTGTGGTAAACCTTCTTCCCCTTGCGGATAACTAAAAATCCCTCCTGGAAGGCATCGCGGTTAAAGGAGCGCATGGGATCGCTCACCTTCTGGTCGTTGACCGAAATACCGCCCTGCGTTACCAGCCGGCGCGCCTCCGCTTTGGAGGGCGCAAGCCCGGTAGCGAGCAACAAATCGAGGATCGTCGGGTCGCCGTTTTCAAAGGCAGCTGCCGTCAGCGCGGTGGTCGGCATGTTGACGCTGTCGCTCCCCTTCTGGAAAAGTGCGCGCGCCGCCTCAAGCGCACGGCTGGCCTCCTCCTCGCCATGCACCATTCTGGTCAACTCATAGGCAAGCTTTTCCTTGGCCCCGTTTAGCTGCTCGCCCTGCAGGCTCTCCATCGCCTCAATCTCCTCGATGGGCAGAAAGGTGAGAAGCTTTAAACAGTTGATGACATCGCCGTCATCCACATTGCGCCAGTACTGGAAAAACTCATAGGGCGGGGTCTTTTCAGGATCCAGCCAGATAGCGCCTTTTTCAGTTTTGCCCATCTTTTTGCCTTCTTTGGTGGTTAAAAGGGTAAAGGTCATGCCGCAGACCTCTTTCCCCTCCGCCCGGCGCACCAGCTCGACGCCGCCGATGATGTTCGACCACTGGTCATCCCCGCCGAGCTCCATCGTGCAGCCAAATTCACGGTAGAGGTGCAGAAAGTCATAGCTCTGCATAATCATATAGTTAAACTCAAGGAAAGAAAGCCCACGCTCCAGCCGGGAACGAACGCATTCGGCGGTTAGCATTTTATTGACCGAGAAGTGCACGCCGATATCGCGCAGCACATCGATATAGCCGAGCTTCATCAGCCAATCGCCATTGCGCTGGAAGAAGGCCTTGCCCGGTTCCCCCGGCTCGCCAAAATCCAAAAATTTGGACATCTGCCGGTGAAAGCACTCGGCATTGTGGTTAATCTCCTCCACCGAGAGCATTTTGCGCATATCAGTCTTCCCGGTCGGGTCGCCGACCATCGTCGTCCCGGTGCCGAGCAGAACAATCGGGCAATGTCCGGCTTTCTGCAGTCGGGACATGATAACGAGCTGGAGAAAATGACCGACATGCAGGCTGTCCGCCGTCGCATCAAAACCGGTATAGAAGGTGACGGGGCCTCCATTCAGCTTCTCCTCAATCAGTTCCGGATGGGTCATCTGGGCAATCAGCCCGCGCCTTTTGAGCTCTTCAAAAACGGTCATACTGGTTTCATCCTTTCTTTTCTGCCGGGCGCGGACAGCTCTTTTTTATCAACCAAAAAGCCCTCCGCCCGACTTCTTAAAATGAAGTGCGAGCAGAGGGCGAAATTTTTCCGCGGTACCACCTCTGTTTATCCTTTTGCCCCAGTGGTATCAGCAGCAAAAGGACCTCAGGGAACCTGACAGTTCCTGACGCGATAACGGGCGTACCCGGCACAGACCCTACCAGCGCTCCTGCGCGTTCAGGCGGCGGCTCCAAAATGTATTCACCCTGCTTCATCCCTGCGCGCTTTCACCCGCCGCGCGCTCTCTGGAGGGAATCCCGCCGGACTACTTGGTTTCTTCATAGCCGTTGGCAATATAGATTTACGAGTTATTATAACGGCTGCAACTGCATTTGTCAAGAGAAAAATGAGAGAAGCTGCCAGGCTGAAAAGTGTAAAATAGAGCGCGAAGAGGAAAGAGGGGCAAAAGTCCCACCTCTGAGCGCTTTTTTTAATCTCAGAAAGGAGGGGAAAAGAGATGGAGGCCATCTTCCCGAATGGGGCAGGATATATCTGTTGCAGCAGCCGGGGACAGACCAAGCGTCTGACGCATGGCAAGGTCTATACCGGAAAAAAGGTTTTCTTTGGTCATAATTATTACCTGTTCTGCAGGGATGACCGCGGCCGTCTGTCCACCTTTCCCGCCTCCCGGTTTATCGAAGAACGGCAGGCAAGAGCGTGACGGTAAGGGCGCTGCCCGAACCGGAACACTTTTCATATATACGCAAACCCACCAAAACAGACAAGAGAATAAGGAGGCAGTAAAAATGGGTGACTTTATAGAAGCCCCGGTGTTGAGTGTAGCCCCCACCATGTTCAGAGGCGACGACGGCACAGAACGACAGATGTATAAGGTGTACATAGCGGATGATACCGGCGCGGTAGGCTGTATCTATTCGCGCAATGCGTATCAGCCGGGAGATATCGTGCACCTGCAGGTATATGCCCGAAACGACGGGAAGTTTGCGGTGAGGATTAGCTCTTAATCCTTATCGCTGTTCCCGCACCCTTAAAAATCAGGGTCGGGAAAAAGCGGGGATAAGGAATATATATAATTATTCCGGGAGTAGGAAGTGACTTGATAGGTGCCACATTATGTCATCAGCCCGAAAAAAGGGTCTGCCGTTTACCATCCGGGAAGCAC
>JAAWAN010000021.1 GCA_022792175.1 Provencibacterium sp.
AGCTCTTGATCGCTTGCTGCTTGTCTTAGCCCTTGCCCATTTCTTCTTTTCCTGCGGTCTTGGCCATATTGTGCCCTTCCACATCGGCCTTCACCTCTGCCGAACTGCCTTCGTCAATTCCTGAATTTGCTCATTTATAGTATAAAAAATTTCGTTGACAAACCTATAGGTTTCACAACGCCGCATTTTGAGAGGCGCGAATGGTATAAAGGGCGGAAAAACGGCCTTTTCAAGCGCTTTCCCGGGCATAATAAGCAGTGAACGAAACCTATAACTACTGTCTACTTGCCGCTTTCGGGCGGCTTCCTTCTTTTTTCAGGCACCATCTGACCAATTGATTTTTTCCTGCAGCGCACTATACTAAAAATATGGCGAAAGTTCGGGATAATACTGTACAATATCTCAGAATAAAGCGCCCAATATTTTTTACAGGAGGGTACATGATGAAAAAGACCCCTACAAGGCGTAGCGTCATCAGCCTGACACTCTGCTTTGCCCTTTGCGCCGCGATGCTGAGTGCATGCTCAGGCGGCGGCGCTTCTTCCAGCGCAGCCCCCCAATCCGGCTCCTCGGCCGCGCCGGCGGCCTCCAGCGAAGCGGCGCAAGCCACCCTCTCCTATAATGGTTCCTCCCCGGTATTTGAAGAGACCAAAACCATTTCGGTTCTCAGCTCCAACGGCGCCTCGCGAAATAACGAATTCGCCGGCATGGACTGGTTCCAGGAGATTCTCAGGCGCGCCAACGTTCAGCTGGATATTGAGCTGGTCGACCCCTCTTCCTATGAGGATGCTGTCAAGCCCCGCCTTGCCGCCGCCGTTGATCTTCCCGATTTGATTGCGCTGCCCGGCAACGACAGTGACATGGCCTATATCAACTCTGGTATTTTCATTGATCTGACCGACTATTTTGACAAATATGGATTTAACCTCAACCCGCGTATGGAGGAAGATGCCTATGCAGGCATCCGCGGCGAGATTACGACGCCGGACGGGAAAATGTATTATATCCCGGCCATGAACCTGACGGTGGACTGGTGCCGCAGCCTGATGCTCAACTTCCGCTGGCTGGATGAGCTGAATCTTTCCGCCCCTACCACCCTCGATGAATATTATGAATATCTCAAGGCCGTGAAGACGACCGACCTCAACCACAACGGCGAAAACGACGAGATACCTCTTTTCATGCGCGCCGGCATGACCCAGCTGTTCGGCAATTTCTGGGATCTCGATCTGCTTGTCGGCTACCGGCAGGATGACGCCGGAAAGGTTACCTGCTCCTATATCGAACCCGCCTACCGCGACTGCCTCGCCTGGCTCAACAAGCTCTACAGCGAAGGTCTTCTCTACAGCGAATTTGCCACTGCGAACCTGGATACCCAGACGGCCCTGTTCCACAATGACCAGATCGGCTCGATTTTCCACTTCCTCTCCAACTGCACCGGCTATTCGCAGCAGATTGATCCCAGCTGGGACTTTAACAGCGATACGCCTATCATGCAGCCGATTATCCCGCCGCAGGGCCCGAACGGCCAGACCTACTTCTATGGCCGCGATCCGCTTGGCACCTTCTTCGGCATCACCCGCGACTGCGAGGACCCGGAGGCAGTTTTCTGCTTCGCCGACTACCTCTACAGCGAAGAGGCGGCAGAGCTCGCCTGGTATGGCCTTGAGGGCACCGACTACAACATTGAAAACGGCGAAATCGTCTTTACCGATGTTTTCCTAAACAATGAGGATAACTACCGCACCCGGATGGGCTACAACTGCAGCGCGCTGCCCAACATTCAGATTCCGGGCAGCTATGGCGCAACCCAGTGCAAGGCCATTATGGAAGCAAACGAGATTAACCGCACGCATGCGCGCAATCCCATCGGCTTCACCTTCCATCTGCCGGAGGAGATCGAAACTATTCAGGCCTATTCTGCCGACCTGAAGACCTACTTCGATGAAATGTTCGTCGCCTTTGTGACGGGCACCACCCCGCTGACCGAATGGGACAGCTATGTGAACAATGTCAAAGCCATGCATGTAGACGAAGTAACGGCCATATACCAGGCGGTCTGCGACCGTCAGAATGCCGCCGGCTAAGCGTTTTCTCTTCTAAAGAGTTTTTACCCTGAGCCCTTTCCGCGGACGGACCCGCCCTCCGACTCCCAACAGAGGGAACGGGCGCAGTCCGTCCGCGGTATTTCCATCTTTCTTCATAAGGGAGGCCAGCCATGACCCAGTCTAAAACGGCGCCCCGCGCACAGGAAAACCGCCGGGAAGCGCTCATCAAAAAAATCAAGCGGGATAAATATCTTCTTGCCATGCTCCTGCCGGTTCTGCTATACTATGTTATCTTCCATTATATTCCCATGACCGGGGCCATTATCGCTTTCAAGGACTTTAAGCCGGGCGGCGGCATCTATAACGGCGAATGGGTCGGGCTGCGGTGGTTTATCCAGTTTTTTGATTCGCCTTATGCCTACCGCACCATCCGCAATACCGTTCTTCTTTCGCTCTATTCGCTCATTTTCGGCTTCCCGATTCCCATTCTGTTTGCCATCTGCGTGACCGAAATCGGCAATTCCAAAATCCGCCGCACCGTTCAGACAGTCAGCTACCTGCCCCACTTCATTTCCACCGTGGTGCTCGTCGGCATGATTACCAATCTGTTTACGATGAATAACGGCGTTGTCAACGGCATTATCAACGCGCTGGGCGGCAAAACAGTGAACTTTCTGCAGAATCCCGGCTGGTTTCGAACGCTCTATGTCGGTTCCGGCGTCTGGCAGAGCTTCGGTTTTAACTCGATTATCTATATCGCCGCCATCAACGGCATCGATCCCTCCCTCTATGAGGCGGCGAAGATAGACGGCATCCGCAAATACCAGCAGGTGCTTTACATCACTCTGCCGATGATTTCCTCCACGATTGTCATCCTGTTTATCCTGCAGCTGGGCAAGCTGATGAGCGTCGGCTTTGAGAAGGTCTTTCTGATGTACAGCCCTGCGGTCTATGAAACGGCGGATGTTATCTCCACCTATGTTTACCGCAAGGGCATTGAATCCTCCAGCTACAGCTTCGCTTCCGCCGTCGGCCTTTTCAATTCGGTCGTCAATTTCCTGTTTGTCTATGTGGCCAACTGCATCTGCCGCAAGGCCACGCAGACCAGTCTGTGGTAAAGGAGGTAAGCGGTCTATGAAACGCGTCCGTTCATCCAGTTCCCCCTCCGACGTTATCTTCAATGCTGCGGTCTGCCTCATTGCAGCAGTTGCCTTTCTTGTCACCCTCTATCCGTTTATCTACATTCTCAGTGTTTCCATCAGCGACAGCAGCGCAGTCTATCGCGGGGAGGTCTTTCTCTGGCCGGTGGGCTTTTCGTTGGCGGGCTATAAGCAGGTGTTTCAGCAAAAAGGCCTGTGGACGGCCTACGGGAACACGATCTTTTATACGGTTGTCGGTACGGTATTTAACCTGATAGCCACCTGCATCGCTGCCTATCCGCTCTCCCGCAGGACGATGGTGGGCCGCAAATTCTTTAACTTCATCATTGTTTTCACCATGTATTTTTCCGGCGGCCTCATCCCTTCCTATCTGCTCATTACCCATCTCGGCTTTTACAACTCCCGGTGGGTGATGATCATCCCCGCCCTGCTCTCCACCTATAACGTCATGGTCTGCCGCAGCGCCTTCGCCGGCGTTCCGGATGAGATTATCGAAAGCGCGCAGATCGACGGGGCCAACGACTGGCAGATTTTCCATACCATCGCCGTCCGGCTGATTACCCCGACGCTGGCCGTTTTAACCCTCTACTATGCGATTGCCCACTGGAACAACTTCTTTACCCCCATGCTCTACCTGAGCAGGGAAGCTTTGATGCCTATGCAGATACTACTGCGGCGGGTGCTTATCCAGGCCTCCACCGAGCTGGCAGGCGGCGATACCCAGGCGTTTGAAAACCAAGCGGTTGCCACCCTGCAGATACGGTATGTCACTATTGTCGTTGCGACGCTGCCGATTCTGTGCATCTATCCCTTCCTGCAGAAGTATTTCGTCAAAGGCGTTATGCTGGGCGCAGTCAAGGGTTAAAACCAAACATCGTTTGCCAAAGGAGGTACTTTTTATGAGTATGCCGTTCGAACATAACCGCAGCCTGCTTGCTGCCATCCCGCCCGCCCTGCGCTATGACGGGGCAAAGGATTTTGCCGGCTGGCAGAGCCGCTGCACAAAAAAGCTGGAGGAGCTTCTGGGCCTGCCGCTCGCGCGCTGCGAGGAGGACCGCTACACGGTGGAATATACCCGGGAAGAGGCGGACTACAGCGAAACGCGCTTTCATTTCCAGAGCGAGCCGGGCTATGAGGTCCCCGCCCACCTGCTGGTTCCGAAAGGGGCAAAGGGCCCGCTGCCGGTCGTTATCTGCCTGCAGGGGCACTCTACCGGCATGCACATTTCGTTGGGCCGGCCCAAATTCCCGAATGACGAAAAGACCATCAGCGGCGGCGACCGGAATTTTGCCGTCCGGGCCGTGCGGGAGGGGTACTGTGCCATCGCGCTCGAGCAGCGCTGCTTTGGCGAATGCGGCGGTACGCCGGAGGGACCCGACTGCACTAACTCCTCGCTGACGGCACTCTTAATCGGCCGCACCACCATCGGCGAGCGCGTCTGGGACGTCATGCGCCTTATCGATGTCATCGAGCGCCATATCCCGCAGGCGGACAGCAAACGTATTCTCTGCATGGGCAATTCCGGCGGCGGAACGGCCGCCTTCTACAGCGCCTGCATGGAGCCGCGCATCCGCTTTTGCATGCCCAGCTGCGCCGTCTGCACCTATGGCGACTCGATTGCCGCCATGCGCCACTGCGCCTGCAACTATATCCCCGGCATCCGGAAATATTTCGATATGGGCGATCTGGCCGGGCTGATTGCGCCGCGCCCGCTGGTGATTGTCGCCGGGCGGGAGGACCCCATTTTCCCGCTTTCGGGCGTCCGGGAATCCTTCGCCGAGGCGCAGAGGCTCTATGCGGCGGCAGGAAACCCGCAGGGCTGCACACTGGTCATCGGTGAAGGCGGCCACCGTTTTTATGCGGACGATGCCTGGCCGGTGATGCACCGCTATCTGGATGCCGCAAACTGACAAACTTCCCCCTGAAAATTTTTTAAAAAACAGGCATCCCCGCTTTCCGCCATTTCCGGGCGGACGGGGCTGCCTGTTTTTTCTTTTAAAAGTGGGAATAGGACAGACTTCCTTCAGAATAAGCCTGTTTCGAGGTGATCCGTTTGCTTAAAGAATTTAGCGGGAAAATAGTCGAACGCGAAGAGGAAAGCCTCCTTGCCTGGGGCCGCGGATACCCCTTCAGCTGGAGGAGGCAGATGAGGAAAAGCAAAAACACAACCGTGCGCGGCCGCTGGCCGTCTGCGCCAAAATCCAGCGGAAGCCGCGCAAAGAATAAAACCGGGTGCTGCAAAATAAAGCCTTTGCAGCAGCCGGTTTAAAAGCAATCGGGAAAGGTTTAAAACGGGCCTACCAGATCAGGAAATCCTTCCCCAGCAGGCGCAGAACTGCCTCGGTGAAGAAATAATCGCCATAGATAATCGGAACATGGCGTCCCTCTTCAGAATGATAAGCGGTCGTGCCGTGGGATACAATTGAATCAGCCTCGGGATCCCAGTTGCAGAATTTCTCATCAATCGCCCGCAGGACCTTCATCGCCGCATTCACATAGAGCGGACGCTCATATTCGCTGACCGCTTTGGCGATCTCGAGCATACCGCAGGCCGCGCAGACGCCCGCCGTCGTATCATACACCACCGGCTCCTTCGGGGAACGGAAGTCGCACAGCGGCAGCCAGCCGTTCACCGCGAGGTTGGAGATGAAGTAATGGGCGACCGCTTTAGCGGTTTCGAGATACTCCTCCTTGCCGGTATGCAGATAGGAAAGGGCGAACCCGTAAACCGCCCAGGCCTGGCCGCGGCTCCAGGAGGAACCGGAGGCGAAGCCCTGACCGGCAGGATTATCGACACACTCGCCGTTTTCGGGATTCAAAATGGAGATGTGGTTGCAGCTGCCGTCCCCGCGCACGGTGATGCGGCGGCAGGTATCAGCATGCGACTCGGCGATAAAGCGAAAACGGGGGTCCTTCGATTCGTCGCTCGCCCAGTAGAGCAGCGGAATGTTCATCATGCAGTCCACAATAATCCAGCCGGTGCGGTCCATATTCCAGGCGCGGATAAATCTGCCGGCGGGGTTATAGCGCCCGGCCAGGAGGTTCGCCGCATGCAGGCCGCGCGTCTTTGAACGTTCGTTTCCGGTCAGACGGTAATCTGCCACTGCCGTATGCAGCCACATAAAGCCGACATCATGGTGCAGGCCCATATAGTTTTCCAGCGCCTTGTCGAACTTTTCCTCAACGCCCTCGGCTGCTCTGCGGTATTTCTCCTCTCCGGTGGCATGGTACATCTGCCAGAGCATACCCGGCCAAAAGCCGTTGGTCCACCAATCCAAGCCATAGCGGGTGGCCTCCACATCCACATATTTTCCCTTGTTTTCCGGGATATAGGGAATAGCGGAGCCTATCCGGTCGCACTCGGCGGACAGCTTCGTCTGCAGCTTTTCATAGGTTTCTTCCAGCCAGCGCTGATCCTCGGCGGATAAAATCGTTTTCATTTTCAGTTCCTCCCTATGTCGTTTTTATATATCCGGGAATTTGCTGTCTATATTATACAGTAAACGGAATCGGTTGTCACTAAGAAACAGCACTATCTAAAAAATTCCCCGTCCACTCCCGGCCGTAAAAAGAAATTTTTATAAAGAATCCGGTTGACATTGATGCAATTTTATGATATGCTGGAAAAGCTGACAAGTCGTGTACGGAGAGATGTCCGAGCGGTTTAAGGAGCTGGTCTTGAAAACCAGTGACTCGAAAGAGCCGTGGGTTCGAATCCCACTCTCTCCGCCAATTTTCTCTTCTATAAGCTTATAACACCTGTCAGTAAAACAGCCGAATATCGTTATCTGCTTTGACCTGGAGAAGTACTCAAGAGGCCGAAGAGGCGCCCCTGCTAAGGGCGTAGGGCGGGTAACCGTCGCGAGGGTTCAAATCCCTCCTTCTCCGCCAATTCCCGGAATCCCGATGATGAGGATTCCGGGATTTTTATTTACTTTTATGCGGGTTTTTTGCTGTATGTCTGTGCTTTATTCATCAAGCAGCAGAATGCGCCATGCGCGCCCATTTTTACACATGGATTTACACATGAAAACAGCCGGGGCAATCGCTCCCGGCTGTAGCGTCCATGGCCACCGCCCCGGCGAGAGCTGCAGTCGCCCGGAGCGGCCTTGAAAGGCCGTTTCAGGCGTTCTGCCAGAAATACCAGGTAAACATACCAGCTCAGGTCAATCCGGAGCGCGGGCTGCTGAGGCGGGCATCTCTCCGCCTTGCGGAGACACGGATTATTCCGGTTCCACAGAGCAGCCGCGCTGTTCAGCGCAATCAAATATCCGTTAGCTTCCTGCCGCCCGGATACCCAAATTATGCCGCTGCTTCGCCGCCGAGACACCAAGCGCCGGGAAGTGGATACGGACCGTATTGCACAGCTTCTCCTGTTCAAGCAGCGCCTTATCCTTCATCTTCATCAGTCTGGACCGCTTCGGAACAGATACGCCCGAATACTCCGCGCTGATTGCTGTCATCTCCGGCTCATCCAAATCGAGGCTTTTTTCGAGTGTTCGCAGAATACGATAAATCATGTAAAACCTGTCCATTTTACTCCACCCTTTCCAGCTCATCCTCTGCGCAGTCAAAGAGCTCGTTGTCGATGTCGCTCTCGATAAGATAATATAAACCGTTTGTGTTGCGGATATCGAAAACAATTCCAGTAATACCGGTCTTTTTTGTTTTTACATGCTCGTATTCATGTATCATCTTTTGGGCCTCCATTGTTTCTAAATGCCGTTACCATCCCTGGCAGGCTCTCCGGCGTATCCTGAATCCACCCTTTCTTAAACATACGCTTTTTGTAACGCCGAGTTCCATATACATGTTGAATTTTCTGGCCCCGGCTCCCAGTATTTCGACATCCACCGCTTTTCCATATCAAACTGCCGTGCCATGTCACAGCGAAGCTGGAACGGATTGTCCTGTGTATATCCCGCATTGAAAAACCGGCCGGCATGTTTGTCACCCTCTTTCAGGATATATCCGGCCAGCTCCGCCGCATCTTTTTGCGTGAGCCTCCGTTCCGCCATACGGCCCCTGACTTTATCCGGATTCAGCACGCAATCACCTCCTTATCTCCCTTTTTTCAATGTGGTTCATATTGCGTTACACAAACCCATGTGATATTATCTTAGTCAAAGGGGAGGCGTGCAGGATAAGCAACAAAGAAAGTGGACAAAACGTTAGCCGATCAAGATGATCCGCTTTTTAAAATCCAGGAATCCGAAAAAAGCAGGATCACGATAAGGGCATTAAAGCACGCATTACATTTTGGGAAGAGCTTTGGGCGAACGGCGGACTTTTATTTAATGGTTCAAAATGGATGTTCAGGCTTCCAGATTTGTATGATTTCCAGAGACAAAGAAAGGAGCGAAAAAACGGCATGGCACTGATTACGGCGGAAAACCTGACCAAGGTATACCGGCAGAATATAAAGCAGCCAGGACTGAAAGGAGCGCTGAAAAGCCTCGTTAAAACCGAATGGATAGAAAAGCGCGCGGTGGATGGCCTCTGCTTCTCCATGCAGGAGGGGGAAACGCTGGCCTGCATCGGGGAAAACGGCGCCGGAAAATCAACGCTCATCAAAATGCTTGTCGGCATCCTGACGCCGACATCCGGGAGCGTCACCGTTTATGGGCAGAACCCGATGGAGCACCATGCGGACTATCTGCGCAAAATCGGCGTTGTCTTCGGCCAGAAGACAGGCCTCTGGTGGGACATCCCGGTGATCGAGAGCTATGAGGCAGTCAAGGTCCTCTATAAGCTCGACCCGGCGCTCTATGAAAAAAACAGGCGAATGGTCGTCGAGCTGCTCGAGCTTGAGCCCATTTTGCACTCCCCCGCCCGCCGGCTTTCTCTCGGCCAGCGGATGAAGGCGGATATCGGCATGGTTTTTTTGCACTCCCCGCGCATCCTCTATCTGGATGAGCCGACAATCGGGCTGGATATCAATGTCAAATTTACCATCCGCCAGTTTATCCGCCGGATGAACCAGGAAAACGGCATCTCGGTGCTGCTCACCAGCCATGACCTAGACGATATCGAGCAGATTTGTGACAACGCCCTGGTGCTCTCCAAGGGCAGGCTCTTCTATCATGGCGCGCTCGACGCTCTGAAGGAAAACTATGCCACTGCCCGGCGGATGACCGTCCGGGGCAAAAGGCTTGCGGATATCCGCGTTCTGGCACCTCAGGCGCAGGTTTTGGAGGAGCCGCACAAAACGGTGATCCTGTTCGATACCGCCCACTGCTCCGCCCGGCAGATGCTCGACTTTCTTTCCCGTTGCTATGAGATTGAGGACGTAACGGTGGAGGACCCCGGTATCGACTATGTCGTCTCCAAAATCTTTGCGATGGGGGCGGCGAAATGAAGCGGTTTTTTAAGCTTGTTTCCCTCTCAATGCAGGGGGCGCTTTTCTACCGCGCCGCCTTTCTTTTAAACCTCTGTACGCCGCTCATTCTGCTGGCGGGGCAGTTTATGCTCTGGAGCGCCCTCTATTCGCTCGGCGGGGACGCGCCGATAGGCGGCTATCCCCGGGAGCGGATGTACAGCTATCTGCTGCTGGCCTTTTTCATCAATAACCTGCTCACCTGGTCGAGCGAAAACGACCTCTCGCGGGAGATCCGCAAGGGAACGGTGGCGGCGCGCTGCATCCGCCCTGTTCCGTTTCTCACCCAGTCGCTGGGGGTGATGACTGGCAAAATGCTTCCGCAGGCACTTTTAAATCTGCTGATAACGGCGGCGCTCTTCTGCCTTTTGGGAAAAAGGCTGCAGTTGCCTGCGCCCGCCTTTCTGCCGCTGGCGGCAGGCAGCCTTATTTTAGGGGTGCTGCTGCGGATGATGATGGTAAGTCTGCTGAGCCTTCTCTGCTTTTTTACCACCAACCACATCGGCCTGACCTGGCTGCGCACCACCCTCACCGAGTTTTTCTCGGGCGCGCTCATCCCGGTCGCCCTCTTCCCCGGCTGGCTGCGCACGCTGAGCTACTGCACCCCCTTCCCGCTCATGCTGCAGACTCCGGTCTCCCTCTTTTTAGGCGAAGGGACGCCGCTGCCGTTGCCCCTCTGCTTTTTGCTGCAGCTTTTCTGGATACTGCTGTTCTGGCTGCTGCATGAATGGCTCTATGGAAGAATCCGCAGGAACCTCAGTTTTGCCGGGGGCTAAAAGGGCGCGTTACAAAATAAAAATTTTGCAACGCGCCCTTCTGAAAAAACGCTTTCGGGGCAAGCTACGCCCCGAATTTCGCGCCTTTGGGCGCGAAACCGCCGTTTTTTCCAGTTCCTGCTGGCCGGAATAAAAATTTTGCAACGCGCCTTTGGAAAACGGCTTTCGCAAAATACGGCAGAAAAAAGCGCGCCAAGGACAGGATACGCTTCCCATCCGGATTTTGAGGGGAAGGGGCTTTGAGGAAAGGGGAAAGGCTTTTATGATTCGCATCTATCTGAAATTCAAGGCGCAGTATCTGAAAACCGAGATGGAATATACCCTCAATTTCTGGATTCTGATGATTGCCGGCGTCATCATGCGCGGCTGTATGCTGGCGGTGGCGTTTGTGCTGTTTCGCAATGTGCCGGATATTGCCGGCTGGAGCGAGGCGGAGGTCTATTTCATCATCTCGCTGCTGTTTTTGAGCCAGGGGGTGTGCGAGCTGCTGTTCGATGGTGTCTGGACACTGCCCAGCCTGGTATTTAACGGGGAGTTTGATACCATGCTCTCCCGCCCGGTTTCCCCCCTCTGGCAGCTGCTGGCCCACGGCATCGGCCTGCATGGGCTGGGTGTGCTGCCGGTGGGGCTTCTCTGCTACTTTTTATCGCTGCATACACTGGGGAGAATCCGCCCGGCTGCCTTTCTGCTGCTGATCCCCTTTGTCCTGTGCGGGGCAGCCATCCGGGTATCGGCAGTTTTAATGGCGGCCTCTACCGTTTTCTGGGTGCGGGCAGATGGCTTTAATTTTCCCTTTTTAGTCCACAGTATCGGGGAATATGCGAAATATCCGGTGCGCCTCTATCCGGGGGTGATGCAGTTTATCCTGCTGGTCGTTATCCCCTATGGCTTTATCGGCTTTGTGCCTGCGCTTATCCTGCGCGGGGAGCATATGATTTCTCTTTTCTGCCTGCAGCTGGTTTTTACCTGCCTCTATTTTCTTGCCGCGCGCGCCTTTTTCTATCATGGGATTAAAAAATATGAGAGCATGGGCATGTAGCGGCGCCGGTTAGTGTTTTGTTTCCCGGCCGCCTTCTCCTGCTGCCGGAAGGAACAGGGTAAAGATGCGGCAAGCGCATGAATCCGAAAACTCGCGCGCCAGGCCGGGCCTGAGACGATGGAGAAAAAATTTTTCTTGACCTGAAGCCGGCTCCATATATTATAATGGAAGCGAATCCAGTTCCCTGCGGGGGTAACATCGGAAGAAGGGGTGCGGTTTATGGAATACCGGGTCCATCAAAAAACAGGGGATCGTATCAGCGTCATCGGGCTGGGCACCAGCTATATCGCAGAGGCCGAGGAGAAGGGGGCCGTGCAGGCTCTGCTTCTGGCCTATGAAAACGGGATCAATTTCGCCGATTTGGCCACTGCCGGGGCAAAGACCTTCGCCTATTATGGGAAGGCCTTTGCCGGCCTGAGAGAGGCCATGCGCTATCAGGTCCATTTCGGCGCCAACTATGAAACGGGCGAATACGGATGGACCACCGACCTGGAAAAGGTAAAAACACAGATCGACTGGATGCTGCGCAGCCTGCAGACCGATTATGTGGACTATGGGTTTATCCACTGTCTGGATACGGTGCAGGATTGGCTGGCCTATCAGGAAAACGGCGTTTTGGATTATCTGCTGGAGATGAAAAAGCAGGGGACTGTCCGGCATATCGGTCTCTCCACCCATACGCCGGAGATTGCCGAACTCATTTTAAATGAGGGTCTTATCGACCAGCTGATGTTCTCCATCAATCCAGGCTACGATTACCGCCAGGGCGACTATGCCAACGGCAGCCCAAAAGAGCGGATGCACCTCTACCGGCGGTGCGAGGCGCAGGGGGTGGGCATCTCGGTAATGAAGCCCTTTTCAGGCGGCCAGCTGCTGAATGCCAAAACCTCCCCCTTCGGGAGGGCGCTGACCCCCTACCAGTGCATTCAGTATGCCCTCGATAAGCCGGGCGTGCTGACGGTGCTGCCCGGCATTCGGAATGCACAGCAGGTGCAGCAGCTGCTAGGCTTTTTCAGCGCCGCGCCAGAGGAGCGGGACTACAGCATTCTCGGCAGCGTCGCGCCGTCCGAGGCGGTGGGGAGCTGCGTTTACTGCAATCACTGCCAGCCCTGCCCATCCGGACTGAATATCGGGCTCATCAACAAATATTATGATCTGGCTGCCGCCGGCGACAGCATGGCCGCCGATCACTACTTAAAGCTTACGAGACACGCCGGCGACTGCACCGGCTGCGGCCACTGCGACAGCCGGTGCCCCTTTAAGGTCATTCAGTCAAAGAGGATGAAGCAGATTGCCGGCTATTTCGGCAAATAAGAAGAAGGCGTTGCAAAACTTTCGTTTTACAACGCCTTCTTCTGAAAAACGGCTTTTGACTCTTGACTCTACCAGAGTCAAATTTCGCCCGCCTATCGCGCGCGAAACCGCCCTTTTTCCGGCCCGAGCCCTTTCTCAGATGCAGTACTGCTGCATATACCGGTCCATCGCCTCGAGCAGCGCCGCATCGGTTCCGCTTTCCTCTAAATACTCGCGGATATCGCGGACGCTCACCAGCGCATGCACGTTGATCCCGAAGCTGTCGCGCACCTCGTCCACAGCGGTTTTCCCCGGCGTCTTCCCTACCTCGCAGCGGTCAACCGAAATAAACATATCCTTTACCTGAACGTTGCCGCAGCCCTGAAGGATGGGCAGCGTTTCCCGGATGGCTGTCCCGGCGGTGATAACATCCTCAATAATAATCACCCGGTCGCCATCCTGCGGCAGGTAACCGATGAGCTCTCCCCCCTCGCCATGGTCCTTGCGCTCCTTGCGGTTAAAGCAAAACGGCTTATCGATCCCATATTTCCGGTAAAGGGAGGCGGCCGCCGCCGAGGCCAGCGGAATGCCCTTATAGGCCGGGCCGAACATACAGTCAAACCCTTCGCCCAGCGTCTGCTGAATCAGCTGCGCATAAAAATCACCCAAAGCGGCAATCTGCGCGCCGGTACGGTAGTTGCCGGTGTTGACGAAATAGGGCGTCTGCCGCCCGCTCTTGGTAGTAAAGGAGCCGAAGCGCAGCACCTGCGCGCCCATCATAAAGGCGATAAACTCTTTTTTGGACTTGCCCAGCATAGAAAAACCCATCCCTTTCCTGCGCCGGGGGCGCCCGGAAAAAGACCGGAGCGCCCGCCGTTTATTTTCCTTATCCCCTGGCCTGCCGCAAAGCTTTCGACAGGCCTTCCCTTTAGGCTACACCATCCGGCCCCCTGCGTCAAGCAGATTTGCCGGAAGAAATCATTTTTTTGCGGGCGGCAGGCCGCAAAAAATATTTTCGAAAAAATATCTACAGATGGTTGCACTGACGGAAAAAATATGCTATATTTATAAAAATGCCCCGGGACTGGCCGCCCGGCCGCCGGCTTCGGGGAAAAGGGACCCCAAAAAGGCCCCTGTGCCGGGAAAACAGCCTGATGCAGGCAGCCTCTGCCTGCCAAACAATTACCTTTAAAGTGCACCCTGTGAGGTCATAAGGTAGCAAAAGGCCGCCGGCTGAAAAACCGGCCCTGTGTTCGCGTGTTCGCACGCCCTTTGCCCCCTTCCAGGAGGCAGAGGGCTTTTTTCGTGCAGAAAAGCTGTCCGTGTCCTCGTCCCTGCCGCCCCGGCGGCTGCCGGCGCGGACGCGCGAAAGCAGCCTGTATTCATCGCGGCGCACTGCCCGCACATGAAATTTTGTGTGCTGAAAAGGTATCGGGAAAGGGGGAAGCGGGAAACCGCCTCTTCCGGAAAGGACAAGGTCATCCACATGAGAGAAGTCAAACTGTCCGGCAAAAACCTCCTGCTCGGCATTCAGCACCTGTTTGCCATGTTCGGGGCGACGGTGCTCGTTCCGGCGCTCACCGGCATGAACGCAGCGGTCGCGCTGATAACGGCCGGCATCGGCACCATCATCTTCCATCTCTGCACGAAGGGAAAGGTCCCCGTCTTCGTCGGCTCAAGCTTTGCCTTTATCGCCGGCATTCAGATTGTCATGCAGGGCGATCCGGCCCGCATCCCCTATGTGCAGGGAGGCATTATCTGCGCAGGCCTTGTCTATGTGGCACTCTCGCTCATCATCCTTTTGATAGGGCCGGAGCGCATGCTCAAGCTCTTCCCGCCGGTGGTCACCGGGCCGGTCATCGTCGTCATCGGGCTGACGCTGGCCCCCAGCGCCCTCACCAATGCCTCCGGAAACTGGCTGATTTCCATCATCACCCTGGCGGCGGTCATCGCCGTCAGCATCTTTGCCAGAGGCTACTTCAAGCTGGTCCCCATCCTCATCGGCATTACGGTGGGCTATATCGCCTCCATCCTCTTCGACCTTATCGCCCATCCCGCCGAGGCGCTCGTGAGCTTCACCCCCATCCTCGAGTCCAGCTGGATTTCCCCCTTCTGGAGAATCGGCGACTTTTTCACCCTGCCGAAGTTTGAGCTCTCCGCCATTTTAACGCTGGCCCCCATCGCCCTGGTCACCTTTATGGAGCATGTCGGGGATATCACCACTAACGGCGCCGTCGTCGGGCAGGACTTCTTAAAAGACCCGGGCCTTCACCGCACCATTCTGGGCGACGGCCTGGCCACGCTGGCAGCCGGCCTTCTGGGCGGCCCGGCCAACACCACCTATGGCGAAAACACCGGCGTTCTGGCGGTCACCCGGGTCTATAACCCCTTTGTTCTGGAAATTGCCTCGGTTTTTGCCATCGCGCTCGGCCTCTTCGGCAAGGTAGGCGCCATTTTGCAGACAATTCCCGGCCCGGTAATGGGCGGCGTCTCCATCCTGCTCTTCGGCATGATTGCCGCCGTCGGCATCCGCACGCTGGCGGAATCCCGGCTGGATTTCTCCCACTCGCGCAACCTGATCATCGTCGCGCTGATTCTGGTTGTCGGCCTCGGCCTCTCGGGCGGCGTTTCCATCGGCGGCTTTCAGATTTCCGGGCTGTTTCTGGCGGTCGTGCTGGGCGTCATCGGCAACCAGCTGTTCCCGGAGGAGATTTAACTGTCGTTATCCAGAAAGCCTTTTCAAAAAAGCTAAAAGGCCCGGCTGCAGTATACCGTTTGTATACTGCAGCCGGGCCTCTTCTGTTTACCGGCATGCAGCGAAAGAAAAGCGGATATGCTCTTTCTCTCCGCTCCCCCTATTCCTCATAGGGCAGCTCAACAATCGCGTAGCCGTCCACCTTCGGGATAAAGAGCGTCCCCTCCTCCGAAAGCTGCAGAGGGATATCCTCCGGCACCAGCCGGGCAGAGAGGATACGCTTTGGCAGCTGCAGCCGCACGCTCACCTCATAGGCGGGGGTGCGATCCTCGATGACATCAATCGTAGCCGACTTTCTCACCGGGATATAGGAGAGCAGATGCAGCGCATACCGCTTATGCTGCGGCTGCTCGAGCAGGCTGACCGTCAGCGTTGAGGGGCCGTTGTGCTCCACCAGCCGTCCGGGCAGCAGAAGCGCCATCGCATTATAAAACAGCAGCTTCACCCAGCGCGGCGCGCTCTCGCGGTAAATCTTCATCAGCGGGTGGCAAAAGAGCATCGCCCGCCCGCGCCGTAGCAGCGCGGGGCCGGAGCGCTGCTTCCCCGCCGGCACATACCGGTGGGAGCAAAAGCGCTCTCCCTGCTTTTTGAAATAGGGGGCGTCCGCATAGAGCAGCGTTTCCGTGCCGGAGAGCGGGGAAAAGCGCAGGCCGCGCCCATACATCGCATAGCGCGTATCCTCCTCCAGCCCGGCGGCCAGCGCGCCGGTGGGAACGACAAAGGTGGGCTCCGTCTCCTCCTCGCCGAGATACTGCGCGCCAAAGAGCCGGTCGCAGCCGCCGTCCTTATCCAGCGCACCGCCCGCGCAGGCAATGACCGCCCCGCCGTTTTCCACAAAGCGCTGCAGCTTCGCGGAAAAATCGGGGGTAATGGTGAAGTCCTCCGGCAGAATAACCAGCCGGTAGCCGTCGAGCGGCATCTGCGCATCCAGCACGTTATACTGAACGGACAGCTCCTCAAGCAGCTGCGCCGCGCCTAAAATCGAATCCGACAGGTCCTGCTCCTTAAGAGGGTCCTCCGAGGTCAGCAGCGCCGCCTCGCAGACCGGCCGGGAGGGCAGCGCCCACCTTTCCCGCTCGGCAAAGGGACGGTAGACGCTTCCAATCAGCCGGTAGGTGGCCTCGTTCAGCCTGCCGCAGGGCTCCAGCTGGTCGCCGATGGAGCAGCAAAAGCCGAGGCTGAGCATCCGAAAGGCCTCAAACTCCAGCGCCTCGCGGTTTTTCAGCGAATGGAAATCCCCCCAGGAGGTATGGAATTTTCCAGTCATGCCCAGCGCAGGCTTTCCAAGGCCGCGGGCATAGCGCGCGGTGAGTGGAAAATGCAGATATCCCCAGCCGCCGGAGGGCAGGCTCTCCAGCTCAAAGTGGCTGTAACTCTCCGCGCTCGGGCGGGTGCAGGGGCCGACATGCCCGGCGTTATAGAAAACGGTTGCATCCGCTTTAAAGGAATGCACCAGCGCCGTCATCTGCGCCTTAAAGGCATCCAGCGTATCCCGGGCAAAGGCGGCGACCGCCCGCTCATCGCGCATATCCACCCCGGCCTTTGCCATATCCGCCCGGCAGCGGGCGCACCAGCAGGGACGGATGCCGACGATATCAAAGAAAACGCCGTCCAGCTCGTTTCCCAAAAGCGCGCAGACCTCCTCGGTAACGGCGCGCAGATACTCCCGGTAGCCGGTGTTTACGCACAGCGACTGATAAAAGCCCGGCTCGAGAAAAGAGGGGCCCTCATGCGCGCCGCCCGGCTTGCGGATGAGCCACTCGGGGTGCTCCTTTGCCGCCTGATGGTCCCACTGAACGGTGATATAAACCGGCGCGCGCACGCCCGCGCGGTGCAGCGCGCGCACCTGCTGCACCATCAAATCCGGCCGCTTCAGGTTCGGATGTATCCGCTCGGGAAATTTTTTCGACGGATAATAGAGCCAACCATGATGGCAGCGGGCAAAAACGGTCATCGAGCTGACGGCCGCCTCTCTCACAGTGGCGGCAAACTGCTCGGGGTCAAAATCCTCCGCAACCGAGGAGATATACTCCGAGGTGTGAAAATCCAGATGGACCTGGCGGGGGGAAAGCTCCATATTTTTAACCTTCTTTCTTTTGAACGCCATTGCTGACAGGCTCAGCCCTATCATAGCACAAAGCCGCCGCAGATGAAACAGCCGAACGCAAAATATCTTTTCCCCTCTCTTCTTCCGCCGCGGCCGGTTGCTGAACGGGGCAGAGCAAAAAACAGGCGGCAAAAGCCCTGCCATTGCCGGCAAAAGGAAAATGTGGTAAAATAGCGGTCGGGCGCTGAATGGTGCCGGTCTATCCGGCCTGAAAGGGGGATGGTCTATGGACAGCCAGCGCTTTGAAGAGGCGATTTTGCGGGCAGGCGCCCGGCAGCGCAGCGGCATTGGAACGCTGGGGGAAAAAACGCTGCATGCCGTTTTAAAATACTACTTTGAGCCCTATGCGCCCAGCCATGAGGTACGTCTCGGCGGCTTTATCGCCGATATCGTCGGCGAAAACGGGGTAATTGAAATCCAGACCGGCAGCTTTGAGCGGTTGCGAAAAAAGCTGGGGGCACTGCTTGAGGTGGCGCCGGTAACGGTTGTTTACCCGATATCCGCCATCAAATGGGTGCGCTGGATAGATCCGCTGACCGGCGAATCGACCGGCCGGCGCAAAAGCCCGAAGCGGTATGGCCCCTGCGAACTGCTGCCCGAGCTCTATAAAATCAAGCCGCTGCTGAAAAGCCCGAACCTGACGCTGCATATTCTGCTGCTGGAAATAGAGGAAACGCGGCTGCCTGACAGCCGGAGCGCAGGCCGCAGGCGCGGCTTTAAGCGGGGCGACCGCATTCCGCTTTCGCTCATAGGAGAAGCCGTTATCCATACCCCGCAGGACTATGGTCTCTTTTTGCCCGAAGGGCTGCCCGACCCGTTTACCAGCCGCGACTATCAGAAGGCCAGCCGCCTTCCGCTTCCCCGCGCGCAGACGGCGCTGAACGTTTTGCACGAAATGGGCGCGGTAATGCGCACAGGCCGGCGCGGCAGCGCCTGGTTATACCGGCAGATGGAGGAGAAAGCTCCCCTGCCTGGGGAGCTGTGAAAAAAAAGAAAGGATGTTTTACCATGACTCAAAAATCCAAACGGATATTGGGCGCCGCCATTCTGGCGCTCGCAGTGATCATACTGGGCACTGTCTACTATTTCCAGCGCCCTGCCGGGCAGGCGGGGGAAAAGACCATTTATGTGCAGGTGACAGCAAACGAGGAGCAGGAGAAATTTACCCTGCAGACCGCAGAGGAGTTTCTGGGCGCGGCGCTGCTGGAAAACGGCCTGATAGAAGGAGAAAACGGTCCCTATGGCCTCTTTATCACAACGGTCAACGGAATAACGGCAGATGAAGCCCAAAACCAGTGGTGGTGCATCACCCGCGGCGGCGAGCAGCTCTCTACCGGCGCCGACTCCACCCCCATTGCCGACGGAGAACAGTATGAACTCACCCTCTCGGTCTATTAGTGCGCGGGAACTGGCCGTTACCGCGCTGCTAGCAGCCATTCTCCTGGCGGCGCAGGTAGCGCTCAGTTTTCTGCCCAACATTGAGCTGGTCAGCCTGCTGCTGATTCTCTATGCCATCTGTTTCCCCCTGCGGCAGGCGCTGATGGCCTGCTGGGTCTTCGTCCTGCTGGAAGGGCTGCTCTATGGTTTCGGCAGCTGGTGGGTGATGTATCTCTATATCTGGCCGCTGCTGGTGCTGCTGGCGCGGCAGCTGCAAAGGCACCCCTCCTCTATCAGCGCGGCGCTTCTCAGCGGCGGCTTCGGCCTCAGCTTCGGCGCGCTGTGCGCCATTCCCTATGCGCTCACCGGTGGCTTCGCCTATGGAATCAGCTGGTGGATAAGCGGGATTCCCTTTGATATTGCCCACTGCCTGGGAAACGCCGCCGCCGCGCTGGTGCTGTTTCGCCCGCTGCTGAAGGTATTCTCCCGTCTCTCCGGATACAGGCCGCCGGAAAAATAAGAGGGTTGCCCGCTTTTTGTTTCTTCCATATTTTTACTCCTTTAAAAAAACAGAGCGTATAGATATGATTTTCTATACGCTCTGTTTCTGTGTTGCTTATTCAGTCGTGGCAATGTTTGTTTAAACAAATATGAATTTGACAGAATCGTTATCAGATGAATTTTCATCTTTTTTGTGCAGTATCTATCCAAACAAATATACGTTCATCCGTTTGTCCTGTAATCACTCCACCATTTGCAAGTGCTACCGCTTTTGATGCAGCATTGTCCAACTGAATGGTAACGAGTACCCTATCAATTCCAAGACAGCTGGCTTCCTCAAGTAAAAGCCCGAGCATTCTCTTTCCATAGCCTTTCCTGCGGTACTCAGGCGCTATTCCATATCCTATATGTCCACCCGCTTCACGAAGCGCATCCGTGAGAAAATGCCTGATAGAGCCAAATCCAACTGGCTTCTCATCTACATAAAGCCAATATGTAGTACTCGGCACTTTCCAACCGTCTTTAAGACCAACCTGCACGGAACCGGCATATTTTCTCTTCAACCATTCTTTATATTCCTCAAAGGATAATCCGTTAGCGTTGTTTATTAACCCATTCTCTTCTTTGGGAATTTCCTGCAGCATTACATATATGTCCATTCCATCATTTACGGATAATCTCCTGAGCTCTACCATTTTCCATTTCCTCCTCCATTCCGGTTGGTATCGCTAATAGAATACCACACCTATACTTGTGCTTCTACCGCATTTTCATTAAAATTCTTCCTCCCTCCCCTTCACCCTGCTCTGCTGCCTGTTAGACTGCCGGCTCTCGTTCTGAGGCTCCCGTTCAAGATTCTTCCGTAAATCGTTCGGGCGGGGAGGTTGTCCCCTTTTGAGCCGTATCTCTGCCGGTATTTCCTGCTGTTCGCAGATATCGGGCAAAGGGGACTGCTGTTCCCGTTTTGGGCGCTTTTTCAGGCTATCGAAAAAAGCTGTTTCCAGTTTTTTTCATCCCATTTCTGCTGCTGTCCGGCACGGACCGGCAGCTCCCGCCTCTGTATAAAAAGCCGTGCTGCCGCACAGTCGACAAGCAACGTGCGGCGGCCTCTTTTCCGTATTCTCAGAGCATGCTATCCCTTCCGAATGTAAACAGGACCCGGCGTATCCTTTACTATTTAGGAGACTTGAAATGACGAAATGTTAAATGGAGCTGTCCTGTCTGTTTATCCATTGTTCGTAATGGCATTTATCACTTTGTTGATACTTGCTTCCAAGACCTTCTCACCCCAGCCAAGATTCCAGTCATCTCCGGAACCGGAATCCGATATTACATAGATTCCGGCTGCACGGCAGGAACGGAATTTTGCTACCGCAAACAGACCGGCCCCCTCCATTTCAACGCAAAGCGCACCCTTATCCTCATAATATTTTGCACTCCAGCATGGCTGAACATATCCCGCATCGGTCGTCCGATGACAGCCCCTGCGATATGCAATCCCCTTTGCAGCCATTTCCCTGCAGAGCAAATCGGTGAGTTCCTTCGTTGATCGGACAATCTCTTCCTGACAGCCGTAGAGGCCTGCAACCGCCGTATCATTAAAGGCTCCGTCAGTGATCACCACATCTCCGATCGAGATTCCTGAATATCCCCCCGCAAACCCTACATGAATAAGTTCTTTCGCTCCTGCGGCGATCAGATCCTCAGCCTGAGTTGCGATTCCCGGCGAACACATTTCCCCCTTTACAAATCCGACCGAGCGGTCATGATCCATAACATACACTTCGCCGCCCACATGATAGGTAAGTGTTCCTGCATTTTTTGCAAGCATCGTGTCGTACAGGCTGTCTGCGAGAAGATATAATCTCTTGGGAAAAACCTTTCTGAGTTCATCCAGGTCAATCCCCTGTAATTCCATTTCACGTCTTACAAGCTGAGATGGCGCATTATATTCATGGGGATCAATTGGAAATTTTTTCCTGCACATAATCGCATAGGCCAGCACCTTATCATTTTCAAGTGGATATTCCCCATATCCCTTCGTAATATACCCGCGATGGTGATAAAATTGCCCCGCAGGAAACGAAGATTCCAACCATGCAGCGCCATGGCTCTTTATGATTTCAGCTTCAAGAAAATCCATTATAAGCGTACCGATCCCCTGCCCCTGAAACCGGGGCAATACGAATACACGCTTAATATGGTCCCCGTCCAGCGTACCTGTTCCAATCACATTCTGCTTAAAGGAGACCGCATATACGTTTCCTTTTGAAATATCGTTTGCAATATTTTCTTTACTGTGAAATTCTAAAAAGAACTCGACTGCCTTATCCGAATAATACTTTGTGTATATATCCTTAATCGTCATATGAACCAATTCGTATATATCCAAAAGCATGTTCATACCTGCTCGAATAACGACAGGCTCATATGACGGTTTCTGTCCCACATCCATTTCCATTTCTCCTGTAAATCCTGATTGAACATCCTTCTTTGCAGATTTACATCCCTATGGATTATCTTCTGGTTCAAATTCTTCCTTAACGAATTCATAACCATTCTTTTTGAGAACTCTTACAGAAGCATTGTTTCGCGCATAACACGTCCATATAAAATGTTTCTGTAAAAAAGTTCCTGTGATAAACTCAGTCGTCCCTTCGTTCGCCCTCGTTATCATAGCATTCGCAGAACCTGCCCGCGAAGGCCGGCGGTTCCTCATGGCAGAGCAGGTGGGAAATATCCCCAAAGGAGCTCATGCGGAAGGAAGCCAGTCCCTTCTGCCGCTCCTCGGTCACCAGCGTCGTCACAGAAGAGGGGGCTGCGCAGACCCCGTGCCAGAGGACCATCGGGGAGATATGCAGCAGGTGGCTGAGCAGCACGCACTGCACGCCGAAATGGCAGAAAAAGACGATGGTATCGTTGTTCGGCTCCACTGCCCGGTAGAGAAGCCCTTCCCGCCTGTAGCCGTGCTGCTGCAGAAGTTCATCCAGTCCCGCCGTTACCCAGTCATATTCCTTTTTAATATCGCTTTCCTGAAAGGCCTGCGGCTCCTGCCAGTGGTCGGCCTGCAGAAAGCGCGGCTCCTGCAGCCAGTCCGCCGGGCGCCAGTCCCAGGCGATGGCCCGGCGGTCCAGAATATCCGGCCGGTGGATAAAAACGGCAAATTCCCGCAGCCAGGGGCACTCGACCGCCGTCCGTCCCAGCTTTTTCAGCGTAAAGGAGGCGGTATCCTTCGCGCGTCCGAGCGGGGAAACGTAGTAGGCCCTGGTCTCCACCTTCACCAGCCGCTCTGAAAGATACTGCGCTTCCTTCCAGCCCTTCTCTGTCAGGGAATCGATGCTGTAATCCGGATCCCCATGCCGTACAATCAATAGTTTCAACGTGTACATCCCCTTTTGTCTTTTCGTTTTATTTTGCCGGATGGCCGGCATCCGCGTCCTTCAGGTAGATAATTTCATAAATCCAGGCCAGCCCCATGCCCCCGGCCAGATTTCCCAGCGTTACCGGGAGAAGGTTTTTAAAGAGGAAATTCCCCCAGGTGAGGCAGGCGGCCGCCTCCCCTGCAGCCGCAGCATAGGCGGGCACCTGCAGCGCCATGATCCCCGCAGGGATATAGTACATATTGGCAACGCAGTGCTCAAAGCCGCAGAGGACGAACAGAAAAATCGGGAAGAAGAGCGCCGCCACCTTGCCCGCGGCATCGTCCGCCGCCATGGCCATCCACACTGCCAGACAGACCAGCAGGTTGCAGAGCACCCCGCGCAGAAACGCGTCTCCAAAGGAGAGGGAGCATTTGGCGGCTGCCGCAGCAATCGCTCCGGCAGCAAACCCATCCCCGAACAGGCTGAGGGTATGGCTGTATACCGCCCCTGCAGCCGCCAGCAGCCCTCCAGCAAGGTTTCCCAGATAAACCAGCAGCAGGTTTTTTCCGAAGGCCGCGGGAGAAACCTCCCCCTTTAAAACCGGGATAAAAATGAGACAGTTGCCGGTAAAAAGCTCGCTTCCTGCCAGCAGGACCATCGTAAGGCCAGCCGGGAAAATGCAGGCCCCGGCCAGCTTCCCGGCGCCCGCGTTCGCCAGCCCGGCGGCCGCGGCGGAGGCTCCTATCCCCGCAAGCCCGATATAAAGCCCCGCCAGAACGGCAAGAGGCAGCAGCCTTCCAGGTGCAAGGCGCGCTTTGGCAATGCCGGAGCGCATGGCGCTACGGGCGATTTCTGCGGGCATGTTCATTCTGCATATCCTCTCTTTTCGGGCGTTCCGGGAAAAAATCCCCCTCTTGCGGAAGGTTTTTCCCCAGGGCCGCCCTTTATCTTCCCTATTATAGCCCGCCAAAACTTTTTTCGCAATAGCCGCTTCGAAAAGGGCCGTTTTGCCGCGGATTTTGACGAAAAGGGGTGAAGAGCCTACTCCTCCCCCTGCGGCTTCTGCCCGAACAGCCCCCGCAGCGTTTCAATGGCCTTTTTTTCAATGCGCGATACATAGGGGCGCGGGTATTGTAAGCGGCGGACTTTAAGGCCCCCCTTCTTCCTCCTGCGGCTGCTTAAAGCGAAAGCGGATGATAATCTGCCGCTCGGCCGTCAGCTCCACCCGTTCTATGAGGGAAAAAAGCAGCTCCCGGTTTTCGGATGCCGTTTTTAAAAACCACCCGGCCAGCCCCTCTGCCGGGTCCGCCTGCTCTTCTAGCGAAACCTTCGGCTGACTGAGCTTTCGAAGCTGCTCCTGCAGCGCGCTGCGCTCGCCCTTAAGCCCGGCATAGATGCGCTGAAAGTCGTCCTCCTCCAGAATGCCGCCGAGCCTATCCATATAGATCCTATCCAGCCGGGCGCTCAGGCTGTCGATTTTTTCCAGAAGAGAGCGGCGGCTCTCTGCGCTGTCTGCAGCCTTTAAAGCCTTTGCCAGCTCCCGCCGGGCGATGGGCAGCAGCAGCCCGACAGAGAGCTGTTTCCGGCAAAGCTGCTCTACCCTTTCCGCCACTGCGCGCGTCACCGTCTGCTCTTTAATGGTGTGGCTGCTGCAGACTCCGGCCTTAGTGAAGCGCTGATAGGTCCGGCAGACAAAGTAGAGGCAATCCTCCCCCCGGGCATTCTTCCGGTTGATAACCGCCAGCGGATAGCCGCACTCATGACAGAAGATAAGCCCCTTGAGCAGAAAATCATAGGTCCGGCTGCGGGTATGCCTTCGGCTGCTTAATAAAAGCTGCACCCGCTCAAAAACTTCCCGGCTGACGATGGGCGCATGGGTATTTTCCACCACCACCCAGTTTTCCCGCTGCTGCCGGATACATTTTTTTGATTTGTAGCTCGCCTTCCGGCGGCGGCCCTGCACCATATTGCCCACATAGGTTTCATTTCGCAGCATGGCAGAGACGGCTTCGCTGCTCCAGAGCCCCGCATAGGGGCCGGGCTTTGCCGCCGTCCGCCCGGCATAGGCGGCCGGACTGGGAATGCCTCTCTCGTTGAGCTGCATGGCAATCTGCCGGCAGCTCATCCCCTCCAGCGCCCTGCCGAAAACCCAACGGACGGTGGCGGCCGCCTTTTCATCCACAAAAAGCCGATTTTTTTCCGTGGGATGCAGCTGATAGCCATATACCGCCCGGCCGCCGATAAAAAGGCCTCTTCTCTGCTTGTCATGTTTGACGCTGGAGATTTTTCTGGAAATGTCCTTCGCATACAGATCGTTTAAGAGGGCGCGAAAGGGGGTGATATCGTTGGCGGCGGTATCCGCCCCGGTATCGATGCCGTCGAGCAGCGAGAGATAGCGCACCCGGTGCTCCGGAAAATAGCGCTCGATATAGTGGCCGGTGAGGATATAGTCCCGTCCCAGGCGGGAGAGATCCTTTGTAATCACCATATTGACCCGCCCCGCCTCAATATCCGCAAGCATCCGCAGAAAATCCGGGCGCTCGAAGCTGGTGCCGCTCCAGCCGTCGTCGATATAAACGCCATAGACGCTGAGCCGCTGCTGCCGGGAAAATTCCTCAAGCATCCGCTGCTGGTTCTGTACGCTCTCGGATGGCCCCTCGTTTTCATCCTCCCTGGAAAGCCGGATATAGAGGGCCGCCTGGTAGTCAAGAGGATTTTTTATTTTCAGTTCCATCCGCCGCCTCCGAAAACAGGCGGTGAGCCCCAGTCACAGAAAAGCAGGATAAGCGCTGTTTCGTTCATCCGAAAGCTCCTTTTCCAGAAAAATGCGAAAGGACTCTTCAAGAATGGAGGCGATATCGCCCTCCTCGGAATACAGGCAGATGACGGTGAGTTCCTGCTGCTTCAAAAGCGGCACCCCCAGTTTCAGAATACTACACTATATGCAGAGGACGGCCGCCATAAAAACCGTAAAGCCAAAAAGCGGCGCGGATATCTGCCCAAATCTCTGCTCTGAAAAAACACCGGCGGCCAAAAGGCCCCCAAAAAAGAAAACGGGTGCAAAGCACAAAGCGCTTTGCACCCGTTCTCCGAAATCCCGCCATTCCCCCGGGAAGTGTTCCTGCGATGATGCGGCCCCGCGGCACATGCCCAAAAAGCCCGCCTATTGAACGTACAGCTTCTCCCAGCCGCAGAGGGTTTTCTGCAGCTCTGAAATATCCAGAACGCCGCAGGCAAAGCCCTTTTTCACCAGCTCCTCCGGCAGGAATTCATCATATTTATCAAAAAGGGGCAGCTCCTTCGGATAGATGAGCTCCATCGGGTCCAGCGGCTTTTTCGCTTCCTCCGACAGCACCCGGAAAAAGGTCCTCTCATCCGCCTTCATCGTAAACTGCATATAGTAGGGACGGGCGGAATCAAAATTTTTAAGCCCCAGCCGTTCGCCGCAGCGGATTTTTAAAAACCGCTCGATGGCGAGAAAGGTATAGGTTCCTACCCAGGGCAGCAGGCACCACATATTCCCGCCCAGATGAAGCAGCGGCTTTTTCCCGGCCTGCGAGCGGGAGGCGGTGAGCCGGGCGTTTTCCAGCC
Organism: Provencibacterium sp.; assembly: GCA_022792175.1. GTDB lineage: Bacteria > Bacillota > Clostridia > Oscillospirales > Ruminococcaceae > Harryflintia. Next base: position 26,386 of record JAAWAN010000021.1, read on the forward strand.
GGGCAACCGCATTCCTCATCAGATAGGGATACGTCCTTTGCTCCTGCAGAACCTGACGCATCCTCTTCAGAATTTTCGTGTGCAGGTCGCCGGGGCACTGCCCGAAATAGGCCGGTATGCTGCCCCCCACCTGCTCGCAGTAGACGAGATGGCGCTTGTGGTCCACCTCCAGCACCACCCAGACATGCCCCGCAATTGCCAGCTTTTCCCCTACCGGGGGCGGCAGCACAACGGTGCCCAGTTCCTGCGACTCACTGCGCACGGTATATTCCTCGTTTTCCTGAAATACGCCGTAAAATTTATAGGAGCTCACCACCCGCTCCCCGCGAAGGCCAACGATTAAACCGCCCTGCTCTGTATGCTGGATATGGTCGGTTTTCAGCAGATGGCGCAGTAAAATCCGGTAGTCCTCCTGGGATACCCGGTGAAAATAGCTCAGCCGCAACACCCGGTCTGCCAGCGCGCGGGGGGAGAGCTCGCCGCAGGAGGCCAGCGTCGACATCGTCTGGTGATATAAAAGGCTGTAGGGCAACCGCTCTAAACGGGGCGGCTCTACCCAGCGCTCCTCCAGATACAGCTGCACCAGCGCTATCCCCTGCAGCAGCTTCCAGGGAATGGTGGCTGGCAGCATGGCCCGGGCCTCCGGCTCATCCTCGCGCATGACAAACCACATCTCCGGTGGCAGCTCCCGCCGGCCGGTGCGGCCCATGCGCTGCAGAAAGGAGGAGACCGTCCAGGGGGCGTCAATCTGAAAGGCGCGCTCCAACCGACCGATATCAATACCCAGCTCCAGCGTGGCCGTCGTAACGGTGGAGAGAAACTGGGAGTCATCCTTCATCGCCTCCTCGGCCGTTTCCCGGTAGGAGGCGGAGAGGTTTCCATGGTGGATTAAAAAGCGGTCCGGCTCATGGGCGCGCTCGCAGTACTGCCGCAGGGTGGTGGTGAGCGTTTCGCACTCCTCCCGGGAGTTGACAAAAATGAGGCACTTTTTCCCCCGCGTGTGCTCGAAGATATAGCCGATGCCGGGGTCGGCGTTCGCGGGCGCCTCATCGGTCTTCTCCTCCAGCACCGGCAGCGCCTCAATGTCTGTTCGCTCCCCGGCGGCCTGCACATCCTTCACATAAAAGTGTTCGATGCTCAGCCGCCACTTTGCGCCTTTCGCCTCTATCCGGGGGATAACCGTCCCCCGTCCGGTGCCCAGAGCGAGAAATTTCCCTGTCCCCTCCGGGTCGCCGATGGTGGCGGACAGGCCGATGCGCCGGGGATTCACCCCCGCCAGCCGGGAAAGCCGCTCGATGAGGCAGAGCGTCTGCCCGCCCCGGTCTCCCCGCAGCAGCGAGTGCACCTCATCAATCACCACAAACCGCAGATCGCCGAACAGCTTCGGAATGGCGGCATGCTTATGCAGCAGCATGGCCTCGAGCGACTCGGGAGTAATCTGCAGGATACCGGAGGGGTGCTTCATCAGCTTCTCCTTGTGGCCCTGGGCCACATCGCCATGCCAGTGCCAGACGGGGATGCCCGCCTCGGCGCACAGGTCGTCAAGCCGCATAAACTGGTCGTTAATGAGCGCCTTCAGCGGCCCGATATAAAGGCAGCCCACCGAGGAGGGCATATCTTCGGAAAACAGGGTAATGATGGGGAAAAAGGCGGCCTCCGTCTTGCCGGAGGCGGTGGAGGCCGTTAAAAGGAGATGCTCATCGCTGTAAAAAATGGCGTTGGCGGCGGCAACCTGAATGGCCCGCAGGCTCTCCCAGCCATTTCGATAGATATATTCCTGCACAAACGGGGCGTAGCGCTCAAAAATACCCATCGCCCATCCCTCACAGCTCAAATTCCGCAAACTCCGGGTCCGCGGAGGATTCCTGCACCGCATTTTTCGCATAGGCAAACTCCCCGCTGCCCAACAGCGCGCGCACCTTCACTTCCGGATTCTGATAGATGATATCCAGCACCTCGATAAAATCCCGGATAACCTCCCGTGGGGTAATCTGGGCATCCGCGCCGATGCGGCCGAATTCAATCTCGATAAAGTCCGCCATATCCTGCCCGGTAAGCCTCTGGGGGTATTCATACAGTCCCGCATGGATATCCGCCAGCTTTTCCACCAGAATCAGCATCTCCTCCGGAGAGAGGGGCGAAATCCGGATAACCGGAGAGAGAACATCCCGGTGCTGGCCGGAGAAGCGCCCCTGCGCCAGCCGGGAACGCAGGGCCTCATAGCTGTAAATCCCCCGGCGCGGGTCCTCCATGCACTGGGGAGTGCCGCAGAGGATAATGCCCAGATGCTGCGCCTTCCCCTGCATGGTATCGTTATACATCGTCAGGATTTTTTCGTAGTTATACTGCCGGGTAATGGCGTGCGGAATCTTGTAGATATTCACCAGCTCATCGATAAGCACCAGCATGCCGGCATAGTTCGCCTGCTTTAAAAAGCAGGCGAAGAGCTTCAGGTATTCATACCAGTCGTCGTCCGTAATAACGATATTGACCCCCAGCTCCTGCCGGGCCTCGGTTTTGGTGGCATATTCCCCCCGAAACCATTTGAGCACCTTCGCCTTCGTTTCGTCATCCCCGGAAAGATAGGCGCGGTAGTAGAGGGTCAAAAGCCGGGAAAAATCGAAGCCGTGCACCATTTCGCTGAGCGAACCGATGACGGCGGAAATCCGCTTTTCCACCTGAGGGGCCAGCTGCGGGTCGCTCATGCCAAGACCGCAGGCGGCCATCGCCTCCTGCTGAATGCCGCTGAGCCAGCGCTCGAGAATCAGCGGGAGGGCGCCGCCCTCCGGCCGCGTTTTGGTGGACATGTTGCGGATTAATTCCCGGTAGGTGGCCAGCCCCTGGCCCCTCGTTCCCTGCAGCCGGCGCTCGGGGGAGAGGTCGGCATCCACCACGACAAAGTTTTTCGCCATGACATAGTTGCGTATCGTCTGCAGGAGAAAGCTCTTGCCGCTGCCATATCTGCCGACGATGAAGCGAAAGGAGGCGCCCCCCTCGGAGATGATGTCCACATCGTGCAGCAGCGCATCAATCTCCGCCTTACGGCCGACGGTGATATAGGAAAGCCCCACCCGCGGCACAACGCCGCCCTTGAGCGAGCTGATGAGGGTCTGGGCAATTCTTCTGGGAATTTTCATGGATGCACCATCTCTTTCAAATCCTCCATATAGTCTTTAACCGGCCGGGAAAGCTCGTCCAAAACGGCATCCTGAAAAATATCATACAGCTTTTCGTTGATGCCGTCCGCCAGAACGGAGAGCATATACCCCTCCTTTTGCACCCAGCTGTCGTCCCTTCCATAGAGAAGGCTCTGCAGCAGGCGGTATTCCGCAGGGCTCAGCAGCGCCCCCTCTTCGCCGGCGGGCTCTTTTGGGGAAACCGGCTCCTCCGGCCCGGGCGGGGGCTGCGGGAGAGGCGGCTCCTCCGGCATGTCCGCTTCCTCCTCGGTGAGAAGCCTCTCCTGAATAAAGGCGGCATCCTGCCGGATTCTGGACAGCTGCCCATAGCGGATAACGACCTTCTTCTCCTCGGCCGCCTTCTTTCCTGCCAGAAAGGACTGGACCTCCTCCTCAATAATCCGGAGCACCCACTTCAGGTTCATTCTCGCCTGGACCGGATAACGATATCCGGTCTGCCGGCGCATCACCGAATCGATCGTTTTCAGCAGCGCATCCAGCTTTCCGGCGGAGCCGGGAGGGGCAGCGCGCCTTGAAACCGACCAGAAGCCGTTTTGGCAGCGATAGACCCACTGCCTGTCAAGGACATATTCATAGTCCTTTCTTTTCAGCGGGTCGCAGAAGACCGCCGTATCAAACGGGCGCAGCTGCATTTGTGCCATGCTGCCGAAATACTGCTCCACCATGCCCTTTTTACACCGGGCAGCATAATGCGCCGAAATCCGCCGCAGCACCCGAACGATCACTTTATCCATATCGTCCGGATAAGCCGAATAGTATTTGGAGCGCTGTAGCCATCCGGAGGAAAGAAGCTTTACGGCGGAGAGAATTTGCGCATCCCCCTGTCCCTCTATCTGCTCGAGCAGGGAGATACTCTGCTCCCGGAGCATCTGCGGGGAGCCGGCGAGCAGTCCGGCATCCAGCCCATAGTAGGCGATGTAGTCCTCCATCCACCGCTGCAGATAGGGGAGAACCCTCTCATCCAGCTGCCCATAGGCATCCCGGAAACTTTCCAGCAGGCGGTACCCTTCGGCAGGCTCTGCGACCCCAATCTGGTTAATCAGCTCATAGATATAGAGAAAGGCAAACGGAAGGGGAGCCTTGCGGATATCCCCCTTTCTCAGCTTTGTTCTCCAGGAAAAGTAGCCGCGAAGCTCCCGGTTGGTCAGTGCCTGATAGGTAGGGTAGTAGCAGCGCACATCGCCCTGAAAGTCGTAATCATCCTCATAGCCTGCCAGCAGCTTCCCCTGCTTCATAAAAACCGCTTCGCGGGACTGCCAGCTCTGGTACCGCCCATTTTCCAGTGAACGGGCGGTGCGAATCATCGGGGGAACAGGCTCGGCGCTCCGGGCGCCTCCGGGACGGATGGCCTCCTCTTTAAACACCGTGCTGCGAAACCATTCGGCGCTGGTCTTCATCCGCTTCATATCCATCCTGTCCGCCCCCTTTCCTGTTCATATGTTCGCCCCTATTATAGTACAGGCAAAACGGACAAGTCAAGCGGTGAGAGGGGAAATCTGCAAGGGTAACAGTATTTGAAAAAGCATATTTTAAATGCCGCGCCCCGAGGGAATCCGCGTTTACATTAGGCGCGCCCCGATACATAGGAGCGCGAAATCCCCAGCTTTTCGGCCACCTCCCGCTGGGTGAGCGGCTGCGCCCCCTGCAGCCCATAGCGCAGATACAGTATCTCCCTTTCGCGCGCTTCGAGCGCCCCCGCAATAAAGCGGTGCAGCTGCTCGCTTTTTATTCTCAGGTCGATTTCATCATAAATATTGCTCTCATCGGTCAGAATATCCTGAAAGGAAAGGGCGTTGCCGTCCTTATCGGTATCGATGGGGTCGCTCATGAAAACATCCTGCGCAAACTTGCGCCGGCCGCGAAAGTGCATGAGGATTTCGTTTTCAATGCACCGGCTGGCATAGGTAGCAAAGCGGGTCCCCTTCTCGCAGTCAAAGGTGGAAACCGCCTTGATAAGACCGATGGTGCCGATGGAGATAAGATCATCCTGATCCTTAAAGTTGGCATAGTATTTTTTAATAATGTGCGCCACCAGGCGCAGGTTGTGTTCTATCAGCTGGTTTTTTGCTTCCTTGTCCCCCTCCCGGGCGCGCAGCAGATAGGTGCGCTCCTCCGCCGCGCTCAGCGGCCGCGGGAAGGAGCCGCTGCCGGTAACATGCAGCGCAAAATAGAGCAGATTGCACAGTGCCAGAATAACCAGTGTGGAGTACATATAGCCTTTCCCCTTTTTTGATGATATAAACGCCTTTCTCTTCATCTTATGAGAAAGCGGGGTTGTACTAGAGCGCATTTCGCTCTCTTCTCCCGCCGGGCTGCAAAAATCCTGCCGGCGGCAGAGAAATTTTCCCGGAGGAGGGCTTTTTATAGCGCAGCGCTTGTACTGCTCCGCCCGAAATGTTAAAATAGAAGCAGCCGCCCCCCGCTCTTTCAGGGCGGCCGGAAAACCGACGGTTTTTATAGAGAGGAGGTCCCGCTTTATGAACTGGTATCCGTTACTGTGGCTGCTGCTTGCCGCCCTTCTGCTGACACTTGAATTTCTGACCTATCAGCTCGTTTCCATCTGGTTTGCCGCCGGAGCGGTGGTGGCCCTGCTCCTGTCGCTGACAGGCATGCCCTTTTCGGTGCAGCTGGCCTGCTTTGTGCTGGTGAGCTGCATTGCCCTGCTGGCCTTCCGCCCGCTTTGCCGCCATATTCTGGCCGGGCGCAGGGAACGCACCAATGCCGATGCCGTTATCGGCTCGGAGGGGATGGTCACCGAAAAGGTGGATAACCTGCAGGGAAAGGGCCGGGTGTCGGCCATGGGGCTGAACTGGTCGGCGCGCAGCGAAAACGGCCAGCCCATCGCCGAAAAGCAGCCGGTGCGGGTTCTGGCCATTGAGGGGGTCAAGCTGATTGTCCGCCCGCTCGACCCGCCGCAGGCTTAGAGGGCTTTGGCCCGCTCATCTTACACTATACCGGGGAGGAATTATTTATGGGTCTTTATATCGTGCTCGCGTTGGTTATTCTGATTCTGATTATCCTGATTTCCAATATCAAGATTGTTCCGCAGGCTTCCGCCTTTGTGGTGGAGCGCCTGGGCGCCTACCATGAAACCTGGGGAACCGGCATCCATTTCAAGCTCCCCTTTATCGATAATATCGCCAAAAGAGTCAGCCTGAAGGAAACGGTGGTTGACTTTAAGCCCCAGCCGGTCATTACCAAGGACAACGTCACCATGCAGATTGATAACGTTGTCTTCTATCAGGTGACCGACCCGAAGCTGTTCACCTATGGCGTGGAGCGCCCGATGTCCGCCATCGAAAACCTCACCGCCACTACTCTGCGCAACATCATCGGCGAGATGGAGCTTGACCATACCCTCACCTCGCGCGATGTTATTAACACCAAAATCACCGCTGTTCTCGATGAGGCGACCGATAAATGGGGCATCAAGGTCAACCGGGTGGAGCTCAAAAACATCATCCCGCCCGCCGAGATACAGGATGCCATGGAAAAGCAGATGAAAGCCGAGCGCCAGCGCCGCGAGTCCATCCTGCGGGCGGAGGGCGAAAAGCGCAGCCAGATTCTGGTCGCCGAGGGCGATAAGGAATCGCAGATTCTGCGCGCCCAGGCGGAAAAAGAGGCCGCCATCCTGCGGGCGGATGCCGTGCGCCAGCAGAAGATTCTCGAGGCGGAGGGCGAGGCGCAGGCGGTAATGGCCGTTCAGAAGGCGGTCGCCGACAGCCTCAAGCTTTTAAATGAGGCAGCCCCCAACAGCCAGGTGCTCGCGCTCAAGAGTCTCGAGGCCTTCCAGAAGGCGGCCGACGGGCAGGCCACCAAAATCATCATCCCCAGCGAGCTGCAGTCGCTCGCCGGCCTCGCCGCCAGTGCGAAGGAAATCTTCAGAGACTGAGCAAAGCAAAAACCAGCCGCCATCCGTCCTTCACGCATCCGAACATGCGAAAGGGCGGATGGCGCTCTCATGACAAAACGAAAGGATGGCTTAATAAGGATGGACTTTAACGAAAGCGCGCTCGCGCTGCACCGGCAGCAGCAGGGGAAAATTGAAGTGGTCAGCCGGGTGCCTCTGAAAAACCGGGAGGACCTCTCCACCGCCTATACGCCGGGGGTTGCCGCCCCCTGCCGCAAAATCCATGAAAACCCGCAGGATGTCTATACCTATACGGCTAAAGGCCATCTGGTCGCCGTCATCAGCGACGGAACGGCGGTGCTCGGGCTCGGCAACATCGGCCCCGGCGCGGCCATGCCGGTCATGGAGGGGAAGGCCATCCTCTTTAAGGCCTTCGGCGGGATAGATGCCTTCCCCCTCTGTCTGGATACCACCGATACTGAGGAGATTATCAAAACCGTCAAGCATCTCGCCCCCACCTTCGGCGGCATTAATCTGGAGGATATTGCCTCCCCCAAATGCTTCGAGGTAGAGCGGCGGCTGGAGGAGGAACTGGATATCCCCGTTTTTCATGACGACCAGCACGGCACCGGCATCGTCGTCACGGCGGCGCTCATCAACGCGCTCAAGGTGGCCGGCAAAAAAATGGAAGAGATCCGCGTGGTGTTAAACGGCCCCGGCGCGGCCGGGACAGCCATCATCAAAATGCTGCTGCATGCGGGCGTCAAAAACATCATCGCCTGCGATGAAAACGGCATTCTCTACCGCGGGCGCGGCATCGGCATCAAGGATCACAAAAAAGAGCTGTGTGAAATCACCAACCTCTCCGATATGCGCGGCACGCTTTCTGACGCTATCCGGGGGGCGGATGTCTTTATCGGCGTCTCGGTCGGCGGCGCGCTGACGCCCGAGATGGTGAAAACGATGAACCGGGGTGCCATCGTCTTCGCGATGGCCAACCCCACCCCGGAGATTATGTATGAAGAAGCGATCAACGCGGGCGTGCGGGTGATGGGCACCGGCCGCAGCGACTTCCCCAACCAGATTAACAATGTTCTCGCTTTCCCGGGCGTTTTCAAAGGGGCGCTTCGGGTGCGCGCGCGGGATATTAACTACACGATGAAGGTGGCCGCCGCCAAAGCGATTGCCGAGCTTGTCAGCAGCGAGGAGCTTTCGCCGGAATATATCATCCCCGGCGCGTTCGACCCCCGCGTTGCCGAAAATGTGGCGAAGCGGGTGGCGCAGGCGGCCGTCTCTTCCGGCAGCGCCGCCCTGCCGCTGCCGGAGGAGTGGAAGGAGGAAAACGAGTAGATGAAAGAGCTCCCCGTTTCCCGCGTTACCGAGGCGGTCCGCGCGCTCTGCAGTGAGGCCAACCGGCTGCTGCCGCCCGATGTGGAGGCCTGCATCCGCCGCCGCAGCGAGCAGGAGAGCTGGCCCGCCGCCCGCGATACGCTGGAAAATATCCTCCGGAATATTCAGCTTTCCCGCGAAAGCGGCCTTCCCCTCTGTCAGGATACCGGCATGGCCTGCGTCTTTCTCGAGGTTGGCCAGGAGGTTCATTTTACCGGCGGCGGGCTTTATGAGGCCATCCATGAGGGGGTGCGCCAGGGCTACCGCGAGGGGCTGCTGCGCGCCTCGGTCGTGCGCGACCCGCTGCGCCGGGAGAATACCCGCGACAACACCCCCGCCGTTATCGACTGCCGGATAGTCCCCGGCGACCGGGTAAAAATCACCCTCGCCCCCAAGGGCTTCGGCTCGGAAAACATGAGCCGGCTGCAGATGCTGAAACCCTCGGACGGGCTGGAGGGGGTCAAGCGCTTCGTTCTCGAAACGGTGCGCCTGGCCGGGCCCAACCCCTGTCCGCCGGTCGTTGTCGGCGTAGGGCTCGGCGGCACCTTCGACCGGGTCGCGCTGCTCGCCAAAAAAGCCCTGCTGCGCCCGCTCGATTCGCCGAACCCCGACCCCTTTTATGGCGCTCTCGAGGAGGAGCTCTGCGCGCTCATCAATGAAACCGGCATCGGCCCGCAGGGCTTCGGCGGGCGCACTACCGCTTTGGGGGTGCGCATTGAGGCCTTCCCCACCCATATTGCGGGCCTGCCTGCCGCCGTCAACATCAACTGCCATGTCACGCGCCACGCCTGCACCGAGCTTTAATGCCAGCCCAAAAAGCGGGGCCCGCGCTTCAGGAAAGGACGGTTCAGAAAAAGATGGAAAAAAGAATGCTCAACGCTCCCTTCGGCGAAGAGCAGGTGCGCTCGCTTCATGCGGGCGAAAGCATTCTGCTCAGCGGCACGGTCTATACCGCGCGCGATGCGGCGCACAAGCGCCTGTGCGAGCTGCTCGATGCGGGAGAGCCGCTCCCGCTGCCGCTCAGAGACAGCGTTATTTACTATGTCGGCCCGACGCCCGCCAGAGAGGGGGAGCCGATCGGCTCGGCGGGGCCCACCACCTCCTCGCGCATGGATGCCTATGCCCCCCGCCTCATCCGTCTGGGGCTGCGGGGAATGATTGGAAAGGGGCTGCGCTCCCCGGAGGTTATAGAGGCGATGCGGGAATGCGGCGCCGTTTATTTCGGCGCCATCGGCGGGGCGGGTGCGCTTCTCGCCCGCTCGATTATCGAGAACCGTCCGGTCGCCTATGAGGACCTGGGCAGCGAGGCCATCCACCGGCTGACGGTGCGCGACATGCCGCTGACCGTCGTTATCGATGCCGCCGGCAACAACCTCTATGAGTCCGGCCCGCAGGCCTATCGGAAAAGCCTGCAGAAATAAAGGCGCGCTTTGAAAAAACCGCCGGTATGCGGCCGCTTTGGATGGCCCGCCGTCCGGGCAAAAAGGTGCTGCCCGGTTCTGAGAAAATCAATCAAAAAATTTTTCAAAGAAGGCTTTAGTTTTCAGGAAGCCGAACGAGTCAATAGTATGAAAGCAAAAGAGCCAGTTGAAGAAAACTATGTTTTTTCAACTGGCTCTTTTTTGTCTGAATCCGCCATTGAAGAATAAAATTTATAAAAGTTATCCTTATTCAAAGAATTTTATCTCAAAAACACACCGGAAAACCTTGCGAGTAAATCTATGATATGCTCAACCGCATGGTCGAGCTGGCCGGCAGGTCCGCCAACGGCACGATGTCCCCGATTGATAAGCAGGCCCTGCAGGACGAGGTCAACCAGCTGTGTGATGAAATCGACCGCATTGCCGAGAGCAGCGACTTCAATAAAATCAATCTGCTGGACGCTAGTCTGAACATTACCCTGCAGATTGGCGATACCTCCGGCCAGGTACTCCCGGTTACGCTTGCCGAGGCAACGGTTGATACTATTCTGACGGGAATTCCTGACATTACTGGAGATGATGCTTCCAACAGGATTGATACTATCCGGGACGCCATCAACACCATCTCTCCACCAAGAGGGGTTACCTCGGCGCGCTGCAGAACCGCCTTGAGCACACGGTCAACAACCTCGATGCCACCACCGAGAACATGAAAGCCGCCAACAGCCGTATCCGCGATACCGATATGGCCAAGATGATGATGGAGTACACCCAGACCAACGTTATCACCCAGGCGGCGCAGGCGATGCTCGCGCAGGCCAACCAGCAGCCGCAGGGCGTTCTCCAGCTGCTCCAGTAAGTTTTCCTTTTTGCCAAAACGAACAAACCCGGCGCTTTCGAAAGCCCTCTTTGACAGGGCCCGCTCGAAAGCGCCGGGTTCCTTATTTTTTTAAAGCGCCGCTTTTTTCAGAAGGAGAGCTGCTCGGGCGCCTGCGGCTGCGCCCACCGCTCGGTGATGATGGCCTCCTGCGGAACCGGACCCTCGAGCAGCGGGCAGGCCGGGTCATGCGCGGCATGCCGACAGCGGGCGCGCGAAAGCGAGCGGGTGCCATAGCAGTAGGTGCAGCCATAAAGGCAGGTGTCGTAGGCCCCGATATCAATGCTCGGCGCGCAGCCGCAGGCCGGGCGCTGCCCGGCATCCTTTTTCATTTCCGGCGGCCTGCCGCAGAGCCGACCGATTTTTTCCGGATCGATACAGGCGGCATGGCCGATGCCATATTCACGAAGGTCCAGCTTCTCCGCGCAGGTAACAAGCGGCAGCCGGTATTCCCGGGCAATCGCCGCAAAGCCCGCCGCAAGCTCTTTCATCTGCTCCTCCCCGGGCGGCAGAAAACGGCTGCCCAGGTGGCGGTAGCTGTCAAAAAAGCTGAAAATGCAGCGGGTGGTATAGGGCGCCAGCTGCCGGCAAAGGCGGGAAAACTGCTCGAGATGAAAGCGGATATCCCGCTCCCCCGACAGAATGACCGGGTCATAGCGCCAGTCCACCCGCTCGGGGGAAAGCCGGTCGCTCAGCCGCCGAAAGCAGTCTATCCTCTTTGCGGTATCGGGCAGCCCCGGCTCCCAGTCCGGGCCGTAGCCGGTCAGCGTAAAACTGAAATAGTAGCGGTAAAAAAGGCGATCCAGCTCAGGCAGAAGAGGAAGAAAGGGCTGCGGGTTCTTCGTCCAGAGCACCAGCGCCTCCACCGTCTGCGGTGAGAAGTGCAGGCGGGTCAGCCTTTTGGGTGAAAAGGGGTTGGAAAAAAGCACCTCCCCTTCCTTTAACCGCAGCAGCAGCCACTCGCCATAAAAGCCGGGAATATCGGTGCGCCGGCTCGCGCTGATAACCATCGCCGCCGGGTCAGCGGATGCGGAAGCTGACGGTAATCTTACAGTCCTCCGTCACCTTGAAATAGATTTCGCTGCGCTGCTTTTCGGTAATCTCCCGGTCCCCCATCTCTACGCGGATCTCTTCGAGCTCATATCCATCCTTCGGAAGCGCCCGGACCGAAACGATGGTGCCGCTCTCAATAAGCTGCCCGTTATCCACCGGCCCGATGCTGCCGCCGAAGCTCACCTCATAGCTGCCGCCATGGGAAGCGCTGTAGCGCACCCGGCAGCTGCGCGGCTGCGCCGAAGAGTCCCCCGTTCCCCCGGAGGAGGAAGAGGAAGCGCCCGGCTGGTAGTCCTGCTCGGAAAGGGACGGGTCGGTGAAATTCGAATTAAAGCCCTGCAAAAATCCCCCGCCGGGCTTATGGTCGGAAACCGTGGCAGAACCTTTGAGAAAATAGTCCCGCGTCGGGCTGCCGCCCACCGGGTCATCAAAGGTGGCATCCAGCAGATAGTAAGCGCCATCCAGCTGAACATAGTTCCACATGTGCGCCTCTCCGCCCGCATTGCCTCCGACCAGCACGCAGGGGATACCCATCCGGTCGCACAGAAGCTTCATCGCCTTTGAATAGCCCTCACAGACCGCCGAGCCGTTCACCAGCGCGCCGTAGGCCTCGTAGGCATCCGGATTCTGCGCGGGGCTCGACTTCGCCTGCATATCATAGGCGCAATTTTCTGTCAGCGCATCATGAATAAAGCAGAGGCGCTCATAGTCCGAGCCGGTGGCCTGCGCCAGCAGGGAGGAAACGGCCGCCTCCAGCTGCTGCTGCTTTTGACCGATGTTGCCGGAATCATTAAACTTTGTTGTGAGCTGAATACTCGTCAGCGTGCAGCCATCCGCTAAAACAGCCATCTGCGGCGAAACGGAAATTCCCCCGTTTTTGCTCACCCAGAAAATTTCCGGATGGTCGCGGTAAAAGGCCTCATAAGCGCGGAAGGTTGCCGACTGCATCTGCGTCTGCGCCTGCTTCTCATCCTCATAGCGAACGGCCGGCTCAAAGGTGCAGGTGAAGCTCTCCTCCCGGTTCTCCAGATTTTCCAAAAGGCTGTCATAAATCTGTTTTTCGACCCCTTCCAGCTGGTCGCGGTAGCGTCCCTCGGCGGCGAAAGCCCCAACCGCCAGCAGCGTAAACAGAAGAAGCCCTGCAAAAAAGGCGCCTATCCTTCTCAATCTGCTCATTCCTTCCGGATTTGGTTTGCTTTTTTTAAGCTGCAGCCTCATTATACCCTGAGAGCGCAGAAAAAAGAAACCGGTATTTTATGAATATTGCGCCGCTCAGTCCCCGGCCTCCACCAGCTGTCCGTTTTCATTAAAGCGCAGCCGTGTCACGTTTGATCGGGTATAGCGGATGATTTCGCCGAGGTGCTTTTTCTCCTCCTCGGAGAAGAAAATATAGGAGTCCCCTTCCCTGCGGGCGCGCCCCGTCCGGCCGATGCGGTGCAGGTAGTATTCATTTTCAAGGGGCACCTCATAGTTAAAGACAGCGTCCACATCGCTGACATCAATCCCGCGCGCCGCCACATCGGTCGAGACCAGAACGGCTATTTTTCCCGCCTTGAAGGCAGCCATCATCTGGTTGCGCTCCTGCTGGCGCATATCCCCATGCAGGCACTCGGCATCAAACCCCCGCTCGCGCAGCTGCTCGGAGAGGCGCGCGGTGGTGTATTTGGTATTGCAGAAGATGATGGCCCGCCGGTAGTCCTTTATGCGCAGAATGGCCGAGAGGTCCTCCAGCTTGCGGCTGCCGGTGGAAAGCATGCTGAACTGGGTAATCTTCGGCTCGCTCTCTTCCACCGGCTTTACAGTGATTTCCACCTCATCGCGCTGGTAAAGCCAGCTAATATCCATCACCTCGCGGGAGATGGTGGCGGAAAACATCACCATCTGCCGCCGGTTTTTCAGCCCGTCCAGAATCCTGCGGACATCCTTCATGAAGCCCATATCAAGCATCTCATCCGCCTCGTCGAGAACGGCCAACGTCACCCCGTCGAGCCGCAGCGTCCGGCGGTTCAAGTGATCGAGCAGCCTTCCCGGCGTTGCCACCACCACCTGGGGATGCCGCCGCAGAGCGGTAATCTGCCTGGCGATGGGCTGCCCGCCATAGAGCGAGACCACCTGCAGCCCCTCCTTAAACTTTGCCAGCCGGCGCAGGTCATCGGTAATCTGGGTGCAGAGCTCGCGCGTCGGGCAGAGGACCAGCCCCTGCACAAAGCTCTTTTTCGGGTCTGTCCCCTCAATCAGGGGGATGCCGAAGGCGCAGGTTTTTCCCGTTCCGGTGGGCGCCTTGGCGATAATATCCTTTCCCTGCAGCATGACCGGAATTGCCTTCTCCTGTATCTCGGTCATCTCGGTAAAGCCCATCTGCTCGATGGCCCGGTGCAGTTCGGGCGAAAGAGCCAATGTTTGATAGTCTGCCATTCTTTTTCCTTTCCCGTTCTCCGGCAGGCCATCTGCCTGCCCTCAAAAGTATGCCTTTTTGCCGTGATGATTAAGAGGTGCAAAACGCCGCAGGGCCCCAAAGACTGCGCTCTGGGAAGACCTGTGGCTTTTTCTGGTGCATATGCGCGCGCTGCCGAAATATGCCGGTTCTCAGCCCTTCACTTTCTCCGGACAGCGGGAAGCTGTCACCCGGAGAAAGGCGCGGGCCGAAGAGCGGCGAGACCATTTATTCGGTTAATACCACTATCGCGCAGCCGCAAAGCGGCGCTGCCCGCTCAAAAGCGGACTCAGGGAAAGCCCTGCCTTCCCATTTGCGCTTATTATAGCATAACAGCTGCCGGAATGCAATGAAAGGCCGCGCCATTCAGCCGGACTGCCCCTCTTCACTGCCATTCCTCGCCCCCCGCCGGAACCGCAGCGGGGTTACACCGTTTTTCTCCCGGAAAAGGCGGATAAAATAGCTGTAGTTCGGCATTCCCACCCGTTCGCTGATTTCGCGCACCGAAAGGCCCGTTTCCCTCAGCAGGCGCTTGGCCGCCTCCAGCCGCTTCTCGTTTACAAAATCCACAAAGCTGCTGCCCGTTTCCGCCTTGAAAATTTTTGAAAGATAAACGCCGGAAATCCCGATGGCCGAGGCCATCTCTTCCAGCGAAAGCTCCTGCGCATAGTTCTCGCGGATATAGCCGACCGCCTTTTGCACATGCTCCGAATAACGGCAGGAGGCGGCGCAGGCACAAACCGAATCGAGATAATCGAGCACGCTCGAAGAGATTTCCTGCGGCGGAAGGCTGCGGCGGAATTTGTTCTGAAAGGCGCTGATGGCCGCCTCATCGCTCTGTCCGCCCCGCGCCGAACGAACCCGCTCGCCTATCCGGATAAAAGAGAGGACCAGCTGCTGCATCTGCCCGCCGCCGCTATAACACTCCTGTATCGCTTTTTCCGCAATCTGCCGGGCCGCGGTGCGCTCCCCCCGCGTCAGCGCTTCAATGAGCTGCTGCTCCTGGAAAAGTCCCAGCCCATCCGCCGTTTCAGAATTGCCCTCCATCTGCGAAAAGGGCTGCTGCATGAGCCGGGCATGCGCCCGCAGATAGCTTTGGCGCACCTGCAGGATACCACCGCTAAACGCCACCGTTTCCATCAGCGTTCCCAGGTTGAGCAGCCGGCGCAGGTTGCCGGCAACGAGCGCCGCATATTCCCGCGCCTGCTCATAGATGCGCTGCTGGCTGGCGGCATTTTCAAAATGGAAAAACAGCGCAAATTCCCCGTTTTCCAGCGCGCAGGCCAGCCCGTTATCCACCGCACCGCAGACGCTCGTGCAGATGCGCAGAACGCTCTGCAGAACCCGGGAACGTTCCTGCGGCGAATGGCTGTGGTAAAGAATCTGAAAGCCGACAATCTGCAGAACGCTCAGCGCATTCTGGCTGCAGAGAAATTCCCGCCGGCGCAGCAGCAGCTCCTGCTCCTGGCTTTCGCAGGGCAGCTCCAGAATGAGGCTTTTTAAAAACCCCTGTCGGGCGGCGAGGGAGAAGGCCTGCTCCTGCCGGGCAGAGCGGACTTCCTGCTCAAGCTGCCGGCGCGCCTCCTCAATTTTCTGAACCAGAATCTCCCGAGTCAGCTCGTGCTTGAGCAGATAGTCCACCGCACCGCACTTTAAAATCGGCTTGACAAAGTGAAAGCTGTCGAAATTGCTGAGGGCGATAATCTTCGCCCTCAGCCCCCGTTCCCGCACCAGCTGCGCCAGCTCAACGCCGTTCATCAGCGGCATATCCACATCGGTAATCAGAATATCCGGGTCGAGCTCCTCAAGCAGCTGCGCCGCCCGGCGACCATCCATCGCCTGGCCGGCGACCACCGCGGGCAGGCCGGAGCCGTCTATCATCTCCCCCAGCTGGTTTAAGGTGAGCAGATTGTCATCTGCCAGCAGGATTTTCAGCATGCATATCCTCCCCTTCCGGATAATGGATATCCACCATGCAGCCCTTCCCCGGCGCGCTGTCAATATGGAAGTAGCAGTCATCCTCATAATGCAGCCGCAGCCGCTCGACCGTATTGCGCACCCCTACGCTGTGAAACGAGCCGGAAATATTCTCCCGGCCGTTTAAAAGCAGCAGGCGGGTGCGCTCGCTCATCCCCTCGCCGTTGTCGCGCAGGCGGATGCAGATATAGCCGTTTTCCCGGCGGATATCAATTTCAATCACCGCATCCGCCGCCGGCTGCGAAAAGCCGTGAATCAGCGCGTTTTCCACAAACGGCTGCAGCAGCAGCTTGAGAATCGGCGCCTCCCAGAGCTCCGGATCGACATTGCACAAAAGCCGCACATTGCAGACCAGATGGTATTTTTTAATCGCCATATAGCTGCGGATATAGTCAATCTCCCGGCGGATGGTGAGCAGCTCCCCTTCGGTTTTGGAGAGGATGCGCAGCATCTGCCCGAACGCGCCGGAGACCTCGGCGATATTCTCTACCCCCTGCATCTGCGCCAGATAGGTGATGGTGTTGAGGGTGTTATAAATCATGTGCGGGTTTATCTGCGACTGCAGGCTCTGAAACTCCAGCCGCCGCTTCAGCCGTTCCTCGCGCTTCAGCGTTTCCAGCATGGCGACAATGCGCCGCGACATGGCGCATACCCCCTCGGAGAGCTCTCCCAGTTCATCATGCGAGAGCGGGGAAATGCAGATGGGCTGGCGGCCTCCCCCCTCGGCAAAGTCAGCCACGGCGCTGTTGAGCGCTTTGATTTCCCTGGAAAAACGCGCGGAGAAAAAGCGCAGAAAAGCAGCCGTTTCTATGCCGATCACCAGAAAGATGCCCAGCGAGAGCAGGCTGTTCCGCTTCGAATCCCGATAGACGCTGCGCAGCGGAATGAGCGAAAAGGTCTGCAGCGCCTGGTCCGCACTGCGCACACAGAGATAGGAAACCCCTTCCACCGCTACCTCGCCGCCGCTGGGCGTATCCTCCAGCGCCAGGAGCAGCTCGGGCGTTACGGGCAGGCTCCCCGTGCGCGCATAAAAGGGGGAAGAGCTCCCGTCAAAGATATAGATGCTCACCTGCCGGTCGAGCAGTTCAAACATCCGGTCGATTTCGGCGCAGGGGATATCCGCCACCAGAATGGCGGAAACCGGCTCCCCCTGCAGCTTGACCGCCTTGCCGATGGTGACGACCGGCGTCTGCAGGTAGTCGGTGCAGGCGCGTTCAAACAATGAAGTTTTCCAGCCATCCTCCAGCACCCTTTTCGCCAGCTCCCCCTGCATGCTTTCGCCATGGTTCAGCCCGCCATCCGGACTGTAGACGCCATCCTGCGTCAGAATGGTGAAGGCTACCCCCTCCCGCGTGTTGGCCGTCAGGCTGCGCATAATATTCTCAATATCCCTGCCCCGGTAGTACCATTCCAGCGAAGGGGGCTGCGGCGACTTCTCTAAAAGGCGCAGCAGCGGCTCATAGGTCAGCATGGCGGTCATCGAGCGCTCCAGGCTGGAAAAGATGCCGCTGAGGTTCTGGTTGACCGTTCCCAGCTTGTCGGTAATATAGAGCGTCTCCTTGTCCGCAATCACCCGGTGCACGCTCCAGCTCAGAAAATAGCCGAACAGCAGAATGGGCAGCGAGGAGCCTGCCAGGAAAAAAACGGCCAGCTTTATCTGCAGGCTGGAGGCAAAGGCCGTTTTCAGCCTTTGAATGAGCGGCATCGTTTTCTCTCCCTTCAAGATTTATCAACCATATCCTACAATATTTTGCCGCAAAATAAAATAGAGTTGTCGAAAATACTAAGAATCAGCTATTTCTGTTTAAGATTTTAATATTTTTATCCGACCGGCGCTTTTATAATAAAATTGTCCCCAGGCAGCTCTATCTGATTTTCATGAAGGAGGATTTTGTATGGAGCAGGCAGTCCGGGCCCGGCGGCTGCAGAAAAGAAGGGCATTCATCAAGCGCTTTAAGCAGACGCGGGCGCTCTATTGGTTCATCGTTCCGGGCCTTCTCTTTTATGTGCTCTTTAAATACTACCCCATCTATGGCTCGCAGATTGCCTTTCGCGACTATTCCCCCTTTCTGGGCTTCTGGAAAAGCGAATGGGTGGGGCTGGAAAACTTCACCCGTTTCTTCTCCTCGCCCGACTTCTGGAAGATTATTAAAAATACGCTGGTTATCAACCTCGCAAACCTCATTTTCGGCTTTCCGTTCCCCATCCTTTTAGCGCTGATGCTCAGCCAGCTTTCCAACCAGCGGATGAAAAAATTTGTGCAGACGGTGACCTATGCCCCCTATTTCATCTCGGTGGTGGTCCTCGTCGGCATGCTCTATACCATGCTCTCCCCCTACAGTGGGGTGATCAACGTCCTTTTAAAAAGGATGGGGCTGCAGGCGGTGTTTTTCATGGGGAAAAAGAATCTCTATGTCCCCATTTATGTGCTCTCCGGCATCTGGCAGACGAGCGGGTGGAGCGCCGTCGTCTATATCGCGGCGCTCTCCTCGGTGAGCGAGGAGCTGCATGAGGCGGCCATTGTGGATGGGGCAGGGAGACTCAAGCGCATCTGGCATATCGATATCCCGGGCATCCTCCCCACCGTAATGACCATGCTGATTCTTTCGGCCGGGCAGCTGCTCACCATCGGCTTTGAAAAAGCCTACCTGATGCAGAACTCGATTAACATCGACGTTTCCGAGGTGCTCTCCACCTACACCTACAAGCGCGGCTTGGTGGATGGGGACTTCAGCTATGCCTCGGCCGTCGAGCTGTTCCAGTCGGCGATTAACTTCGCCATCCTGGTCGCCGTCAACCGGCTGAGCCGCCGGGTGAACGATGTTTCCCTCTGGTAGCGGCAGGGCATGCGGAGAAAGGAAGGGACAAAGATGAAGTTTTTTAAACGCAAATCAAGGGGAGACGCGGCTTTTGACCTTATCAACGGCCTGCTGCTCGGGTTGATTGTGCTGGTGGTCGCCTACCCGCTCTATTTCAGCCTTATTGCCTCCTTCAGTGACCCGCAGGCGGTCTATCAGGGCCGGGTGCTCCTGCTGCCGGCGGACGTTACCCTGCGCGGCTACCAGAAGATTTTTTCCGACCAGTCAATCTGGACCGGATATTTAAACGCTCTTTTCTATACCTTTACCGGCACCTGCCTGAACCTTCTTTTCACCATTCCGCTGGCCTTCGCCCTCTCGCGCAGCGAGCTGCCGCTCTGCGGGGTCTATATGAAGCTTTTCACCTTTACCATGTACTTTTACGGCGGGATTATCCCCCTTTACTTTGTCGTCAAGCAGCTTAAAATGCTCGATACCATGTGGGCGCTCATCCTCCCCACCGTGGTTGCGACCTACAACCTGATTATCGCGCGCTCCTTTTTTATCGGCAACATTCCCGAGGAGCTGCGGGAGGCCGCCTTTCTGGATGGCTGCGGCTATCTGCGCTTCTTCTTCCTGGTCGCGCTGCCGCTCTCCAAGGCGCTGCTCGCCGTTATGGCCCTCTTTTATGGCGCGCGGCACTGGAACGGCTATTTCGAGGCGCTCATCTATCTCAATACCGAGCGCAAATTCCCCCTGCAGCTGGTGCTGCGCACCATTTTGATCGACAGCCAGGCGGCGCTTTCAATGACCGAGGATGCCACCACCGTTGCCGACAAGCAGCAGCTGGTGGATCTGTTAAAATATGGCTGCGTTGTCGTCTCCAGCGTACCGATGCTGATTGTCTATCCGTTTGTCCAGAAGCACTTTGTCAAGGGCGTCATGATTGGCGCGGTAAAGGGGTGAGAAGGTTATTAAAAAAGCTGGCCCCGAAAAAGCACCCATTAAAAAAGGAGTGATCGGAAAATGAAAAAAACGATGCTATTGGCCCTGGCCGCCTCGATGCTGCTTTCCTGCTTCGCGGGCTGCAGCGGCGCACAGCAAAGCGCGCCCGCCTCCTCCGCGCCCGCTGCCTCCGGCGCGGCGGCCAGCTCTGCCGCGCCGTCCCAGGCCGATCCGGCGCCCGGCGGCAAAAAAACGAAATTTTCCGCCACCTTCCTGCAGCAGGAGTGGCACGGCGACCCGAACAACATGGAAATCATGCAGCGGCTGGCCGATGAGGCGAATGTGGAAATAGACTGGCAGGTTTACCCCAGCGCCACCTGGCCGGATAAAAAGAACCTCCTCCTGGCGGGCGGAGACCTGCCGGATGTCTTCTACATGAACGCCGTCAACACGACCGATATCGCCAAATATGCCCCGCAGGGGATGTTTCTCGATTTGACCGAGCTGGTAGCGCAGTACTGCCCGCGGCTCTCGAAGATTTTTGAGGAGCGCCCCAGCTATAAAAACGTCTGCATCAATCCGGATGACGGCAAGATGTATACCATCGCCCGCGGGGTGGAGCGCAGCGTGCAGTATACCCAGGCGCTGATGTATATCAACAAGAGCTGGCTGGACCAGCTGGGCCTGGCGGTCCCCACCACCACCGACGAATTTTACAGCGCGCTCAAGGCCTTTAAAGAAAACGACATGAACGGCAACGGCAGCGCCGACGACGAAATCCCCTTCTCCTTCCATCTGAGCTACAACGCGCCTAAGCTCGACTTCAGTCCCCTCTCCCTTTTCGGCGCCTTCGGATATGTCGATGTGGAAGGCTCCACAACCCCGCACTTTGTGAAGGATGAAAAGGGAGAGCTCGTTTATGTGGCCATGCAGCCGCAGTACCGGGACGCTATCGCCTTCTACAGCAAATTTGTGCAGGAGGGGCTCTGGGATGCCGAGGGCTTTACCACCCAGAATACCAGTGTTTTAAGCGCAAAGGGCAATAACGCCGAGCCCATTCTCGGCTCCTTCATGGCGTTTGACAAGTCATTTATTATCCCCGAGGATCGCTTTGATGATTATGTCATCGTCGAGCCGCTCGCCGGGCCGGACGGGACGCGCAACTGGCTCTACCACGGCGCCTCCAACGGCAATGTCAACGGCACCCAGTTCGTGATGAGCGTCGCCGCCAAGGGCAAGGAGGAGGGCATCATGCGCTGGCTGGATGCGCATTTTGACGGGAAGACCTCGATGGAGCTGTTCTTAGGCCCCATCGGCATCACCCTCACCGAGACGGACAGCGGCATGGTCGATTACATTCCCACCCCCTCGGGCATGTCCTACTCGGAATTCCGCTATGGCAACGCGCCAGTGCATGTCCCCTGCGCCATTCAGGGCAGCGACTGGGGGAAGAGCATTCAGGTCATGGAGGAGGACCGCAACAAGCTGGAAATCGCCGAGGAGCACTATCTGCCCTACTCGAAGCAGTCTTCCCTCTTCCTCATCCCCAACCAGGAGGAGAGCAAATGGCTGCTCTCCAGGGCCAAGGATATCGACCAGTATGTCAGCAAAATGCAGGTCAAGTGGCTCACCGAGGGCGGCATAGAGGCCGAGTGGGAACCCTACCTTTCCGAGCTTGAAAAGCTGGGAATTGGAGAGTATTATGATATGGTCAAGGTCATGATGGACCGGATGGCCAGCTAGTCCGCCGCTAGGCTGACAAACGCCAAATACCGAGCCTGCCGCAGGAGGAAAATTCCCCTGCGGCAGGCCCGCATCCTCAAGCAGCAAAGGAGAGAGCCGCCCGATGCCTTTTAAACCGAACATCCTGATTTTTATGACCGACCACCAGCGGGGGGATACCATCCTCTCAGACAGCCGTTGTATAACGCCGAACATCGACCGGCTGCGCAAGGAGGCGGTCAATTTTAACAGCGCCTTCTGCCCCGCGCCGCACTGCTGCCCCGCCCGCGCCACCTTTTTTACCGGCCTGTATCCGACGCAGCACGGCGTCTGGAACAACGTCAACGTCAGCAACACCCTCTCGCGCGGGTTGTTTGAGGGGGTGCGCACCTTCAGCGAGGACCTCGCCGAAAACGGCTACCGGCTCTACTTTTCCGGCAAGTGGCATGTCTCCGCAGAAGAGTCTCCAGCAGAGCGCGGCTTTGAACTGCTCCATCACCCTGCGCAGTACCGCCGCTATCCCAACCGCCCGGAATACAGCGAATGGGATTTCTATAACCGCCAGCCGATCGATTCGGGAGATGAGCCGCGCACCGAGGGGCGCATTGTCCGCCCGGGCTATACCCAATATGTGCAGTATGGCATCAGCGAAGACCCCTTCGGCGATGAGGAGGTGGCCGATGCGGCGGTCAAAAAGCTGCAGGAGCTTAAAGGGGAGCAGCCG
Source organism: Provencibacterium sp. (assembly GCA_022792175.1). Classification (GTDB taxonomy): domain Bacteria; phylum Bacillota; class Clostridia; order Oscillospirales; family Ruminococcaceae; genus Harryflintia. The sequence goes on from JAAWAN010000021.1 coordinate 48,773, forward strand.
TTTTGCCTGTTTGTCGGCCCGCTCGGGCCGCACGACCCCTATTTTGTTCCCCAGCGCTTTTTGGACCTCTATGAGCCGGGCAGCCTGCCGCTGCCGGAAAATTTTGACGACCCGATGCTGGATAAACCGGTCCTCTACCGCCGCACCCGCAGCCGCTACGACCAGCTCACGCGCGAGGAGCACCAGGAGAGCGTACGCCGGTTTTATGCTTTCTGCTCCTATGAGGACTACCTCTTCGGCAAGGTGTATGATGCGCTCGAGCAGTCCGGCCAGAAGGAAAACACCCTCGTTCTCTACTGCTCCGACCATGGCGACTATGTGGGGGCACACGGACTCTGGGCCAAGGGGCTCCCCTGCTTTCGGGAGGCCTACAACATCTGCTGTATGGCCGCGGGGGCGGGCATTATGCACCCGGGCCGGGAATCCTCCGCCTTTGTCAGCCTCGCTGACTGGGCGCCCACCTTTCTGGAGCTGGCCGGCATTCCGCTTTCCCGCCCCTTCGCCGGGCGCTCGCTGCTGCCGCTGCTGCGGGATGAAACCCCGTCCGGCTGGCGGAAGGACTGCTTCACCCAGACGAACGGCAACGAAATTTACGGCATTCAGCGGGCGGTCTGGAACCAGAAGTGGAAATATGTCTTTAACTCCTTTGATTATGACGAGCTTTATGACCTAGAAAACGACCCGCTCGAAATGCACAATCTCATCTATAGCCCGCACCCCGAGCAGGGGCCGTATTCCGGCGTTGTGCGCGAAATGTGCCGCAGGCTCTGGCAGTTCGCTCATGAGACGGGGGACAGCTGCGTCAATCCCTATATCATGACGGCGCTCGCTCCCTTCGGCCCGGGCATTTTGCAGGATACCCTCGACCGGTTCTGAAGCCTTTCGGAAAGGGCGCGTTGCAAAATTTTTATTCCGGTTTGCAGAAACCGGAATAAGGACGGTTTCGCTCGCGAACTGCGAGCGAAATTTGACTCCGGTGGAGTCAAAAGCCGTTTTTCTAAAGGGTCTGTTGCAAAATGCGAGCATTTTGCAACAGACCCTTTTCAAACGGAAGGCAGGCTTTGCAGCCGGCTATTCCCAGTGCACAATCTCGGAAAGCTCCTTGCGCGGGCGCGGCGCGGGCTGCTCTGCCGGGTAGCCCAGCGGGGTAATCATAACGGCGTTCCTGTTTTCCGGAAGGCCGAGCGCCTCTGCCACCGCCTTTGCGTCGAAAGCGCCCATCCAGCAGGTGCCGAGGCCCTGTTCCTGCGCCTCGAGAATGGCGAAGGCCATCGCGATTGAGAGATCGACACTGTCGGTGCGCTGCGCGCAGGGCATCATGGCGGGATCCACCCCGCAGGCAACCAGAATGACCGGCGCCTCCTCCAAAAATGCCGCGCCGTTTGCCGCCTGCCAAATGGCCTTTCGCTTTTTCTCATCCTGCACGACAAAAAACTCCCAGGCCTGCCGGTTGCGGGCGGAGGGAGCCAGGCGCGCCGCCTCTAAAATCCTCTCTATCTTTTCCCGCTCCACCGGGCGCGGCTGATAAGCGCGCACGCTCCTGCGGCCTTTAATCGCTTCCATCAGCTCCAAACATATCCTCTCCTTTCTTTTGGCTTTATTATACCGCTCTCCCGCCCTTCGCGGCAAGGGGAAATCTATTTTGCGGCATCTCCCTTTTGCTCTTTTAAAAGCAGGGGAATTGTGGTAAACTAGGCTTATCAGCCTATAAAGATGGGAGATATGCCTATGCAGTGGCTCTACCGCCTGGAAAGAAAGTTCGGAAGATATGCCATTCCCAATCTGATGGTCTACATCTGCCTGACGATGCTCGCCGTCTTCTTGCTGGATGCCATTGTGGGCATCCCCATTTCCGCCCTCATTTCGCTGAACCGCGCGGCGCTGCTGCGCGGGCAGGTCTGGCGGCTTTTGACCTTTATCTTCGTCCCGCCCTCCTCGGGGGTCATTACTATTCTGTTCGCGCTCTATTTTTACTATTTTATCGGTTCCAGTCTGGAGAGTGCCTGGGGAGCCTTTCAGTTTAATATCTACTATCTCTGCGGCATGCTGGGCGCCATCATCGCTGCGCTTGTCAGCGGCTGGGGCAGCAACACCTACCTCAACCTCTCGCTCTTTCTCGCCTTTGCCCAGCTGTTTCCCGAGCACCAGGTGCTGCTCTTCTTCTTTATCCCCATCAAGGTGAAGTATCTCGCCTATCTCGATTGGGCGCTCTTCGCGCTGAGCTTTGTCACCGGCCTGCTGATGCGGGACTGGGCCACCTGTATGGCCATTATCATGTCCCTTCTCAACTTCTTTCTCTTCTTCGGCCCCGGCTTTATGCAGCACATACGCGACCGGCGCCGCTTCGGCGCCGTGCGCAGAAATTGGCAAAACCAGATGCGGAATAACAAAAACCGCTTCTGAGTCCCGACCCAAAACAACAAGGAGGACAGAGTATGATGCCAACCGTCACCCTCGGCCGCACCGGCCTTCAAAGCCCCAAGAACGCCTTCGGCGCGCTTCCCATCCAGCGGGACAGCAAGGAGGAGGCCATCCGGATTCTCCGGGAGGCCTATGAACGCGGCTTCACCTACTATGATACCGCGCGCAGCTATACCGACAGCGAGGAGAAGCTCGGCGCCGCCTTCCATGGCATGCGCGACAAAATCATCCTGGCTACCAAGACCCCTTCCAAAACGGCCGCAGGCTTCTGGAAGGATCTGGATACCTCGCTGAGGCTGCTGCAGACCGATTATATCGATCTCTATCAGTTTCATAACCCCGCTTTTCTCCCTGTTCCGGGCGATGAAAGCGGCCTCTACGAGGCAATGCAGGAGGCGAAAAAGCAGGGCAAAATCCGCTTTATCGGCATCACCAACCACCGGCTGCCGGTGGCCGAGGCGGCGGTCGATTCGGGCCTTTACGATACGCTGCAGTTCCCCTTCTCCTACCTATCGGATGAAAAGGAGATTGCGCTCGTGCGCCGCTGCAAGGAGAAAAACGTCGGCTTTATCGCGATGAAGGCGCTCTCCGGCGGGCTTATCCAGAGCGCGGCGGCCGCTTATGCGTTCATGCTCGGCTACGACAATGTGCTGCCCATCTGGGGGATACAGCGCATGCAGGAGCTTTTGGAGTTTGCCGCCTTTAACGATGCGCCTCCCGCTCTGGATGAAAAGCTGCAGGCGCTCATAGAAAAGGATCGGACAGAGCTTTCCGGCAACTTTTGCCGCGGCTGCGGCTACTGCCAGCCCTGCCCGGCGGGGATTGATATTCCGACCTGCGCGCGCATTTCGCTGCTGCTGCGCCGCTCGCCGGCTGCCCGCTGGCTCGAACCGGATTTTCGGGAGCAGATGGCCCGCATTGACGACTGCCGGCACTGCGGACACTGCACCAGCCACTGCCCCTATGGGCTGGATACCCCCGAGCTGCTGCGGGCCAATTATGAGGACTATAAGACGTTTTTAAAATAACGTCAGCCGGTTAGCCGCTCATCCGGCTGCCCCAAGGAGAATCTGCAGATGGAAAAAACTCTCGCCGAGGCGCTCGCTATTATGGACGGACGGTTCGGCTGCGACTCGCTCATTGCGCTGGCAACGGTGGAAAACGGCCGCCCCGCCGTGCGGGCGGTGAACGCCTACTATGCGGACGGCACCTTTTATGTGATTACCCACGGGCTTTCAAACAAGATGCGGCAGCTGAGAGAAAACCCGGCCGCCGCCGTGTGCGGCGACTGGTTTACCGGGGAGGGGACGGGCGAAAGTATTGGCCATCCCCGCGCGCCGGAAAACCGGGAGCTGATGGACAAGTTGTGCGCCATTTTCGCCGCATGGTATGATAACGGGCACATCGATGAAAATGACCCGAACACCTGTATTCTGCGCATCCGCCTGAAGGAAGGGGTTCTCTTCTCTCACGGCACGCGCTATGCGATTGATTTCATGGAAAACCGGCTGAAATAAAACCGCCCTGGCCCGGCAGAGGAAAGGATGACTGCGCATGTGGGCATATGAAAGCATCTTCTATCAGATTTATCCGCTCGGCTTCTGCGGCGCGCCGAAAGAAAATACCGGGGAATCCGCCTCCCGCATCGGCAAGCTGGCCGAATGGGGAGAGCACATAAAGACTCTGGGGGCAAACGCCCTCTACCTCTCCCCCCTCTTCGAGTCGGATGCGCACGGCTATGATACGCGCGACTACCGCCGGATTGACCGGCGTTTAGGCAGCAACGAGGAGTTTACCGCCGTTTGCCGCTCGCTGCATGAGCAGGGGATACGCATCGTGCTCGACGGGGTGTTTAACCATGTCGGCCGCGGCTTCTGGGCTTTTCAGGATGTGCTGCATAACCGCGAGCAATCCCCTTATAAGGACTGGTTTCACATCGACTTCGGCGGGAACAGCGCCTATCAGGATGGGCTTTGGTATGAGGGCTGGGAGGGGCACTATGAGCTGGTGCGCCTCAACCTGCAGAATGAGGCGGTTATCGAGCACATCTTCTCCTGCATCCGCCTCTGGGTGGAGGAGTTTGACATCGATGGGCTGCGACTGGATGTTGCCTACTGCCTGGACAAAAATTTCCTCCGCCGGCTGCGCGCCTTCTGCGACAGCTTAAAGCCCGACTTTTTCCTGGTCGGCGAGGTGCTGCACGGGGACTATAACCCCTATCTGCAGGAGGGGATGCTGCACAGCGTCACCAACTACGAATGCTACAAGGGGCTCTATTCGAGCTTCAACAGCCTTAACCTGTTTGAAATCACCCACTCGCTGCTGCGGCAGTTCGGACCGGAAAACTGGACGCTCTATAAAGGAAAACACCTTTTCTGCTTTGTGGATAACCACGATGTGACCCGCATTGCCAGCATGCTGAACGAGCCGCGGCATCTGCCGCTCATCTATGCGCTGCTCTTCGGCATGCCCGGCATCCCCTGCCTTTATTACGGGAGCGAATGGGGGACGCCCGGCCGCAAGGAGCAGGGGGACCCCGCCCTGCGCCCCTGCCTGCCGCAGCCGGAGTGGAACGAGCTGACCGGCAGCATTCAGCAGATGGCGCAGGCCCACCGGCAGAGCCGCGCCCTCTGCTACGGCGATTTTCATTCGCTACTGCTGCAGAATAAGCAGGTTATCTTTGAGCGCGCCTTTGAGGGGGAGCGGGTGCTGGTCGCCATCAATGCGGACAGTGCGCCGTTTACCGCGCACTTTAACGCGAATGCCGGCCGCGCGCGCGATCTTTTAAGCGGACAGACGCATGATTTCGGAGGCGGAAGCGTTCTCCCCCCCTTCAGCGCCGCCTACTGGCAGGTCTATTAGCCGTCCCACTTCCGACAATAAAAGGACAGGCTCGCAGCATTCCCTTTTGCTGCCAAAAAGAAAAGCCGCTATTGACTCGCACCGAGTCAATAGCGGCTTTTTTAAAGGGAACATCCGCAGCCTTATCTTCAGGCCCAGGGATCATATTCCTCCCGATCCCCGCTGCTGCGGCGCGGCCTGTCATCATCATCGCTGCGCCGCGGCTTATCCGTCTCCTCCGATTCGTGCACATTGGCATGGTCGGTGCAGACGTCGGGAATTTTGCTGACCTTATACCAGCCGTTCATCACCCGCGGGCAGCCCTCGCCCGCCAGGTCCCCGGTTTCCACGCAGTACTGCTTCTGCACGATATTCTGGCTGTATTCAAAATCGATAATTTCCAGCCCCTCATGCATCGGCTGCATGACGTTGCGCCAGAGGATAGGCGTCGGGAACGGATAGGGCGGATAGTTAATCGACTGCGCCACCGGCGCATAGCCCATCCAGGTGACGCCGATATAGTAGGGGGTGATACCCACAAACCACTGGTCCTTGTTGTCCGAAGAGGTACCGGTCTTGCCCGCAATCGGCATGGCGGCAAGATCCCCCTGAAAGCGCGCCTGGGTGCCGGTGCCGGGCGAGGTGGTGGTAACCTGCTGCATCATCAGATTCAAAATGGAGGAGGTTTCGCGGCTGATAACCCGCCTGGGGGTGGTATCCGCCTCAAGCAACACATTCTGGTCGCTGTCGCGCACAACGGTGTAGGAGGTGGGTTTGGTGTAGGTGCCGCCGTTGGCATCCATCTGATAGGCGCCGGCCAGCTCGAGCAGCGTTACCCCTTTGGCGGTGCCGCCGATAGCCATGGCAGAGAGGTTATCATCGTTGACGCTCGGGTTCTCCTCCGGCGTGACCAGGCTCTGCATCCCGCACTTATCGTGCAGAAAATAGAGGGAGGTGGAGGTGCCGAGCATCTTCATCAGCTTGACCGGGATGGTGTTAATCGAGCGCTGCAGCGCATGCACGCAGGTCTGCGGGCCGGAATAACCGCTGTAGTAGTTGACCGGCCAGAACTCGGTGGTGCTCTCGGTCCCATCCGGCATCGGCCGGGGGATGGGGCTGTCTTCAATAACGGTTGACCAGGTGATGACATCCTTCTCGAGCGCCTGCAGATAGGCCGAAATCGGCTTCATGGTACTGCCGGGCTGGCGGGGGACCTGGGTCGCATAGTTTAAAACGCGGTTGCCCTGCTTGGGGCGGTCGGAGCCGACCACCGCCTTGACCTGCCCGTGGTGGTCCATGATGATAAAAGCGGATTCCGGATAGATGGCGTTGGAGATTTTGGGGAAGATAGAATCCTCCGAATCGCTGTAGATATACATCTCCTCAAGCTTCTCCTGCATCTCGAGATCCATGGTGGTATAAATCTGCAGGCCGCGGCGGTAAATCATCGACTGCGCCTCGGAATAGGAAATCCCGTGCTGATCCTGCAGATCCTCAATCACCTGCTCAATCACCATATCCACAAACCAGTTGTTCTGCGAGTTGGTTCGCTGGGCCGGCGCCTCCCGGGAAAGGTTGACGGTCACCTCGGTTTTCACCGCCTTGTCAAACTCCTCCTGGGTGATATAGCCGAGCTCGAGCATGGTGGGGAAGATATACTCGTTGCGCCGGGCAGCGTTGTTTTCAGGGTTGGTGATGAGGTCATAGGTGGTGGGCGCCCGGGTCATGGCGACAATCGCGGCGCACTCCACCATGGTGAGGTCCTTGACATCCTTATTAAAGTAGTAGTTTGCCGCCGCCTGAACGCCGTTTGTATTGTGGCCAAAGGCGGCGATATTGAGATAGGCCTCGAGAATATCATCCTTTTCATATTTCTTCTCGAGCTTCAGGGCGGAGAAAATCTCCTTGATTTTGCGCTCTACATTGGGCGCCCACTGGTCGGTCGCATTTTTAATGACCTGCTGGGTGATGGTGGAGCCGCCCTGCTGGCTGCTGTAAATCGGGATAAAGAGGTTCACAGCAGAAGCGGCTGTGCGCTTCCAGTCCACCCCCTGGTGCTCCCGAAAGCGCTTATCCTCAGTGGCAATGGTGACATCAAACAGGTAGTCCGGCATATCCTCCCGGTCCACATAGATGCGGTTTTCACTGCCATGAATGCGGGAGACCTCAAAGGGGTTTCCCTCCTTATCGTTGGCATAAATAATACTGGTCAGATTAAGGTCGATATTGCGGATATCGATATCCTCAATCGTTCCGATATAGTCCAGAATATAAACGGTCAGTGCGCAGCCAACGATGCAGCCGGTGATGATGCAGACCATCACTACCGACATAATCATGCGAAAAAGCGTACCGAAAAACCTGCGAATCCCCCTGAGCACGGGCGAACGTTTCTTTTTCTGTTTAGCCATACCTGTCCTCCAAGAACAAAAGGGAGGCTCCTCTGCAGCCGTCTGCTGCCTTTCCCCTGTTTTGATGATGGGCCAAAAGGAGCGCGCCCTGTTATCCGCCTGCCTGTTCGCCATGCATGCGGGCAGGCGCAAAAAGCCCGGGCAAATATACCCGCTTGCAGTTATTATATCACAAGTGCGCTTCATTGTGTGAATGAAATTTAAATGTTTGCCGCCCGCAGAAGAAAGCCTGCAGCCGGCGGCGGGAAAAATGGACGCCCGGCATAAGAGGGGAAAAACCGGTCAATACTTACAGATAAATGACCGCAGACCTTCTACTTCTCCCCGCAGCGGGCGGGCAAAATGCCTGTGTTATCAGTTTGCGCAGTTTAAAGGTGCTTTATGGAGGCTTTTAAGCCCGGCGCCGGATTTCATAGGAGCCGCGTACGCAGACTGCGCGCCCGGGGAAAGATGGCCCGCAGGCCAAAGCCGCGCTGCCGATATCGGAAAGGATGGATAATAAAGATGCATCTGCACATCAACCGGCCGCTTTGCTGGACGCTCGGCTCGCTTCTGGCTGCCTGCTTTATCGGCCTGTTCTCGGTCTACAGCTACAACATGAACCGGCGCACGCCACAGGCGGCGCAGCAGATTGTTTCCGACGCGCCGGTGGAAGAGGAGGAGGACTACCGCTATATTCTGCGCAGCGAAAACGGCCGGCTGGCGGTTTTCATAAAGGGAGAGGAGCAGCCGAGGATGGAATTTGATGTTCCGGTGCGGGTGCTCCCCGAGCTGGACCAGCGGCAGCTGGAGGAGGGCATAACGGTAAAGGACTATCCAACGCTCGTTTCCCTGATTGAGGATTATATCAGCTGAAAAACCTGCACCAATTTGTAACCGGCTTTTCATCAAAAAAGGAGGATTTTTCTTCGCGGATGCGGTATACTAAAGCTGCAGGGGAAACCTTGCTTCCTAATTTCGTCTCCCTCCTCTTAGAAATTATCTCTTTTCTCCCACCGGCCCGGCTGCTTTGGCAGCCGGGCCGGTCTGTCAGCCTGCCTTTTCAGCGGACAGCCCGGCATTTTTTCTTGCTGCCTTCACCCTTTTGAGCCGCAAAAGCCCTTGACAAACCGCCGGAGGGTGCCTATAATAGTTCTGTGACGTCTGAATTTTCTTTTCGCAGCGAGGTGTGGAGATGATTCTCGATTTAACGCGCCTCTTCGAGGAGGAAGGCGAAGAGCTCCGTTTTCAGCAGGAAATGGATCTCTCCGGGATAGAGCTGGCCGGAATCCATCCGGTGAGCGGTCCTGTGCAGGTGGAAGGCGCCGCCCGCAACGAGGCCGGCATCGTTACCGTTTCCTATCAGGTGCGGTATATGTTGGAAATTCCCTGCGACCGCTGCCTGACGCCGGTGCGCACCGCAAAAAAGCTGAAGAGCGAGCAGGTGGCTGTGCGCGAGCTGCATGGCGGCCAGGAGGATGATTTTCTCCTCCTGCCGGACGGGCAGTTTGATCTCGATGAAGCCGTTTATGCCGACGTTGTGCTCGAGCTTCCCACCAAAACCCTTTGCAGTGAGGACTGCCGGGGGTTGTGCCCTGTCTGCGGCATAAACCGCAACCGCCAGAGCTGCGGTTGCCGGACAGAAACCGGCAACCTGCGCCTGCAAAGCCTGCGGGAGCTGCTGCAATAGCCCGTTTTTAGCAGGTGCATAAACCAGTCGTTTATTCATTTATCAGAGAGGGGGAGGTGCTGAAATGGCAGTACCAAAGAGAAAGACATCAAAAGCGCGCAGAGATAAAAGGCGTTCCAACGTCTGGAAGCTTTCCATGCCCGGCTTTTCCAAGTGCACCCAGTGCGGCGAGCTCAAGGCTCCTCATAAGGTATGCTTGAACTGCGGATACTATAAGGGCAGAGAGGTTATCTCGAAAGAGGCTTAAACAGGGATGCCGGAAGAGATAGAGGGGGAAGGGCGCTTCCGCCTCTATTTTTTTCTATTTAAACGCACTTTTGAAAGGAGGCGGCCAGGACGGGCGTTTTGATTTCCGATGTGCTCCCCGGTTCTCCGGCCTGCCGGGCAAAAATCAAAGCCGGGGAAACGCTCCTCTCGATAAACGGGCACAGGATTCACGATGTGCTCGACTACCGCTTTTATATGACTGAGCGCCGGCTGCTGCTGGAAATCGAGAGCGGAGAAAAACGGCGGCGGCTGCGCCTGCAGAAGGGGGAATATGAGGAGCTCGGCCTCGAGTTTGCCACCTACCTGATGGACAGGCAGCACTCCTGCAAAAACAAATGTATCTTCTGCTTTGTCGACCAGACGCCGCCGGGCATGCGCGAAAGCCTCTATTTTAAGGATGACGACGAGCGCCTCTCCTTTCTCTTCGGCAGCTATATCACGCTGACCAACCTCTGCGAAGAGGAGGTAGAGCGCATTCTGAAAATGCACATCAGCCCTATCAACGTTTCGGTGCATACGATGAACCCCGAGCTGCGCATCAAAATGATGAAGAATCCCTCGGCGGGGCGGGTGCTTTCCTATCTGCGCAAAATGGCGGATGCGGGCATCTCCATCAATGCCCAGCTCGTTCTCTGCCCGGGGATAAACGATGGGGAAGAGCTCTGCTATTCGCTCGATCAGCTTTTTACGCTGCGCCCGGCGCTGCGCTCGGTCGCGGCCGTGCCGGTGGGGCTGACCCGCTACCGGGAGGGCCTCTGCCCGCTGCGCGGCTATACGCCGGAGGAGGCCAGAGAGGTGATCAGCTGCATCGACCGCTATGCCGCCCGCTGGGAGCAGGAATGCGGCGAGAGGGTTGTTTATCCCTCGGATGAATTTTTCCTGCTGGCCGGGCTCCCGCTGCCGGGGCCGGATTACTACGGGGACTATCCCCAGCTGGAAAACGGGGTGGGGCTCTGCACCCTGCTGGAGGATGAGTTTAACGACGCGCTTGAGACAGCGCCCGCCGCCATCCCCCCGCGCGCTGTCTCCTGCGCGACGGGGGCGGCCGCTTTCCCCCTGATAGAGCGCCTGGCGGCGCGGGCGATGGCGCAGGTAAAGGGGCTCACCGTGCGGGTATACCGTATAGAAAACGACTTTTGGGGACACTCTGTAACGGTGGCAGGCCTGATTACCGGTCAGGATTTAACGGGGCAGCTGAAGGGAAAGCCGCTCGGGGAAGAGCTGCTCATCCCGCAGACGATGCTGCGCCACGAGCGGGACCGCTTTCTTGACGATATGACCCTTTTAAAGGCGCAGCTGCTGCTCTCTCTCCCCATCAAAACGGTGGAAAACGATGGGTATGCGCTGCTCGAAAGCATGCTGGGCGCGCCACTTCTGGCAGAGCCCGAATAACAGGCGGCCCTTTTAAAAAGCAGACCGCGGGCCCGACTAATGGCCGGGCCGGCCGCCGATGCAGCCCCTTTTGGAGAAAGGAATGGTTAAATTTCATGGCAAAGCCTCTGATTGCCATTGTCGGCCGGCCGAATGTCGGCAAATCCACCCTCTTTAACAAGCTCTGCGGCAAACGGATTGCCATCGTGGAGGATACGCCCGGCGTCACCCGCGACCGCATTTATGCCGAATGCGAATGGCGCAGCCGCACGGTCATGCTGGTGGATACCGGCGGCATCGAGCCGCACACCGATGATGTTATTCTTTCGCAGATGCGCCGCCAGGCGCAGCTGGCCATCGATTCGGCGCAGGTCATCGTGCTCGTCTGCGACCAGCGCAGCGGCGTTACCGCAACCGATGCGGATGTAGCCGCCATGCTGCTGAAGAGCGGCAAGCCGGTGGTGCTCTGCGTCAACAAGTGCGATTCGGTCGGCGACCCGCCGCCGGAATTTTATGAATTTTATAATCTCGGCCTCGGCGACCCGGTCGCCGTTTCCGCCAGCCACGGGCACGGCACCGGGGATCTTCTGGACCGCTGCTTCGAGCTGATTGATTTTGAACACCGGGAGGACTATCCGGAGGAATATATCAAGGTGGCTGTCATCGGCAAGCCGAATGTCGGCAAGTCCTCGCTCGTCAACCGGGTGGCGGGCGCCGAGCGCGCCATCGTTTCCAACATCGCCGGGACCACCCGCGATGCGACCGACACGGTGGTTGAAAACGAATTCGGCAAATTCGTCTTTATCGATACGGCCGGCATCCGCCGGCAGGCGAAAGTGGAGGAAAATATCGAGCGCTACAGCGTGCTGCGCGCCTATATGGCGGTTGAGCGGTGCGATGTGGCGGTGATGCTCATCGATGCGCTCGTCGGCTTCACCGAGCAGGATTCGAAGATTGCCGGCTATGCCCATGAGCAGGGCAAGTCCACCGTTATCGCCGTCAACAAATGGGATGCGCTCGAAAAGGACAATTCGACGATGGGCTCCTTCTGCCGCCAGCTGGAGGACGGCTTTTCGTTTATGCGCTATGCGCCGTTTTGCTTTATTTCGGCCAAAACGGGGCAGCGGGTGGATAAGCTGTTTTCACAGATTGTGGAGGTTGCCGGGCAGAATGCGCGGCGCATCTCCACCGGTGCGCTCAACGATGTGCTCGCTACCGCCACCGCGCGCATGCAGCCGCCCAGCGACAAGGGAAAGCGCCTGAAAATCTATTATATAACCCAGGCCTCCACCAAGCCGCCGACATTTGTCTGCTTTGTCAACAAAAGCGAGCTGTTTCATTTCTCCTACCAGCGCTATCTCGAAAACCAGATCCGCGAGACCTTCGGCCTCACCGGCACGCCGGTGCGCATGCTGATTCGGGAACGCGGGGAGTAGAGAGCGCGCGCCCCTTTTCATCAGGATTTTATGCCAGGAGGCTTTCACGATATGCGCATCGACTTTCACACCCATCTGTTTCCGGATAAGCTCAGCGGCAGGGCGATAGCAAAGCTGGCCGCCGTCAGCGGGCTCACTCCGCAGACGGACGGCACGCTCACCGGCACTTTAAAAAAGCTCGACGAATGGAAGGTTGACCGGGCGGTCACGCTGCACATCGCCACTGCGCCCGGGCAGGAGAAAAACGTCAACCGCTTTGCCACCTTCGTCACCGAAGAAACGGGCGGGCGGCTGCTCGCATTCGGCAGCGTCCACCCCGAAAGCCCGGATGCCCTCGAGCTGCCCGGCAGCTTTAAAGAACTGGGACTGAAGGGAGTAAAGCTGCACCCCGACTACCAGGGGTTTGAGGCGAATGAAAAGCGGCTCTACCCGCTCTATGAACGCCTCGGCGAGCTGAATCTCCCCTGCTGCTTTCATATGGGCTATGACCCGCTCTCGCCAAAGCACTTTCATGCCACGCCCGCCATGCTCGCCCGGGTACACCGCGACTTTCCGCAGCTCACCCTGATTCTCGCGCACATGGGCGGCATGAACCTCTGGGATGAGGTGGAGGAGTATCTGACAGGGAAAGAGGTCTATCTCGATACAGCCATGGTTGCCGGTTCGCTCGACCCCCGCCAGGCCGAGCGGATAATCAGCCGCCACGGGGCCGAGCTGCTGCTCTTTGGCAGCGACTGCCCCTGGCAGGACAGCGAAACGGCCGCCCGCTTTATCGAATCGCTCGCTGTCAGCGACGATAAAAAGGAACTGATTTTTTCCGGAAACGCCATCCGGCTGCTGGGATTGGAGGCGCATTAGGTGGAGCTTGCCGTTATCCAGGCGATACAGTCGCTCTCCTGCCCGGCGCTGGATATTTTCTTTCAGGCCGTCACCCTGTTTGGCGAACCGCTGATGCTGGTGCTGCTGGTTACCGGCCTCTACTGGGCAATAGATAAGCGGCAGGGGGAGCGGCTGGCCTTTGCGCTGGCCGTTTCGCTGCCGCTGTGCGGGCTGCTCAAGCAGCTTTTCCGGGCGCCGCGTCCAATCGGGGAGCCGGGCATCCGCTCGCTGCGGACAAAAACCGCCACCGGCTATTCCTTCCCGAGCGGCCACACCCAGAGTGCGGCCACCGCCTTCGGCAGCCTGGCGGACATGCAAAAAAATCCCATCCTTCGCTGGGGCTGCGGGGCACTCATGCTGCTGGTGGGCCTCTCCCGGCTCTATCTGGGCGTTCACTATCCGAAGGACGTGCTGGCCGGGCTGGCGCTGGGCCTTCTCTGTTCCTTTGGGGCAGGCGCTCTCTTTTCGCGGGTAAAGGAGAGGGCACTTCTCTATCTCGTCAGCGCCGCAGCGCTGGCGCCCTTTCTGTTTTACTTCGGCGGGCATGAGCTGACTGCCGCCGGGGGATGCCTGCTGGGCTTCGGGCTGGCGGTTTTGTTTGAAAAATATTTAGTGGGCTTTACCACCGAGGTCCCCGTCAGGATCAGGCTGCTGCGCTGGCTTTTCGGCCTGGCGCTGCTGGGAAGCCTGGCCGCCCTGCTGAAAGCGCTGCTGCCCGCCGCGCCCCTCTATGTTCTGCTGCGCTATGCGCTGCTCGTTTTCACCGGAATGGGCCTTTATCCCTGGCTGTTTACTGCCTTTGAGAGAAATGTCTGGAAAAGAAAGCACTATCTGCCCGGAAATCAGCCAAAAGATAACAGATAGGCCAAAGCGCCTCTTTTCTCTCACTTGCTTAAGGGCACGAAACAAAGCAAGCCATCTTTCATTTCGAAGCTATCCTAATAAATCGAACGCCGTCAATACTTTTTCGGTTTCTGCAATGTCCTTTTCAATCAGCGGACGCATACTGCTCTTATACTTCGATAAATCAGCCCCCCGCAAATGGGACAATATCGCCGGAATATACTGCGGCTTTGCTGAACCCACCTGTGCCAGGGCTTTGATGCACTGTCTGGCTGTAATCGGTTTTTCATCCGTTACATGCGCGAGAAAATCAGAAATAACGGCATCAAAGCGATTCGCCTCATCCCACTGGGCATTTGCCGCAAGAATATACAGCGCCCGATTTCTGACCAATGATTTGGGATGATGCAGCAGCGAGGCGAAATCATCAAAGTATTCATACCATTCATCTGTTTGCTGGCTTTCAGCAATAATTTTTTCGGCAAAAGCACAGGCAAATTGATTGTCCTTCGCCGTCAATTTTGCTGTGATATTTTCTTTCATTCTCAGCCCTCCCGCTTTTGATTGACCAATCTGCCGCCACTAAAGTGTACTACCCCTGCAAACCGTTTTCAACCTTCATTTGGGGAGCTGGCAGCAGAAAACATAAAAAGCTGCTCCGACCGAAAATAAATCCCCCCAAAGGCTGCTAAAGCAGCCGTCACGAATCAACTGCAGAAAATCCCTCATCCGGCAGATGTTTTATAGTTGCAAATACCGACGGATGTGATATACTAAAAAAGAACATATGCTCTTTTGGAAAAAAGGAGGCGCTGTCTTGGAAGGCTTTCAGCTTGTTTCATCCTACCGGCCGACGGGTGATCAGCCCGAGGCCATCGAAATGCTGGCAGAGGGGATTCTGCGCGGCGACCGGGAGCAGACGCTTTTAGGCGTTACCGGATCGGGCAAGACCTTCACGATGGCCAACATCATCGAAAAGGTAAACCGGCCGACGCTGGTGCTCGCGCACAACAAAACGCTCGCCGCCCAGCTCTGCTCCGAGTTCCGGGAATTTTTTCCCCACAACGCGGTGGAATACTTCGTCTCCTACTATGACTACTACCAGCCGGAGGCCTATATCGCCTCGACCGACACCTACATTGAAAAGGACAGCGCGATTAACGATGAGATTGAGCGGCTGCGCCACTCGGCCACCTGCGCGCTCTGCGAGCGCAGGGACGTCATCATCGTGGCAAGCGTAAGCTGCATCTATTCGCTGGGCGACCCGATTGACTACCGCAGCATGGTCATCTCGCTGCGCACCGGCATGGAATACAGCCGGGAGATGCTGCTGCAAAAGCTGGTTGAGCTGCAGTATGAGCGCAACGACATCAACTTTATCCGCAACAAATTCCGGGTGCGCGGCGATGTGGTGGAAATCTTCCCCGCCTACTATGAGGATATGGCCATCCGGGTGGAGTATTTCGGCGATGAGATTGATAAAATCTCGGAAATCGCCCCGCTGACCGGCGAAACGCGCCGCGTCATCACCCATGCGGCCCTCTATCCCGCCTCTCACTATATCGTCCCGCGTGAAAAGATGAACCAGGCCATCGAGCAGATCCGGACGGAGGCGGATGAGCGCGCCGCATTTTTCCGGGAAAACGGAAAGTTTATCGAGGCGCAGCGCATTGCCGAGCGCACCAACTACGACACCGAAATGCTCACCGAAATCGGCTTCTGCAAGGGGATTGAAAACTATTCCCGCGTCCTCTCCGGCAGGGCGCCGGGCAGCATGCCCTTTACCCTGCTCGACTATTTCCCGAGGGACTTTGTGCTGTTTGTCGATGAAAGCCATGTCACACTGCCGCAGGTGCGCGGCATGTTCGGCGGGGACTATGCGCGCAAAAAAAGCCTCATCGATTTCGGCTTTCGCCTGCCCTCCGCCTTTGACAATCGCCCGCTCAATTTCGATGAGTTTAACGGGAAGCTAAACCAGATTATCTATGTCTCCGCCACCCCCTCTCCCTATGAGCGGGAGCGCTCCACCCAGCTGGTGCAGCAGGTCATCCGCCCGACCGGGCTTTTGGACCCCGAGGTGGAGGTGCGCCCGACCGAGGGGCAGATTGACGATCTGCTCGGCGAAATCAACCGGCGCACCGAAAAGAAGGAGCGCGTTCTGGTGACGACGCTCACCAAAAAAATGGCGGAAAACCTGACCGATTATCTCGACAACATGGGCGTTCGGGTACGCTATATGCACCACGATGTGGACACCATCGAGCGCATGGAGATTATCCGCGACCTGCGCCTAGGCGAATTCGATGTTCTGGTCGGCATTAACCTGCTGCGCGAGGGGTTGGATATCCCCGAGGTCTCGCTGGTCGCCATTCTCGATGCGGACAAGGAGGGCTTTCTGCGCAGCGATACCTCGCTTATTCAGACAATCGGGCGCGCGGCGCGAAATGCCGAGGGCCGGGTCATCATGTATGCCGACGAGGTGACCCAGTCGATGGAGCGGGCGATTACCGAAACGGAGAACCGCCGTCTTATCCAGCAGCGCTACAATCAGGAGCACGGCATCGTCCCGAAAACGATTATCAAGGATGTGCGGGAGATCCTGGAAATTTCCAAAAAGGATGAAAACGATAAGACAGAGAAATCCATCCGCAAAATGAGCCGGCAGGAGCGCGAGCAGATGATCCAGAAGCTCACCGCTCAGATGCGCCAGGCGGCCCAGCTGCTTGAATTTGAGCACGCCGCCTACCTGCGCGACAAGATCGACAAGCTCAAAAAGAGCATGGAGGGCGCGCGGCCGAAGGTGCCGAAATAAGCGGAGCGAAGAAGGCAGGCGGCCTGCTGCCGCTTTATCGACAGCCGCTAAAAGATTGCGCGCCCCCCCTTGCAAACGGAAAAAAAGTCTGTTATAATAAACGGGTATCCTGTCCGGTAATCCTTTGCCGGACAAGTCTGGAGCGGTATCGAAGTGGTCATAACGGGACTGACTCGAAATCAGTTGGGCCTTTACGGGTCCCGTGGGTTCGAATCCCACCCGCTCCGCCAGAAACCGGGGCCTGCACAAGTGCAGGCCCCGGTTTTTTAATGGTTTTTATGCAGGCTCTTCGCATTTTGAATCCGCCGCGCTCATTCAATATATTCCCCCAGCCGCTCGAACCCGCCCTCTTCGCCGTTAAAGATATAACTGCTGTCCTCTTCGGCGAACTGCACGGAGAGCCAGGCGCCGTTATAGACGGCGGAAAAGAGCCGGGAGTCATCCGCCGCATAGGCGTATACCGCATAGCTCCCGCCGGTCGGCGGGTTTTCCTGCGCCTCATAGAGGGAGAGGCGCGCCTCCTTTAAAATATTCAGAATCGCCGCCGCGCTTTCCGGCGAAAGCTCCTTTTCGTCCTCACTCATGCCTCCGGCATCCAGCCGGGCAATTTCTCCGGAAAAAACCAGCTCCTCCCAGCGCGTCAGCTCGCTTTGCTCTGCCAGCTTCCCCTCTGAAAGCTCAGGCCGCTGCAGGTCACCCAGCGCCAGAATTTTTCCCGGCTGCAGGGAAATCTCTTTTAGCGGCTCCCCCTGCTCCTCTGTCTTCCCAGAGGAGGATTCTTCAGGCAGAGAGGAGCTCTCCAGAAGGTCCGGCGAAGCCGCCGAAACGGCGGGAGCGCCGGCATCTGTCTCCCCCTGCCGCGCGCTGCAGCCGGCCAGTGGACAAAGGGCCAGACACGCAGCCAAAAGGATGCATAGGCCGCGGCGCATGGCCTTTCGTTTGTTTCTCTTCAATTTCTTTTCCTCCGTCAGCTCTATTTCTGGAAGCGGATGCTGCCCACCTTGGTGGAAAGGCTGATCTGCGGTCCCCCCGTTTTGTTGGTCAGCGTGTAGCCGCGCTGGGATAGTTCCTCAATGGTGGCCGTATAGGGGGTGCTCCTCGGGCAGTTGAAGCGGATATCCCCCACATCGGTGCTGACGCGGATTTCCTCGGCCGCATCAATCCTTTTCAGCTTCATCTCCACATCGCCTACGATGTTGGTAAAGCTGCTTTTCCCGGTGATGACCGAATCCTTCACCCGGATGCTCCCGGCATTGTTGACGATCGAATAAGCACAGCCGAACATATCCTCAATGGCAATATCCGCGCTGTCGGACTGGATGGCCACGCTGCCAATCCCCTCCGGTACCAGCACGCGCAGATTGATCTGAACGTTCTCTCCGTCGCGCAGCGTTACATCGCTGCTCAGCCGCGAAAGGATGGTCAGCACGCTGGGGTTGCTGGTATCGGTGGTCACGAGGATGTTCTCCCCGCCATAGCCCGCAATCTGCTCGCGGCGGTCCTTGTTGCCCGCCGTAATCACATAAGAAGCCTCAATCTGGATGGTCTTCCCCTTGCCCGGCCTGATTTCGACGCTGCCCTCCTCCGATTCCACATAGACGGAAACGATGTTTTCCATCGGAATATTGGTTTTCTCCAGCTGGGTCCCCTTTTCCCCGCATCCGCAGAAAACCAGCACCGCCAAAACAACAAAACTGAATAACAGCCGCCTGCGCAAGCGCAGCACCTCCTAAGCTCTGAAAAATAACCTTTTCCTGTTTTCCCCATTATAACCTTTCTTTTGTAAACAAATCAACTTTTTTCGCCCGCATCCGCCGAAAAGTGCGGGCGCCCATTATTTCAGAGTTTATTCAAAAAATGAAAATGATTTCGGCGGCAAATCGTGGTAACGTTAGGCTATAGGGCGGCCGGCGGTTTGACAGCAGCAAAGATTCTATGCTAAAATACAAAGCAGCGTTCCGGCACTCTCGCCGGGCGGCTCCTTTTATCCCAGCGGCTCATGGAGGAACAGATGAGCGGAACAGACCTGACAAAAAAACTGATTTTTTTATTATATAGCTGGATTTATCGATACTGTTACCTGACCGGCCTCTTCGTAATGGAAACGGCGAGCCGCGCCGGCCGGTTTTTTTCGTTGCGCATCCGCCGCGGGGAGGAACGGGCGGCGGAGAGCTTTCACCGGCTTGGGCGCAGTGTTCTGCGCGGCCTGCAGCGGGCGCGTGCCGTCCTGCGCCGCCGTCAGCGGCGCAGCCAGCAGATTATTTCCTCGCTGCATGCGGGCGGCAGGGCCATCGCATCAGGCCGTTTGAAGGATGCGCTGCGCCTGTTCATGCGGGCGCTGGGGGATATCTGGCTGCAGCTCTGGCCGATTCTCCGTACTGCCATTAATCTGGCGCTGCCCATCGCGGCGGGCATCTTTTTCTGGCAGACCATCCAGCGCTTCTCCTCCCAGCAGTATGCGCTGCATATCCAATACGGCACCGAGGAAACCGGCTTTACCGATTTTGGCTATGTGGAAAACGAGCAGGTGTATGACCTCGCGCGCAGCGAGGTGCTCTCCAAAATGCAGGGGGTGCAAACGGCAAAGCCGATTGACTTCTCCGCCTCCTTTATCCTGGAGCCGGTGGAGGAGGATATCGAATTAACCGACCAGTACAGCATTTCCAACCGCATTATCGCCGCCTCGGGCGCAGACGTTGAGGAGGCCTACGGCCTGTATATCGACGGACAGCTGGTAAATGCCGTTCGGGATAAGCAGACGCTTTTAGACCTTTTAAGCCTTCTGCAGGACCGCTATAAGAGCGATGACCCGACCGAAACGGTCAGCTTCATCCGCCCGGTGGCCATCCGGGAGGGGCTCTATCCGAGCAGCCGTATCTCCAACCTGTCTGAAATTAACCGCCAGATTAACCGGGATGTCAAGGGGGAATTTACCTATACCGTGGAGGCGGGGGATACCCCCTCGGGCATCGCCTCCCAGTTTGATATGTATACCAGCCAGCTGGTGGCGCTCAATCCCGGCATTCTGGAATCGCTTTTAATCGGGCAGGAGCTGCTCATCAGCCGCGCCCAGCCGTTTATGTCAGTCAAAATCCAGCGGATAGAGAGCTATCAGGAACCGATCCCCTTTTCCATCGAAAACATTGAAGACTCGTCACTGCTCAAGGGGCAAACGAGCATCGCCCGGGAGGGGGAGCCGGGGCTGGCGGCTGTCCGGGCGGCAGTCACCTATGTCAACGATATGGAGGAGGAGCGCAGCGTTCTTTCCCGCAGCGTGCTGCAGGAGCCTGTTTCTCAGCAGGTTAAGGTCGGCACCAAGCTTTTCGCGCAGAACTATGGAACGACCGACGGGCCGACCGTCTCCTCCAACTTCATCTGGCCGGTGGCCAGCTCGCGCGCCTATGTCTCCAACGGCTTTTATGGCTATGTCGGGCATGGCGGCATCGATATCGCCGCGCCCTATGCCTCGCCTATCATCGCCTCCGCCCCCGGAACGGTCGTCTATTCCGGTTACACCGTCTGGGGTTATGGGCGGCATATCATTATCGATCATGGCGGCGGGGTGCAGACGCTCTACGGCCACAACTCCCAGAATATCGTGCGTGTCGGCGATGTGGTCGAGCAGGGACAGGTAATCGGCTATGTCGGCAGCACCGGCAACTCCACCGGCAACCACTGCCACCTCGAAATCCGCATAGGCGGCGTGCAGCGAAACCCGATAAACTATCTGCCCTGATTTTTTCAGAAGGGACTGCAAAAAACAGTTCCGGTTTGCAGGGACCGGAAAAAGCGCTTTCAGGCCGATGCTCTGGCCTGAAAGCGCTTTTTTAAACGATAAAGTCGCCGTCCTGCAGGATTTCCAGCCGCTGCCGGTTGCAGATGCGCCGCTGCGCGAGAACGCCTATCAGCGTATCCTGCAGAATATCCAACAGATTAATCATCGTTTCCAGCTCGCATTCTGTTCTTCCGCGGGCGAGCTGAGAGGCCAGCGAGGTGGCCAGCAGCACCATATCCTCGCTGTAGCCGGTTCCAATCTTTTCCGCCCTGCTTTTTTTGCGGTGGCGGCGGCGTTCTTCCGGTTCCCCCATTGCGGCGCTTCCCCCTTCCCGCCTTTTAAAAGCACCCTTTCTGCCCGCCGGGGTCAGTTTCTGCTACCTATATTTTATGCGCTCGGGCCGGATATGTATCCGCCGGCAAACCGCAGGCGTAACAAATTTATGTCGTGTCGATGAATAATGCAAAAAAGCTCTTGAATAGAGAGCCATTTACCGGTATAATGAATTTTATAAGGGTTTGTAGAAACATTTTTTTGTCGAAACTTACCAGTTAAAGCGTATTCGCTCCGGCAGCGGGGCTGGAAGAAAGGGGTACGAAACAAAAATGAGACAATATCTGGCAGGAAAAATCCGTAACATTGCGTTGGCGGGTCACTCCAGCGCGGGCAAAACTTCGCTGGCGGAGGCCCTTCTCTTTAAAGCGGGTGCTGCTGACCGGCTGGGTAAAACGGCAGACGGCAACACCGTCTGCGACTTTGACCCGGAGGAAATTAAACGTCAGGTGTCGGTATCGAGCGCAGTTGCCCCCTTCAGCTGGGGTTCTACCAAAATCAACCTCATCGACACCCCCGGCCTGTTTGATTTCGCAGGCGGTATGTTTGAAGGCATCCGGCCGGCCGAGAGCGTTCTGATCACCGTCAGCGCCAAGTCGGGCGTTTCGGTGGGAACGGAAAAGGCCTATAAGCTCGCAAGCGACCTGCACAAATCCCGCCTTTTCTTTGTGAACAAGATGGATGCCGAGCATGCTGACTTTTACAAAACGCTCGAGGAGCTCAAAACCGCTTTCGGGCCCTCGGTCTGTCCGGTCGTTGTTCCCTATGTGGAGGATCACAAGGTTCAGTGCTACATCAACCTGATTGACAACAAGGCCTATACTTACGATAATGCCGGCAACCCCTCCGAAACGGCCATGCCCGATTTCGGCCACCGGCTTGAGGGCTTCACCGCCGCTATTTCCGAGGCGGTCGCCGAGACGGACGAGGCGCTGTTTGAGAAATATTTCTCCGGCGAGGCGTTCACCCGCGATGAAATCCTCAAGGGCATCCATGACGGGGTGCATAAGGGCGCCATCGCGCCGGTATTCTGCGGCTCGGCGCTCAATCTCACCGGCATCGATATGCTCTTAGACGGGCTGTGCGACATGCTCCCGAGCGCCTGGGAGATGGGCGCCGAGATAGCTGCCGACGCAAACGGCGACCCGGTGGAAATCCCCTGCACCGATGAGGCGCCGCTGGCCGCCTATGTCTTTAAAACGGTGGCGGACCCGTTTGTCGGCAAGCTCTCGTTTGTCAAGGTGGTCGCCGGCAAGCTCTCGGCAGACATCACGCCGGTCAATACCCGCACCGGCGCCGCCGAGCGGCTGGGCAAAATTGTCTATATCAAGGGCAAAAAGCAGGAGGATACCGCCTTTATTACCGCCGGCGATATCGGTGCGGTGACCAAGCTTGCCGCCGCCATGACCGGCGACAGCCTCTGCGACCCCAAGCGTCCGGTCACCTTTGAAGCGGTGCAGTTCCCCGCCCCCTGCCTTTCGATGGCCATCAAGCTCAAGGGCAAGGGCGACGAGAGCAAGATTGCCGGCAGCCTCACCCGACTGATGGAAGAGGACCCGACCATGCAGTATGAAAACAACGCCGAGACCCACCAGCAGCTCATTTCCGGCCTGGGCGACCAGCACCTGGATGTCATCGTTTCCAAACTCAAGCAGAAGTTCGGCATTGATGTTGAGCTGGAGGCGCCGCGCGTCGCCTACCGGGAGACCATCCGCAAGAAGGTCAAGGTGGAAGGCAAGCACAAAAAGCAGACCGGCGGCCATGGGCAGTATGGCCATGTCTGGATTGAATTCGAGCCCTGTGAGGATGAAGGGCTGGTCTTCGAGGAGAAGGTATTCGGCGGCTCGGTTCCGCGCGGCTACTTCCCGGCCGTTGAAAAGGGCCTGCAGGACTGCATCAAACACGGCGTACTGGCCGGATATCCGGTCGTCGGCCTGCATGCTACCCTGCTGGATGGCAGCTATCACCCGGTAGATTCCTCGGAAATGGCCTTTAAAATGGCCGCTTCGCTGGCCTATAAGGCGGGCATGGCGCAGGCATCCCCGGTCATTCTCGAGCCGATTGGCAGCCTGAAGGCTTATGTGCCGGACTCGAACACCGGTGATTTGATGGGCGAAATGAACAAGCGGCGCGGCCGTGTTCTGGGCATGAACCCTGCGGCGGACGGGCTGACCGAGATAGAGGCGGAAATCCCGATGAGCGAAACGAGCGATTTCAGCACGCTGATTCGCTCGATGACCCAGGGCCGGGGCCACTTCACTCTCGAATTCGCCCGCTATGAGCAGCTGCCTCAGATGCTTGAGAGTAAGGTTATTGAAGAAGCCAAGGCCCTGCAGGATGAGGAATAACGCCTTCACCTTCTGTACCATTTAAGGCAGTCAGAATGCGCTGCAGAAAAGATATTGCCGGTAAATCTGCATAAACATTTTTTTTAGGAAACGGCGCGTTGCAAAATTTCATTTTGCAACGCGCCGTTTTGGGAGGCGCAAAGACAGTTGCTGAAAAAGTAATCATCTTTCGGGCATGGTTTTTCGCTGGAGGCTGTTATAAACTTATGAGAGCCTATCTTCATGGGTTCCGATATAAAAATATTTCTGTTCGCATGGACAGCTTTTCCGTCAATATCGCAGCATTGGAGGGGGAACAGCGATGGATTTACAGATGAATACAGAGCTTGCAGAAAATTACAAAAGCAGGTCGCAGATGGTCCGTATTATGTCTGAAGACTGGATAAAGCGCCATATTTTCTGCCCGTGCTGCGGAAATCCCACCCTCTCCCGCTTTCCCAATAACCAGCCGGTGGCTGACTTTTACTGCCCGGTATGCAGAGAAGAATTTGAGCTGAAGAGCAAAGGCGGACATATTGGTGATACTGTCACAGATGGCGCATATGATATGATGATTGCGCGCATACAATCTACCCATAACCCCAACTTTTTCTTTATGAATTATCATCAGAAGGAATTGCGCATCCAAAGCCTCTTTCTTGTACCTAAATATTTTTTTGCTGCAGATATGATTGAAAAGCGCAGGCCTTTAGCGCCAACCGCGCGTAGAGCCGGCTGGACAGGTTGCAATATATTGCTGAAAAAAATTCCGGAAATCGGTAAAATCTATCTGGTAAAAGATGGGTATCCTCTCCCCGCAGAAGAGGCTGTTCAAAAATATCAAAGCACCGCTTTTGCAGCAGGCTATAAAGCTGAAATGCGCGGGTGGATGCTGGATATTTTGACCTGTATCGAACAGATAGGTACCGCAGATTTTTCTTTAAAAAGCATGTATCAATTTGAAGACAATCTGCGAAAAAAGCATCCTGAAAACCATCATGTAAAAGAAAAAATCCGTCAGCAACTTCAGATTTTGAGAGATCATGGTCTTGTTGAATTTTCCGGAAAAGGGGTTTATAAAAGGCTGTTTTGAATCATTTTAAAAAGTTTAAACGGCAGTGTAAAATTAAAACCGGGAATAGAAAAACCGTTTTAACTCTCACAGAGTTAAAACGGTTTTTCTAAAGGAGTACAGCCTTATTTAATAATTTCGCCGTATACCTCGCCTGCGCAGCCGGCTGCGTTTGACTCATCGGTATCGATGTGCATGGCCCAGGCAAAATCATCGCGCACGCGCACGACTACGTCGTCAAAAATCAGCGTGCGGCCGTCCGACTCCACCTTTACCTTAACGACCTGCTTGTCGCTGAGGCCTACGCGCTCGGCATCCGCTGGAGTGGCATGGATATGGCGCTTGGCGGCAATAACGCCCTCAGTAATCTCCACCTCGCCGCAGGGACCGACCAGCTTGCAGCCCGCGCTGCCCCCAATATCGCCCGACTCGCGCACCGGAACGCTCAGCCCAATGCTGCGCGCATCGGTCAGCGAGAGCTCCACCTGGGTTTCCTTGCGCACCGGCCCGAGAATGGAAACATTTTTCAGCTCGCGCTTGGGGCCGACAATATCCACCCGCTCGGTGCAGGCGAACTGTCCGGGCTGGGAAAGGTCCTTTTTCGGGGTGAGGGCGGCCCCCTTGCCGAACAGCGTTTCCAAATCCTTCTCGCTTACATGCACATGGCGCGCCGAAGTCTCTACTAATACTTTGTTGTCCATTGCCTGATACCTCCGTTTTCAGATGGCTGTACCGCTTCCCTTTGGGAGGCGGCAAAATTCCTCTTCTCCATTTTAAAGCGTCCGGACATAAAATGCAAGGCGCTGCCCGCAAAATGCTAAAAACCATCCCGGTTTTTACACCTTTGCAGGCAGCGCCTGTTTTTTAGAGACGGATCGCTCTTTTTGGCGGTCTGCTATTTTTGTGCCGGGTGGATTTCCGGTGTTTTGCCCTCCTCCCGCCGGATGTGCTCCAGCAGCTTCTGGCGCAGCTTTTCGCATACCCCGGCAAAGGAGGGGTCTGCTGCCAGGTTTACCCGCTGATAGGGGTCGTTTTGAAGGTCATAGAGATACCGTTCCTCATAGACCGGGAAATCCGGCAGGTTGGGGTCGGTCCCCTCGGGGGCCTGTACACAGTAGGTCCAAGAGGGGGTGCGCAGCGCGCGGCCGACGCCGCTTTCGCTGATCTGCACAAAGACCTCCTCATGGATGGGCTGTCCCGGGTTTTCCAGCAGCCTCTGCATGGGAATGCCGCGCATCTGCTCCGGCGTTTTTATACCTGCCGCTGCCAGCAGTGTCGGAGCGATGTCGATAAGGCTGCTCAGCTCGTTTACTACATGCCCGCCGTCGAAAATGCCGCCCTTGGCGATAAACGGCACATGCAGGCTGTCGTCATGGCAGGAGCGCTTATATTCCCGGTTGCGCGTACAGAAATGCGAGCCATGGTCGGAAGTATAGAAGATAACGGTATTTTCATAAATTCCCTGGCGCTTTAGCTCTTCTACAAGCCGGCCGACATTTTCATCCAGGCTGCGGCACTGGCCAAGGTAATCGGGCAGCTGCTCGCGCCAATCGCCGCCCGTCCCCGCAAGGTCGCCGGGAACGGGGAAATCGCGGTAGCGCTCGCGGCTTCCCTCTGGCCCCTCAAAGCGGTTGCGGTCGTTCTGGTGGTGCGGCTCGATATAGGAGATGAAGAGGAAAAAGGGAGCTTTTTTCTCCCTTTTCAGATATTCCAGGGCAAAGTCGGTGGTCGCATCGGCACGGTAATTTTCAAAGTCCCTCCGGTTGCCGTCCCCGTCATACATATACCCGCCGTAGCCGTGGGAGGTAAACTCCAAAACGTCGGCGGCAATCCAGAAGTCCTTGTAGCCGCCGCGGTATTCGGGCGGAATGGCTGCTGTTTTATAATCGATGCTGTCCGCTGTGGGCCGGAAGGAATGGTGGGAGGCCAGGTGCCATTTGCCGACATAGGCGGTTTCATAGCCTGCATCGTTAAAATAAGAGGCCAGGCTTTTTTCGGAGAGGGGAAGCATCCGGTCATTGACCTCGCAGCCGATGGAGGTCGGATATTTTCCGGTCTGGATACAGGCCCTGGCCGGTCCGCAGACCGGCTGGCAGGTCATTGCGCTGTTAAAGCGGGTGCCCTCAGCGGCCAGCCGGTCGAGGTTTGGCGTCAGGTTGAAATGAGCGCCCAGCGGCTGGCCATAGCAGCTGACGGTATCATGCCTCTGCTGGTCGGAAAAGATAAACAGGATGTTCGGACGTTTTGTCATTATCAGTGCCTCCTTCTGGCAGTTTGGGGGACAGCTTTTCTTCAGTATACACCTAAATCCGCCCCATAGGGACAAAATTTTAAAATATAGAGAAAAGAGAAGAGGCGGGCCAAGCGGCCCGCCTTCCGGCATCCTTTACTGGAGAGCCTTGTAGGCTTCGTTTACTTCCTGCTCAATCTTATCGCCGCCCATTGCATAGAACTCCTTGACGTAGTCGTCCCAAGTGTCTACCGACTGGCCCATCACAATCTTGGCCAGGTACTGGGTAAAGAGCTGGCTGCAGGTATCCGGGTAGTCGAGCATAGAGGGGGTGGTGCCCCAGTATTTATTTTCCCGGTAGCCGTCTGCAAAGGTTTCAAAGCAGTGAACCGCTTCATCTACCAGCCAGCGCCGGTCAACAATCTGCAAAAAGCGGACAGGGTTGCCGAGACCCTTGGCGTAAATTTCATCATAAGTACTGGTTTGAATAACCTTCGACTGATCCTCGCTCAATGTAAAGTCTTCGCCTTCAACGCCAACTGAGCAGAGGTAAAAGCCGCCATTTTCACCGTCATCCACCGACCAGTTGAGCAGCTGCATCAGTACATCCACATCCTCGCAGGAGGAGGAAATGGCGCGGATATTGCCATAACCGGGCGAGCTTTCCTGGCGGCCGGACTCTCCCCGCGGCCCCTTCAGAGTGGGAATCGGGGCAAGCTTGGCGTCGGGCGTTACCGCGAGCAGCGCAGCCGTTCCCGGCTGAACGGGCGAACCGGTAAATCCGCTGCCCTCATAAACACCGCCCTTGGAGTTGGCAAATTTCTGATCCTTGAGGCTGCTGTCGTTTGTGAAGATATCGGGGTCGATGAGCCCCTCCTGATACCACTGCTGCAGGGTCGCCAACGCCTCCTTGGCAGCCGGGAGGGTACTGCCCATGCGCAGGCCATCCGGCGTTTCCATCCAGAAGGTGGGCTGGATGCCATAGGCGCCGAAGATGTTGTCAAATACGGTCGTCTTGGTGCCCAGATAGCCGAAGGTGTCGTTTTGGCCGTTGCCGTCCGGGTCCTGCTCTTTGAAGGCTGTCATGACATCGTGCAGCTCGTCAATCGTGGTAGGAACCGCCATGCCGACCTTGTCCAGCCAGTCCTGACGGATAATCAGCCCATCGGTATTCGGGCCGTTGATAGCGCCCTCCAGATAGCCGACAGGGAAGGCGTAGAGGTGCCCGTCATAGGTAACGGCATCCAGCTCAGATTGCCGCATACGGTCCTTAATGGCGGGCAGTTGGTCGAGCTTATCCTCGAGCGGGATGATGAGGCCCTGGTCAGCAAAGCTGGTCAGCGTTACCATGTTGACATTCATGCAGTCGGGCATTGAATCGCTGGCAGCTAAAACGTTCAGCTTATCATAATACTCTGTTCCGCCGATGGCGACGACCTCCCAGTCGATGTCCGGCAGGCCGTAGGCCTTCATGGCGTCCTTCATAATCTGATAGCCAACCCCGCCGTCCGCCGGATAGGCGGGCCATGCACCGCTGCGGTAGATGGTGAAATGATAGCTCTTCCCATCTTCTGCCGGGGCGGCTTCGGAGGAGGCGGGTGCGGAAGAAGCGGGGGCTGCGGAGGACGCCGGGGCGGCAGAGGAGGCGCCTCCGCCTCCCGAGGAGCAGGAGGCCAGCCCGACGGCAAGGCCTGCGCAGAGCATTGCCGCTATCGCGCGCTGAGTTGGTTTGTTCATTTTTAAAATCACTCCTTATTATGGTATGGGGAATCTTTCAGAAAAGGGATCACCCCTTGACCGAGCCAATCATCACGCCCTTGACAAAATATTTCTGCAGGAACGGGTAAACACACAAAATAGGGGCGATAGAAACGATAATGGTGGCGCCGACGACCGACTCCACCGCCGACTGCGCGCCTTCGCCGGTGGTACGGGCAAGCAGCTGCCCGTCAATCACCTGGCGGATATAAAGCGGGAGGGTAAAGTTTTCCCGGCTGTTCATATAGATAAGCGGGCCCATGAAGTTGTTCCAGGAGGCAACGGCCAGCCAGAGGC
Source organism: Provencibacterium sp. (assembly GCA_022792175.1). Lineage (GTDB taxonomy): Bacteria > Bacillota > Clostridia > Oscillospirales > Ruminococcaceae > Harryflintia. The sequence continues at coordinate 77,515 of JAAWAN010000021.1, forward strand.
CGACCGTTGCCAGCACCGCCTTGGAAAGAGGGAGGATAATCTGAAAGAAGATACGCAGCGGCCCTGCCCCATCGATAAAGGCGGCTTCCTCCAGTTCGGCGGGCATGGCAGAGAAGAAGTTTTTCATAATAATGGTGTTATAGGGCGTGACGATTGCCATCAAAATCAGCGCCCAGAGATTATCAATGAGATTGAGATCCTTCACCGTCAGATAGGTGGGAATGAGTCCCCCGTTAAAAATCATGCAGAACACGACGGCGAAAGAGAGAAAGCGGTTGCCTGCCACCCCCTTTTTTGAGAGCCCATAGGCCAGCATAGCGGTAAAAAACATGCCGATGACGGTTGTCAGCACCGCACAATAGATGCTGTTATAGTAGGAGGTCCAGATAAAAGAGCTTTTCATCACCTGCCGGTAGGCGCCGGTAGTAAACTGCCGCGGCAGGAGGAAAATGCCTCCGCGTGTCGCCTCGGTAGAAGAGCTCAGCGACAGGCACAGCTCATGCCAGAAGGGATAGAGCATCACCAGGCTGACTATTGCCAGCAGCAGGATATTGATAGCGTCAAAGCTGCGGTCCCCCCAGCCTTTTTTTACTTTCATGTAATCGCCCCCGTGTCTACAGTTCAAATAGGGATTATCCGGTTTACCAGATCCCGTCCTGCCCGAGCTTGCCTGTAATAAAGTTCGAAAGGCTTACCAGGATGAGGCCGACCACCGACTGGAACAGACCGGCGGCTGCGGCATAGGAAAAGCGCCCCTGTGCCAGGCCATAGCGGTAAACGAAGGTATCGAGCACATCGCCCACGTCCATCGTGGCGGAGGTCTGCAGCACATACATTTGGTCGAAGCCGGCGCTTAAGAGGCTTCCGGTGCGCAGGATCAGCATGACGGCGATTGTGCCGGCAATAGAGGGGATGGTGATGTTCCAGATTTTCTGGAAGCGGTTGGCCCCATCTACAGTAGCCGCCTCATACAGGTCAGGGCTGACCCCGGTGATAGCGGCCAGGTATACGACCGTTCCCCAGCCAGATTCCTTCCAGATGTCGGAGACCACCACCAGCCAGCGGAAATTTGCCGGCTCGAGCAGCGGGTTTTTGGAAACGCCGAAAAGAGAGAGCACGCCCACTGACGGGGAGAGGATGGTCATCAGAATACCGCCGACCACTACCCACGAGATGAAGTGCGGCAGATAAACGGTCGTCTGTACCACCCTTTTCAGATTCAGGTTCGCCACCTCGTTGATCATCAGCGCCAGCATGACAGGAGCAGGGAAACCGAAGAGGAGCTTGAGAATAGAAATATAGATGGTGTTGAAAAGCACCCCTGTAAACTGGGAGTTGGAAAAGAGCATTTGGAACCATTTAAACCCGGCCCACTCACTCCCCCAGACGCCCTGGGAGATTTTAAAATCCTTAAAAGCGATGACAACGCCGCCCATCGGCAGATAACGGAAGACAAGCAGCGCAGCCAGCCCCGGCAGCATCAGCAGATAGTAGTATTTGTGCGTTTTGAAATTCTTTTTAAAGCAGGCCCATCTGCTCTGCGCTTTTAACTGAGCGGCCCCCTTCTTCTTGCATATGGTTGCGTTGGACACTTTGCAGCCCCCCTTTGCTGTTGGCTTTAATCATAGCAGTAAATAATACATTTTGTGATGCAGACAGAAAAATATCACCGAATGTGTAGGCGGACAAACTGAATCTTTGTTGACTATATACCATAAATAGTGCTATACTAAAACAAAAATCCATCGTTTTTTATGGAATTTTGTGGGAGCCACTGTTTTGGGGAAGGAAGGCGCTATGAAGAAATATCTGAACCGGAGATATATTCGTTTTTTCTCTCTTTGCTTTTTGTGCCTGTTCTGTATCTCCGGCAGTCTGGTAAGCGGGCTGCATATTCGGGAAATCCGGAAGGAGCGCAGCAGCTATCAGCTCTCGCTTGAGGATGAAACCCAGAAATATGCGCGCTATTTTACCAGTGGCTTTACTTCAACGGTAGATGCATGCAACAACATTTTCCTTTCCCGGTGGTATACCCACCTGAAAAACAACGCCAATATTTATCTTGGGGAGTTTGATGTTCTGCGCCGCAAGGAGATACAGGAGGAGCTGATCGGGAAAATAACGGCGATGGAATTTGTCAGCGATGTGCTGATCATCGTGCCCCGGCAGGACCGCGTTATCAGCAAAAACGGCTGGCTGAGCATTGAGGAATACAACAAATATTTCAAATCGGTGGAAATCGCCTGCGAGCCGGATGGCGCGGCGCAGGTGCAGCTTTGGGGAAACGGGCTGTGCACCGTTATCCTGGAGGATGTCACCTTTGGAAAAAACCGGGGGACTATTGCCATTTTGCTCAATCAAAAGGAGCTCTCGAGCGCCATGGAGCAGATGCGCCCGCAGGGGGCGGACTTTGTCCGCGCAACAATGGGCGGGCAGGTAATCTATGAATATGGCCGGCAGCAGGAGCGCATGGAGGTGCGAACGGTCTCCTCCAGCTTTCCGGCCTTTTCGATTGAGGCGGGCTACCTGCGCTATGAGGATTCGCTGCTGCATGCGCGCATCGCCTTCTGGGTGCTGATGCTCATCATCTCCGCGCTGGCGAGTCTGCTGCTGGCGGCGACCATCACCTTTATTTCCTTTCGGCCGTTGCACAAGCTGCTGCCGGGGGCGGATGGCGAAAAGCTGCTGCCGGGCAGCGACCCCTACCGCGTTCTGCGCGACTATATGGATTCCTGCAGCGCGCAGAACCGGGAGCTGCAGCAGGAGAAGGCCGAGCTGGATGCCTTGATGCAGCGCTTTATGGAGCTGATGAAAAACGAGATTCTGTTCGGCATGCTCACCAACCCCCAGTTTGACTTTATGAATGAATATATCTGCTCCTATATCCCCTGGATACATGACGGGCTGCCCTACATGATGGCCATTCTGGAACCGAAGCGCCCGGAGGATACGCCGGATGAGGCGCTTTTGGAGAGCCTTGCGGACCCGGCCGGGCATTTTTATGGGTTTACTATTCTCGGCCATGTCTGCTGCGCGCTTTTTTGGCTGGAGGACCCGGCAGGCGCCAAAAAGCTCAGCAGCCGGCTCAGCCAGATGGAGGACCAGCGCTACTACTGCGCATTCAGCGACCTTCTGCAGGAGCCGGAGGAGATGCGCGGCGCCTACCTGCTTTTGCAGAGAGAGATTGACCAGCAGCACAAGGAGGCGATGGAGCTGCCCTTCACCCTGCAGCTGCAGATTGCCGGTCATATTCAGGCCAGCCGCAGCGATGCGTGCAGAACACTGCTCGAGCAGGAGCGCGCCGCCTATGGACCGGACCCCTTCTTCCTTCTGCTTTTGCGGATAGCCGGGGAATATGATTTCGATGGGGAGCCGGCGCAGCAGGAATACCGCCGGCTGCACGCGCAGAGCCCAAAGGGGGAAAGGGACGAAAAGAGCTGGCAGGCGGTATTGCGGCTGGCGGGAGAGCTCTGCCAGCGGGTCAGCCATACCCATGAAACCGGCATGGAGCAGACGGCGGGGGCTATCCGCAGCTATATTGAGGAGCACTACTGCGATCCGGAGCTCTGCGTCAAACAGCTGGCGGATGAATTTTCGATGCACCGCACGCTGGTCTCTAAAATTTTCAAGGCCGGAACGGGAATGAGCTTTTCCGAATATCTGCTGCAGCTGCGCATGAAGCGCTCGCAGGATCTGCTTCGCGGCAGCCAGCAGAGCATAGCGGCGATCGCCGAGGAGGTGGGGTATGTGAACTATACCACCTTTAAGCGCGCCTTTATCCGCTATGCGGGCATCTCCCCCCGAGACTACCGAAACGGCGCCGCTGCGGTAAAAACGCAGCCCGGATAAAAAAGAAACCAGAGGGGCGTATTGCAAAACGAAAGTTTTGCAATACGCCCCTCTGGAATTTGAAGCATTTTCCGTGCCGAACCTCTACCCCTCTATCTGCAGCCCATCATAGGCGAGGGTGAGCGGGCAGGGAAAGTTTCTTCCCCGCAGCCAGCTTTCCAGCTCTTCGCCGGTGGAGGTGTAGTGATTGATGTGCGTCAGATAGACATGGGTCTGTTCGGTAATCGTTCCCTGCCCGGCCAGAAGGCGGAAAAGGCGTTCACAGGAGAAAGCATCCAGGTGCCCCTGCGGGTGCTCCCCCCGTCCCGGCGTGAGGCCGAAGGTACATTCGCTGATAAAATAATCCACCTGCGCGCCGCGCAGCGCCTGCAGCGTTTCCTCAAGATACCAGCCGGTATCCAGCCCATAGTAGAGAGTCTTCCCGTCCGGCAGCTTTATCAGGTAGTTGGCGCTGTTTTCCTGCAGCTGGCCGCTGTGGTTGCCCCGCAGCGGCGTAACGGCCATGCCCGATATATTTTCTGTCTTCCCAAACTGCAGGCGGCAAAATTCGATGATGCCGGACTGCAGCAGTTTTCCGGTCTCTTCGGCGATAAACGAATCGGAGGAAAAGCAGCTTACCGCTTCGAAGGCTTTATCGGTCAGATAATAGCGAAGCGGCCATTCCCCGCGCTCATAGGCCATCTGGCGTACCTCCATCACGCCGTAGGAGAAATGATCCAAGTGGGTGTGGGTAACCAGCACATGGCGCAGCCTGGTTAAATCTCCGAAACGGGCAGCCTGAGATACCGTATCCGGCCCCAGGTCGATGCAAAGCTCTTCAGATACGCGAAACATCGAGCGCCGCCGGATTTCCCGGCCGCCCATCTCCCGTGCATTCTGACAGACCCGGCAGGAGCAGAACGGGTTGGGAATCGATTCCGCCGCCCCCGTGCCATAGAAGGTGAGTGCATGGTTCATAAAAACGCCGCCTTTCTGAACAAATTAAAATATCGCCGGAGGGCGCCGCCTCTGCAGGGCGGCATGCTTTTCCGGCGCTTTTTTCTGCGCCGCCCTTTTCAGCAGCCGGAGTATGCGCGGACGATTATACCGCTGTGGAATAACAAGCAGCATATCCAGCCCGGCTGCGGCGGCAGAGGCAAAGAGAAAAACTGCAAAGGAGCCAAAACGCAGGCAGGAAAGCAGCGGCAGAAAGCTCAGCAGAGCGCACACCTCATGAATAACCTCGGCCCGGCAGGTTTCTCCGGCAATTTCCTCGAGCGTGTGTTCAGCGGGCGAAAACAGCCCGGGCCCATAAGAGGGCAGGCGGCCTTTCCATTTTTTCACCCGCAGGGCCCGGTAGAGCCGTTTTTCAAAGGGGCACGGACAAAACCAGCGCTGGTCAAAGCGGATAGGGTCCCGCATCAAAAGGCTGGCCGCCATACCGGTGATGAGCCGCGAAATGAGGTGAAAGGCGGTGACTCCCAGCGTAATGGCCAGCGTTAAAAGCTAGCTGGCCGGATAGCAGCGGTAGAAAGGGGCGGCACAAAAAACGGCAAGAGCTTTCATCCATTTGGACACGGCGGCGTTTTGTCCCTTCCGGCAGTTTTTGTTATTGTACCACAGGAAGGGAGCGGGGGCAAGCAGCTGTAAAAGGATTTTTATAAACAGGGCCTGTTAGTGAAAACCGCCGCCCCGCTGGGGCATATTGGCAATATAGCGGCTTTCTATGGCCGGCACATAGTAGGCGCCATAGGTTTTCAGGCCGTTTTCCCGCTCCTCCTCGGGCAGCTCGACATAAAAGCGGTAGTAAGGGAGAAACTCCTTCTCCTGCCCTCTGACCGGATAGAGGAGCTCGACCTTTTTGATATAGGCCGCCCCCGGCATTTCGCAGGGCACGGAGGTGAGATAGTGCCCCTCCAGCAGCAACTTCTCAGCCTGCTGCGCCGTAATTGCCGGATAGTCCCCCACCTTTTCGGAGAGGTCCGTCTGAAAAAGGCGCACCAGAAAGAGCGCTCCCTCATCATCGCAGTAAAAGGCGATGCGCTTAAAGCTGTAGCCGAGCAGCCGGTCGAGCGCGCCGCCGGCCCCCTCGAAAAATTCCAGCTGATAGCCCTGCTGCAGATAAATGTTGTAGTCGCCGCCAGTGATATTCAGCTGCGGCTTTTGCATGCCGATGAGCGAAGCATACTGCCCGCTCAGGTACTGTGCGACCTGCTCCAGCTCCTGCCGCGAGGAGAAATGATGAAAGGAATATTCCGCAGGCAGGCGAAGGGCGGGGGAAAAGGAAATTTCCGCCGTCAGGCTCCCATCCACCTCGATTTTTATCCCCTCGGCCTGCAAAATGAGCGCGCTCGGCTCGAAATATCCCTCGGGTACGCTGTCGCCTGCCATTTCCATCTTTTCGGTAATCTGCTGCCGGGTCTTTTCATCGGGAGCGTTGTCGGTGATGGAGAAGCGGCTTTCATCCAGCCCGAGCCGGCCGGCAATATCGGTTAAAAGAGCGCGCATTTTTTCAAAGTCCGGTTTTTTGACCGGTCCGTTTTCATCGCAGGCCTCCCGGTTGCGGTAGACGGGCAGAGAAGAAAGGCGGGCCGCCTCCTTCCAGGGATTCGCATTGATGAGCTCGGAAATATCGTAGGCCATATAGCCTTCAAAGCCCATGCCGGACACCTCCTCTGAAATGCTCAGCAGCGGCATGTCGGGGGAGGGCTGCGCCGGATGAAGCAGCCGAAAGCCCGCAGCGGCTGTCAGCAGCAGGCAGGCGGCGGCCGCTCCCCACCGCAGCCATCTTCCGGCCGGGCGGCCGGGATGCTCCCGCAGGCGGCCGGTCTCCTCGATGAGTGCATCGCTTAAAAAATTCAGGGCATCGCAGATATCTTCTTTTTTCATAAGCTGAATCCCTCCTGCTCCAAATGGGCTTTCAGTCCCTGTCGGGTACGGTATAAAAGGCTTTTGGCCTTTGCTTCGCTCATATGACAGTAGGCGGCCGCCTCCCGAAGGCTGTCCATATAGTAATACCGGCCGATAAAGAGGCAGCGGGCCTCCTCGGGCAGTGCGGCGAGATAGCTGCTGATAGCGCCGGAAAGCAGCTGCAGGTCTGCCTGCTCCTCCGGGGTGTCCCCGCCGGGAATGCATTCCTCCAGCTCGCACAGGGAGAGGGCGTATTCTGTTTCCCTGCGCCTTTTCCGGTTTCTTTTCCGGAAAACATCAATCGCATTCTGGCGGGTAATCCTTCCCAGATAGGCCGCGAGAGCGGCAGGTCGGTGGGGCGGCATCGATTCCCATGCCTTCAGATAGGTATCGTTGACGCTCTCCCGGCTATCCTCCCGGCTGGCAAGAATGTTGTTGGCAATTTTCAGCAGATAGCGTCCGTATTTCTGTTCGGTTTCGGAAATGGCGGTTTCGCTGCGCTGCCAGTACAGCGCAATGATTTCTTCATCCTGCATCAGGTGTCCTCCTCTCTTCCTTTTAATTTTCCGACAAAAAAGCCGTTTGGTTGCAGAAAATTTAAAAAAATTTTTCGGGCAGCCGAGTTTTTTCAAAGAGTATCGTTTTTGATGCTTTGCTGTGTTTCACGCCCTTTATATATCCGGGACCTGGACACCCGACCGGGGGGCACGAAACACAGCAATCTCACCCCCCATGAGACCTGTCAAAAGCCATATCTAAAAACCATAGTACAGCAAATTTTTTAGCCCCTCGCCGGTTCTATCCGGCAAAAGTCGGAAAGGTCAGCGAGTTGAGCATACCGACGAGTGCCGTCCCCTGCCCGGGGAAATCCTGCAGACCGAGAAGCGAAATGCCCGAGAGCTGTTTGGTGCGCATGGCCGCCTCCACCTCCTCCCGGTAGCCAATGCGGGAGAGCTCGCCGGTTGCCTCCACATATTTTTCCCAGAGCGGCAGCAGCCCCTTCTTTTTTACCTGCTCCCGGATATGGCGCAGGTTGGCCGGGTCGGAGATACCCTTAAACTCCTGCAGTTCTTTAAAGTCGGGCAGCACCTCGAACTGCCCTACCTCGAAGCTGAAAACCGGCTTTGCATAGCTCTCCCGCAGGCTTTCCATCGCCTCGTTGTAATTGGCCGCTGCGCTGGGATAGGCTTCATTGATATGCCCGCGCATGTTGGAATCGGTTCCCCTCAGGTACTGCTCATGCCAGCGGTTTGAGGTGTAGAAATCGCTCTGTTCATCGCAGCCGAGCTGCCCATAGTGGGTGTTCGAGCCGTTGGCATAAAGGCGGGTGGTATCCAGCGAGTGAGCTGTTTTCAGCAGCGCATCCATTCGCCGGTGTCCCTTCCCTGAGGCAATCAGCTCATTGCCGAAGGTGAGCATGACAAACGAGGGATGGTTGGCAAGCTGGCGTAAAATGCCGGTGAGCTCTGTCCGGTAATAGGAAAAGCTCTCGTCCGACTCGAAAGCGTCGGTAGGATTCCAGTGGGATAATTCCGGCTGCATCAGTATCCCCAGCTGGTCGGCCGCGCTAAAAGCAGCTTCCGGTGGGCAGTGGGAGTGAAAGCGCATGCAGTTGACTCCGTAGGAGCGGTAGGTCTCTAAAATTTCCGTCCATTCCTCCACCGACATGGGCGGATGACCGGTTTCCGGGAACTCGGCGCAGTTGGCCTCCCCGCGCAGGAAGAAGGCCCGGCCGTTAAGGGCGAGGCGTCCTTCCCTGTTTGCGCCAAAGTCCCGGATACCAAAGAGGACGGTTTTCTCCTCTGTGCCCTCCAGCAGGGCACAGAGGCTGTATAGCCTTCCTTCGTACTCATCCCAGCGCGCGGCATCTTCCCGAAGCGGCAGATTTTTCAGAACGATTTCTGTCCTGCCCTCTGAAACGCTCACCGGCAGGCATGCCGCATCTTTCAGCGACTCAGAGCAAACCGAGAGTTCTCCGCTCCAGGGGTAGGCCGCGCAGATATCTGCCTTCACAGTCAGCTGCCCGCCCGCCGGATAGACGCGAACCGATTCTAAAAATACTGCTTTTTCGGTGCGCAGCCGGAAATAGCCCAGAACACCGTTCCAGTTGGTCTGGGTTTCATCGGTCGCCGCCGAAGAATAGACGATGGCATCCCGCGGCAGGCCGGGATAGCTGTTATCGGAGAGGAGGGTGATTTCGTGTTCTCCCCTCCAGCGGCCGGTCAGTTCGAAAACATGCGGGGTGCTGATGGTGGGGGGCAAAAAATCCGGGATTTCCTCCCCATCAAGCAGAAGGCGCAGGCACCTTGCCCGCTCGGCCTCCAGAAACAGCCGCTCCCCCGCCGGCAGCCGGAAACGGATGCGGCGGGAAAAGCGCGCTTCCCCCTCATAGGTGTATCTGCGGGTCAGCCGGGTGAGGATGGGACCGCCTTTTTTTATCTGAACGCCGTCAGGCGACCACTGATTCTGGCCGGCGTCCCGTCCGCCTATCCGGTTTTCGTCCAGCGTTCCCGGCAGATGGATAGGAACGCAGGCCCCGTTTTCAATGGATGCCTGCCACTCTCCTGCCAGCGAATAGAGCATGAGTTATACCTCCTTTTTTATCCGGCGGGGTTAAACCAGCCGCCCAATCAGCTTTCCATAGATGCTGCACATCATGTGTGAAGGATCCAGCTCCTGCGCCTGCTTTAAAAAGCCTGCGGCCTTTTCGAAATTTCCGAGCCCGAAATTTCCGAGCGCTATCAGATAACAGCAGTGCGCGCGATTTCTTTTGGTGTAATCCTCCTCAAAAATCAGAAAATCCGGGAGGGAAACGGCGAAATATTCCGGTTTGCACAGATCCTCCAGATGCTGCTCGCCATAATCGGTCAGCCGGTGAAAGCGAGCTCTGGCCTGCTTTTCCTGCCCGAGCTCCCGATAGGCAAGTCCCTGATAGAGAATCATATCGGCGGGCTGATCGTTATAATACCAGGCGCCGGCGGGCTCATCGGTGCCGGTAAGCGCCCGCTCAAAGCAGGCCCGCGCCTGTTCGGCCCTGCCCTGCGCCTGCAGTGCACGCCCCAGATAATAGTAGAGGTGGTTATCCTTCGTTCCCTCCAGCTTCCCTTCTCCAAGGTTTTCAGGATAAACGAGGGCCCGGCGCAGCAGTTCCTCCGTTTTTAAAAACCGTTTTTCCTCCAGTGCTTCCTTTGCCATTTCCAGCAGTGCCAGGGTATACTGAGCGGTTACCTTCCCTTCGCCGCCCTCCCAGGGATGAAAGCGGCGGCCCATGATGCAGCCGAGGGCCTTTTCGTGCTGGCCGGTGAGGTTTAAAAGGGTGATGTATTCGATATACAGATCATCCCGGCTTTCGGCCAGCTCCCGGTGCTTTTCATAGCGGGCGAGGCGCTCATGAAAGCTCATCCCCAGCCTTTTGTGCAGCTCCATCAGCTCGAGAAAAACGCGCGCATCCGTCTCATCCAGCGAAAAGGCCTTTTCCATTGCCGTGCGGGCCTTTTCAGCATCCCGTGCCTTGTTATAATAGCAGAGCGACAGGTTGCGCCAAACAGTGGGGAAACTCCCATCCGCCTGGGCGGATGCTTCCCAAAGGGAGAGCGCCTGCCTCCACTGCAGCTTGTCATAGAGAAGGCAACCAAGATAATAGCCCGCCTTCGCCCTGCAGCCGTTTTCCAGTGCAAAACGCAAAACAGCGATATCCTCCAGCTTGTTGGGGAAGCAGCAGCCCGGGGCGGCCGCTTCTGCCTGCTGCAGGAGCGCTCCGACCTCCTGCTCCTGCCCTGACAGGTGCAGGTAATAGGCCCGGTAATAAAAGAACAGGGGAGACGGGGCGGGGCAGCTTTCCAGCAGGGAGAGCGCCTCGGCATAGGCGCCGAACTCCGCATAATCCCGGGCAGCCATCAGATAATTTTCCGAAAAGCCGCGCAGCTTAGCGAAGAGCGCCTGCTCCCGTGCAGCTGCTTTCCCCTCATCCAGCTTTGCCTGCTCGCCTGCAGACACAAAGTCAAACGGATCGAGCGACAGGCTCTCCTGAGTCCAGCGCTCTGCCTCCTGTGTTCTTTTCAGCCTGCGAAGCAGCCAGGCCTTTAAAGCCCGCGCTTTTATATGGTGCGCATTCTTAACAAGCGCCCGTTCTGTATGGGCGAGAGCCCGGGCAAAACTGCCCCGGCGCGCATCAATAACCGCCAGATAGTAGAAGGCCATTTCCTGCTGCCCCCCGCTCCAGGCGGCTTTATAGAAGGCATCGTAGGCCTGCAGCTCCTTTCCCTGCAAAAACAGGGAGAGCCCCAGAAGATAGTAGGCTTCGCTGTCATAGGGGTTGGGGTTTCTCCCGGTCAGGCGTTCGATAGCTTTTCTGAAATACCCTTCCGATTCGGAAAAGCAGCCCCGGCGCAGCAGCAGCAGCCCATAGGCGCAGTTCAGGCGGATATCGCCGGGATCGCGCTTCAGCCCCAGAAGATAGTAGGGGTCGGGCAGATAGGTAGCGTGCCGGTACTGCTCAATGTGCTGCCCGGTGAGATAGAGCTCTTCGTTTGTTTTTATCTCTTCCGGCTCCTCGGCGGCCCTGGCCGGCTCGGGCAGAGGGGGAATTCCGGGCGCCTCGGGCCGATAGCAGACAAGGCATTCCTCCTGCGCGAGGACCGAAAGCAGGAGGTTTTCCTCCATTTCGTCCCCGGTAGGGACAAACGTTTCATAGATATCCTCCGGAGAGAGCCTTACCGTTTTGTCCAGCAGGGTTTTGCCCGCCGCTTCAAGCAGAATGCGGGCGGCAGGATAGAGGCCAGTCGCATAAACAATGATATGCGCCTGCCCGTTTTCGCAGGAGAGATGAACGGCGGCCTCCCTAGTGGCGTTTTTCACCTGCCCCACCGCCTTATAGGGCAGAAAATACTGCTCGAAGGTCTTCTCCTCAAACGGCTGCAGCCAGGAAAAGTCCGGCTGGTTATCGGTGTAAACGCCGGTCATCAGCTCGACATAGGGCCCATCCTCATCGGTGAGATTTTGTTCCCATGCCCGCCCAAAGTCTCCGTTTCCCCAGGTCCACTGTTTTTTGCCGGGGGAGATGTGGTGGTCGGCCACATGCAGAATGCCCGCTCCCCGCTCTTCATCATAGCCGCCGACAAAGTCATACGTTGACTTCTCCGCCATATAGGAGGTGGGGACGGGGATGTTTTTGTAGCGGGAGATATCCACCCCTTCGCTGTAGTCCATCTTGTAATAAACACCGGTGGCAATGGGAAATCGGGAGACATCCCTTTTCCCGTGGTCCATGACGGCGTGCACATCCGGCGGGAAGATACTGCGGGTATGTTCGTTTGCCGGGACGGCAGGATTGGCCCACCACAGAAAGGTCTGCGGGAGGGCCGTGCGGTTATAGAGCCGGCCGCATATCTCGATATAGGCTTTGCCGGGATAGAGGGTGATTTTCGCCGTTCCCCTGGTGCCGTACATCTGGTCAACGTCGTGCAGCAAAACGGAAGCGCTGCCGTCCGGATGCTTCTGCAGCGTCCAATCCACCGGGAGAAAGGTAGTGGGCCGGTGGTGCTGCGGCCAGTTGAATTCAATACCGCCGGAAATCCAGGGGCCGGTCAGCCCCACCAGCGCGGGCTTGATAACCCGGTTATAGTAGACGAAATCATAGCCGTTTGTTTTATCATAGGCGCGCTGAATCCGGCCGCCCAGCTCGGGCAGTATCATAACCTTGAGATATTCGTTTTCCAGCCAGACCGCCTGATATTCCTTATCCGCTTTTTCATCGCTGAGCGTTTCAATCACCGGATAGGGGTAGACCTTCCCGCTGCTGCCCTGATAGACGCGTTTTTCCAGAAAAACCGGGTTCTTTTCCGGCTTTCCGATGCCATAGGTGGGAATTACCAGCTTCTCTGCCCAAATTTTTACCTGCTGCAATCCTTGCCGCCTCCATACCGCCTTTTTATTTTTCTGCTTTCCGTTTAACCTTAATATACCGCCTTTTTTCTCAGAAAGCATTATGTATCCCTGCGCAGTTATTGATATTTTTTGCGGTTGCAGGATGCGGACTTTTCGGCTATGATAGAGAAAAAAACATCTAACAGCAGGCGGGAGAGGGAGGGGTTGCCATGAAAACCCGCGAAGAGCTGGTTTCTTCTGACTCTGATTATTTTATCTATGCACCCAGCAGGCTGGCGCTTGAGCTTTTTCTGTATCCGCTGCAGTGCGGTGTCTTTTCCTATCTGCCCGGCTACCGGCTCACCCGCAATGCCTTTGACAGCTTTCTGCTGCTGTATATAAAAAAGGGAGAGCTGGAAATCAGCCTGGAGAGATACAGCCTGCAGGCCGCCGCCGGACAGTTTGTTCTGCTCGACTGCTACCGGAGGCACGGCTACGCGAGCGATACCGGCGCGCAGTGCCTCTGGTGCCATTTTGACGGTGTTACTGCCCGGGGCTATTATCAGAACGTTGTTTCCCGGCTTGGCAACGTTTTCCGGATGCCGGACAGCACACTGGCTTTTCGCCGGCTGCAGGCGATCCTGAAAACCTTTTATGAGGGCGCGCCGGTGCGGGAGCCGCTCCTCTCCAAATATCTCACCGACATTCTGACTGAGTTTCTGCTCTATACACCGGCCGGCCCGCACACGGGCGGCTATGCGGCGATGGCGGAGGAGATGCTCTCCTATATCGGCGAACATTTTAAGGAAAATCTGGCCATAAAGGATCTGGCGGCGATAGCCAGCCTGAGCCCCTGCCATTTTATCCGCGTTTTTAAAAAGGAAACGGGATTTACCCCTCATGAATATCTCGTGAACACCCGCATTGCCATGGCCAAATATCTGCTTAAAAACACCCGGCTTTCAGTGAAGGATATCTGCTTTTCCTGCGGCTTTTCCTGCGAAAGCGTTTTCTGCAGCGCATTTAAGAAGGCTTTAAAAATGACCCCGGCGCAGTACCGGGCGCAAGGTTCGCCCTGATCCTGCGCCGGGGCTTTCCCGGCTTTATCCGATTTTTATCTCATAGACCGGCTGCAGCTTTACCTCCTGCAGCTTCGCCTCGTAGCTCTGCGCCTCCTCAAGGCGGGCCGCCATGGCCGCTTCCACCCGCACCTGCGCCCCCTTTTTAAGCGGGGACAGGCAGAGGATGAGCGGCTCCCTTTCGAGCTGCTCCCGAAAATCCATCAGTCCGATTTCCCAGATACCGCCGTTATAAAAGTTATCATGAACCAGCCGGCCGCCTAAAAAGGCGCTGCCGGTATCGCCGGTGTAGCTTATCTGCAGGCGCACATCCCTGACTCCTTCAAATACCGCCTCGGGCACCGAAACGGTGTAGCGAAAGGGGGCTGTCTGCGAAAGCGCTGCAGAAAATTTCCGCGGCGGTATCGATATCTGATAGCTCTCAAAAAATTTTGCCAGCATAGGGGCGGTGTGCCGGATCTGCTTTGTTTCGGTAAGCCCCGCCGCCGGATAGAAATGAACGAGGTTTTCCGTCTCCCCGCTTTGCAGCCAAAGGCCGTTTTCATCCTCCAGCAGCGCCGCGGATGAAAGCGCCAGCCGCCCGCCGCTCAGAAGATAGAGATTGTTGGCAGGAGCGCGGCCAAGCACCAGAACCTGCAGCCTTTTTTCTCCTTTTTCTACAGTGAAGCGTTCGGCCTGCAAAGGCTGGCCGCAAAGGTATCGGGAGGTGTCTTCCCCGTTTATCCGAACGCCGTTTTCAAAGTCGAATTCTCCCTGCATCCTCTCCGGCAGAAGGAAAACGTAGGTTGTTTCCCCGCCCGCGTTTGTCCGGGTGACCGGCTGGGCAGAAGCCTTTACCAGCTCAATGCCATCCATATCAAAATGAAAGGGAAGAATGGCGTTTTCCTCTGCAGCGAGGTTAAGCTGCCAATGAAGCGTTTCCTCCGCCAGCTGCAGGGAAATTTCCTCCTCCCGCCTGTCCGGAAGCTCGAAATGATCCTGAAAATTGTTCAGGAACAAAAAGCCCCGCCGCCCGTCTGTGCGCACTGCCCAGCGCAGCGTTTTGCTGTCCTTCGGGTCTATTTTCGAGGCGCCTTCGGGCAGCACCGTCTGCAGCCGGCAGAGCCGGTCGCCGAAGGCACGGAGAAAATAGTGCAAACTCTTCAGCCGCTGGTAGGACTCCCGCAGCTGGCCAAACTCGCCAAGCGCCGCCTGATAGTCATAGGAGATTTTCGGCACCTGCCCCTCGTTCATAAAGGTACCGTGTAGACCGACAGGGTTGCTGCCGCCCTGGAACATATAGTAGCCGAGAAAGTTGCAGCCGGAGCCGAGGCGGATATTCGCCATTGCATCCACGCTTTTAAAGGGCAGGCGGAAACGGTAGCGGTAGCCGCAGGTCATGCCGCCGCCCATCTCGCAGCAGGCATAGGGCCGCGACTCCGGCGGATAGGAGGGCGAAAAGTCATCGGTGCAGGCCACACCGTTATGGTGGTAGTCCTGATAAACATAGCCGTTTGTGGCCGGGTGCTCCTCCGGCCCGGGCGGGGCATAAAAGAGCCAGGGCTGAAAGGCATAGCCACCCCAGAGCGGCAGAATGCTTTCCGGCGCCGGCGCGCCTCCCCAGGCGGTGCCGGTATAAAAGGCGGGGAGAAGGCCGCATTCGGCCGCCAGCGCGCGCAGCCGCAGGATATAGCCTTCCCCGTCGCTGCCGCCGGGTATCCATTCGTTTGAGGTCCCGGCCGTCATCTCCCAGGGAGCGGAGGAGGCCATGTATTCGTTATCGAGCTGCACGCCGATAACCGGGCCGCCGTCCTTCCAGAAGAGCCCCTCGGCCTGCTGCCCGATCCGGCTATAGAGCCGCCGCACATGGGACAAAAAACCTTCATCGAGACTGCGCACTTCGAAGGGCTTACCGTACATCCAGTCGGGGATGCCGCCGTTTCTTACCTCACCATGGCAAAACGGCCCTACCCGCAAAATGACATACAGCCCATGCTTCTGGCAGAGGCGAAGAAAGCGGCGCAGGTCATAGCGCCCCTCGAAGCGGAAAACGCCCTCCTGCTCCTCATGGTGAATCCAGAGGACGTAGGTGGCGACGATGTTTATGCCGCCCATTTTCATTTTGAGGAGCGCATCCTCCCAGCGCTCAGGCACCATCCGGGAAAAATGGAACTCCCCGCTGATGCCGAAAAGGGGCTCCCCGTTTTTCTGCATATAAAAGTTCGTAAAGGAGATTTCCTCCTCATTCCGGTTTTTCTGGCGGAAATCCTCCCCCAGAGGATAGATTTCCTTTTCTTTGAGATGCCTCAGGTCAAGCGAATAGCGCATCAGCCTGCCCGCCTTTCTGAATAAAGTCTGCTGAGATGAACCGCTCTTTGGCCGCTTTAGTATAGCATGGCCGGACGGCGTTTTTCAACATCACAAACTGCGCGGCTGTTTAGAAAAATTGCGGGCTAATCAATGGCGGCCGCGCGGCAGCCCTCGATTTTTCCACGGCTGCCCGGATTGCCTCATCGGAGGGGCCTCCTCTTTTTTGACAAAAACCTCGGTCCAGCCTCTGTCGGGCCGCACCTGTGCCTGCTCCACACGCGGAAGGGCCATACGCGCCTGCTGCACCCTTTTTCATAGTCTTCGCCAGCCCTTCTGTTTTGATGACCAGATAGTCAAGCCGCTCAATTTTAAAGATGACCGGTCGGGTACCGTGGTTGCAGCAGGCGATCATCCGCTCGTTGTTGATCCATCCGCCCATGATGGCCGCCCTGCAGCGCCCTATAGATAGAGTGGCTGATGCCGTCCCAGGCCTCGGCGCAGTGGGCCGGAGGCGGGGTCGGCCAGATACTGCCGCTGCTATTTTGGAAAGCATGTTTTACCGATAACGGTTACGTTGCATTTATACGGCATAGTGCTTCCTCCGGAATAATAAATTTTTAAGGGATTAAGAAAAAGGCTGCTGCCTATCTCAAAAGATGGATCCGGATGCCATGGGAGCAGGCGGCGGCAGCGCATAAAAAGATGATGAGCAAAAGGGATATGGCGGTGGATTTCAAAATAAAAAACCTCCCGTCCATCTGTTTTGAAAACCGGAAAAGCGGCGGGCAAAGCGGAGAAAGCCGCTTTAAAAAAAGGGAACGCCGCAAAATACGAAGAACCACCGGTTCTTTCGGTATCTTGCAGCGCTCCCAGGAGAGGGGGCCTCCTCTGAAAAACGTTTTGGAGTTATCGAAGAGGCAGCTTTTTTATTCTCTTATTTCTGAGACTCTTCAACCGCCACCGCGCAGGCGACCGTTGCGCCGACCATCGGGTTGTTGCCCATGCCAATGAGGCCCATCATCTCAACGTGCGCCGGAACGGAGGAGGAGCCGGCAAACTGGGCGTCGCCGTGCATGCGGCCCATCGAGTCGGTCAGGCCGTAGGAAGCCGGGCCCGCCGCCATGTTGTCGGGGTGCAGTGTGCGGCCGGTGCCGCCGCCGGAAGCGACCGAGAAGTATTTAACGTTATTCTCATAGCTCCATTTTTTGTAGGTGCCGGCCACCAGATGCTGGAAGCGGGTGGGGTTGGTGGAGTTGCCGGTGATCGAAACATCCACCTTTTCGTGCTTCATAATGGCCACGCCCTCGAGCACATCATTCGCGCCGAAGACGCGCACCTTCGAGCGCTCTCCGTCCGAGAAGGGAACGGTGCGGACCTCTTTGAGCTCGCCGGTGGCGAAATCATAGTCGGTTTCCACATAGGTGAAGCCGTTGATGCGGGAGATGATATAGGCCGCATCCTTGCCGAGGCCGTTGAGGATGATGCGCAGCGGCTCCTTGCGGGCCTTGTTCGCATTGCGGGCGATGCCGATGGCGCCTTCCGCTGCGGCGAATGACTCATGCCCCGCGAGGAAGCAGAAGCACTTGGTTTCCTCGCGCAGCAGCATGGCGCCGAGGTTTCCGTGTCCGAGGCCAACGGCGCGCTGCTCGGCGACCGAGCCGGGCACGCAGAACGCCTGCAGGCCGATGCCGATGGCTTCAGAAGCATCCGCCGCTTTGAGGCAGCCCTTTTTGAGCGCAACGGCTACGCCGAGCGTATAGGCCCAGACGGCGTTTTCAAAGGCGATGGGCTGAACGCCCTTGACAATCTTCTCAACATCAATCCCCTTTTCGAGGCAGAGGTCGCGCGCCGCCTCGAGAGAATCGAGCCCATATTCCTTCAGGCATGCCTCGATTTTGGGCATGCGTCTTTCCTGTCCTTCAAACTTTGCCATAATCGGTCCCTCCCTCTCCCTTATTCTTCACGCGGATCGATATACTTCGGCGCGTTCTCATAGCGGCCGTAGGTACCGATATTCTTTTCGAAGGCTTCCTTCGGGTCCTTGCCATGGCGGATATCCTCGAGCATTTTGCCGACCCGGACAAACTTGTAGCCGATAGCCTCGCCGTTGTCATCAACAGCGACCGAGAGGATATAGCCCTCGGCGAGCTCGAGGTAGCGAACGCCCTTCGCGCCGGTCGAGAAGATGGTGCCCACCTGCGAGCGCAGGCCCTTGCCGAGATCCTCGAGCGAAGCGCCGATGGGCAGGCCCCCCTCGGAGAATGCCGTCTGGGTACGGCCATAGACGAGCTGCTTGAAGATTTCGCGCATGGCGACATTGATGGCATCGCACACAAGGTCGGTGTTGAGCGCTTCAAGCAGCGTTTTGCCGGGGAGGATTTCGCCGGCCATGGCGGCCGAGTGGGTCATGCCCGAGCAGCCGAGCGTTTCCACAAGCGCTTCTTCAATAATGCCATCCTTCACGTTCAGCGTCAGCTTGCAGGCGCCCTGCTGCGGCGCGCACCAGCCGATGCCATGCGAGAGGCCGGAAATATCCGAAATCTGGTAAGCCTTTACCCATTTGCCCTCTTCGGGAATGGGAGCGGGGCCATGCTTCGGACCTTTGGTGAGGGTACACATGCTCTGCACTTCATGCGAGTAGTTCATATCCTTTTTGGCTCCTTTCAACACGGTCTCAGAAATCCATGAGGCCCATAATGGTTCACACAGGATTATTATAAACTGCCTGGACGAAATTTACAAGCCGTCCGCCTGTCAAAAATCTCACAAATTTAAAGGCAGGGGAGGAAAGGAGGTGAAAAGCACCTCAGCAGTCTTCAATTAAGGCTCGAATTTCCTCGGTAAGGGGTGCGCCGTATTCACTGAGCTGATAGGCCTCCGCCCGGCGGACGGCGTTTGCGATCGTGCGGCCATAGCGCTCCGCCAGCCGGCAGTAGGCGGGCCCATCCGGCTGAATGCAGATGGCGCGCTGCCTCCCCTCTATAAAGGCCTTGCGCTGCTCAAGAGGAAGGTTGGGGAAATCCTTCAGTCCATCATCGCACCAGGGGAGCCATTCCAGGGTTTGAGATTCATGGCAGAATTTCATCTCTATGTAGGTATCCAGTACATCGTCAATCGGTACGGCCAAATCCGCGCGAAAGGGGCAGGGCTCCTGAAATCGGTCTTCCCAATAGAGGATGACCGGGCATTTTTCCAGTGCGGGAACATCCGGACAGATGGCAGGAACCGCCAGTAGGTAGGAAGCATCCTGCACCAGCTGGGAAACAGCCCGGTGGTCGGGATGGTAATCGTTTGGACGGTTGGTGATAATCACATCCGGAGCGAAGAGGCGGATTTTGCGTATCAGCTCCTCCCGGTTCTCCAAAGCAGGCATCAGCCGCCCGTCTTCATGGTTCAGAATTTCATAGGTGATTCCCAGCAATTTGGCGCTGGCCTGCGCCTCGGCATACCGCCGCGCCGCCAGCTCCTGTCCTCTCTGGACATAGTGCCCGGCGCTCCCATCCGTCACAGAGAGATAGTGAACGGAGTGTCCGCGGCGTACCAGCTTGATCGTGGTTCCCGCCGTGCGGAAATCGCAGTCATCCGGATGAGCGCCTACCACCATAATTCGTTTTTTCATTGCTGATCATTCCTTTCAATAAAGTCGCAGAAGGTGTCGCCAAACGCTTTTGCAGGCTGTTTTTTTTCATTATAGCTCTTTTCAGCATGAAGGCAATGAAAATTTTGCCGGGAAAAAGGCCGCAGAAGGCGGGTAAAGCGCAGGGTGGTTGCCATAATCGCCTTACGGGGACCGGGCGGCTGTTACTATAAGAATGATTTACTGTCAGAAGTTCGCTGCCGGAGGAGGTGGATAAATTCCCGGCCGGCAGGCGCACGAATATGAAAATCTGTTGAACTGACAGTTCTATGCGGACAGGCCTAATGCAAAGCAGGCCGGGTATAATCCCGTAAAATTGCAGCCATCCTAATTCCCATGAGGTGATAGAATGGATTCTGTATGGCGGCAAACGGCGCAGCTGCCCCAATTTGCCCCTCTGCGCTCAGACCTGAAAACGGATGTGCTGATTATCGGCGGCGGTATGGCCGGGCTTTTGTGTGCCCTGCGGCTGGCCCGGGCGGGCGTGGACTATGCGCTGGTGGAGGCAGACCGCATTTGCGGCGGCATTACCCAGAACACGACGGCAAAGATCACCTCCCAGCATGGTTTAATCTATGACAGGCTCATCCGGCAGTTTGGCGTAGAGGCGGCCCGGCTCTATCTGAAGGCCAATCAGGCGGCGCTGCAGGAGTACCGCCGGCTGTGCCGGGACATCGACTGTGACTTTGAGGAGAAGGATTCCTTCGTCTATTCCCTTAATGACCGCAAAAAGCTGGAAAGGGAGCTGACAGCCCTGAACCGCCTGGGCTTTGCCGCGGAATTCGCGGAACAGATCCCGCTTCCTTTCCCGGTGGCGGGAGCCGTAAAATTTAAACGCCAGGCCCAGTTTCATCCTCTGAAATTTATCGCCGCCGCTGCGAAAGGCCTGCAGATTTTTGAACACACCCGGGTTCTGGAGCTGTTTTCCGGCGGAGCGACTGCCAACGGTCAGAGGATCAAGGCGGAGAAAATCATCGTCGCCACCCATTTCCCGCTGCTCAACAGGCACGGCGGCTATTTTTTAAAGCTGTACCAGCACCGTTCTTATGTATTGGCCCTCAAAAACGCCCCGGATGTCGGCGGCATGTATATAGATGGGGACGAACGGGGGCTCTCCTTTCGAAACGATGGCGATCTGCTGCTCCTGGGCGGCGGCAGCCACCGGACGGGCAAACAGGGTGGGGGCTACAAAGAGCTGGAGCGATTCGTTCAAAGCCGCTATCCGGATGCCTGGGAGACGGCCCGCTGGGCCGCGCAGGACTGCATGACGCTGGACGGCGTTCCCTATATCGGGCCGTATTCCAAAAATACGTCCGGGCTCTATGTGGCCGCAGGCTTCAACAAATGGGGGCTGAGTTCCTGCATGGCAGCGGCGGCTGTTTTAACCGACCAGATACTGGGACGGGAAAATCCATATGCCAAACTGTTTTCTCCCTCCCGGACGGTTTTCCGTCCCCAGCTGGCGATAAACGGGCTGGAATCGGTATTAGGGCTTCTGACCCCCACTGTACCCCGCTGTCCCCATATGGGCTGCGCCTTAAAGTATAATGCTGCCGAGCACAGCTGGGATTGCCCCTGCCATGGCTCCCGCTTTGGGGAGAATGGGACGCTTCTCGATAATCCGGCGACCGGCAGCAAAAAGAGGATGTGATAGAATGTTCAATCATTTAAAACAGCAGACCAGCCCCTACCTTCTTCAGCACGCTGAAAACCCGGTGGACTGGTATCCCTGGGGAGAAGAGGCGTTTCTCCGGGCCAGAACAGAGGATAAGCCCGTCTTTTTGAGCATCGGCTACAGCACCTGCCACTGGTGCCACGTCATGGCCCGGGAGAGCTTTGAAGACCCGGAAACGGCAGAGCTTCTGAACCGGTGGTTTATCTCTGTCAAGGTGGACCGGGAGGAGCGGCCCGATCTGGACAGCGTCTATATGGCCGTCTGTCAGGCCTTTACTGGCAGCGGCGGATGGCCAACCAGCATTTTTCTGACCCCGGAGAAGCAGCCCTTCTTCGCGGGAACCTATTTTCCCAGGCGCCATCAGGGAGACATGGTGTCTTTTAGTGAACTGCTGACGCTGATTCACACCCGGTGGGAGCAAAACCGGCCCGCCTTGCTCAGGCAGGCCGGGGAGATAGCGCAGCTGCTCAAGCGCCCGCGGACTTTGAAAGACAAAAAAGGGGAGGAGTTGCCGGAGAAGGCCGTCCGGCTCTATAAGCGCCTTTTTGACCCCCAAAACGGCGGCTTCGGCCGTGCGCCCAAATTCCCTTCCCCCCACAATCTTCTTTTCCTTCTGGCATACTACCGCAAATATAAAGACAGGGAATGCCTTCAAATGGCGGAGCATACGCTGCTGCAGATGTACCGGGGCGGGCTGTTCGACCATATCGGCGGCGGCTTCTGCCGCTACTCCACCGATGAGCGCTTTCTGGCCCCGCATTTTGAAAAGATGCTCTATGACAACGCCCTGCTGATTCTGGCTTACTGCGAGGCCTTCACCGCAACAAAAGAGAATCTGTTCCTGCTGGCTGCAAAGCGGACGGCGGATTTTGTTCTGCGGGAGATGACCGCGCCCGAGGGCGGTTTTTACAGCGCTCAGGACGCGGACAGCGGCGGCATAGAGGGAAAATATTACCTGTTTGTGCCGGAGGAAATCCTTCATATTCTCGGTCCTGAGCAGGGAAGAGCATTCAATCAGCACTTTGACATTGGGGCGGCTGGAAACTTTGAAGGGAAAAATATCCCCAATCTGCTGCAGAGCGATCCGAAGGATCGCTCCTTTGACCCGCTGCTCGAGCAGGTAGATGCCTACCGCAAAGAGCGCTGCTCCCTGCAGCTGGATGACAAGATCCTGACCGCCTGGAACAGCCTGATGATAGCGGCGCTCTGCCGGCTCTATCAGGCCAGCACAGAGACAAAATATCTGGAGGCGGCGAAACGGGCAGACCGGTTTCTCTGGGAAAAGCTGTGGGACGGCAGGACGCTTTACGTCAGCTTTCGGGCCGGACGGCAGGGTGTCCGGGGCTTTCTGGATGATTACGCCGCCTGCCTGTTCGCCCAGCTGTTTTTGTATGGGGCCACGCTGGAAAAAAGCCATCTTGTCCGGGCGGAACAGCTCTGCCGGGATAGCTGCCAAAAATTTTTGGACGGGGAAGAGGGCGGCTTTTATCTCTATGGAGCGGAAAACGAGCCGCTGATTTTCCGCCCCAAGGAGACCTGTGACAGGGCCATGCCCAGCGGAAATTCCCTGATGGCCTGGAATCTGGTTCGGCTCAGCCAGCTCATCTGCGAGGAGGCCTACGGCCCTTCGGTAAAACGCCAGCTGGACTTTTTGTCGGCAGAGGCGCAGCAGTATCCTGCCGGCTACGCGATGTTCCTGCTGGCGCTCTTAGAGCAGCAGCAGCCGCCGCCCAGGGTGACCGTGGTCTCTTCGGAACCATTGGATATGGGACGTATGCCGCTGCTTTTTCCACCCGAGGCGGCCATTCTTCTGCGGGAGCCGGGGGAAGATTATCCGCTGAAAAACGGGGCAACTACCTTCTATGTCTGCCAGAATCACTGCTGTCTGCCCCCAGTCAACGAGCTGCCCACCCTGTAGAAAAGCAAAGGGAGCCGCAAAAACGCTCGCGTTTTTTGCGGCTCCCTTTTTCGGATGTTACGGACAAAGGAGGGGATTTCCCGGTTTTAAACGGCCCGAAGGCCGCCTTTTCAGCAGATAAGCCCCTTCTTCTCCTGAAGGTCGTCCCGCGGAGCTTTTACAACGGCTTCTGCGGCAAGCTCCAGCGCCCGGGCAATGGTGGCAAGCGACGCGCTCGGCGTGCCGCCCGGCTTATCCACCGCCTGCTCCTGCGCAAAGGGAACATGCAGAAAGCCTGCGCGGATGTGCGGATAGAAAAGGGCGCTCCTGTGCAGCAGCTCATACATCAGGCAGTTGCAGACATAGGTACCCGCGCTGCAGGAGAGCTGGCAGGGAATGCCATGCTCACGGATGTTTTTTACGATTGCCCTGACCGGGAGGGTGGAAAAATAGGCTGCGGGCCCGTCTGCCCGAATGGGCTCATCTACCGGCTGCGCGCCCAGGTTATCCGGCAGACCGGCATCTGCCAGATTGATGGCTACCCGCTCCACCGTCACGCAGGTGCGTCCCCCGGCCTGGCCGACGCAGATAACCGCATCCGGCCGGCAAGCTAGGAGTGCCTCCTCCACCGCCGGTGCGCAACGGGAAAAGGCAGTGGGAACCTGCAGGCGGATGATCTTCGCACCCGCAATATTTTCCGGAAGAAGCTTTAACGCCTCATAGGCCGGGTTCATTGTTTCTCCGCCAAAGGGTTCAAACCCTGTCATTAAAATTTTCATAGCTGCTCCTGCCTTTTTCACCCTTTTACGGGGAGGATATGCTCATTCCTGCCCGACAGAGAGGATACGCGCATAATACTTCTGGTCATACTGCTTATACAGCCGCGCATAGGTGTTGGAGTTGCCGAGATGGACTTCGCGCAGATAATCGTGCCGGTCAATATCTGTCTGCCGGGACATATGCGTAATCACATGCACGCCGATATTCGAGCAGTGGTCTGCGATGCGCTCCAGCGAGGCGAGCGTTTCCACAAACGGAATGCCTGTCTGAATGGTGCAGCGGCCCTCCCGCAGGCGCAGAACATGCCGGTCCTTGAGCGTTTCCTCGATCAGGTCAATAATCTGCTCGAGCGGCTCGATGTTGCAGGCAATTGAGGTATCCTCCGTATCGAAGGCGGAAATGGCGAGCGAGATAATCTCCCCGCAGGCCTCGCTGATGACCTGCAGTTCCTGCAGTGCATCCTCAGAAAGAGAGATGCGGTCATTAAAGAGCGCCATGGCATTTTGTGCGTTGTTCATCGAGTAGTCGCCTATCCGCTCGAATTCACTGATGACCTGCAGCAGCTCATTCAGGCGCTTGCTCTCCAGCTCGGTAAGCTCATGCTCGGAAAGCTTGAGCAGATAGGTGCCCAGCCGGCTCTCCAGCTTGTCAATCACATTCTCATTTTCCCGCATGCGTTCCTCTGCCTTCTGGTCGAAGTGCTCAAACTGTAAAATCGAGGTGCGGAAATTATCCAGCGCCAGCCGCCCCATCTGAACGGTGGCCTGATGGGAATAGTCCAGCGCAAGGCCGGGGGAAACGAGCAGACGGTCATCCAGTGCATCCAGCTCCGCCTCTGCATGCGCCGACTCGCCTTCATCCTTAATCAAATAACAGATCAGCTTCTCCAAAAGCCGGGAAAAGGGGATGAACAGCAGCGTGATGGTAACATTAAACAGGGTGTGAAAATCGGCGATGCCGCCCATATCAATCGGCTCGTTCCAGAAGGGGAAGCCGATGGTATACTGAATCAGATAGGTGGCGGCCAAAAAAATAGCCGTTCCCAATACATTAAAGGTCAGATGCACGCAGGCGGCACGTTTGGCATTTTTGGTAGCGCCGATCGAGGCGAGCAGAGGCGTTGTGCAGGTGCCGATATTCTGACCCATAATGATCGGGAAGGCGGAGGCGCAGGTGATGACTCCGGTACTGGAAAGGGCCTGCAGAATGCCGACCGATGCGGAGGAGGACTGGATAAGCGCCGTTACCAGCGTTCCGACGATGACGCCGAGCAGCGGATTTTCCAGCGCGGCAAAGGCCGACGAAAACTGCGGCAGCTCTGCCAGCGGCGCAACCGAGTCCGACATGGTGAGCATTCCGGTAAAAAGAATGCCGAAGCCGACCAGAATCTGACCGACATCTCTGCGGCCTTTGTGCTTGGCACTCATGAAAAGCAGCACACCAATAATCGCAAAAATCGGCGCCAGCGTTTCCGGCTTGAGAAAACGGATAAGGAAATTGGAGCTTTCCACCCCCGCCAGACGCAGGACATGCGCCGTTACCGTGGTTCCAATGTTGGCGCCCATAATCACGCTGATGGCCTGGCGCAGCTTCATGATCCGGGCATTGACTAGGCCGACGACGATGACCGTTGTCGCCGAGGAGGACTGCACCGCTGCTGTTACCAGTGCGCCGAACAGAACGCCTGTCCATACCGAGCTGGTCAGCCGCTCGAGCGTTTTTTCAAACCGGCCGCCCGATATCTTTTCCAGCCCGGATCCTAGAATATTCATTCCATACAGGAACATGGCCAATCCGCCCAGCATGGTGATAAGTCCGAAAAAGTCCATCGCTTTCCCTTTCCTTTCTGAATGCTGTGCCGGTAGGGCACAGAGCCGAAGGTCTGTCCTACTGTTTTTCAGTGGATGCAATATATTCTTCAATTTCTTATATTATAGCAGGCGGTCATTCCGGTGACAATCCTGCAGCCAAAATTTTTGATGCACCGGGCTTTCTCATAAATATAGGCTTTAGCCGCGGTCGTTTTTCGCGGAGATCGCAACAAAAACCAGCCGATATCAGTTAACCCGGCGCCGGAAAATCCGATGCAATTAAATAAAGATATATTAAATGCTGATTAACAAAATCTTCACTTCCTTCCTATTCTTCCCTCTTCCTTCTTTCTTTAACGGGAAAAGAGTACCCTTTCCATAAATCTGCCCATCTGTGCTATAAAGCTTGCCGGCCAGATTTCTCCTGTTAGGGCGTTGATCACCAGCGGCGATCGTTTAACGTCGAGCGAGCCGGCAGACGAGATGCATCCTGGGTCATCTGAAATATCTATTGCTTCCTGCAACACAGGATGTGGCGGTTCCAATAAATATATATATAAAAAATGTTTTGGAATACAAAGAACAATTAAAAATCCTGCTTCATGCATCGGGATGTTCTGCCTGTGGATATAAACACATATATCGTTTAAAATGAGATGTTCAGAACAGTTCTGATAAACTGCAGGAGAAATGTCGCGCCGGCACAGTTGCGAAAAGGATGGGAGAAATTGGATCATGAGGAATAAGAAGCTGATACCTTTTGAAGTAATCGAAAAAGCCGCCGCCGGAGAGCCGGAAGCATTAGATGCAGTATTGTGACATTACATCGCGCACCTTA
The DNA here is from genome assembly GCA_022792175.1 of Provencibacterium sp. Lineage (GTDB taxonomy): Bacteria > Bacillota > Clostridia > Oscillospirales > Ruminococcaceae > Harryflintia. The sequence goes on from JAAWAN010000021.1 coordinate 104,124, forward strand.
TGTCATATGTTTTGCATCAGTTTAGACCATGCAGAAAATGGAGAGGGTTAAAAGAAACAGTTTCAACATTGACCGGTACAGGCGCCAAGTCCTGAATTAATGTTTACAAATGCCTTTCTCAAATATAAACAGGGAGACAATGTTTATAGATGACCTCGCCGGATGATTTCTCCTTTCAGCGCCCTTCCCCGAAACAAAATCAGGATGGATAGAATGATAGTACTGATACCCACACATACCACCGAAGGATAAATTATCCACAGTGCGCCGCACAGAAACGGGATCAGCGGAAGAAGTCCTGCTGTCACACAGATGAGCAGGTAAAGCAGATAGTCGGCGGGCCGCAGTCGCAGCGCCCGCGCAGCTATGATCACAGCGAACTGCATACAGGGGATAAAGCAGGGCAGCACAAAGTTGAATGACCATCCCTTGAAGCCAACGCACCAGTCCCACGCGAGCACCAGCATCAGTATGGCGGCCAGCAGCCAAACAAGGGCTTTCATGGGATTGCTCCGCTTCCACAGAGCGACTCCGGTCAGCAGCCACGCGCTGGTCAGTCCCGCCGCCACAAACAGAACCCACCAGCTGCCCTCCGAGAAGCAGTAGTTGACAGCGGTGCATACAGCCAGAGCAGCTACCGTGAGCAGACCTGCCAGGCGCACCATCAGCCAATGCGGTTTTTCTTCCTCCGACAGAACCGGATAGACGTCCTCCTCCGGCTGGCCGGTCAGCGGCCCCTGGCACAGCGGACAGCGGCGCATGGAACCGGACAGGGATACGCTGCATTTTTCACAGTGCAACATCTCTAATCCTCCTCTTGCTCAGACGGCAAATTTGTAGTCAATACGATCTTAATCCCCATCTGCGCCAGCTCCCGGAAAAATATGCGCTCCATTTCAAAGTTCCGGAAGGGAGTCGCAAAGCTGATGACATATTCTTCGCCGAAGGAACAGGCACAGGCTTGCAGCATCCCTGCGCTGGTAAAAACGCTGAACAGACGGATCAGCTTCTCCGTTTCCCTGGGCATAGACACCTTCCCTACATTGGAAAAGGAGGCCGTTACGCTTCGGGCGGCCAGCCAATTTGCCATACGCAGGATCACGTCCTTAAGCGGAAGAGGAACCAGGCGGAGAGGGAGGCTGTGCTCCAGCGCGCAGAGGCCGTTCATCTGTGCCCGCATCCGTTCCTCGGTCAGGTTTTCCTGAAAGCTGCGCTTGACCTCTGCCAAAACCGCTTCCAGGCTGTCATCTCCCTTGCAGAAGTTATAGCCAACATTGATTGTTGCAAAGAAGTTCCGGGCGGACTCTGATGGGAAGTAGTTCCGCAGGTTGACGGGAACCGTGACAACCACCGGCTTTTTGCGGTCCCGCAACCGCGTTCCACTGTGGATAGCCCTGAGAAAAATCGCAACCATCAGTTCTGTCAAGGTAACACCCCTGGCCCGTGTGCAGGCAAGGACCTGACCCAGCGGCATCCGGCCTTCCAGAATGGCGAGATGATCCTTAGGCAGACGTGTTCCCTGAATCTGACAGGCGGCGGGGGAGCGGCTGATTGAGCGGCGGGCAGGCTTCTCATAATATTTTTGAAAACTGTCCGACTGCTGCTGGAACCGGGAGGCATCATAGGGCAGGGATGGGGCGGATCCGGAAACGCATCGGGGTGATGCAGAAGCAGATACTCATAAACCAGGGCGCACAGAAAGTTTAATGCGCCGGTGCCGTCTGTCAGGGAGTGGTAGACCTCCAGACTGATCCGCCTGCGGTAATAGAGGACGCGGAAGAGCAGACTGCGGCGGACGGCAGGATAAATTGGGTAACAGGGAGGCAGGTCCTCGGCCTGAACCCGGGCAGGAAGGGGGCTCCTCTCCAGATAGTACCAAAACCAGCCCCGCTTTATTACGGAACGGTAAATAGGGAAGCGTTCTATCACCCTATCAAGTGCGGCCTGCAAAACCTTCGGGTCTACCGGCTCCTGAAGCTCGCAGGCGAAGCGGAACACCTTGGAATCGTGGGCGGATCCGGTGGACGGAAAGATTTTGGCAGCGTTGTCCAGTGTCCACCAGGACGGCAAACTTTTGTCAGTCATGTGCTTCCTCCAAAAAGCGGTTGATAATCTCATAGGTACGTTTTACCTGCGAAAATCGGGCAGGGAGAGAAAAATAGCCGTGGAGGGCATCGGGCATTCGGTGCATTTCCACATGTCCGCCCGCCTCCTTTAACCTTTGCCCATATACTTCACCTTCGTCCCGCAGGGGACAGTACTGCGCCGTAATGAGCAGGGTGTTCGGCTGATCTGCAAAGCTGGCAGCGTTCAGCTTACCCAGCCGCCGCCATGAAAGAAGACCAGCAAAGCAGCTTTGGCAGGGGCCGCAGGGGTGAAGATATGTACGGGGACATTGTGTCCATCGCAGAGAACCGGGTGCTTCCAAATACGGTAGAGCGAGGAGTTTTTTGACCGGTGGGCAAGCAGCTTATTGATCTCCCGTTCCACCATGTAAGTCTTTTTTATGTCGATCTCGGGATAGGACAGGATGCTCAGTGCTGCCCGCACAGCCTTGTTGATTGCCATATTTTCTCCTTATGTATGAATAGCAGTCTCATCGTTCCTCAAGGGGTATTCTTTTGTTCAACGCATAAACAGCAGCGGGCAGTAACGCAGGGATCCTTATCTGAAAAGATGCATTCGCTGCGCTAAAGATACGGGTGTTTGATGCTTCGCCAAATTCCAACGGATACCGACACTCCAATCCGCTTGCAGCCAGGACAACATCGGCTGTGCTTATCCTAATGGTATTGGCCTATATCCGGGCTTTTGATCCGTTAGACGGGCGGAATAAAAAGAAAAACACGGTACTGCCTCCTTGAATTTCGCCATGTCCAAACAAAAGCGGCGATTTTGAAATACTGATTTCAAAACCGCCGCTTGGTAAAACTATTATTCGAGTGGGCTGAAAGTCCGCCCATCCTAACAATGATTTTTATATGCCGCCTCCGACAGACAGGCACATTCAGTTTTTATCAATATTACGGTAGACATCTAACCGATAGAACGAATAGCCCTCATTATAAATAAAACATAGAATCCAATCAATCATTTTTATTTCGGGACAGCTCCATTGAAAGGATACACAATAATTCTTTTTATTATAACATAGATGGAATGGGATAGCAAGTATTTGGTCAAAATATAGTGCTTTTACTTTTATAGACTTTATGCTGTATGAAGTAAAGGAAATAAAATAAGGTGGCACGTATTAACTGCATTAAATGACCCAATAGATTTATCAGCTTTGGGGATGATGGCGGCGGAAACTCATTTTGTTTTCGGATACCCGCTGAATGAAACGCTATTGCTGCCGGCGGTAGCTGTACTGGATAATAGGGGTAATATGGAGTCGCTCTGCCCCCTTCGAGACAGCAGAGCAGCGTCTGTCCTGCTGCTCGTTTCGCAGGCCTGTGATGGTGATCCGTCCCAGGATCTTGCTGCCCTTCTGATTGGCGGCAGCTTGTTTTACAGGCGCTCACGGCACGGATTCCTTTGCAAGCAATTTTCAAAAAGAGCTTTCTGCTGCGGTTTTTCAGTTCCTGTCACAATGGCCGACTGTTGTCAAAGGGTTGTTGGGTGTCGTTGTAAATTCCGGCTTTTTTGTTGCAGTTTTTCTGCTGCGAAAGATAATAAGCAGTATTTTGGGGGCAAAACGGGGGGCACAAAAGGCTTATGAAAAGATATTGTGATTTAGTTCCACTCTTTTATTGATGAAAATATCATAATATTTGTTATGATATATGTTGCAAATTATACATAAAACTTAAAAACAGCCTTGCAAGGCAAAATGGAAGCGATAAAACAGCTGCAACAAAATGTTAAATTTCTGTAAACCTATTGCTCTTTTGATAGGAATGTGCTATATTAAATAAGCACCAAAAATAAATATCGCGGGGTGGAGCAGCTCGGTAGCTCGTCGGGCTCATAACCCGAAGGTCATAGGTTCAAATCCTATCCCCGCAACCAAAAACCCGCATGGCAAGCCGCTTTGCGGGTTTTCTCTTGTCATTTTCCCCTCACAATTTTGTTGCAGTTGGGATTTTCTCGGTTGTTAGGAAGAAGCGCAGCAAAAGTGAATAATTTCAAGGTGGTTTTCACCGGGATTTGGACTGTTGCAGTTTTGTTGCAGTCCAAATTTTTTGCCAGAAAAATGCTTCCCTACTGAGGCTGTCCCTTTCCGGCTCCTCCGTCCCCGACAGGAAACCGCTCATCCGGTCGATGGCCTTCCGCTTTTCATCGTCCAGCACATGGGAATACTTCTTAGTGGTGACGGTAGAGGCGTGGCCCATAAGGTTCCGGATAATACGGATGGGAACATTCTGCTCCATCAGCCGGGTGGCGAAGGTGTGCCGGAGGGCATGGACATTGACCCCTTGCAGCTCACACCGTTTGCAGACCGCCTGCACCCGTTTTTGGTAGGTACGGGGGTCAGTGTAGGTCCCCCGCTTGGAGGGGAAGATGAGGCTTTGGGGATTGGGATGTCCCTCGTGGAGCTGGACCTGCCGGTAGAACATGAGTAGCCGCCAGATATTTTCATAGACCGGCGTTTCCCGGTTGCTGGTCTTGCTCTTGGGGGTCTCCTGGAGGATCAGCTCGGTCTTCTTGCCGGATGGGTCGTCAAAGAGCTGCACCCGTTCCAGGTCCTTGCAGATGCGGATGGTCCGCTTCTTCTCATTGAGGTCGCCCCATTCCAAAGGGAGAATCTCCCCCATCCTCGCCCCGGTAAAAAGGGAGAGGAGCATGGCCACCCGTAATCTTTCGGAGAAGATCTCCTTGATGAAAATTTCCATTTCCTCCACCGTCAGCACCCGGCGTTCGGTGGGCTGTACCTCCGGGAGCCGGAGATCGGCGGCGGGATTTTCAATGATGATCTTCCCTCTGGCTTTCTCCAGGGCAGCATCCAGCACCACAAAGATGTTGTAGATGCTTTTCGGGGAAAGGCCGCCCTTCCTGTCCAATCTGCCGCTGGTTTGCAGGAAATTGAGATAGGTCTGCATATAGGAAGAATAAGTGGTTCGCTTCACCGAGGGCGGGGTCTTGTAGGTCTGGATGAAGTACAATACCCAGTCGGAGAG
>JAAWAN010000002.1 GCA_022792175.1 Provencibacterium sp.
CGGTTTCTACAGACCGGAAAATGCATTTTACAACGGACCCTTCTGAAAAACCACTTTTGGCTCTACCAGAGCCAAATTTTGCCCGCATAGCGGCCAAAACCACGCTTTTTCCGGTTTCTACAGACCGGAAAATGCATTTTGCAACAGACCCTTCTGAAAAACCGCTTTTGGCTCTACCAGAGCCAAATTTTGCCCGCATAGCGGCCAAAACCATGCTTTTTCCGGTTTCTGCCGGCCACTGTCCTTCCCGGTCAATCCAAAATGTATACGTCGACATACCGCACGCCGTTGAGAACGCTTTCAGTGTAGGTATCATAAAAAAGGTCGATATCCGTTCGCCCATCCATCAGGCCGGTGCCGGTATCCGCCGCGATGGCATAGCCATAGATAAAGCTGCCGTCCGCCGAGGCAATGTAGAGCTTGGTCCCATAGGGAATTTTCTCCGCATTGACCGCCACATGCCCGGGCACCGCATACCGCCCGCTGGCGGTGCGCGCTCCATCACGCGCGCTGTAGCCGGTTGCCTTCTGGTGTTTAAAGACCCGGGTGTAGCCAATCGGCGCCCCATCTGTATCAAACTTGTAGCCGAAATCCAGAGGAGAAATCGCTTCCTCTGCACCCACCAGCTCCTCCTGCGTAACCGGCTCCCGGATAATCTGGGTATCGATAGCCCGCTCAAAAATGACCTCGCCATCCTTGAGCTTCTGGGAGTAGGTGGTGATTTCCTCCCCCTCCTCTCCGGCCACCAGCACCCGCACCACGCCGATATCTAAGAGTGAGCTGCGCGTCTGCTCGGTTATATAGGGAAGCTGCCGGCTTTCGGTGCGCGTTGAATAATCAATCCGCTCCACCACCAGCTCCGCTCCCTCATAAAGCACGTCGCTGAGGTCCATATTGATGCGGTCGTTGCCATCCAGGGTAATCCCCTGCTGATCCAGCAGCTGCTTGACCGTCATTTCATGGATACTCAGCTGTTTTCTCCTGCCGCCGACCGTCAGCGTAACGGAAAAGGGACGCTTAATTTCCACCTCTGCAATGGCCGGAGAGGAGAACCCGGTAAAATGGACCATGTCACTCGCCATGACGGTGATCCCCTCATCCTCCAAAAACTCCTGGACCTCTTCCTGAATGGTATAGGCAAGCGTAAGGCTTTCGCCATCACGGATATAAACCGCGTGTGTCCGCTCGGTGGTTTGATAGATGGTGTAAACCACCACCAGCGACAGCACGCCTACGGCGAATGCACGGGTACGCAGCCTGCACACCAACCGGTACATTCCTCGCAATATGCTATCCATAAACCGCTCCTTCTTTGCCGGGCGCCGGAGAATCCTTCTCTTTGCGGCGCGCTTCATTTTGGTGAAATGTTTGCTGGCCAGCCCTTCCGGCCCGGCCGCATTGACTATTTTTACCAAGGCAGTTGCCATTATATGCAATCAGGTTCGGTTTGTCAAACGGACAACCCGCTGCTGTTTTTACGTTAAAATGGCGGAAGCGGTCGCTTTTCCAGAATTTCCCCGTTATTTTAACAGAATCTCCCCCGGATTTTTTCCACCGGGCTGGCCATTTTAAACGAACTTGCCTTTCTCAAAGAGGCCCCGACGATTCAAACAATCTATACGATTTAAAATCAGAATATTCTATCTAAAATATATAAAGATCAAGGATTGCAAAGCAAAGACGCTTCGCAATCCCTGATCTTAAAAATCAGTTTCTCTTATTGAGAAGGGCAGCGCTTTAAAGCCTGCGGGCGCGGCCATCTTCAGAGGCAAAGAGGGGTCAGTCGGCCAGCGTACCCATCGGGTCCCAGGGATGCAGGTGTATCGGCTCGGCCGAAAGCAGCGCCTGCTGCTGCTCGGGTAGATATTTTCTGCGCACAACCGCCTGATAGACGAAGCGCTCAAACCAGCTGGCACTGCCGACAAAATAGCCTTTAACGCCCCGCTCATCGCTCCAGCTGTTCTGAATCTTCCAGCGGGTGGGGGCGTCCGTCTCATCCAGATTGACGCCGGTGAGGGTCATCGCATGGTTCATGGCGCTCCAGCGCAGATCCAGCCCCTCCTCCTTCGAAACGGACAGATCCATCGAAAAGGCGCCGTCATAATCATAGGCACTATCGTCCCAGATGCCCTCCTCCGAGCCGAATTTGCCCGCATCGCTGCCAAACCAGACGCTTTCTCCCGCTTTCATCTGCGCGATCACCGCCTGCTTGAGTACATCCATCGGGACATTCAGATAGCGGATAGGACGGCCGCCGACCACATTTCCCAGATAATCGACCGTATAGGTGCGGCCAAAGGGTTTATCGGCGGTCGGCGCATGGATGATGCTGACATACTCGCCGAGATCGCCGCCCACATAGTCCTGATAGAACTGCTGCGGCGTCAGCCCGCGCACCACCCCATATTTTTTATCCTTATCCTCATACTCAAAATCAAAGGATGCCGGCGGCTCTCCAAAGCAAGCGCAGAGCATGCCATAAAATTCCCCGAGCATCCGCTCCTTCTCCTGCTGCAGGGCGGCGAGCGACTGCCCTTCGGCATGCATGCGGCGAAGGCGGGCAGCGCAGCGGGTCAGCCCCTGGCGCAGAACGCCGTTCATCGTAGCCGTTTCGTTCGACTGCGCGGTCTCATCCATCGCCGCCTTCGGAACAACGCCGTATTTCTCGACCAGGCTGACAAACATATCCCACTGGCCGCCATCCTGCACGCCGGTCATCAGAATATGGGACAGCTCCCGATCATCCGCCGGACGTTCGCGCAAATCAATGACCGACTCAAGAAAATAGTTGATCTTTTCAAATTTATCCCAGAAGGCGGTATAGTTCTGAGAAAGCTCGAACTGCTCCAGATTGTATTTTTTAGCAATCCGTTCGCGCAGCAGATTAAGACCGGCAAAAATCCAGCAGCGCCCGCTCTTTTTCTGGTTGGTAACGGGCAGTGTCTTCAAATCAACCGAAAAGCTGAATTGGGTGTGCGGCCGCGCCGCCTGTACAAAGGCGACATCGGCCAGCGGGTTTTTGCTGAGCGCATGTCCCACCGCCACCAGCACAGGGTTCTCCCGAAAACTCTTTTCATACTGTTCCAGCAGGCCGCTCTCGACAGCCCTTGCCTGTTCCATCATATCCATGCTCTCCCTTTCTATCAATATGCGGCAGAATATGTACAGCCGGCATCCCCACCAAAGCGCAATCCGCGCCTTTTTATCCTGCGGGAAATATCCCCGGCAGGCAGAGAGCGCGAAGGCCGCCTGTGAACTTCTGCGGCAGACTTCAAAAAATCAGATCGATTCCGGATGCTTTTAAAGCTTTTTGACCGCAACAAAGCCCGCGGCGACTCAAAAAAGCCGTGCGGGCTCTGCAGATATACAAAAAACTATCTCTTGGAGAACTGAGGCGCGCGACGGGCTGCTTTGAGTCCGTACTTCTTGCGTTCCTTCATTCTCGGATCGCGGGTCAAAAATCCGGCCTTTTTGAGCTCGGGGCGAAGATTCTCGCCGTCAAACTCCAGCAGGGCGCGGGCAACGCCATGGCGAATGGCGCCGGCCTGGCCGGAAACGCCGCCGCCCGAGACGGTGCAGATAATATCAAACTTGCCGAGCGTATCGGTCAGCTCAAGCGGCTGGCGGACGATCAACTTCAGCGTATCCAGACCGAAATATTCATCAATATCGCGGCCGTTGATGGTGATAGAGCCGGAACCGGGATAGAGGCGCACGCGCGCGACAGAGCTCTTTCTTCTGCCGGTACCATAAAAATACTGCTGTTTGGACTCGTACATATTCTTTCCTCCTCCCTGATTACAGCGAATAGGTCTGCGGGTTCTGAGCGGCATGCAGGTGCTCCGCGCCCGCATAGGTGCGAAGGCGGGTCAGCGCCTGACGGCCGATCGTCGTATCCGGGACCATTCCCTTAACGGCCAGGGTCATCGCCTGCTCGGGGTGCTCGCTCATCAGCTTATCATAGCGCACTTCCTTCAGCGAGCCGATCCAGCCGGTGTGGCGGCGGTAGAACTTCTGCTCCAGCTTCTTTCCGGTCAGGATGGCCTTGCTGCAGTTGATGATGACCACATGGTCGCCGCAGTCGGCATGCGGAGCGAAAACAGGCTTGTGCTTGCCGCGCAGAAGCTCGGCGGCTTTGGCAGCAACGCGGCCCAGCGGTTTTCCCGCCGCATCGATGATATACCACTTGCGCTCGATATCCGCGGCCTTTGGCATAGTAGTTGACATAAGCTTACCTCCAACTTTTTTAAAGCTACGCCGCACTTTTGACTCTGCCCTTTAACATAGAGGGGAGCCCTCTCCCGGCGCGGCAGGCGAAAGAGGAACAAAAATCCGGCATGTTCGAAGCCCGGGACATGCCACGCAACATGTATCATTATAATCAGCTGCCCGGGCACTGTCAAGAGGTTTTGGGAAATATTTTAGTTTATTTTCTGCTATCTCCTGTTTTCTCTTATTTTTAAGCTCATACTCCTGTTTTCTAAGCTTTCATTTTTAATTTTTTTAGCCGCCGGACAAAAAGGGCAGCTCTTTCCGAATATCCATTTTACTATTTTCATCGCCGGAAGGATAGCTTTTTCTTTTTCTCTGCGTTATAATAGGAAAGATATCCGCGCCGGTCTTTCGCTTTCCGGCGCTTTGGGGGCAAAGGGCGGGGCCGGTTGCCGGGCCTGCTCCCCTCTTCTGCCCGCAGGGCGGAAACTTTTAAAAAGGAAGGATGCATACAGTGGAAAAAAAGAAGGAACAGCAGAAAAGCAAAAAATGGATATGGGTCGCGGCGGCGGCCGTGGCCGTCCTGATTATCGCGGTTATCGTTCTGGTTGCCGCAGGCTCCTCTGATAAAAGCTACCCGCAGATGGAGGAGCCGAAGGATTCGGAGGAGGTCGCCGTTATGCACACGAGCATGGGGGATTTGACGCTGCGCTTCTTCCCGGATATCGCGCCCAAGGCGGTCGAAAACTTCACCACCCATGCGCGCGACGGATATTATGACGGGCTCACCTTCCACCGGGTAATTGCCGATTTCATGATTCAGGGCGGAGACCCGAAGGGGGACGGCACTGGCGGAGAATCCATCTGGGGCGGCACCTTCGCTTATGAAATTTCCGACCAGCTCTACCATTTCCGCGGCGCGCTGGCGATGGCGCACTCCTCCCTGCCCAACTCGAACGGCAGCCAGTTCTATATCGTGCAGGGCAGCGAGATAGATAGCTCTCTTGCCTCGCAGATGCAGGCAGCCAAATTTCCGCAGAAGGCCATCTCCTACTACCAGCAGGTAGGGGGCACTCCCCATCTGGACGGCGGCTATACCGTTTTCGGCCAGCTGATTGATGGATTCGATACGCTCGAAAGCATCTGCTCCGTTCAGACTGATGGCTCGGATAAGCCGCTCCAGAGCATCACCATCGATTCCTTTGAATTTACCACCTATAAAGAGTGGAAAAACCGCTGAACTCCAATCCGGCAAAACGCGGCCCGCAGACTGCAACCAGCCTGCGGGCCGCGTTTTTATTCTTCTTTTCGCCTGCAGGCCCTGCCGCCGGCGAAAGAGCTTCTTCAGCGCTCCCGCATGAGAATCTGGATGCCGTAAGCATCGAGCGTCAGCTTGCCGTGCACCGGCTTTCCGGTTTCCAGATCGCTCAGCGTCTCTTTCAGCTCGAAGCTGGCAGGCTGGGCATTCCAGTTTTGAATAAAGAGGTAGTCCTTCCCCTCCCCCTGGCGGACGGAAACAACGATGCCCTCCGGCAGCTCCTCCGAGAGCGGACAGGAGATGCCCGCCTGCTCTGCCACCGAGCAGTAGAAGTCGCGATAGAACTTCATGCCCGCCTTCGCTGCCAGATAGTAGGCCCTGCCCTCCCCGAAGCGGTTGACAGTCAGCGCCGGCTCTCCGGCATAAAAATCATCCATATAGCGGGCAAGCACCTTCGCCCCCTCCGGATGGATGCGCTCGCACAGCTCGGTCAGCTTATAGCGCTCATGCTTTAACAGATGACGGCTGCAGGCCTCCATATGGTTAAATTCCCCGTCATAGAGCGCGTCTATCTCCTCCGCGCGGATTCCATAAAGCGCCGCCAGCCCATCGCCGGGGCAGTCACCCAAAAAGCAGAGGTCGTTTTCATCCACAACGCCGCTCCAGTAGGTGCCCACCAGCGTTCCGCCCTGCGCCACAAAACGGCGCAGCTTTTCCGCAATGCCACCGCGCAGCAGGTAGAGCATCGGCGCAACGACCAGCTTATAGCCGGACAGGTCGCACTCCATGTCTATGACATCGGTGGAAATCCCCATCTCCCAGAGCGCCCGATAGTGCTGCATGCAGGTTTCCAGATAGTGCTTGCCGCAATTGCGCGGGCCGGCCGCCCCATCAATAGCCCAGCGGTTTTCAGTATCGAAAATGACCGCCGCCTGCGCCTTCACCCGCGAGCCGCAGATTTCATCCAGGGCAGCCAGCCGCTCACCGACCGACTGCACATCCTGAAACACCCGCGTATCGCTGCGGCAGTCATGGGAAACGACCGCGCCATGGAACTTTTCAAAGCTGCCGCGGCCCTTGCGCCACTGGAAATACTGCACCGAATCCGCCCCATGGGCAACCGCCTGCATGCAAGCGAGCATATGCATGCCCGGGCGCTTAAGCTTGCTGACCCGCTGCCAGTTGGTCATGCTCGGGGTGCTCTCCATCAGCACAAACGGCTGCTCACGCTTGATGGCGCGAATCCAGTCATGCACAAAGGCGGTGCGGCAGGCGGTCGAGAGGTCGTCCGTCTCTCCGTGCCAGGTGGGATAGGCGTCCCAGGAGGTGAAATCCACCGTATCCTTGAATTTAAAGTAATTGAGCCCGTCGAAGGCGTTCATCATATTGATGGTCACCGGCAGCTCGGAGCCGCCCACGCGGATAGCCTCCTTCTCATGCAGGACAAAGTCGTTCGTCTGATAGGTGACAAAGCGCTTCCAGTCGAGCGCCAGCGCGTGCACGCAGTGCTCGCCCTGCGCATAGGGCGGATCTATCTCCTCAAAATCGGCATAGCGGCGGCTCCAGAAGGTGGTCCACCAGGCGGCGTTCAGCTTATCAATGGTGCCATACTTCTCGCGCAGCCAATCCCGGAAGGCGGCAACGCACAGCGGGCAGTAGCACTCCCCGCCATATTCATTGGAAATGTGCCAGGCGATAACCCCCGGATGCTTTCCCAGCCGTTCGGAGAGCATTTTGTTCATCTGATAAACCTTGCCGCGGTAGATGGGCGAGGTATAGCAGTGGTTGTGGCGCCCGTTCGGCTCATCGCGCACCTCATTGCGGCCAACGCGGCGCACCTCGGGATACTTGCGGGCCAGCCAGATGGGGATGGCGCCGCTCGGCGTTGCCAGCATGGTATAAATGCCGTTTTGATAGAGGCGCTCCACCGTCTGCTCCAGCCACTCGAAATGGTATTCCCCTTCCCTCGGCTCGAGCACCGACCAGGCAAAGATACCCAGCGATACGCAGTTGACATGGCTCTTTTTCATATATTCGATGTCCTGCTCCAGAATATCCGGGCGATCCAGCCACTGGTCGGGATTGTAATCACCGCCGTGCCCCATATGGGGCATGGCAGGAAAAAGCGGATGCTGCATAAAGACCAATCCTCCCTGCTATTTTATCCGACAGGCGCGCTGCCTGTTTACAAGCGCGCTTTCTTTCAGTATACTGGATAAAGGTAAAATCTGCAAGCACCTATTCGCCGATTTTACGATTTTGCCTGCTGCCGGGCCCTTTCCCCCAAAAGCGGCAGACAAATAAGCGCCTGGTATGCTCCGGCAGCCCGGGGATGCTGATTTAAGGAGGACAGAATCTCATGAGGATTCTGATGATTGAGGACAACAAGGAGCTCTGCGAGGCGATGGCCTTCCATTTAAAGAAGGAGGGCTACACGGTGGATATCTGCCACGATGGGGACGACGGGCTGCACTGGGCACAGCAGCAGGCGCATGACCTTATCCTGCTCGACCGCATGCTGCCGCGCCTGGACGGGCTGCAGGTATTAAGATGCCTTCGCAGGCAGGGGATTATGACCCCGGTATTGATGGTGACGGCGCTCGACGGGGTCGGCGACCGGGTGGATGGGCTGGACGCCGGTGCAGATGACTACCTGATAAAGCCGTTTGCCACCGAGGAGCTGCTCGCGCGCATCCGGGCGATGGGCCGCCGGCCGCGCAGCTGGGAGAGCGGCGGCGCCCTGCGCTATGGGGATGCCGAGTTTGACCCGCTGAAAAAGCAGCTGCATGGCCCGGCGGGCAGCTGCTCGCTTTCCAGGCGGGAGAGCGACCTGTTTGAGTTCTTTTTCAAAAACCCCGCACAGACGCTGCCGCGCATGGTTCTGCTCTCCCATGTCTGGGGGCCGGATGCCGGGGTGGAGGAAGGGAATCTGGATAACTATATCCATTTCCTGCGCCGCAGGCTGAAAACGGTGGGCAGCGCCCTGCGGATTAAAACAGTGCGCGGGGTGGGCTACCAGCTGGAGGAATAGAACGATGGCTGCAGATATGTTTAAGCGCCTGCGCCTGCGGCTGACGCTGCTGTGCACCCTGATTACCGGCATCATCCTCACCGGCATGGCAGCCGGCACGCTGCTCGTCGCCCGGAAGCAGCAGGAAAGAAGCAGCGCCGCCAGCTTTGGTAACGATTATAACTCCATCGTCTATCATCTGCAGAGTCAAACGGTGATCGACCGCTCCTGGCTCGCGCAGACCGAAAACGGGAACCGGCTCATCATCCATATCGAAGATAACGGCATTCCTCTGCTTTTTTCCGGCTCCTGGAAAACGCCGACCGACCGCTCCGAGCTGGTCAGCGCGGCCAAAAATGCCGCCCGGCTGGCCGGCTTTGACCCGGATGTTCCCCCGCCCTCCCGCCTTAGCGCAGAGGGCATCTTCTTCACTCTGTATGGCAGCGGGCAGGAGCGCTACCGGGTGGCCTGCGCCAGCGTGCCCACCCCTTTAGGATGGATCAGCCTCTCTCTTTTTAAGGATATGCGCGAGGAGGACCGGCAATCGGCGCGCCAGATCTGGCTGGTTTTAGGGATGGCCGCTTTGGGGATGGGACTGCTGTTTCTCTTCAGCTGGTGGTTTACCGGCCGCTCCCTGCGCTCGGTGGAAGAAAACCAGCGCCGCCAGGCGCAGTTCATGGCCGCCGCCAGTCACGAGCTGCGCACCCCTCTTTCGGTTATCGAAGCCAGCATATCTGCTATTGGCAAGGCGACGCCGGAGGAAACGGAACGCTTTGCCGGCATCATCGGCAACGAATGCCGACGGATGTCCCGGCTTTTGGGCGATATGCTCAGTCTGGCGCGCGCTGACTCCAAAACCTGGAGCCTTTCGATGAAGCCGCTGGAGGCCGATACGCTGCTGCTCACCCAATATGAGCTCTTCGAAGGGCTGGCCGCCGAAAAAAAGATTGCCCTCTTTGTTTCGCTGGATGAAAACGAACCGCTGCCCCGCATCTATGGTGACGAACAGCGGCTCTGCCAGGTACTTTCCATTCTCATTGACAACGCGCTCAGCTATACCCCTCCCGGCGGCAGAATCCAGCTGAGCGCCGCGGGAAAGGGCGGGTATGTTCAGCTCACCGTGGCAGACGACGGGCCGGGCATTCCGGATGAAGAAAAGGAGCGCATCTTCGAGCGCTTCTACCGGGCGGACAGCGCCCGCTCGGAGAAAGAGCACCACGGACTGGGCCTTTCGATTGCCCGGGAAATCGTTTCCCTGCACCGCGGGAAGCTCTCGGTTCAGGACGGGCCCGGCGGCCATGGCTCTGTTTTTACCGCCGAGCTCCCCGCCTTTCGGCCGGAAACGCAGAAAAACCGGGAACACCGCTGAAAAAGCGAAGGATCCCGAAAACGACAGGCGCTTCGCTATCGGTATCCCTCCGCCAGCATCTTCTCCGCTTTTAGTCCGGAGTTACGGGGCTTTTCGCCCGCCCAGACAAAAAACGTACTGCAAAGCAGGCGGCCCCGCGGGGCTTTTTCGCCTCTTTACAGTACGTTTTTCTTTTTACTGGGTCAAAACCTTCGAAAGGAAATCCTGCAGGCGCGGATTTTTCGGGGAGGCAAAAAACTCCGCGGGCGGGGCCTGCTCCTTAATCTGCCCCTCATCCATAAACAGGACGCGGGTGCCCACCTCGCGCGCAAAGCCCATCTCATGGGTAACGACGACCATCGTCATCCCTTCGCGGGCCAGCTCCTTCATCAGCTCGAGCACCTCGCCGACCATCTCCGGGTCGAGCGCAGAGGTCGGCTCGTCAAAGAGCATGACATCCGGGTTCATCGCAAGGCTTCTGACAATGGCGATGCGCTGCTGCTGACCGCCCGAAAGCTGGTTCGGATAGGCATCCGCCTTGTCGGCAAGGCCGATGCGCATCAGCAGCCGCATGGCGTTTTCGTCCGCCTGCTGCTGGCTTTGCAGCTTCAGCTTTACCGGCGCCAGCGTAATATTCTGGCGGACGCTCAAATGCGGAAAGAGGTTAAAGTGCTGGAAGACCATCCCCATCTTGCGGCGCACCCGGTTGATGTCGCAGCCGCGCTCGGTGATATTGGTGCCCTCAAAGAGAATCTCTCCCGAGGTGGGCGTTTCCAGCAGATTGAGGCAGCGCAGAAAGGTGGACTTGCCCGAACCGGAGGGGCCGACGATGACCACCTTCTCCCCCTTCTCAATCGTTTCGGAGATATCCTTTAAAACCTGCACACGGTGAAAATCCTTGCAGAGGTGGTTAACGGTGATCATTTTTATGCAGCCTCCTTTCCAGCCGGCCGAGCAGCGCCGTCAGTCCTATGACCAGAACCAGATAGATCAGCGCGACGATATACATCGAAGCGATGTTATAGGTACGGCTGAAGATGCTGTCGCCCGCCTTGGTCAAATCGCGGATGGCCACATAGCCGGCTACCGAGGTCTCCTTCAAAAGAGCGATAAATTCATTGCCCAACGCGGGCAGCGAGGTTTTAAATGCCTGCGGGAGAACGATATGGCGCATGGTCATCCAGGGGGTGAGGCCGAGCGAGCGGCCGGCCTCGGTCTGCCCGCGATCCACCGCCAGAATGCCGCCGCGGATAATTTCCGCCACATAGGCGCCGGAATTGACGCCGAAGGCGACCACCGCAATGAGAATCTGGTTGTCGCTTGCGCGCATAATCGAACCGTTGATGATAATCAGCTGCACCACCACCGGCGTTCCGCGGATGACGGTGACATAGATATCCGCCAGCAGATGCAGCGGGCGCATAAGCGGCGACTTGGGCGAGACCTTGATAACGGCGATAACAAGGCCGATCAAAAGGCCCAAAAGCAGGGAAAACAGGGTGATAATCAGGGTGTTTTTCAGTCCCTGCAGAATCAGGACATACCGGTTATCCACAACCAGCGTTTGATACAGCCCGCTTACGATGCTGTCAATCATCTCTATGACCATACCTTTCTTTGGAAACTGTCCATCCGGCATTCGGGAAAATCTGCTTTTAAAGCGGAAGGGCTGCGATATGGCGGGCGGCAGCTCCCGCTTTATGCAGACAGAGCCTGCCGCAAAATAACATTTCTGCGGCAGGCCCTGCAAAAATTTCCCCCTGAATGCCCCGCCTGCGGGTTATTCGCCGGTATGCTGAATCAGGAATTCATCAATCTTGCCTTCCGACTTGAGGCGAGCAATCGTCTTGTTGACCTGCTCGAGAAAAGCGGTATCGCCCTTTTTAACGGCGATGGCATAGCTCTCCTCGGTCAACACATCGGGCAGCAGCTCGAGCTTGTCGGGATTGGCGGCCACAATGCTCTTTGCAGGCATTTCATCAATAATAACGGCGGAGCACTTGCCGTTCATCAGGTCCTGCGAGGCGACAATCGCATTCTTATAGCGCGCAACCTCTTCGGTGTTCGGGTCGCCCTTGATGTCATCGGTCGCATAAAAGTCGCCGGTCGTGCCCTCCTGAACACCAATAATAACCCCGGCCTCCCCCAGCGAATCCGCCGTTATGCCTGATCCCTTCATGATGATGACATACTGGGCGCTCTTGACATATTCATCCGAAAAATCAATCTGCTGCTTGCGCTCATCGGTCACCGTCATACCGGCCGCGCCGAGACTTGCCTTGCCCGCCTGCACCGCCGGGATAATGGCGTTAAAGTCCATATCCGAGACCTCCAGCGTAACGCCGAGGTCCTTGGCAATCTCCGCGGCAATATCCACATCAACGCCGGCCGGCTCGTTGCCCGCAATATATTCAAAGGGCGGGAAAGCGGCGTTGGTCGCCATGACCAGCTTGCCATCCTTCTTAATCTGCGCGAGTGTATCCGAGCCGCCGGAACCGCACCCGGCCAGAGATGCGAGCATGGCTCCCGCCAGAAGCGCTGCCAAAATCTTTTTCATTTGTGTCTGCCTCCTCAAAAATAACCTGTTCATTTTGAATGCTGCCTTTGAAGTATGCAATCATTATACACCGAACGGCAGAAAAATCAAGCTGTTTTTGAATAAATATTAGAAAATATTTATTTTTATACATTATTGTATGAACTGCACCAATCATAGGGCAGCTTTTTTGTGGCTTTCCACAAGTCCGGCAAGGACAAATTGGCAGAAAAATATTGTAACCCCGCTCTTTCTGTGATAAAATAAACATTTGGAATGAAAAGGGCTTTCGGAAGACTTTCACTTGGAGGAATGAAATTTGATTAGAGAAGACCTGCGCAACGTGGCCATCATCGCGCACGTTGACCATGGCAAGACCACGCTGGTGGATGAGATGCTCAAGCAGGGCGGCGTTTTCCGCACCAACCAGGTGGTGGAAGACCGCGTGATGGACTCGAACGCCCTCGAGCGCGAGCGCGGCATTACCATTCTGGCGAAAAATACGGCCGCACACTATAAGGATGTAAAAATCAACATCGTCGATACCCCCGGCCATGCCGACTTCGGCGGCGAGGTGGAGCGGGTGCTCAAAATGGTCAACGGCGTTATCCTGCTGGTGGATGCCTTCGAAGGCCCGATGCCCCAGACCCGCTTCGTCCTGCAGAAGGCGCTCGAGCTTGGGCACCGCGTTATCGTTGTCATCAACAAGATGGACCGGCCGGATGCCCGCCTTAAAGAGGTGCCGGATGAGATCCTCGAGCTGCTGCTCGATCTGGATGCTTCAGAAGAACAGCTGGACAGCCCGGTTATCTTCTGCTCGGGGCGGGATGGCACCGCCACCTATGACCCCGACTTCCCCGGAAAGGATCTCGCTCCGCTCTTTGACAAGATTCTTGACCAGATTCCGCCCCCCGAGGGGGAGACAGACGCCCCCTTTCAGATGCTGGTCTCTTCCATCGATTACAACAACTTTGTCGGGCGCATCGCCATCGGGCGGATTGAGCGCGGAATGCTGCGCCAGAATCAGGAGGTAGTTGTCTGCGACTACCACCATCCGGATGTCCGCTATAAGGGAAAGGCGGTCAACCTCTACCAGTTTGACGGGCTCAAGCGCATTCCCTGTGAAGAGGCGCGCATGGGCGATATCGTCTGCATCTCCGGCATTGAGGATATTTCAATCGGCAACACCCTCTGCAGCCCGGAGGATGTATCCCCCCTGCCGTTCGTAAAAATTTCCGAGCCGACAATGGAGATGACCTTCTCGGTCAACGACAGCCCCTTCGC
This sequence comes from Provencibacterium sp., assembly GCA_022792175.1. Lineage (GTDB taxonomy): Bacteria > Bacillota > Clostridia > Oscillospirales > Ruminococcaceae > Harryflintia. The sequence goes on from JAAWAN010000002.1 coordinate 13,649, forward strand.
CGGCAAGGACGGAAAGTTCGTCACCTCCCGCCACCTGCGCGAGCGGCTCTACCGCGAGCTGCTTAAGGATGTTTCCCTGCGGGTGGAGGATACCGATACCACTGAGAGCTTCCGCGTCTGCGGGCGCGGGGAGATGCACCTCTCGATTCTGATTGAAACGATGCGGCGCGAGGGCTTCGAGTTTCAGGTGAGCACCCCGAAGGTGCTGCTTAAAACGATTGATGGCCAGCTGATGGAGCCGATGGAGGATCTGGTCATTGATGTGCCGGAGGACTGTGTCGGCTCGGTCATGGAGAAGATGGGCATGCGCAAGGCGGAGCTTACCCACATGGCCCCGCAGGGCAGCCGGATGCGCCTGGAGTTCTCCATCCCCTCCCGCGGGCTGTTCGGCTACCGCAGCCAGTTTATGACTGACACCAAAGGCGAAGGGGTTTTAAACGCCGTTTTCGCCGGCTACCAGCCCTATAAGGGGGATATTCCCCGCCGCAGCTATGGCTCGCTCATCGCCTTTGAAACGGGCGAATCGGTCACCTATGGGCTATATAACGCGCAGGAGCGCGGCGAGCTGTTTATCGGCGCAGGCGTCCCGGTCTATGAGGGGATGGTCGTCGGCCAGTCGCCAAAGACGGACGATATCGCCGTCAACGTCTGCAAGACCAAGCACCTGACCAACACCCGCGCCTCCGGCTCGGATGACGCGCTGCGCCTCGTCCCTCCCAAAAGGATGAGCCTCGAGATGGCCATTGAATTTATCGGCGAGGATGAGCTGCTGGAAATCACCCCGCAGAATATGCGCATCCGCAAGCGCATTTTAAACAACAGCCTGCGCCTGAAGGCCGCTTCCAAAAATAAATAAGAGGCTCTCGCCTCTGCCCGTCTGAAAGGGTCAGTTGCAAAATGCTTGCATTTTGCAACTGACCCTTTCCTTTGTCGGCAGCCGCCTGCCCTGCGCGGCTCTTTGCCGGTTTTCAGATGTTTCCCCGGAGAAGGCTCTTTTCTTCTTGACATATATAGGTAATCGATATATAATATAGGCAGCCTTTATATAGATAACCTATATAAAAAAGGAGGAAGAAAATGGAGCTGGATAAAAGCCTTGTCAGCGGCAGCATGAGCATGCTGGTTTTAAAGCTGCTGGAGGATGGGGACAAATACGGCTATCAGATGATTGAAGAGCTGCAGCGCCGGTCGGATGATACCTTTCATCTCAAGGCGGGGACACTCTATCCGCTGCTGCATAGCCTGGAGGAAAAGGGGCTGGTCAGCGCCTATGAGAGGGAATCGGACAGCGGCAAGCCGCGGCGCTACTACCGGCTGAACAGGCAGGGAAAGGCTGCCTTAAAGGAAAAGGAGAGCGCCTGGGAGCAGTATACGCAGGCTGTGCGCCAGGTACTGAAAGGAGGCGGCCGCTATGCCGGAATATGAGAGTATCGAGCAGTATCTGAAAACGGTCGAGGAGCAAATCCGCTGGAAGCGGGCGCGCCCTGCCATTTCCCTGGAGCTGCGGCAGCATCTGGAGGATCAGCGGGATGCGTTTTCGCAGGCGGGACATCCCCGAAAGGAGGCAGAGGCGCTGGCTGTCAAAGAGATGGGCGACCCGGCAGCGGTGGGAGCAGGGCTTGACCGCATCCACCGGCCAAAGCCCCAGTGGGGGTTAATCGGGCTGACCATCGCCCTGGCGCTGGCCGGTGGATTTTTGCGGGTATTGCTGACTTCCGGAAGCGAATATGCCAGAAGCCCTGCATCCGCCGTTTTTGCCCTGCTGCTGGGGACAGCCTGCCTGCTGGGCGGCTATTTTCTGGATGCCTCCTTTCTGTTCTGCCATGCCAAAACCGTCTATACCGCAGCGCTTCTGGCAGGCATTCTTTCGCTGCACTTCTCCCCTCTTCTTCATGGAATCCACTACTATACCCGTTATGTGGCGCTCCTATACCCCACTGTCTATGCCGTCTGGGTCTTCAGTTGTCGAAAGAGGGGCTGGCGGGGATTCTTTGCGGCCATTGCCGGGGGAATCCCGCTGGCATTCATCTGCCTGCTGGCACCCGCTCTTTCAGCGCTGCTGACGCTGCTTGTCTGCGGGTTTATCCTGCTGCTGTGCGCCATTTGGGAAGACTGGTTTCGGCTTTCTCGCAAAAAGGCCGCGGCGGCGGTATTCGCTGCCGCGTTATTGCCCGCAGCAGGGCTGCTGCTCTGGCTGTTTTCCCGCTATTCGCATGTTTACCTGCTGCAGCGGATGATGCGTTTTCTTCGTCCGGAGCAGGACCCGCTCGGCTCAGGCTATCAAACCCTCTCCATTCGCAAAGCGCTGGCTGCCTCCCGGTGGCTGGGAGAAGGAAATGCGCAGCTTCTGCCGGACATTTACGAACGGTTTGTACCGGATTGGAGCTCCGGCTCCCTGCTGACCACCGCTATCTACCGGCTGGGCTGGCTGCCGTTTCTGGCGCTGATGCTGGCGGCAGCCGGGCTCGCCCTCTGGCTGCTCCGAAAATGCCTGCAGCAGGGCAGACAGGCGGGCGGGCTGTTGGCCCTTTCGGTGGTTTTGTCCCTTAGTATGCAGGCATCGGCCAGCCTCTGCATGAATCTGGGCTTTCCCCTGTTTGCCGCCGAATTCCCGCTTTTGACAGGGAATCTGCATACCATCATCGATATGGGGCTTATCGGCCTGGCGCTCTCCACCTTCCGAGGCGCCGCGATTCCCTTTTCTGCCAAAGGCGAGACCCGGCAGAGCGATGCTTAACAGACTAAGACAGGTTACAAAAAATGAAGTGCCGCAAAACCCAAGACGTTTTTCGGCACATAAATTTATCCACGCCTACCC
>JAAWAN010000022.1 GCA_022792175.1 Provencibacterium sp.
CGCGGCCTGCAGCTGCCCCTCTATTATCAGCGTCCCCTCATTTTGCAGCTTCCCTGCCGCTGACACGCTGCCGCTTATCTTCACCGTTTTGCCGCTGAACACCCGGATATCTATCCCCTCTAAAACCTTCAGCTCCTTTCCGGATGCTACCTGCAGGCTCCCGTCAATTTCCAGAAGGACCGCCTCCGGTTCCGGCTGCGCCTCCTTCCACTGGGCATAGAGGGTGACATCCGCCGAAAGGGTAAGGCTGCTGCCGGCAGAATAGGCGGTGCCGCTGCCATCCGCCGCAGTATTCCAGCTAAAAAAAACGCTGCCCTCGGGGGCGGTAAAGCCGTTTTGCGCGGCGGTGAAGGCGGCGGAGGAGCCGGGAGTGACCGTCTTCGTCTCTTCCGCCATGCTGCCGCTGCCGCCGTTCGCATCATAGAAAAGCTGCAGCATGCCGCAGCGAACGGCAATCTCCTGCAGGGAGTCATTTCCGGGGGAAATCAGCGCCTGCCACATCTGCGCGCTGCCGCTATAGTAGATATTCTGCAGGGCGCCGCAGTCGGAAAATGCATTCTCTCCGAGGCTCTGAAGGCTCTTCGGCGCGTGCAGGGTTTTTAAGGCGCTGCAGCCATAGAAGGCGGAAACCCCAATCTCTGTTACCCCCTCCGGCAGGCTCAGCTCCTGCAAAGAGCTGCAGCGCGCGAAGGCGGTCGTTCCAATCACCTTTACCCCCTGCGAAATGCGAAGACCGGCAAGGCTGCTGCAACCGGCAAAGGCGGATGTCCCGATTTCCGCAGTGCCGCCCGGAATATTCATCTCTTTAAGCGCGGCGCATTCGGAAAACGCGAAATCGCCGATAGAGCTCACCGACTGCGGGAGCCCGGCCGCTGTCAGCGCGCTGCAGCGATAGAAGGCATATTCCCCGATGCGGGTCAGGCCCTGCGGAAGCACCAGATTCTCGATGGTCGCCTCCCCTATCTCCCAGCCGCCGCGGGAGGAGGCGCTGTAGTCCCACATATCCCCGCTGCCGGAAAGGGTGAGGGTTTTCCCGTCCTCACTGAGCAGCCAGGTGAGGCTGTCGCCGCACTGCCCATTTGCCAGGCCGCCGAGATAGTGAACAGCGGCACTCTCCAGCGGCGCATTGCTCAGCCCAACGGAAATGGCCTCCCACTCTGCCTTTGTCCCGGCATAATAAATATCAGCAAGGGCGGTGCACTCGAAAAATGCCGCCAGCTCAATGCTCTGCACGCTCTTCGGAAGGGTAATCTCGGTGAGGCCGCACCGTCTGAATGTCCCCTCTGCAATCGTGCTTATGCCCTCCGGAATAACCGCCTTTGTAAGGCTGCCGCAATCGGAAAACGCGCCCGCGCCTATCGCCGTCACCTTTTCCGGAAGATTCACCCCGGTGAGGCTGCCGCAGGAGAAAAACGCCTCCGCCCCGATGCCTGTAACATTTTCCGGAATGCTTATATCCACAAGACCGCTGCAGCCAGAAAATACCCCATCCTCAATGCGTGTAATGCTTGCCGGGAGTGTTATATCCATCAGAACGACGCAGTCCGAAAACGCATATTGCCCAATATCCTTTAAGCTTTTCGGGAGAGCGGCGCGGGCAAGGCCTCTGCACTCTGTAAACGCATAGTCCCCTATGCGCGCTGCACTCCCCGGCAGCGCAATTTCCGTCAGTCCGGCGCACTGCATGAACGCATAATTGCCTATACTCGTTGCACCCTCTTCGATCACCAGTGCGGTAATCTGTGCGCGGTAGCCGTACCAGGGGGCGAAGTCGACGGCATCCCCGTCATAATCGGTCATCGGCCCCGTGCCGTTTATATACAGCGTACCGTCCTTCTTTAAAATCCAATTAAGATTGCCGCCGCAGCCGCCGCTGTCAATGCCGCCCGTCAGCCCATCGCTGCAGTGGATGACCGCCTGCTGCAAAGGCTCGTTGTCCGTGCCGATGGCAATCGCACTCCAATCCGCCTTTTCCCCGCAATAGTAGACATCGGCAAGGGAATCGCAGGAACGAAACGCGTTTGTTCCAATGCTGGTTACTCCCGCCGGAATGGTGATATCTGTAAGGGAGCCGCAGCCGGAAAACGCCCCATCCCCAATGCTGACTACTCCCTGCGGAATCACAATGTCCGTAAGGAGCCCGCACCTTTCAAATGCGGAGGTTCCAATCTTCGTTAAGCTCTCCGGAAGGGCAACACCGGTAATATTTTTGCAGCCGCAAAACGCATAGGAGCCAATACTCGCAGCTCCTTCTTCTATGATAACCGTCTTTATACTTTCCGCATAATCATACCAGGACACATCATATTCCTGAGCGGGATTTTCCATCTCCCCCGTGCCGGAGATAACGAGCGTACCGTCCTCCCCTAAAATCCAGGTGAGGTTATCGCCGCAGCTGCCACTGGCGAGCTCGCCCGCACAGCGGATGGTAGCGCTCGTTAAAGGGTCATTGCTCGCGCCGATGGAAACTGCCTCCCACTGCGCCCTGCTTCCGGTATAATAGACATCAGAAAGTACCGTGCAGCCGTAAAACGCGTACTCTCCAACATCCGTTACGCTTTCCGGAATGGTGACGCCGGTGAGCTGTGTGCAGCCGTAAAACGCATGACTGCTGATGCTTATCATTCCCTCCGGAATGGTAACGCTCTTCAGGGCGCAGGAGCCAAAGGCCTCTTCCCCAATTTCCGTCACCCCTTCCGGGATGTCGGCGCTGGCGAGCAGGGAGCAGTTATAAAACGCGTAGTTTTTAATACTCTTCAGGCTTTTCGGAAGAACGATGCTTTCCAGCTTCGTGCAGCTATTAAAGGCATATCCGCCAATTTCCTCTACGCCCTCCGGAATGCTGACGCTTTTAAGAGAAGCGCACAAATTGAACATACGGGTGCCAATGCGCGTTACCCCTTCTGGAATCGTAAGCTCCGTAAGGGCAGAGCAGCCGTTAAACACATTATCGCCCATGCTTTTTATACTGCCCGGCAGGTCGGCGCTTTCCAGCTTCGTGCAGTTATAAAACGCACAGCTGCCGATGCTCGTCGTACCCTCACCGATCCTGACAGAGATTATCTGATTCGCGTAACTCATCCATGGCGCGCTGCCGGTCCCGACAACGTTGAATGTATCCATCTTCCCCGTTCCGGAGATGGTGAGTACCCCGTCCTCGCTTAAGCTCCAGGTGAGATTATCGCCGCAGCTGCCGGAAGACAACTCCATTCCCGTAGCCCCGTCCTCGGCAATGGGGGCGGGCACAGACTCCAGAGAAAGGCCGGGAACCCCCTCCCCTTCGGCCATGGCCGAAGCAGGCAGAATGCCCGTCAGAAGGCAGAGCGCCAAACCTGCCGGCAGTATTCTCTTAAACATAAAAAATTTCCCCTTTTCTGTTGCAGGCTGTCCGGCGCTTCTTCTGTCTCTAATGCGCCTGCCCTTCTCTATAAAATCTCATCGAGCGTTAAAACCTCGAAGCCTTCCTTTTTTCCCTTGAGCTTGACCGAGTCCCCCAGCGAGGTGGTTTTAATGCGCCCCTGCAGCGCATCTGCAACCGCCCGGGAGATATAAACGGTGCCGCCGGGGGCATTCGCCTCCAGCCGGGCGGCGGTATTGACCGTATCGCCGATGGCGGTATAGTCCATGCGCTGCGGCGAGCCGATGTTGCCGACGACCGCCTCCCCCACATGCACCCCGATGCCGAAGGAGACGGTGCGCCCGTATTTCTCCCTCAGCTCCTGCGAAAGGGCCGCCGAGCCGCTGACCATATCCATTGCCGCCTGAACGGCATGCATGATATAGTCCTCCTGCGGCAGCGGCGCGCCCCAGATGGCCATGGCGGCATCGCCCACGAATTTATCCAGCGTACCGCCGTTTTTCATAATGCAGCTGGAGATAAGCGACAGATACCGGTTGAGGATTTCCACCACCTGCACCGGCGTCAGCAGCTCGGACATGGGGGTGAACCCGCGCACATCCACAAACAGCACTGCGATATCCACCAGCTTGCCGCCCAGCTCAAGCGCGCTGTCATCCTTCAAAAGCTCGCGGACAATCTCCGGCGCCACATAGCGCTGGAAGGTGCTGGTCACCCGCCGGCGCTCCACCGCGGCTGTCAGGTAATTAAAGGCCAGGCAGCCGACATAAAGAAGGCTGACGCCCACCGGCACCCACAGCGGATGAAAAATACTCCCGAAATGGTAGGCTATTTTGCAGAAGGCCAGCCAGCCGCCGCTGACAAGCGCCCAGAGAGCGGTTGTAAAGCGCACCGAACGCTTCCAGAAGCCCAGAATGGCAAGCAGCAGGATAATAAACAGCAGCAGCTCCTGCAGCCCCTCCGGCGCCTCCAGCTTATATTCCTCCCAGAGCAGCGCCTGAATGGCGTTGGCCTGGTATTCCACCCCATACATCTGCCGGGCATGGTCAGCCGCCGTCAGATACCGGTCCTGCAGCCCGGGGGTATAGGGGCCGATCAACACGATTTTCCCCGCAAAGTAGTCCGCCGGAATCGTCCCGCTGATTAGGTCGGCAATCGAAATGGATTCATCAAAATCGCCGGGCTGCCCGCAGAAGGGGAGATACCAGAAGCCCCGGCTGCTCACCGGCGGAAGCTTTGGCGAAGGCTGGTTATGATACTGCCGGTATTTTTCCGCAGCCAGCAGCGAGAGGGAGGGGGTGCGGCTGCCATCCGGCAGCTGGATATAGAGCAGCTGGTGGCGCAGAATGCCGTCCGCATCCCCCATGGCGTTGATGTGCCCCTGACTGGTTACCGCCCTCAGCGCCTCATAGGGCTGATACCACTCGGTAACGGCAAAGGAGTCCACCATCTCCCGGCCGGCACTGTCGGTGCCCAGCGCATCCCCAAACTGCGCTGCCGAGGCGGTAATGACATTGGAATACCTGCCCACCGCCTCGGCAAGCAGGGCATCCCCCTGCGGGTCCAGTGCTCCGGTAAAGAGAACATCCAGCCCGATAACCGCCGGTCGGCAGTCCTCTGAGGCGTTGAGCGCATCAATGGCATAGGCAAAAATCTCCCGGCCCCACTGGCCATAGGGCCCGATCTCCTCGAGCGCGCGCTGGTCAATACCCACCAGTACAATCTCCCCATCGGTAGCGCGCCGGCTCTGGTAGAGGGCATCTGAAACGGCCAGATCGAGGCTCGCCATTACGCCGAGGCCGGAAAGCAGGGTCATAAGCCCTGCGATGGCCAGCGAGAGGGCCGCCTGCCCGGCCCGATGCTTCCAGCTTTTCTCCATATGTATTCCCATATTCTCCGCTTATCCCTCTTTTTCCGCTTTTGGCCGCTCTTTCTCCCAGCACCTGCTCTCGGCAAAAAGCCGGACGAGCTGCCCATCCAGCTTCCCTTCCCTGTCGGCCATTGTCTGCAGAATCGAGAGCGCCCGCTCTACCGGCATCCCCCGCTTATAGGGGCGGTCCTCGGCGACCAGCGCATCAAAAATATCCAGAATGGTAATCATGCGCACCTCGGGCGGGATGTCCTCCCCGGAAAGCCCCGCGGGATAGCCGCTACCGTTTAAAAACTCGTGGTGGCTGGCCGCCCATTCGCGCACATGGGAAAATTCGCCCGAAAAGCGGATCTGGGAGAGCAGCCGGTCGGTGATGCTCACATGCTCCTCCATCACCGCGCGCTCCTCATCGGAAAGGGTGCCTTTGCGGATGGAGAGCATCGCATATTCCTCCGGTGTCAGCCAGGGGTGCTCCTGTCCGTCCTCATCCCGATAAAGGCGCAGCTGCAGCAGCTGCAGCTGCCTGAGGCATTCATCGGTAATAAAGCCGGCGGTGTTGGCCTCTTCTACCAGCCGGGCAGCGGCATGGGTCGCCTCGATGAGCGCCTGCCGCTCGCCGGGGGAAATGCGCCCGGCGAGCTCATCAATCTCCGCCCGCAGGCGGACGACCTGCATGCGGTGGGTAAAGGCGGCGTGCTGCTCGGGAAGCAGGCGGGCCACCTTGTTCATAACCTCCAGCGGCGTTACCAGCTTGCCGATGTCATGCAGCCAGACGCTCATTAGTATCTCTTCCTTGTGGGCAGGGGAAAAGCGCTCCCCGGCGGACCGGGCATTCAGCCAGTCGATAAAGCGGCTCCCATATTCCGCCATATGCCGGGTGTGGCTGCCGTTATAGGGGGTGCGCTCATCGACCGCCGAGGACATGACGCGCACAAACGAATAGAGCAGCTCCTTGATTTCCTCAATATAGCGGGCGTTCTGTATGGTAATCGAGGCCTGGGAGGCCATCGACTCGAGCACCAGCACCATCTCTTCGGAAAAGGCGCAGATGTTCCCCGCATCATTCAGCGCGTTCATCAGCTGCAAAACGCCGATTTTCGAGCCATCCCGGCCGCACATCGGCACCACCAGCATCGACTTTGTGTAGTAGCCGGTCATCGCATCATAGCGGATAGGACCGGAAAAGTTATAGCCGGGGGCATTGCGCACATCCTCAATCGAAATGGTGCGCTCCTCGAGAAGCGAGAGCGCACAGACATTCTCCCGGCTCAGCGGCACCTTCGGCAGCCCGGAATCTCTGCCGTCCCCACCGGAATAGGTCTTCAGGGTATCGTTGCGCATAATTTTAAAGCTCAGCCCGTCCCCATCCAGCAGATAGAGGGTGCCCGCATCGCAGCGGGCCATCTCCATTGTGCAGATCAAAACCTTTTCCAGCAGCCGGTCGAGATTGCGCTCTGAGGAAAGAAGGGTACCAACCTCCAGTATTTTCTCCATCTCCTGCTGTGTCATAATGTGAGCACCATCCCCTCTTTTGCAAACAGGCAGGCGCTGTCCCGCTGCTTTGCCAGACGCTCCTGCTCATGCAGAAATGTATCGGTATAACCCCAGGAATAATGGGTCATTAAAATCCGCTTCGCCCCGGCGGCCTTTTTTAAGGCCAGGCCCTCCTCCCAGGTGGAATGTCCCCAGCCCCGGCGCATATCCCCTTCGATAAAGCCGGCATCCCAGATAATCAGGTCGCTGTCCTTCGCAAAGTCGGAAAGGGCAGCAAACATCTCGTCGTTCATCTCGCAGTCCAGCGCATAAACAAGGCTTTTTCCTCCCGCCTGCAGCCGGTAGAGAAGGCTCTTATCGGGATGGTTGCCCCGCAGGGTGAAAACGGAAATCTCGCTGCCGTCCTCCCCGGGCAGGGAAAAGCGCATCTGCGGCCCGACCTCATGAATAACCGTGCTGGCGGCGGAATCCTCAAGGCCTACCGGCCAGTAGGGCTTTCCGAACAGCGTTTTCATCTGCCGCTCAAAGGGGATGCCATAGCGCTCCTCCCCATAAAAATGGACCTCCATCCCCCGCTCCTGCAGTGCATACAGGCCGGGAAGGCCGATGACATGGTCCAGATGGACATGGGTAATCAACACATCCAGCCGCCTGACCCTGCCCGCAGGGCTTTTCAGATAGGAGAGGCCGCTGCCCGCATCCAGTACAATCTCTCTGCCCGCGCAGCTGACCGCCATGCAGGAGGTGTTTCCCCCATATTCCAGAAACGCCGCCCCTGCCGCCGGCAGAGAGCCTCGGACGCCCAAAACGGATATTTTCCATCTTCCCTGCCCGCTATCCTGTCCTTTGTTCATAACGACTCTCCATCCATTGCCGCTTTTCCTCTAACAAAATGGCATAAACTGTTTTCATCATAGCACATTCTCCCCCTGACAGCAACCTGCAAAGCCGCCTGCAGACAAAATTTCCTCTCCCTCCCCGCCTTGTCTCACGCCGGGTCTCATGCTATAATAAGCGCAAACGGGAAGGGGGATCGTTATGGTCGGACTGCTGAGCTTTCATTGGGCAGATGACTATGGCGCCATGCTGCAGGCCTATGCGCTGAAGCACTATCTGGAGTCGCTGGGCGAAGAGGCGGAGTTTATTCCCTATGCGCCATTTAAATTCACCGGCAGATACTGGTGGATGCCGCTGTATGCTTTTTTAAAAAAAGGATATACATGGTATATTCCCAGCCCCTTCTCCTGGAAACGCAACCTCCGCCTTGGAAAAAGCTTCTGGGAGAGAAGAAGGATAATGGCCGGCTTTCGCTGCCATTATCTGTGTGCAGCACCGCCAAAACGAACGCTGAAAAATATCTCATTAAAAAAATATACCTGCGTCCTGGTCGGAAGCGATCAGGTGTGGAATCCCGCCATCACGGTGGGGCTTAGCGATGCCTACCTCGGCAACCTGCAGGGGAAGGAAAACTGCCGCCTTGTTTCCTACGCGGCCAGCTTTGGGGGAAGCTGCCTCCCGGCAGAATATCTGCCAAAATTCGCCCAATCTGTAGGAAAAAACTTTGCAGCCATTTCCCTGCGGGAGAAGAGCGCGGCCCCGTTTGTGGAAGGGCTGCTGCACCGGAAGGTGACGGATGTTTTAGACCCTGTTTTCCTGCTGCAAAGGGAGGAGTGGGAGAAGCTGGAAAATCGTCCGCAAGAGAAGGGGTATATTCTGACCTACTGGACAAAGTATGACCGGCAACTCATGAACTATCTTCGCCTGCTCTCAGAAAGAACCAGGAAAAAGGTGTTGCAGCTGAATAAGCCCGGCGCGGAAGAAACACCTGGCTGGATAGAGCTTCGCATTGCGGGCGGGCCGCGGGAGTTTATCGGCTACATACAAAACGCCGCCTGCGTTATTACCAATTCCTTTCATGCGACTGCCTTCTCCATCCTGCTGGAAAAGCCGTTTTTCGTTTTCCGCCACAGCTCATGGAACAGCCGGATGGAGGATCTGCTGAAAAAGCTGCAGCTGCAGGCGCGCATGACGGATGAATCCGCTCCTCCTCAGGCAGAGGATATCTGGAAAGAGACGGACTGGGGACAGGTGCGCCGGCTGCTGGAAACAGAAAGAGAACGCTCAGCCGCTTTCATCCGGGACAACCTGAAGGGGGAAGAGCCATGCAGGAGCTGATTTCCGTTATTGTTCCGGTCTATAATACGGCCGCCTATTTAAGAGACGGCATCCAGTCTGTTCTGGCGCAGAGCTGGACGCGCTTCGAGCTGCTTTTAGTGGATGACGGCTCCGGGGATGAGAGCGTTTCCATCTGCCGGGACTTCTGCGAAAAGGACCGGCGCATCCGTCTTCTGCAACAGGCGCATGAGGGAGTCTCCGCCGCAAGAAACCGGGCGCTGCGGGAAGCCAAAGGAGACTATCTCTTTTTTCTGGACAGCGACGACGCGATTCATCCCCGGCTGCTGGAGGCGCTTTTGCAGCTGGCAAAGGAGCATGACGCAGCGATAGCGCAGGCGGACGGACAGCGCGTTTGCTCCAAAGAGCTGCAAGCGCTTTTGAAAGCCTCTGACTCCCATCAGGAATACAGCGGCCTCTATATGAAAAACTGGCAGGCTTTGGAGCAGATTTGCCGCAGCGCTCCCGCCTTCATCCTTTTTCTGGCCATCGGCGGAAAGCTTGTACGGCGCGATGCCGCTCTTCCTTTTCTTTTTGATGAAGAGATGGTAAGCGGCGAGGATACCAAATTTGTCTACCAGCTGTTCGCATCGGGGACAGATGCCGTTATCCTGCGTCAAAAGTGGTATTACTATCGGATACATGCAGACAATGCCAGCTTCCGGCATTCGCTCACCGCTTACAGGAATATCTATGAATGCTATAAATACATCTGCGAACAGGAAAAGAAGAGTGGCAGGCCGAAAAATGCGGCGCTTTGTTCCTGCCGCCTCATATACACCCTCCTGGAATGGTACCGGCTGAGCGGGGAAGAAGGGGCCGCCGATTTAACAGAGTATCTAAAGGGACTGGCTGCTGCCGAAAGAGAGAGCTGGCGTTTTTCCCTGCTTTCTTTCCCCTGCAAGATTCAATTTTTTCTGATGATGGATTGGTATCCGCTTTACCGCTGCCTCTTCCCTCTCCTACTTCTGCGGCGCAAATGGGCGGAAAGGAGGCAGAAGCGAAAATGACTCCCAAATCTCTCTGCACCGGCTGCGGGGCCTGCGCGGCCGCCTGCAAAGAAAAGGCCATCACGATGAAAAGGGATGGGGAGGGCTTTGCCTATCCGGCTATCACCCCCGCCCTGTGTACCCATTGCGGGCTGTGCGATAAAATCTGCCCCATTCAGAAGGGGCCTGCCTCCGCCGGGGAAAACGTCTTTTTCGGCGCCCGGGCGAGAGAGGAAGGCGCGCGCCTTTGCGGCTCCTCGGGCGGCATCTTCCCGCTGCTGGCCGCCCGCGTCCTTCAAAGCGGCGGCGTGGTCTTCGGCGCGGCGCTTTCAGAGAATGGCCGCGTGCAGCATAAAAGTATCCGCCGCATAGAGGAGCTGCCGCAGATCACCCGCACGAAGTATGTGCAAAGCGACCTGTCCGCCGTTTTTTCCGAGCTTTTGGATCTTCTGCCCGCCGAACGTCCGGTCCTCTTCTGCGGCACCCCCTGCCAGTGCGCCGCCCTGCGCGCCCTTTTCGGAAAGGTAGAGGGCCTGCTGCTTGTTAGCCTCATCTGCTTTGGGGTACCCTCCCCGGGAATCTGGGAGCGCTATGTGCGTTTTATGGAAAAACAGTATGGCGGACCTTTTCACTCCTTCTCCTTTCGTGACAAGCGAAACCGGGATAACGGACACACCGCCGCCCTGCAAATCGGGGGCAGGGAATACTGCTGTCCGCTCTCCAAAGACCCCTTCTGCAGCTCCTTTTTCCGGAGGATCAATCTGCGCCCCTGCTGCTCCCATTGCCGCTACTGCACGGTGGACCGGGAGAGCGATATCACGCTGGGGGACTTCTGGGGCATTGAGCAGCTAAAGCCCGATTGGGAGGATGGCCTCGGCTGCTCAGCCATCATCTGCCATACGCCGGAGGGGATGCGCCTCTGGGAAAGCATTCGGGAGAGGACCGAGTGGTTCTCCTGCGAAGAAAAGGATCTGGCAAATCCCCGGCAGCCCCGGCTGCGGCAGCCCACAGCGCTTTCCCCCCTGCGCCCTCTTTATATGCGCCTCTACCGCCTGCTTCCCTTCTCCTGCTGGATTCGCCTGTTCGGCCCTGTAAAAAAGGGGCGATAACCGATGGAAAACAAAACCTCGCCGGTACAGGGCAGGGTATCGGTCATAACGCCGGTCTATAATGGAGAGAAGCATCTCTCTCGCCTGCTCGACTCCATTTTAGCCCAATCGTGGGACGATATCGAAATGATCCTGTCGGATGACGGCTCCGCCGACCGGACGCTGGAAATTGCGGAGAGCTACCGGGAAAAATTTGAGAGCCGGGGCTTTCGCTATCAGATTGTTGCCGCCGGCCACCGAAACGCCTCCGCCGCGATAAACGGCGGCCTGCCTCTGGTGACCGGAGAATTTTTAATCTGGCCGGACAGCGATGACTATCTGGAAAAGGATTCTGTACGCAAACGGGCCGAATTTCTGCAGAAAAACCCGCAGTATGTCTGCGTGCGCTCGCTGAGCCGCTATGTGGATGAAAGCGGCCGGGCGGCCGGGCGGACCGAGCCCACCGGAGATTTGGAAAACGAGAGGCTGTTTTTCCCCATTCTGGAATGTAAGACCTTTATCTGCTGCGGCTGCTATATGCTGCGCACCGAGGCGTTTTTTAAGTTCTATCCCCAGCGGCGGATACCGGAATATGAGATGGGACAGAATTTCCAGATGCTGCTGCCCTTTTTATATTTTCATCCCTGCCTGACCCTTCGGGAGCCGCTGTATGTGGTCCTCGTCCATGCGGACAGCCACTCCCGCCGTATGCGCTCCTTTAAGGAGGCGATGGAGAGGTGCGCCGGCTTTGAGCGGCTGATAGAGGAAATCATCTCCCTCTGCGGCATTGCGGATAAAAGGGACCTGCGCAGAATCTCCCGCTGGCGGCTGCGGCAGCGGTATCTTCTTTACTGTCAGTATCAAAAGCGCCTTTTTGCCCTTTCGCTGATGCTCCCGCTCGCCCTTCGCGGCGGGCTGCATCTCTGGGATGCTGCTTTCATCTTAAACGGGAGCTGGCTGCATCGGCTCTATCACCGGCTCAAAGGGATAAAAAAGGGGGCTGCCGAAAAATAAAAATCCGGGAAAATAATGACGCCAAAAGGGGGCGCGCTGCAAAACTTTCTTTTTGCTGCGCGCCCCCTTTAAATGGCTTTTAAAGATTCTCCCAGCTGAGCAGCTGAAAACGCAGCGGGTGAAGGCCAAAAATCCTGACACGCATGCGCACCCTTTCTTCGGTAGGCGGCACCCCCAGCTCGTCCGAAGAGCCGATGTGCAGCGTTAGAACATCCTCCTGCAGTTCGCTATCCAGAAGCGAAAATTCCCGATATCCGCCGAAGCCGCTGAGCGCGGACTCGATAAAGGCGGCACGCTCCGAATCATATCCGCGCTTTTTCGTCTGGTCAAAGCGCCCGATAGCCGCCTCCGGCCTTGAAATCTCTGTTCCCAGATACTCCTGCAGATAGTCGTTCACCAGACGAAGCGGAATGATACAGGCTCCCTCCTGCTTGCTGTAAAGCTCCTGCTCGAGCGTTTTGCCGTCCGCATGGAAACGGGTTTGCAGGAAAAGAAATATTGTATATTTTTCCGCCTCACTCAGCTTCTCAGGGGAGGTAAAGGGTATATCCAGCGTGACGATGGAATAACTCTCCGCAAACCCCATAAAATAATCCGTTAAACCGGCTGTTTCCTCTTCGGAAAGCGCTGACAACGCTTCGCCGCCTTCTGAAGAGCCGCCGCTTTCGGCGCCCTCTTCCTGCGAGGACTCCTTCTGGGAAGTCTCTTCCGGCGAGCTCTCTTTTTGGGAGGTCTCCTTCTGTGAGGATTCCTTCTGCAAGGACGCTTCCTGTGACTGAGAGGAATTTTGCTGTGCGGCGGCAGCGCTGCTTTTTTCGTCCACCGCAGCCGAAGCAGAGCGCTCTTCTGCCGGGGCAGAGACCGGTTTTGCGGCGCAGCCTGCAAAAAAGAGGAGCAACAGGGCCGCGCAGCCTCCCCCGATTTTTCTCATCAGCCTGCCTTTTCTCATTGGGAAACCACCTTCCTGCATGTTAAAGGTAAACGCTCTGTATCTGCCCGCCGCCCTGTGCCTCCAGCTTGAGGCGACGGTTTTGGATGCGCAGCGTATAGCTGCCGGGCGAAAGAAGGGAAAGGGAAAGCCTTCCGGCTTCATCCGTCTCCTGTTCTGAAAGGAGAATCTCGCGTCCGCCCGGCAGCGCATAGAGCACATGGGCAACCGGCTCATTTTTCAGCGGCCTGGCATTCTGCCCATAGAGGAGAAGCTCCTGCAAAACCGGCTCCGCCTGTTCGGGATAAACGCACAAAACGCTGCTGACCGTCTTCTTTTCATTCGGCTCGATGACGAGCGCAATGGGCGCGGCACCCTCCGGGCAGAGCAGGTGCCCCCCTGCCCGGAGGTTTTCAAACACCAGGTTTCCCTGCCAGTCGGTCTCTCCCTGAACCGTTTGGGAAAAAGAGGCAGCGGCAGCCTTTTCCAGCTCAGTCTCCAGCAGCGTTACCGGCCGCCGGGCGGCCGGCTCCCCCTGCGCATCCTGCAGGCGCAGAACAAGGGTGTAGCGGTCCGGCGCCGTACTGAGCGTTAAAGAAAGGGAGGAGGGAGCATTCTCCGGAATGCGCACCTCATAAAGGTTATCCGCCGCGCGCAGCCAGTAGCTGCCGGGCGCCATCCCCTCAAAGCGGCAGCGGCCATCCGCCCCGGTGAGCGTACCCCCTTCTCCCCACCGGCCGATGGGGACGGCCGTCGTATCGATAAGGACGCTTACCGGCATATCTGCAGCGGGTTCGCCGTTTTCTGCTTCCAGAAGAATTTCCACCGTGCGCGTCCGGGAGGGGGCCGCCATATCATACCGCCAGAAAAGACCCACCCCCAGAAGTGCCGCCAGAGGGAGAAGCAGCCAGAGCCACCGGGCCGCCTTTCTCTTTCCGTGATAAACGCGCAGCCGTTTCGCCGACATCGTTCCTTTCCCCTTTCTATCTCCCTTAAAGCGGCGGCAGGCCGCAGAGCTCGCGCAGCCGGGGAACCGCATAGGGGAAAAACTCCCGGTAGCTTTCGCAAAAACAGCTGAGCGTCAGCTCACCGCCGGGCTGCTCCCGGTCGCGCCGACAGCCACCATGGCAGAGGGAAAACCATTCGCACGCCCGGCAGCGCTCCTCCACCTTTAAGGAGGGCTCGAGAAAGCCGGAACGCGCAAAGGCCTCTTCAATCTCTTCAAAGCTGTCGGTATTCAGATTTCCCAGCCGGTAGCGGTCCAATACATAAAAGTCGCAGGGGTAAACCCCTCCGTCCGCCTCCACCACCAACTGGTTCGTGCAGTGCCCGCTCAGGCCGCAGCTTTCCGCCTTTTGGCCGAGCAGCAGCCCTGCCAGATTTTCAAAATACCGGTTATAGACAAATTCACCCCGCCGCCGGTCCTGATACCACAGGTCAAAAAGGTTTTTGAGAAACCGGGCATAGAGCGCGGGGGTCAGCGAATATTCGTGGCCGCCGCGCTCCTCTTCCAGCGGGTCCAGGCAGGGGATATACTGCTGATAGCGCAGGTTGTTGCGCATGAAAAAGCCATAGATTTTCCCGATCGAGCGGGCCGTGCGGGCGGTGACCACCGTCAGCGTGTTAAAATCGACCTGATGGCGCTCGAGCGTTTTGGCCGCGCGCAGCGTCCTTTGCCAGGTGCCGTCGCCGCGGGCATCCAGCCGGTAGGCGTCATGCACCGGTTTGGTTCCATCCAGCGAGAGGCCGATCAAAAAGCCGTTCTTTTTAAAAAATTCTGCCCAACGCTCATCCACCACATAGCCGTTCGTCTGCAGCGCATAGTGTACCGGCAGCCTCTGCCGGTTATAGGCTGCTACCAGCTCGATGAGCTTTTCATAAAAGGAGAGTCCTGCAAGCGTCGGCTCCCCGCCCTGGAAGATGAAGGCGCAGCTTTGCTTTGCCGTTTCCAGCGTGCGGCGCACCAGCGCCTCCAGCGTCTCTTCGCTCATCATCCCGAAGGAAGCGACCTCCCGGTTTTGCGTTTCGTCCTCATAAAAGCAGTAGCGGCAGCGCATATTGCAGTTCCCGGATGCGGGCTTGATTAAAAGGCTGATATTCTGCAAAGCTCTTTCTTGCCTCCCGTTTTTCTGTTTTCTCTAATCATAGCGGATTTAACGCGATTTGTCGAGCGAAAGCGGACGATATCATGTATATCCGCCATATTCCCGCATGGCAGCAGGCAATGGCCTCTGGCCCGCTAAAAACCAGAGGCCGCCGCCGTTTTTTATGGGCAGCAGCGGCCGCTTCCCTTTTTAAAGTCCTGCCGCATGCTGAAAAGCTTTTACTGATGAAAGCCGGCCGGGCGCTCCAGCTCCCGCAGGTCATAGGGCGTCTGCTGGTAAACAAAATAGTTGAGCCAGTTGGAGAAAAGCAGGTTCGCGTGCGCGCGCCAGCTGTGCTCCGGCGGCAAATTGGGGTCATCGTTCGGGAAATAGTGGCGGGGCAGGATAATATCCATCCCCTTACTGAGGTCCCGCCGGTATTCCTCCGCCAGCGTCATGCGGTCATACTCCGAATGGCCGGTCACAAAAATCCGCCGTCCGCCGCGGTCAGCGGCAATATAGGTTCCTGCCTCCTCCGATTCGCAGAGCAGCTCTATTTCGCCGCAGCGCCGCAGGGCCTCTTCGTCCACGCCGGTGTGGCGGGAATGGGGGGCTAAAAACCGCTCATCAAACCCGCGCAGCAGCCGGTGGCGGGAGGAGAGCACCCGGTGGGAGAAGATGCCGGACATCTTTTCCGGCAGCGGGTATTTCCCAATCCCATAGTGGTAGTAGAGCCCGGCCTGCGCCCCCCAGCAGATATGCAGCGTGGAATAAACATGCCGCCTGCTCCAGTCCATCACGGCGCAGAGCTCCTGCCAGTAGTCCACCTCTTCAAAGGGCAGCTCCTCCACCGGCGCGCCGGTGATAATCATCCCGTCAAACCGCTCATTCCTTATATCCCCGAAGGTCCGGTAAAACTTGAGCAGATGCCCGCTCGGGGTGTTTTTGGAAAGATGGGTCGCCATCTGCATCAGCTCGATATCCACCTGAATGGGGGTGTTGCCGATGAGGCGCAGCAGCTGGGTCTCGGTCTCTATCTTTTTGGGCATGAGGTTTAAAATCAGAATGCGCAGCGGGCGAATATCCTGCATGCGGGCGCGGGAATCGCTCATGAAGAAGATGTTTTCCTCCTCAAGCGTTTTCGCCGCAGGCAGCCCCTCCGGAATGTTGATCGGCATCCCTTAACCCCTCTCCTTTTCCTGAGATTTTTTGCCTTTCTCTGCGCCCCCCGGCTCCCGGTCAAAAAGCGCTCTGCCTTCCCCGCCTGTTTCCTCCGGCAGCTGTAAGGCGCCCAGCGGGAAGCAGCCACGCCGCCCGCGGGAGCGGCGAAAGCAAATTCATCATACTATTTTTGACAGGGAATGTAAAGTATTCCAAAGGCCCGGCTTAAAAGCATCCTTTCAAAACGGTTTTCGCCCTCTCCTGCGGCTTTTCATTCCCCGTTCGCCCGGCGAAAACAGCGGAAGCAGAGCAAAGGGCCCGGAGCCATCCGTCCGGCTCCGGGCCATTTGCCCGCCTTCGCGGGCCGGTTTAAACATTTTTCAGGCTCTGTTCGATATCGCTCAGAATATCCGCAATATTTTCAAGACCGGTGGAAAAGCGGATAAGCCCCGGCTGCACGCCGGCGGCAATCAGCTGCTCATCGGTCAGCTGGCGGTGGGTGGCGCTCGCCGGATGCAGCACGCAGGTGCGGATATCCGCCACATGCACCTCGTTGCAGGCAAGGCGCAGCCCATCCATAAACCGGACGGCGTTTTTCTTCCCGCCGCCGATGATGACCGAGACGACGCCGCAGGAGCCCTTCGGCAGATACTTCTGCGCCAGCGGATAATACCGGTCGCCCGGCAGCGCCGAATAGCTGACGCTCTCAATCTTCGGGGAGGCCGCGAAATATTTGGCAACCGCCAGCCCGTTCTGGCAGTAGCGCTCCATGCGCAGCGGCAGCGTCTCAAGGCCAATATTGAGCAAAAACGCCGAGTGCGCGGCCGGGTAGCAGCCAAAGTCGCGCATCAGCTGCATGCGGGCCTTGGCGATATAGGCGCTCCTGCCAAAATCGCGGGTATAGGTAACACCGTGGTAGCTCTCATCCGGCTCGCAGAAATCCGGCCAGTTCCCCTTCGTCCAGTCAAAGTTTCCGCTGTCGACGATGACGCCGCCGACCTGCAGCGCATGCCCATCCATATATTTGGTGGTCGAGTGGATAACGATATCCGCCCCGAAGCAGATGGGCTTGCAGAGAACGGGGGTGGCAAAAGTGTTGTCCACAATAAACGGAACGCCCTTTTTGTGGGCAATCCGGGCAAATTTTTCGATATCAAGCACCGCCAGTGCGGGGTTGGCAATCGTTTCGCCGAAGACCGCTTTGGTGTTTTCCTTAAAAGCCTTCTCTATCGTCTCTTCGTCCGCGTCCGCATCTACAAAGATGCACTCGATGCCGAAGCGCTTTAAGGTCACCGAGAAGAGATTGACCGTTCCGCCATAGATGGTGGAGGCGCTGATAAAGCTGTCCCCCGCCGAGCAGAGGTTTAAAATGGAAAGCAGCGAGGCCGCCTGTCCCGAGGAGGTGCACATCGCTCCGGCGCCGCCCTCGAGCGCGGCAATTTTCTTTTCAACCGCCTCCACCGTCGGGTTGGAAAAGCGGGAATACATGTGCGCCGTCGGCATATCGAACAGGTCGCCGATATGCTCGGTGGAATCAAAGCGGTAGGTGGTGCTCTGGCAGATGGGCATAACACCCGGCGCGCCGTTTTCCGGCTCATATCCGGCGTGCAGGCAGAGAGTTTCATCCAGCATGGGTCATTCCTCCAGGAGACGGCAGTATCCGCCGTTTTTTTGTTTTTCATTATAGCGCATCCGCCGCCCTGTCCGCAAGCCTCCGGCGAAAAGCGGCCCGGAAAAAATCCGCCTTCGCCGCGGCGCGCTTGACACCCTCCCCTGCCAATGTTAAGCTGATAAGCAGAAAGCGCTCATCCCAACCGGGAAAGAGTAAAAAAGGAGGCTTATTAAATGGCAAACCCTGAAATTGAATTCCGCACACGCTTTGTGCCCGACTATTCCGGCATGGAGCTCGAGGAAATCCCCTTTTGCCAGATGCAGGACCATTACGGCCATCAGCAGACCTATAAACTGGATTTGATTACGCCGCCGCAGCCGGCAGCCCAGCCCCGGCCCTGCGTTCTTTTCATCCATGGCGGCGGGTTCACCCAGCCCTGCGATAAGCGCCAGGCCTATATCAGCCTGTTTGCCCGCGCGCTCACTCGGGAGGGCTATGCGGTGGCGGCGCCGGACTATCCGGTCTTTGAGGATGAGGCGCAGCGGGATGCGGGCGGCGGAGAAGCCGCCGGCGCCAGAAAGGCCGGGGAGGCCGTCCATCTCGCCTACCGCTACCTGCAGGAAAATGCGGAGCCGCTCGGCATCGCCCCGGAGCGCATCGCCCTGATGGGCGGCAGCGCGGGCGGCATGAGCGGGTTTTATGCCATTTCCGATTATCCGCAGGATGGCTACCGGTCCTTTGTCAACCTCTGGGGCGCCCCGGCCCCCCTGCCCCCGCTCGACCGGTTCCCGCCGGTGCTCTCTGTCCATGGCAATCAGGACCTGCTGGTCGCTTATGAGCGGGAGGCGCCCATACAGCAGGAGCTCTCCCGGCTGGGCATCCGCCACGAGCTGATTACCCTCGAGGGCGCAGGCCATACCCCGCTTGCGCAAATGGACCTCTTTCTCCCGAAAATTCTGGAGCTGCTGCGGCAGACCTTGTAAAAATCGCCCGTTAGAGCAGCTTCTCGCAGCGATATAGCAGAGGGCCGCTTTAGCCGCCGCGCCCGGTGAATATTCTGTTAATTTTCTGCGAAAACCGCCAAAAACCGCGCAGCGGACTGTACAAAAGCTGAATTTTGGCTATAATGAAAGGGTAAGAAACGAATCCGGGCCCGGCTTAACAAGCAAAGCCGGGCTTCTTCATAAAGCCTTTTCATTCGGTGGGGAGATGTATATGCGTAAACTTTCTCTGTTTGTCAGCTTCTGTCTCTTTTTCGGCCTGTTTGCCGGGCTTCGCCCCGTTTCGGCCAGCTACCGTCCGCCGGACAGCGTTCAAATCAACTCCCGCGCCGTCTATCTCTATAATCTGGATGCCGAAACGCGCGTTTTTGAGCAGGAGGCGCAGACGCGCATGGCTCCCGCCTCGCTCGCCAAAATCATGACCTGCATCCTCGCGCTGGAAAACACCGACGATCTGGAGGAGGAGATTGAATTCCCCTCCTATATCTGGAACATGGTCGAGCCGGGCGCTTCCCAGGCGGATGTGCGCCAGGGCGAAATTTTAACGATGCGCAAGGCCCTTTACTGCCTGATGCTCCAGTCCGACTGCTATTCGGCGCTGGCCATTGCGGATAAGGTGGGCGATGGGGATATTCAGGCCTTTGTGGATATGATGAACGACAAGGCCGCCCTCATCGGCGCGCAGAATACCTATTTTACCAACCCCCATGGGCTGTATGATGAGGGGATGTATACCACCGCCTACGATATGTTCCTCATCGCCCGCTATGCCATTAAGCTCGATAACTTTATGGATATTGCCTCCACCTATACGATTGACATCTCCCCGACAAACAAAGAGGTTCATGCTTCGAAATATAACCTCTTCAGTACCATCTACCCGATGTATCCCGGCAACACCTACTACTATGAGCCGATCAAGGGCATCAAAACCGGCACGCTCGATGAGGTCGGGCGCAACTTCGTTTCGATGGCCTCAAAGGATGGCTACAACTATCTGCTCGTTTTAATGGGCGCGCCCAACCGGGACGCCACCGGGGAACCGCTGCAGGAAAACCTCTCGTTTATCGATGCCAAAAACATCTATGAATGGGCGTTTAACGAGTTTGAGACCAAGCAGCTGCTTGAAAAGGGGAAGACCTGCAACAGCGTTCCCGTGCGCCTCTCCAAGGAGGCGGATACGGTAAACCTGCTGGCCGCCGAAAGCTTTTCCGCCCTCGTCCCGAAGGGGATTGAGGTGGATGCCGAGTCGGGACTGAGCGTTATGCTGCGCTACACTAAGCCCGACTCGATTGATGCGCCGGTCAGCCGCGGAAAGAAGATCGGCACCGTTGACCTGATGCTCAACAATGAAGTGCTCGGCACCGTCGACCTTTTGGCCGAAAAGGACATTCCCCGCAGCCAGACGCTGTATATGCTCGACTATCTCAAAGGCTTTTTCGACCAGCTCTGGATTAAATTCGTGCTGGTGCTGGTGATTCTTATTCTCGGCTTTTATATCACGCTGATGGTGCTGCGCAACCGCTACCGCAAGCGCTACCGCCGCGCCCGCGGCCGGAAAAGATAAAATTTTTGAGGCCTGCTGCAGAAATACCAAAACCTCCGGTTTTCCGTATTTCTGCAGCAGGCCTTTTTATCCAGTATCCGGCGCTTTTGCAGCTCCTTCTCCCGCCCGGCATTTCAGAAAACAGGGGAGCGCTTTTTCCCGCCCGCAGGTTAAAGGGCCGATCTGAGCGGCGGCAAGCTGAAAAACCGGGTTTTTCAGCTTGCCGCTCGGCGCCGTTTTAGAGACAGCGGGCGAACAGGAAATTTTCCCGTTTAAACAAATATTTTTTCCTTTCTGCAAACAGTTTCCCCTTCCCGTTCGTCTCTATAGTGAAAGCGCGAAGCAAGGAGGGAGCACCATGGAGATAGCCGAGCTGTATGCCCGGTATTTCGAAATACTCTGCAGCAGCTGCACAAAGATGACGCGCGAGCCGGAAGAAGCCGAGGAGCTGGTGCAGGAGGCCTTTTTAAAGGCGCTGACCGATAAAAATTTTCAAACGCTGGCCCCACCCCAGCAGCGCGCCTGGCTCCTGCGCACCGCCCGCCGCCTGTTTATCGATAAAGCGCGGCGCAGGGCGCGCGAGCCGCTGCAGGAAAAGCCGCCTGAAAACGAGCCGGATCTCTTTGCACTGCCGGTCGCGGAGAACCTCTCCCGCCTTTCGCCCGAGCTGCAGCAGCTGGTCACCCTGCGCTATTTTGCCGGCTATTCCTCCTTCGAGCTTGGACAGCATCTCGGCCTCTCCCCCGCAACGGTACGCACCCGGCTGCGCGCCGCCGCCAAAATCCTGCGGGAATACTACCAGTAAAAATCGAAAGGATGGTCTTCATGTTCGAAAAAAAGCCCTGCCTGCATGTCAACTGCGCCCTGCTCGACGCCACGAATGTTAAAGAAGAAACCCTCTCGGCCTATGACCGCCTGCACTTTAACTGCGCGGTGGTTTTGCAGTCGGAGGAAAGCCGCACGCTGATGAGCCGCTACCCGTCTACGATGAACTGCGCGAACGTTATGACCGTTTCAAAAGATTGCAGAAGCAGTGTGATCAACGGCAACAAAACTCTTTCGGCTGCAGATAAAATGGAGGAGCCGTCAGTCCTTATCGTTAACGGCAGCCTGTCTGTGCTGCCTGATGCCGGAGAAGCGCTGCGTTCCTATGCCGCCCTCGTTGTCAACGGCTCTCTGCTCTGCCCGGACTCGCTGGAGGCGGCCGTTTCAGGGATAACGGTCAACGGGAGCACCCGCTTTTACCCGCACAACGCTGTTTTGCTCGACCGCTCGCTCGACATGGACCCGTTTTTCATCCTGCAGGCAAAGCCGGATGCGCTCTATTATGTGACTGGGGAGGTGCGCATGACCGAAGAGGGGCTCCCGCTTGAAACACTTCTCGAAAAGCGGATAAAGCTCATGGCCAAAAAAGCGGTCGTTCGCGCGGGCTGCCTCTCGATAGCGGCGGAAATCCTCTGCGGGGATGTAAAGATTCTGACCGTTCCGGACGGCTGCGCCTATGTGCGCCAAAGCGCCCCGCTGCGCTCGCTCATCACGCGCTATGGGAAAAGCCTCTTTCTGCACGGCAGCCTGCAGCTTACCGAGGAGGACCGCGAGGCGCTTTCCTCTCTCGACTATCTCGAGGTGCAGGGCAAAACCACCCTTCCCCAATCGCTTGAAGAGCTTTTCTGCCAGAAGTGCAAAAAGTTTCAGGAGCTCGAGGTGCTCACCGAAAAAACGGCCGCAGTGATTGAGGACCTCCCGGAGGCGACCATCACCCGGCAGCTGCTGGAAAACTGTTCGCAAAAGCTGCATATTGCCGACTGTGACGCCGTGCGCTTTGACGCCGATATTCCGCCCGAGCTGCTGGGGAAAATCCGAGACATCTCCGACTGCGCAGTCGTTTTCTGCACCCGCGAGCAGCAGGCGCTTTTGCAGCTTGTCTGCAGCGATATCGGAAAATTTATGGACAGCAGCGAGGAGACGGGGAAAGAGCAGGAGGAGGAAAGGCAGCAGACGGTGAAGGTGAACTGCGCCTTCTATACGCTGTGAAAACTGCCCCTTAAGCGAAATACGAAGAAACCCATGGACACGTTGCAAAATAGAAGAGACTAATAAAAAAACGCCCCTCCGGCTTGTAGAAAAAAGGTCTGCCCCAAAATGCCTGCATTTTGGGGCAGACCCTTATGACGCCCGCAGCTTCCTGCAATTTATCCATTCTGTCCCGATTCCTTCCCCAAGCGGCCCCCTCCCTGCCTGTATTGTACAAAAATACATAAATCTGAATAAATATTCATAAATAGACTTGCAATCGCCAAATGATGGTGTATAATTATACCCGTAGAAAAGACCCGCAGGGATATTTTAAAGAAGAAAAAGGAAAGGGCCGCGGCGCCCTTTTTTACAGGGAAAGGAATGGTTTTTGCAATGTCCAATACCAATGGGAAGCAATATAAAAAGGTGGTGCTCGCCTACTCGGGCGGGCTGGATACTTCGATTATTATCCCGTGGCTGAAGGAAAACTATGGCTGCGAGGTGATCGCCGTAGCGGCCGATGTCGGCCAGGGGCAGGAGCTTTCCGGCCTCGAGGAAAAGGCGAAGAAGACCGGCGCCTCCAAGCTCTACATTGAGGATCTCAAAAAGGTATTTGTCGATGACTACATCATCCCCACCATGCAGGCGGGCGCGGTGTATGAGGGGCAGTATCTGCTCGGCACCTCGTTTGCCCGCCCGATTATCGCCAAGCGCATTGTCGAGATTGCCAAGGCCGAAGGGGCGGATGCCATCGCCCACGGCTGTACCGGCAAGGGCAACGACCAGGTCCGCTTTGAGCTGACCATCAAGGCCTTCGCGCCCGAGATGGATATCATCGCCCCCTGGCGCACCTGGGAGCTGCGCTCGCGCGACGATGAAATCGACTATGCCGAGGCGCGGGGCATCCCGCTTTCCATCAGCCGCGAAACCAACTACTCGAAGGATAAAAACCTCTGGCACCTCTCCCATGAGGGGCTCGACCTTGAGGACCCGGCCAACGAGCCGGACTATGAGAAGATTCTCGAGCTCGGCGTCTCCCCCGAGAAGGCCCCCGATAAGCCCACCTACTTAACGCTGCACTTTGAAAAGGGCGTTCCCACCATGCTCGACGGAAAGACGGTCGACAGCGTCGAGCTCATTGAAAAGCTCAACGAGCTCGGCGGCAAAAACGGCATCGGCATTGTGGATATGGTCGAAAACCGGCTGGTCGGCATGAAGAGCCGCGGCGTCTATGAAACCCCGGGCGGAACGATTCTCTATAAGGCTCACCAGGCTCTCGAAACGATTACCCTGGACCGCGACACCCAGCACTATAAGGAGCTTATCGCTCAGAAGTTCAGCGAGCTCGTTTACTATGGGCAGTGGTTCACCCCGCTGCGCGAGGCGCTCTCCGCCTTTGTAAACACCACCCAGCAGACGGTGACGGGCGATGTGCGCCTAAAGCTCTATAAGGGCAACCTCATCCTCGCGGGCATCACCTCCCCCTACACCCTCTATTCCGAGGAGGTCGCCACCTTCGGGGAGGATGAAGTCTACAACCAGATGGATTCCCAGGGCTTTATCAACCTCTTCGGCCTGCCCATTAAGGTCAAGGCGATGCTCGACCAGCAGCGCGGCCAGCAGAAGTAACACAAAAAACAGGAAAAACAGCCGGGCTGCATGGCCATGCGGCCCGCTGTTTTTTAGGCAGAAAGGAAGGGAACGCGCTCATGAAGCTATGGGCTGGCAGAATTCAGCAGGAGGCCGACCAGCGCCTCAACGATTTTGACGCCTCCATCCACTTTGACAGCCGGTTATATAAACAGGATATCGGCGGCAGCATGGCGCACGCTACCATGCTGCGCGACTGCGGCATTCTCTCCCCCGCCGAATGCGAACAGATTCTCGCCGGACTTTCCGGCATTCTGCGCGAGCTGGAAAGCGGCGAGCTTCTCATCGACCCCGAGAGCGAGGATATCCATACCTTTGTAGAGGCGGAGCTGACCGCGCGCATTGGAGAGGCGGGCAAAAAGCTGCACACTGCGCGCAGCCGCAACGACCAGATAGCGCTCGATTTGCGCCTCTACCTGCGCGATGAGAGCACCCTTCTCATCGCGCAGCTCCAGGAGCTCATCCGCGTTCTCTGCGATAAGGCCGAGGAGCACAC
This sequence comes from Provencibacterium sp., assembly GCA_022792175.1. Taxonomy (GTDB): domain Bacteria; phylum Bacillota; class Clostridia; order Oscillospirales; family Ruminococcaceae; genus Harryflintia. The sequence goes on from JAAWAN010000022.1 coordinate 24,480, forward strand.
CGAAACGGTGATGCCCGGCTACACCCATCTGCAGCGCGCCCAGCCGATTACCTTCGCCCACCATCTTTTAGCCTGGGCGCAGATGCTGCTGCGGGATATCGGGCGCCTCACCGACTGCTGCGGCCGGATGAACCGCTGCCCCTTAGGCTGCGGCGCGCTGGCAACCACCACCTACCCCATCGACCGCGATATGACGGCCCAGCTGCTCGGGTTCGAGGGGCCGGTTTTAAACTCGCTGGACGGCGTCTCCGACCGGGACTTCTGCGTTGAATTCGTTTCAGCGCTGGCACTCGTGATGACCCACCTCTCCCGCGCCTGCGAGGAAATCGTCCTCTGGTGCTCCTGGGAGTTCAGGTTTGTCGAACTGGATGACCGCTTTGCTACCGGCTCCTCGATAATGCCGCAGAAGAAAAACCCGGATATCCCCGAGCTGGTGCGCGGCAAGACCGGGCGGGTAAACGGCGACCTTCTCGCGCTGCTCACCATGCTCAAGGGCCTGCCGCTGGCCTACAACAAGGACCTGCAGGAGGATAAGGAGGCCGTTTTCGACGCCTGCGACACGGTGAAAATGGCGCTCGAGGCCTTCACGCCAATGGTGGAAACAATGGCGGTCAACAGGGAAAACATGCGCGCCGCCGCGGCCAAAGGCTTTTTAAACGCCACCGACTGCGCCGACTATCTGACCAAAAAGGGCCTGCCGTTTCGCGATGCCTACAAGATTACCGGCACGCTGGTCGCCTTCTGCATCGAAAACGGGCAAACGCTCGAAACCCTGCCGCTCGAGGAATACCGGCAGTTTTCCGACGTTTTTGAGGAAGATGTCTATGAAGCCATCGCGCTTGATAACTGTGTAAACGGCCGCAATGTGCTGGGTGGCCCGGCAGGCGAACAGGTAAGGCTGCAGCTGGAGGATATCCGCGACCAGCTGCAGCGCTGAAAAAGAAAGGGTTGGGGGACTGAAATGATAAACGTTTCCATCATGGGCGCGACCGGCTATGCGGGCGTTGAGCTCGTGCGCCTGCTGCTTACGCATCCGCAGGTAAAACTTTCCCACCTCTCCTCAGTCAGCTTTGAGGGGAAGCCCATCAGCGAAATCTATCCGGCGCTGCATGGCATCTGCGATGAGCTGCTCACCGGCGAGGAGGGGCTTTATGAGGATACCGATGTACTCTTTACCAGCCTTCCGGCCGGCCTCAGCGAGCCGGTCGCCAAAAAATGCGCGGAGAAGGGGATTCTGCTCATCGACCTGGGGGCGGATTTTCGCCTCACCGACCCCGCGTCCTATGAAAAGTGGTATGGCAGAGCCTACAGCGAGCCGGCGCTGCACGAAAAAGCGGCCTACTGCATTCCCGAGCTGCATGGGCAGCGGCTTAAAACGGCGAAGATTATCGGCAATCCCGGCTGCTACCCGACCTCGATTGCCCTGGCCATCGCCCCGGCGCTTACCGGCGGGCTCATCAAAGCGCAGGGGATTGTCATCGACTCGAAGTCGGGCGTGACCGGGGCCGGGCGGGGACTCACCCAGACCTCCCATTTCCCCGACTGCAACGAGGCCTTCTCCCCCTATAAGGTGGCCAGCCACCGCCACACCCCCGAGATTGAGCAGACGCTCTCCGAGCTTGCCGGCTCCTCCCTTACTGTTACTTTTGTCCCCCACCTGCTGCCTTTAAACCGCGGCATCCTCTCCACTCTGTATACCGAGCTCACCGCGCCGCAGCAGCTGCCCGAGCTGGTGGAAAAATGGAAAGCCTTTTATGCGGATAAGCCGTTTGTGCGGGTGCTCGCCGCCGGAGAGACCGCCAACCTGCGCAATGTAAAATACTCAAACTACTGCGATATTTCGCTGCACCTCGATGCCCGCGCCGGCCGCCTGATTTTGGTAAGCGCGATTGATAATATGGTCAAGGGCGCGGCCGGCCAGGCAATTCAGAATATGAATATTGCCATGGGCCTGCCGGAAACAGAGGGGCTGATGATGGTCCCGCCCGCCTTTTGATAAAACCCGGCCCTCCGGCTTTCAGAAAAAACCGGTCATTTTGACAAGATAAAGGATGGTCTATCATGGAGATTACTCAGGCTGCAGGCGGCGTCTGCGCGGCGAAGGGCTTTTTTGCCGGCGGCGTGCACTGCGGAATCCGCAAAAACACCTCCAAGCTCGATTTAGCGCTCATCTACAGTGAAACCCCCTGCGCGGCGGCAGCCGTCTATACCAAAAACAAGGTCTGCGGCGCGCCGATCACCGTTACCCGCGCCCACCTTTCCGATGGACGGGCGCAGGCCATCATCTGCAACAGCGGCAACGCCAACACCTGCAATGCCGATGGTGTTTCGAAGGCGCAGATGATGTGCGCCGCCCTGGCCCGCGAGCTGCACCTGGCAGAAACGGATATCGCCGTCGCCTCCACCGGCGTCATCGGCCAGCCGCTGCCGATTGACCCTATCCTCTCAAACATCGCCCCGCTCATCCGCTCCTGCCGGGCAGACGGGGAGGGAAGCCTGCTAGCGGGCACCGCTATCATGACGACCGATACCCATGAAAAGGAATATTCCGTGCGCTTTTCGCTGGGCGGGAAGAGCTGCCATATCGGCGGCATTGCCAAGGGCAGCGGCATGATTGAGCCGAATATGGCGACCATGCTCTGCTTTATCACCACTGATGCGGCCATCTCCCCGGCTATGCTTCAAAAGGCGCTCTCGGCCGACGTGCAGACCACCTTCAACATGGTCAGCATCGACGGGGACACCTCCACCAACGACACGCTGGTCCTTCTGGCCAACGGCGCGGCGAAAAACTCCACCGTAGAAGCCGAGGGGGAGGATTTTGACACCTTCTGCGCGGCGCTGCACGCCGTTACTACCCAACTCTGCCGGATGATTGCCAAGGATGGCGAAGGCGCGACCAAGCTGCTGACCTGCACCGTGCGCGGGGCGGACGGGCAGCAGACTGCCCGCAAAATTGCCAAATCGGTGATCAAGTCCACCCTTTTTAAATGCGCCGTTTTCGGGTGTGATGCCAACTGGGGACGCATTCTCTGCGCCATCGGCTACACCGAGGCGGAGTTTGAGATTGATAAGGTAGCCGTCTGGCTCTGTTCGGCGGGCGGGAAGGTGCAGGTCTGCGAAAGCGGCGCCGGCCTTCCCTTCAGCGAAGATGAGGCCTTACAGGTGCTGCAGCAGGATGAGGTCACCGTTTTAATCGATATGGGCAGCGGCAGCGAAACCGCCACCGCCTGGGGATGCGACCTCAGCTACGACTATGTGAAGATTAACGGGGATTACCGGACCTGAGACAGGGCGGCAGACTCCAATATCATAAAAACACTGCTTATGCAGTCAAAAGCACAGGAGGGACAGGGCGGCATGCAGATTTCCAATGCGGACAAGGCTCTGGTTCTAAACCAGGCGCTCCCCTACATTCAGAAATATTTCGGCAAAACGGTGGTCGTTAAATATGGCGGCAACGCCATGACCGACGAGACGCTCAAGCAGGCGGTGATGAGCGATATCGTGCTGCTCTCGGCCGTCGGCATCCGGGTCATTCTGGTGCATGGCGGCGGTCCGGAGATTACCGCCATGCTGGGCAGGGTCGGCAAGGAGTCGAAATTCATCGGCGGGCTGCGCTATACCGATAAGGAGACGGCCGAGATTGTACAGATGGTACTGGCCGGAAAGACCAACAAGGACCTTGTCTCCCTGCTCTCGCAGCACGGCGGCCGGGCAGTGGGCCTGTGCGGTATTGACGGGGGGATGTTCAAGGTGACAAAGCACCGCGGCAATACCGACCTCGGCTTTGTCGGCGATATCGAAGCGGTGGATGACACCCTGCTGCGGGATGCGCTGCAGGGCGGCTATATCCCGGTTGTGGCCACCGTTGGCTGCTCGAAACAGGGCGAAGTCTACAACATCAACGCCGACACCGCCGCTGCTGCCATCGCCAGCCGGATGGGGGCGGAAAACCTCATTTTAATGACCGATATCCGCGGCCTGCTGCGGGATAAGGAGGATGAAAGCACCCTCATCCCCGATGTGCAGGTCTCCGAGGTGCCCGCCCTTATCCGGGAGGGGATTATCTCGGGGGGGATGATCCCGAAGATTGAGTGCTGCGTCGAGGCGGTGCGCCGCGGTGTCAGCCGGACGTTTATCATCGACGGGCGGATTCCCCATTCGATTTTAATCGAAATGTTCTCGGATGAGGGCATCGGCACCATGTTCCACTAAAAGGAGGAATTTTGCAATGAATGCGCAGCAGATAAAGGAAGGCGCGCAGCAGTATCTGGCCAATACCTATGGCCGGTTTGACCTGGTGCTTGAGCGCGGCAAAGGAGCCACCGTTTCCGATACGGAGGGAAAGGAATATATCGATCTCGGCAGCGGCATCGGCGTAAACTCGCTGGGGTTTGCCGATGAGGGCTGGGTGCGCGAGGTTACAAAGCAGCTCGGCAAGCTTGCGCACACCTCCAACCTCTACTACAGCGCCCCCTGTGTCGAGCTTGCCAAGGTGCTCTGCACCCGCACCGGCATGAAAAAGGTCTTCTTCTGCAACTCGGGCGCGGAGGCGAACGAGGGCGCCATCAAGGCGGCGCGCAAATATTCCCTCGAGCGCTATGGCAAGGGGCGGCACACCATTGTATCTCTGCAAAATTCCTTTCATGGCCGCACAATGGCCACCCTCTCGGCCACCGGGCAGGATGTTTTCCACCAGAACTTTGACCCGTTTTTAGAGGGCTTCCGCTTTGCCCCGGCGGGCGATACCGACAAAACCCTCTCCATGCTGACAGAGGATGTCTGCGCCGTTATGATCGAGCTTATCCAGGGGGAGGGGGGCGTTGTCCCGCTCGAGAGGGACTATGTGAAAGCGGTTGCCGACTGCTGCAAAAAGCGGGATATCCTGCTGCTGGTGGATGAGGTGCAGACCGGCATCGGCCGCACGGGGAAGCTGCTCTGCTGCGAGCACTATGGACTGCTGCCGGATATCATCACCCTCGCGAAGGGCCTTGGCGGCGGGCTGCCCATCGGCGCGGTGCTCTTCGGCGAAAAATGCGAAAACACTCTCGGCCCGGGCGACCACGGCAGCACCTTCGGCGGCAACCCGGCCGTCTGCGCGGGCGCGCTTGCAGTGCTCTCCCGGCTGGACGATGCCATGCTGGGGGAGATTGAAAAAAAGGGAGCCTATCTGCGCGAAAGCTTTGAAAAGCTGCCGGGCGTTCAGTCGGTGACCGGCCTCGGGCTGATGATCGGCCTGCAGCCGGCTGAGGGGATCGCCGCGCGGGATATCGTAACCCGGGCCATTCAAAAGGGCGCCATCCCGCTGACGGCGAAAAGCAAGGTGCGCCTGCTCCCGCCGCTCGCCATCAGCTGGGAGGAGCTCGAAAAGGCGGCGGCCATTTTAAGCGAATGTTTTGAAGAAGGGGAATGAGTATTGATGAAGCATCTGTTAAAGCTGCTCGACCTTAGCGGCGAGGAGATTATCGAAATTTTAAATCTGGCCGACCAGCTCAAATATGAGCGGGCGCATCACATTGCCCACCCGCGCCTTGCCGGAAAATCGCTGGGCATGATTTTCCAGAAGGCCTCCACCCGCACGCGGGTCTCCTTTGAAACGGGCATTTATCAGCTGGGCGGGCAGGCGCTCTTCCTCTCGGCCAACGACCTGCAGATCGGGCGGGGTGAGCCAGTGGAGGATACGGCGCGCGTTCTCTCCCGCTATCTCGATGGCATTATGATCCGCACCTTTAAGCAGGAGGAGGTGGAGAAGCTGGCGAAATATGGATCGATTCCGGTTATCAACGGGCTGACCGACTTCTGCCACCCCTGCCAGGTGCTCGCCGACCTGATGACCATCCGGGAAGTGAAGGGCACCCTCTCCGGGCACAAGATGTGCTTTATCGGGGATGGGAACAACATGGCCAATTCCCTCATCGTCGGCGCGCTCAAAACGGGGATGCGCATGGCGGTCGCCTGCCCGCAGGGGTATCATCCCGACCCGGTGGTGCTTGACTTTGCAAAGGCCTATGAAGGTAAGTTCCTTTTGACCGATAACCTTTCCGAGGCTGCGGCGGGCGCAGATGTGCTGGTGACCGACGTCTGGGCCTCAATGGGCCAGGAGGGGGAGGCCGCCGCGCGCAGAAAGGCGTTTAACGGCTTCCAGATAAACGATGACATCCTCTCTGCCGCCAATCCGGACGCCATGGTGCTGCACTGCCTGCCCGCCCACCGGGAGGAGGAGATTACCGCCGCCGTCTTCGAGGCGCATGCCAAAGAGATTTTCGAGGAGGCGGAAAACCGGCTGCATGCGCAGAAGGCGGTCATGGTCAAGCTGATGGAGGGCTGAAAGGCCATCGGCCTATAACAGATACAGGCAGGGTCCCCGGAATCCGGGGACCCTGCCTGCGTTTTATAACGAATATTTTCCCAAAAAGCGCTTGACATTCCCATCGTGTGAAGGTTTATACTGTCTTTCGGAACCGGTTCCCACTATCAATCAGGAGGAATGTCATGCTAACGATCGGCGATTTTTCCCGGCTGAGCCGTGTTACTCCCCGGATGCTGCGCCATTACGACGCCCTGGGCCTGCTGCGCCCCGAGACGGTAGGCGAAAACGGCTACCGCTATTACCGGCAGGATCAGCTGGCTGAGCTGGTGCGCATTCAGTGGCTAAAGAATTATGGCTTTTCCTTAAACGAAATCAAGCCGCTTCTGGCTCTGAACAACGCCCAGCTGCTCCCCTGCCTTCAGCAGCGGCGCCTGGCGCTTTATCAGAAGCTGAACAGGCAGCAGGCGCTGATCCATCAGCTCGAAGCAGACATCCTCCGTATGGAGGGAATAAAAGTGACCGACACCTATCAGATTGTTTTGTTGGAAGAGCCCGAGCAGAGGGTTTTCTCGGTGCGTGAAACCATCGGCGTTCAGCAGTACCATGAGCTGTTTAACCGGCTGCGCCGGGAGGCCGAGGCCGCGGGCCTTTTGCAGGCGGGCCCCATTCAGATGCTCTACCACTCCCCGAACTTCGATTATGAGCGCTCAGATGTAGAGGCGCAGATGGTGGTGGCGCAGGATGGGCCCGGCGTTAAAGTGAAGCCCGCCTGCACCTGTGCCGCCGTTCAGCACAGAGGCTCCTACGAAAATCTGCATCTGGCCTATGAAGCGCTGTGCGCCTGGCTGGCGGAGCACACCGAATACCAGGTCTGCGGCCCGGCGATGGACCGCTACCTCAACGACCCTCATCATACACCCCCCGAGCAGCTGGAAACCGGCGTCCTGTTTCCGGTGAAGCGCCTGTAAACCCGTTAAAAAGGGCGTGCCCGCAAAATAGAACAAACCTGTAAAAAGCACTTCTCTGGCACGCAAAAAGAAGTCAAGGGGGCTGCTGCTCCGGCCTGCAGGAACCGGAAAAACGGCTTTTGACTCCGGTGGAGTCAAAAGCCGTTTTTCACAAGAGGCTGTTGCAAAATGCAATCATTTTGCAACAGCCTCTTTTCTACCTTCCGCAGCACTTTTTATATTTCTTGCCGCTGCCGCAGGGACAGAGATCGTTGCGGCCGACCTTTTTCTTGTGGACGGTGGTATCCACCGCGCCGGTATCGCTGCCGCCGACCGCCTGCAGCTCCTTCTCATCGGCAACCGCCTCCCGCTTCGGGGGCTCCTCTTCCTTTTTAATCTGCACCAGGAAGAGGGCGCGTACGGTGTTTTCGCGGATGGAGGCGATCATCGCATCGAACATCTCAAAGCCCTCAATGCGGTATTCGACCACCGGATCCTTCTGTGCATAGGAACGCAGATAGATGCCGCGCTTTAGTTCCTCCATATTGTCGATGTGGTCCATCCAGTGCATATCGACATTCTTTAAGAGGATAACCCGCTCGAGCTCGCGCATGATGCGGGGAGTAAACATCTCCTCGCGCTTTTCATAGATGGTGTGGGCGCGCTCGACGAGCATCTTCGCAATCTGCGGCGCCTCCGCCTCACCGAGCTTCTGAACCTCCTTATACTCCTCGAAATCCTGCGGCAGGGTAATCCAGCCGAGGAAGTGGTTACGCAGGCCGTTAAAGTCCCAGCTGTCGTGCGCGACCTCCTCCGGCAGGTAGAGCGAAACGGCGTTTTCGATGGTCTCATCCACCATCTTGAGGATGACATCCTTCATATCCTCGCCGTCAAGCACCTGGCGGCGCTGGGAGTAGATAATCTCGCGCTGCTTGTTCATGACGTCGTCAAACTGCAGAACGCTCTTGCGGGTGGCGAAGTTGCGCCCCTCCACCTTCTGCTGAGCGCTTTCAATGGTATTGGAAAGCATCTTCGCCTCGATGGGCATATCCTCCTCAATCTTGAGGAAATCCATCATGTTTGCGGTGCGCTCGCCGCCGAACAGGCGCAGCAGCTCATCCTCGAGCGAGAGGTAAAAGCGGGTTTCGCCCGGGTCGCCCTGGCGGCCTGAGCGCCCGCGCAGCTGGTTGTCAATCCGGCGGGACTCATGGCGCTCGGTGCCGATGATGAACAGGCCTCCGGCCTCCTTCACTTTCGCCGCTTCCTCCTGCACCTCTTTTTTGTGCTCGGCAAGCTTCTGCTGATAGAGGGCGCGCGCCGCGATGATGTTCTCATCCTCCGTATCGGCAAAGCCGGTCGCCTCTACAATCGCCTCGTTTTCAAAGCCGGCGCGGCGCAGGTCCTCCACCGCCATATTCTCTTCGTTGCCGCCGAGCTTGATGTCAGTGCCGCGTCCGGCCATGTTGGTGGCGATGGTCACCGCCCCGAACTTGCCGGCCTGGGAGACAATCTGCGCCTCCTTCTCATGGTACTTGGCGTTGAGCACCTCATGGCGGATGCCGCGCGCACCCAGCATTTTGGAGAGCCGCTCGGATTTTTCAATCGAAATGGTACCCACCAGCACCGGCTGTCCCTTTTTGTGGCACTCGGCTATCTGGTCGATAACGGCGTTAAACTTCGCCTTCTCGGTTTTATAGACAACATCGGTATGGTCCACCCGGCGCACCGGCTTGTTGGTGGGAATTTCCACCACATCCAGCCCATAGATTTCGCGAAACTCGGCATCCTCGGTGAGCGCGGTGCCGGTCATTCCGGAAAGCTTCTGATACATGCGGAAATAGTTCTGGAAGGTGATGGTGGCGAGCGTTTTGCTTTCGCGGTTGACCTCTACCCCTTCCTTCGCCTCAATCGCCTGGTGCAGTCCCTCGTTGTAGCGCCGGCCGATCATCAGGCGGCCGGTGAATTCATCGACAATGATGATTTCCCCATCCTTAACGACATAGTCGATATCCCGCTGCATGATGCCGTGCGCCCTGATGGCCTGATTGATATGGTGCTGCAGGGTGGTGTTGCTCGGGTCCATCAGGTTTTCAATGTTAAAATAGCTCTCCGCCTTTTTAACGCCGCTGCGGGTGAGAGTGGCCGTCTTGGCCTTTTCGTCTACGATGTAGTCAGCGTCGACATCATCGTTATCTTCCTTGGTGTCGACCTCCTTAACGCGGATATATTTGAGGGTGCGCGCAAAGCGGTCGGCCACCTTGTAAAGGTCGGTGGACTTGTCCCCGCGCCCGGAGATAATCAGCGGGGTGCGCGCCTCATCGATTAAAATCGAGTCCACCTCGTCGACAATGGCATAGTTAAACTCCCGCTGCACCATGCGCTCCTTATAAATCTGCATGTTGTCGCGCAGGTAGTCAAAACCGAACTCGTTGTTGGTGCCGTAGGTGATGTCGCAGTCATACATCGCTTTGCGGGTATCCGGCTCTACCGCATGGATGACAAGGCCCACGCTCATTCCCAGAAAGCGGTAGATTTTGCCCATCCATTCGCTGTCGCGCTTTGCCAGATAGTCGTTGACGGTGACGATATGGACCCCCTTGCCGGAGAGGGCATTCAGATAGGCGGGCAGTGTGGCGGCGAGCGTTTTGCCTTCGCCGGTGCGCATCTCGCTGATACGCCCCTGATGCAGGATGATGCCGCCCAGAATCTGAACGGGAAAATGGCGCAGCCCCAATACCCGGTCGGCCGCCTCCCGGCAGGTGGCAAACGCCTCGGGCAGGATATCATCGAGCGTTTCCCCCTTCTGCAGCCGCTCCCGCAGCTGCGGGGTCATGTTTTTCAGCTCCTGGTCCGACTTTTCCCGGTATTCCTCCTCAAGGGCTATGACCTTATCCGCCAGTGGCTTGATTTTTTTTACCTCCCGCTGGGAATAGGTGCCGAACATTTTATTTAGCAGTCCCACAAAGGTTCACCTCAACTCTTTCTCTTCAGGCTCTCTGGTAAATAGTTATACATTGGATATTTTACACTCTTCCCCTCCCATATGTCAAATATTAAGTAAACAAATTATAAACAAGCTGCAAACAACGGCTGCTGAACGCCCTTCCTGCCCGGCCCTCCCCTGAAAACATCCGAACAAAATCCTGAGGATTTTGTAAACGTCCCCTTTTTCCGCTTTTCATTATGCCCATTTAGGAGTATAATACTATATGAATGTCCGAAATCTGGAAGGCGGGTCCAATGAGAAATGGTTTTTTCCAATCTGATTTTTCTTTATCTTTTTCTCCCGGCTAATCTCCTGCTTTACTATCTGAAAAAGAATACGGCCTACCGCAATTTTATTCTGATTTTGTTCAGCCTGTTTTTTTATGCATGGGGCGAACCGGTCTGGGTTTTTGTTTTAATGTTTTCGGTCGGTATCGACTACTGCAACGGACGCATTATTGAGGAAAACCGCGGCGGCCTGCTGGCAAAGCTGGCGCTGGGGCTCTCGATTATTTTGAATCTGTCCCTTCTGGGGCTCTTTAAATATTCCGGTCTGCTGGTTTCCACCCTGAACGCCTTTCTTCCCTTCGCGCTGCCAGTGCCGGAATTTTCCCTCCCCATCGGCATCTCCTTTTATTCCTTTCAGGCGCTGAGCTATGTGGTCGATGTCTATCGCGGGCAGGTGCCCGTTCAAAAGCGCTATGATAAGCTGCTGCTGTATGTTTCGCTCTATCCTCAGCTGGTGGCAGGCCCCATCGTGCGCTACAGTGACATTGCCGCCGAAATTGACAGCCGCCGGGTGGATGCCTCCGGCTTCGCCCGCGGACTGACGCGCCTTCTCTGCGGACTGACGAAAAAGGTCTTTTTTGCCAACATTGCCGGCTCGCTGCTCAAAAACTATGCGGATGCCGACCCCGCCTCCCTCTCGGTTGCCGGCGCCTGGGTGGGAATGCTGCTCTTCACCCTGCAGATTTACTATGATTTTTCCGGCTATTCCGATATGGCCATCGGCCTCGGGCAGCTGTTCGGCTTTCATTACCGGGAAAACTTTAACTACCCCTATATCTCCCGCAGCGCCACCGAGTTCTGGCGGCGGTGGCATATTTCGCTCTCCAGCTTTTTTCGGGACTATGTATATATCCCGTTGGGCGGTGGAAAAAAGCATACGCTTCGCAATCTGCTCATCGTCTGGTGTTTAACGGGGCTCTGGCATGGGGCCAGCTGGAATTTTGTGCTTTGGGGGCTCTACTACGGGCTGCTGATTCTCTGCGAACGGCTGTTTTTGGGGAAGATACTCGAGAAGCTTCCCGCCCTCTTTTCCCATCTTTATCTGCTGTTTATCACCGTCATCGGCTGGACGCTCTTTTATTTCACCGATTTTTCCGTCCTTACCGCCTATCTGCGGGTGATGTTCGGCCGAGGCGGTGCGCCGCTCTGGGATGTTCGGCTGGGCATTGTTTTGATGAACCACCTGTTCTGGCTGCTGGCCGCCATTCTGTTTTGCATGCCGCTCGTTCCCCGCTTCCAGCGCTTTCTGGCGCAGCATCTCGGCAGCGCGTCGCTGGCGGGCATCCGGGTGCTCGAAGCGGCCATGGACCTGCTGCTTCTGCTGCTGTGTACCTGCCTGCTGGTCGGGCAGAGCTTTAACCCCTTTCTTTATTTTCGCTTTTAAGATCCCTGTCTTCAAAAAATCAAAGGTTTTTGAAGACAGTATCCCATATTGCCGCAGGGAAACTGCCCAGGGCGGTTTCAGCCTTGGCTGCGCGCGGCGGGCAAAACCTGCCGGATAAAAAATTATCATCGGCACTTCAGGGGGCGCTGGCTGTCAGAACCCCCTCTTTTCGGGAGGCTGAATATTGTTGGAGAACAAAAAGAAAAAATCCCATCCCCCTCTGCTGCTCCCGCAGGCAGAGCAGCAGCTGCAGCAGAGCGATACCGGCTGGCGGATAACCGCCCCGATCATCATTGCCCTGAGTGGGGCTGTCTGCATTCTTCTGAGCCTTCTTTCCATTTTTCTGCCCAAACCGGAGCTTTCCGAATATGAAAACCGGAAGCTGCAGGAGCGCCCTGCCTTTTCCATGCAGAAGCTGCTTACCGGTGAGCTGATGAGCGAATGGGAGCTTTACTACTCGGATACCTTCCCCGCCCGGGAGCTTTTCGTGCGCACCGCCGGGCGTATTCAGGAAAGCCTGGGGCTCCGGATGGATGATGTGCGTATTCACGATTCGGGCAGGCAGCCTCTTAGCGACTCCTCGCCTGATGCTCTTCGGCCGCAGGAAACTGCCTCCAGGGTCTCCCCGCCCGCCGCTTCAAACGCAGCCTCCTCCGAGCCGGCTGCCTCCCGGCCGGAGCAGTCCCCTTCGCAGGCGGAGTCCTCCTCCCAACCGGAGCAGTCCACCGCCTCCAAGCCGGAGGAGGAAGCCCTCTGGGAACGCCAAGGTCCGATTTTTATCTATAAAGGAGAAGGGCTTTCGATTTTCTCCACCAGCGAGAGCATGTCCGCTTACTATGCTCAAACGCTGAACGCCTGGCAGCAGCAGCTGGGGGACAAGGTTACCATTTATAATCTGATTATCCCTACCAGCATTGAGTTTCGCCTTCCCGAGCGCTATAAAAGCGTTACCTCCCCGCAAAGGCCGAATATCGAAAACATCTATTCCCAGCTGGATTCCCGCATCCGCACGGTGGATGCCTACTCCGCCCTTGAAAAGCACAGGGAGGAGTATCTCTACTTCCGGACTGACCACCACTGGACGGCGCTGGGCGCTTATTACGCTTACACCGCCTTCTGCGAAACGGCCGGGCTGGCGCCGATGCCGCTGGAAAAAATGGAGAAGCGCACGCTGACCGATTTTATCGGCACCCTCTACAAGGAGGCGCAGGACTCGCAGATGCTGAAGAATCCCGACCAGGTGGATTACTGGATAACGCCGGTCGAGCACAGCGTTTTGCAGTACCGGCGCGGTAATCCGTTTTACGGCACTCCCACCACCCTGCTGGGGGAATATGCCAATGGGGGCAACAGCTATTCGCTCTTTCTGCATGGCGACTATCCGCTGACCAAGGTCACCACCGGACTGAAAAACGGGCGGAAAATCGCCGTTGTCAAGGAATCCTTCGGCAATGCCTTCGCCCCCTTTCTGGTCAATAACTATGAAGAGGTCTATATTATTGACCAGCGCTATTTTGAGCTGAATCTTCCGGCATTTCTGGAGGAAAACGGCATTCAGGAGCTGCTTTTCATCAACAACATCTTTGCCGCCAACACACGCGTGCGTATTAACGAAATTTCCCGGCTGATGACTCAGGTCTGGTCGCCTCCCGCTCCCAGCGAGCCGGAGCCGGAACCAGAGCCGGAGCCGAAAAAGGAAAAGCCGAAGGCCTCTCCCCGGGTGGAATTTGATCCCTGGGCAGAGGACTGAGGGAGCCATTTATTTTAAATTCGGGAAAGAAGGCCTGCGCAGCGCCGGGAAGGGAGGAGAGAAGATGAGAAGAATCGGAGCCATCCTGCTTTCGCTGCTGTTGCTTTCAGGTGCCGGCGGCTGCACGCGCCGGCTGGCCAATCAGCCGGCGGAAAAGCTGCCGCTGGTTGAAATGGCCGTTGCGGTGGAAAAAAGTCTTCCGCAGCCGGTCTGCTCACTGCTGCAGGAATTTTGCGACAATCTTTATCAGCTCTCCGGAAAAACGGTGCTTGCCTCCCTGCAGTACTGGGAGGATATCACCGATTCAAAGGCGGATATCCTTTTTATGCCCAGTGAACGGTTTTTTCAGATAGCGCCCGATATGCGCGTTCTGCAGACTGATTTTATCTTCACCTCCTATTCTCACTTCACCTCGGCCATGAATGCCCCCTCCACCAAAAAGCTGCTGAGCCAGGAGCTCTCCGAGAGCGGCTACTCGGTTTATCTTGCCGCTTATGGCGGAAAGCGGTCGCTGGTCAGCGGAAACGGGAGCTTCGTAGAGACGCTGCGCTCGGATGACAGCAAAGCCATTCAGGAGCTGATCGAAGAGATGGAGGAGGATGCCTCCGTCTTTATCGGGCCGGCTGATTTTTCCCAGCCTCCCGGGCCGGATGCGCTCTACTATGCGGATACCCTGCAGCTAAGCGCACTGACCGAGGAGCAGACGAAGGACTATATCATCATCAACCTTAACTATCGCTATCATTTTCATCTGTTCTGCCTGAGCGATCAGCTGGGTGAGCGCTTAAATAAAAAGCAGCTGGCCGCTGTCTATGAAGCGGCGGCCGCCCTGGGCCCCGCCTGCGATAAGGCCTATCAAACGATGGATACCCAGGGAAACCGGCGCTTCTCCTCGGTTATTCTGCCCTCTAAAAAGCTGCAGCAGATTATTTTTGAGCTGCAGTCCTCCCGCCCGCTTCCCGCGCTGAGATCCCCCATCTATCAGCATATTCAGAAATATTCCACCTAGCTGCCCTGATGCTGCATCGCTGGGAAAACACCTATGGATTCTTTTCACCCCCCCTAACGATAAAAACCGCCTGCAGAGCTGCGAAAAGCGCATCTTTTCTTTCGCAGCCCTGCAGGCGGCCTTTTTTATACCTTTTCCGCTCTGGAAGGCCTCGGCATCCAAAATGAAACTTTCAACTGCTGTGGAAGACTTGTTGATAATATTTGGAATAAAAAATCCATATAATCCTACATAATTCATGTATAATGTACAATAACCAAAGATAGCCTTTTGTCTTCCAAAAAATTCAATATATTTGTAGAATTTGTAAGTTAACGCAATTATTTTCATTCTATCCATTCCAAATTCTGTAAAAATATGGTATACTTCAGGAAAAGAAGGCACACGGCAGCCAAAAGGAGAGCGGAGCCGCACAGCTGCCTTCTTTTTCAAATATATCTCCGGTCTTAGTGGAGATTTCGTTGGAAGGCCAGGATCGAAGGCTATTAGAATCTTTAGCCGACCGACATCATTTTTGAAGAAAGGTATGGCGTTATGAGCAGCTTGATTTATCTTCGTACCAGCAGTCGCATCCAAATAGAAGGAAGCGACTATACGGTCTATGGCATCGTCCGTTCTGACGGGCAGGAGTGCATAGAGGATATTTCTACCTGCTCTGCCCTGGTGGAACGGATTCTGGAGGATCTGAACCGGGGTGAGGTCTCGCCCCTCCATTTTCGCGAGGTTCTCGATGACCTGATTGCCAAATACGAGTGACCGGCAGATAAAATATTTTACAGAGGCGGGAAAATATCTTGACTTCCCGCTACAAGTATGTTAAGATAGATATCGTTGTCAGATGCAAAAGCTGTGCTGGTGTAGCTCAGTTGGTAGAGCAGCTGATTTGTAATCAGCAGGTCGGGGGTTCAAGTCCGTCCACCAGCTCCACCCTGTCTGGCAGGCATATAGGGGAGGTTTCCCGAGTGGCCAAAGGGGGCAGACTGTAAATCTGTTGCGATACGCTTCGATGGTTCGAATCCATCACCTCCCACCAGAATCCGACAAATCTTTTAAAGGATTTGTCGGATTTTTGCTTTATCCGGGCAGGAGGAAAAACGCACAATGGAAAACACGATAAAGGGCATTCGGTGGATAGAGCCTGCGGATTTAGGTGTAAGCCAGTTGTATCTGAGCGAGGCGAAACTGAAAAATATTGAGAAATGGTTTGACCCCAAGCACATGGACAGGTTTGAACCTCTCCCCGTCCATGATTTCGGAGACGGCAGGCTTACGCTGACAGACGGACACACCCGGGCATTTACCGCATACCGGCAGGGAGTAAAGGCACCTGTTTTTTATGATACGGACGAGCTGGTAACAGGCGAGATCGGGCAGCAGCTTTATCGAAACGATATTATATGGTGCAGGCGCTTTCATATAGGGAGCGTTGCCGATCTTGAAGGGCGCATTTTAAGCGCCGGGTAATATCAGCGGCTTTGGATCAAACGCTGCGACCGCGCCTATCATCTGCTTACCCAAACCAGCAAAGAGGAGCACCTGCAGATAATGCGGCGGCATGAGGGCCTGTTTTTATATGGCGCAAGCGAGGATTTATCGAGACTCTATTTTGAAAACGCACAGGGAGAGCTGTTCGAATATGACAGCTGAACGCCCCGTTTTCGCAAAAAAGGCCGCTCTCAGGGAGAATCCCCCTGAGAGCAGCCTTTTTCCTTTTCTGCCCCTGAGGGCTGTGGTTCTGAAAAAGATGAGATCTGCCCGCCGCCCGTTTTTTACATAGCGCCGGAAAGCTTTCAAACCCTTTTGCCGACAAGTTTTCCGGGACGGCCGCGCATCCTGCGCCGTCCGGCATTTTTCACGGCCGCAATCAGCCCGGAGGCCGCCGGGACGGCCAGGCAGCAGGAAAAAACGATAAAAAGCTGGCTGCCAGTGAGCGGAGCGGTAAAGAAGATTTTCGCCAAAAACGGGTTATAAAGAGCAAAATACATCGCAGCAGCGGAAAGGACTGCCGCACCAAGCAGCGCAGGATTATCAAAGGGATTGATAGAAAAGAGGCCGCGCGTTTCGCTCTTGCATTCGAAAACATGGATAAGCTGGGTGCTGACAAGGGTCAGCAGCGCCCCGGTGCGCGCTGTCTGCAAACTCCCGCTCCCCTGCAGCAGCGAAACGAAAACCGAAACCGTTGTCAGTCCGATAAGCAGCCCGCGGGTGATGATGGTGCCTGCCAGTCCCCGCGAGAAGACCGATTCCCCCGCCCCGCGCGGCGGCTGGTCCATCACATCTCTTTCTGCCGGCTCGAGCCCGAGGGCGATGGCAGGCAGCCCATCGGTCACCAAATTCACCAGCAGAATCTGGATGGGGATGAGCGGGACCGGCATGCCGGCGAGCATGGCAAAGAACATGGTAAACACCTCGCCGATGTTGCAGGAAAGCAAATAACGGATAAACTTGCGGATATTCTGATAGATGGCCCGCCCCTCCTCAACGGCATAGACGAGCGTTGCGAAGTTATCATCCAGCAGAATGACCGAGGCAGCCTCCTTGGTGACATCGGTGCCGGTCACCCCCATCGAAACGCCAATATCCGCCTCCTTGACGGCAGGCGCATCGTTCACCCCGTCTCCCGTCATCGCCACCACATTGCCCTGCGCTTTGAAGGCGCGCACGATGCGCAGCTTATGCGCAGGCGTCACTCGGGCAAAGACGGATATTTTCGGCAGCAGCTCCTTTAACTGCCGGTCGTTTAAATCATCCAGCTCCTGCCCGGTCACCACTCGGTCGCCCTCCCGGAAGATGGAAAGCTGCTTTGCAATCGCCCGGGCGGTCACCGCATGGTCCCCGGTAATCATGACCGGCTTTATCCCCGCGCGCCGGCATTTTAAAACGGCATCATAGGCCTCCTTGCGCGGCGGGTCGATAAGCCCTGCCAGCCCGACAAAGACCATATCCCCCTCATAGAGGTCGCCCGCCGCTGCCTTGCGAAAGCAAAAGCCCAATACCCGCAGCGCATCGGCGGCAAAGCGGTTGTTTTCCTCCAATATCCGCCTGCGCAGCTGGGGGGTCAGCGGCTGTATGCCGCCTTTTTCCAGCACGAAGGTACACCGCTGCAGCAGCAGGTCGGGCGCCCCCTTCATCATCAGCAGCCGCTCGCCGCCCGGCGCGCGCGCAAGCACGCTCATCATCTTGCGGGTGGAGTCAAAGGGAATCTCCCTTTCCACCGCATAGCCGCTCTTCTCCCGGCTGATTCCCCCCTTGGCGGCCAGCACAAGCAGCGCCGCTTCGGTCGGTTCCCCTAAAATCTCCGGCTGCCCCTTCTTCTGGCGTCCCCCCCGCCCCGGAGATAGGGAGGCGTTGTTGCAGACAGCGGCAATTTCCAGCAGCCGCAGAAGCGCCGGGTCCTGCCCGGTATCCGCCCGGCGTCCGCCGCGGGTCAGCTCCCCCTCGCAGCGATAGCCGGAGCCGGAAACCTCGTAGCTGGCCTGTGGGGTGCGCACCCGGGTAACGGTCATTTTGTTTTCGGTCAATGTCCCCGTCTTATCCGAGCAGATGACGTTGGCGCACCCGAGTGTTTCCACCGCATGCAGCCTGCGCACCAGCGCGTTTCTTTTCACCATCCGCCCGACCGAGAGGGCCAGCGCAATCGTCACAATTGCCGGCAGCCCCTCCGGCACCGCCGCCACCGAGAGAGAAATACCGGTCAGCAACATATCCATCACCGGCTCGCCCCGCAAAATGCCGGTGAGCGCTACCGCCCCGCAGATGAAAAGGCAGCCGATGCCGATCCATTTGCTCAGCTGGGCAAGGCGCTTCTGCAGCGGGGTCTGCTGGGTTTCAATCGAGCCGAGCATACCGGCGATGCCGCCCATCTCGGTCTGCTGGCCGGTCTTCGTCACCCGGCAGACGCCCTTTCCGCGCGTAACGAGCGTGCCCATATATACTTTTCCGGCCGCGCCGCTGCCCGGCTGCTTTTCAACCCCTGCCGATTCCCCGGAAAGCATCGATTCATCGCACATCAGGCCGGTGCTCTCGAGCACCTCGGCATCCGCCGCCACCCGTGCGCCCGCCTGCAGGAGCAGAATATCCCCCGGAACTACCTGGCGCGCATCCACCCGCTGCACCGCTCCATCCCGCACGACCGCCGCCGAGGGGGCGGAGAGCTCCCCCAGCTTTTCCAGCGTTTTCTCGGTGCGGTATTCCTGCAGGAAACCCAGCAGCGCATTGAGGAAAACGATGGCAATAATGGTGAGCGCCTCCGCAATATCCCCCATCAAAACAGAGAGAACGGTAGCCGCCAGCAGGATCATAATCAGCGCATCCCGGAATTGTCCCGCAAAAATTCCCAGCGCCCCGGTTTTCTTTTGCGCCTTCAGGCGGTTCTCCCCATATTCCTCCAGCAGCTTTCCCGCCTGTTTGGAGCTTAAGCCCTGGTATTTTTCCACCGCATCCCCATCCCTTTCCTGCCTGTCTTGTCCTTATTCATATTCCCGGGATGTCCGGAATATGCCGCAGGCAAAAAAGGCTTCCTATATCCCCACCGCTTCTATCGCCCTTTTCAGCGCGTTCCAGTCCTTTTTCAGCTGCGAAAGCCGCTCTTCCCCCTGCCCGGTAATCCGGTAGTATTTCCGCACCGGTCCCTTGGATACCGGGCCCTCAAAAACCTGCGCCGCCCCCTCCCGGTGCAGCCGCCTCAAAATCGCATAAAAGGTGCTTTCGGCTACCTCCGGGAAAAAGGTATGCAGGCTTTGTATGAGGTCATAGCCATACAGGCTCTCTTTTTCTATCAAATGCAGGATGCACATCTCCAGCATCCCCTTTTTTATCTGCGCATCCATCCGCTATGCCCTCTTTCCCCTTCTTATCAGCCCGGTAAGCGCCAGCGCAAAGCCGGCCCCTATTCCATAATGGAGAAGGGGGAGCAGCATGAGCGCGCTCAGCCCCTGAGAAGAGGTGAGAGAGCAGAGTACCTCCCGCACCCCCAGAATAAACAGCAGCGCGCCCAGCGCATGAAAAACCCCCGACAGACAGTTCACCGAATGGGTAAGGGCGCGCCATAGCTGCCAGAGCGCCAGGCAGAAAAACAGCAGCCCCAGAAGAAGGCATTCCCCGCTAAGCAGCCGGCCGATAGGAATATTCCCTATAAACACCGGCAGCCGGTCTGCATACCGACAGATGAGCTGCATCTGCACCTCCAGCAGAAAAACCGCGGCTGCCGCCGGCAAGCAGGCCAAAAGGTCTCTCTTTCCCAGCCTCTCCTGCGGGAAAAAGCGCCGCTGCAGCTGCAGTCTCCCCCAGCCGCGGATAAACCCGAACAGCGAGGGCGGCAGCAGAAGGCCGGCGAAAAGCAGGCCCCTGCCTCCCCGCCAAAGGCAGAGAAACGAAAACAGCAGCAGCGCCCCCCAGAAAACAATCCTTTTATAAAAATAACCCTTCGCCCCGGCATTCTCCGCCAGCAGGCTAAAAAGCGCCTGCTCCGGCGTTCCCCAGCGCGAAAGGCCCTGCGCCGGCTCCTCCTGCGCAAAATACTCCCGATAGTCCGTCAAAATCTCCATTGTCTGGTTCGCTGGAAAATACCAGAGCAGATATCCGCCCAGCCGCTTCAGATATTCCTCCCCGCTGGCCGCCGCCCGCCCGGCCCACAGTATCCCTCTCTTCATCTGCCTGACCTGCCCTTCTTTTAGAAAGTAAAGACTTCTCCCTCCCCGATCGGAAACCGGAGCTGCCTTTTCTCATCTACTGTTTAATAAACAGTAGATGAGATTATCCTACCACCTGCCGCCTAAAATGTCAACCAGGCAGCGGCAAAACAGAAAACATCCAGCTGCCAAAAGAAGAAAAAAATTATCTAGGTGCCTTGACAAATTTCCCCTCTAAGGCTAAAATAATCAGGTAATGAAGCTGGAAGAGAAGGGAGCGGCCTATGGAAGGCGGGGAAAATCGGGAACTGCTGATGCAGCTGGAGCTCTGCGGGCATTTTCTCCATCACCGCGGAGGCGGCGGGCACGGGCAGGCGCGCATTCTGCGCATTCTGCGGGAAAACGGGCAGCTGGCGCAAAAGCAGCTGCAGGAAATGCTGGGCATTCAGTCCGGGTCGATGAGTGAGCTGGTCGGCAAGCTGGAAGACAGTAGGCTGATTCTGCGGGAGCGCTCCGAAAAGGACCGGCGGCAGATTCTGCTGAAAATCAGCAGCGAGGGGGAGCGCTTTATCCTGCAGCGGGAGAAAAGGCGGCAGGAGCTGGATGAGCGCCTGTTTCTCCCACTGTCTCCCGAAGAGCAGCAGCAGCTGGGGCTTCTTTTGGGAAAGCTGCTCGCCGCCTGGCGGACTGAGTACGACGGCAGCCTTTTTAACCATCCGGGCGCCGGAAAACTGAAAAAGGGGGCAACAATTTGTTCAAATACCTGAAAAAATACTGGCTGTATGCGCTGCTCGCCCCGCTGTTTATGGTGGGCGAGGTGCTGGTAGACCTTCTGCAGCCGCAGCTGATGAGCACAATTGTCGATGAAGGGGTGCTCGGCCTCTCGAGCGGGGGCATCGGGAACATGCGGCTCATTCTGGTGACCGGGCTGCAGATGATCGGGCTGCTGGCCGTCGGCGGCAGCTGCGGTGTTTTATCCGGCGTGTTCGCCAATCTGTGCGGGCAGTCGTTTGGCAACGATGTGCGCAAGGACTGCTTTCAGAAAATTATGTCGCTCTCCTTCCAGCAGACCGACCGCTTTTCCACCGGCTCGCTTATCACCCGCGTCACCAACGATGTTACCCAGGTGCAGAATTTCGTGATGCAGGCCATCCGCGGGTTTGTGCGCACCTTTATGCTCTTCGGCGGCGGCATCATCTGCATGGTGACGCTCGATTTGTCCTTCGGCGCCGTCATCGGCTGCGCGCTGCCGGTCGTTCTGCTGATTATCCTCTTCTTTATCCGCAAGGTGAGCCCCATCTTTGCAGCGCTGCAGCAAAAGCTCGACCGGGTGAACAGCGTTGTGCAGGAAAACGTCGCCGGCGCGCGCACGGTGAAGGCCTATGTGCGCGAGGATTATGAAAAGGACCGCTTCGGCAGGGCCAACGGCGAGCTGGTCGATACCCAGCTGCACATTCTGACCCTCTTCTCCTACATGATTCCGCTGATGAATATTCTGATGAACCTGGTAACGGTCGCCATCCTCTATATGGGCTCGGTGCGCATACAGTCCGGCTCGCTGACGCCGGGCAGCATTATGGCGGCTATCACCTATGTCTCCCAGATTATGCACAGCGTGATTATGCTGGCGATGATCTTCCAGTCGATTTCGCGCGGCAGCGCCTCCGCCCAGCGGCTGCGGGAGGTACTCGACTGCGTTCCCGCCATTGCGGACGGCACCGCCGCCATTCCGAATACGCCGAAGGGAGAAATCGAATTTCGCAATGTCTCCTTCTCCTATCCGGGCGGGAGCGGAGAGAAGGTGCTTGAACATATCAGCCTTACCATCCATCCGGGCGAAACGCTCGGAATCTTAGGCGCGACCGGCAGCGGCAAATCCTCGCTGGTGGGGCTCATCCCCCGGTTTTATGACGTGAGCGAGGGCGCCGTTCTGCTTGACGGGGTGGATGTGCGGGAATACCCGCTGCAGCAGCTGCGCAGCCGGATTGCCATTGCACTGCAGAAAAGCGAGCTGTTCAATATGAGCATTGCCGACAACATCCGCTGGGGCCGGGAGCAGGCCGGGCAGGCAGAGATTGAGGCTGCCGCCGAAACCGCCCAGGCCGCCAGCTTTATCGCCCACCAGCCGGAAGGCTATGAGACCGCCGTTTCCGAGATGGGTGCCAGCCTCTCCGGCGGGCAGAAGCAGCGGGTTGCCATCAGCCGGGCGGTGTTAAAGGAGGCGCCGGTGATGATTTTTGACGATGCCACCAGCGCCCTTGACCTTAAAACCGAGGCGCAGCTGTATGCGGCGCTCGGAAAGCGCAGCAGCAGGGCAACCAAAATCATCATCGCCCAGCGCATCGCCTCGGTGAAAAGCGCCGACCGCATCGCCGTTATCGACAACGGCCGCATTGCCGCCTGCGCCAACCACGAGGAGCTGATGAAAAGCTGCGCCATCTATCAAGATATCTACAATTCTCAGCTGAAGAAAGGGGATGAGCCGAATGCCTAAGGAGCCGCCGAAAGAGATGGATATACCCGGTCCGGGCCGCCGCGGTCCGGGAGGCCGGGGAATGCCTGTCGAAAAACCAATGGATGGGAAAAAGACGGTCACCAAGCTGCTGCGCTACTTTCAGCAGGAGCGCACAAGCGTTCTCGTGCTCATTCTGATTGTCAGTGCGGGGGTCATCTGTTCGGTATATGCCCCGCGGCTGCAGAGCCGCGCCATTGATGAAATCACCGCCCGCGCCTTCGATAAGCTGACCCCCATTCTGCTGACGATGATTGCCCTTTACCTGCTCTATGCCGTCGGAACGCTCTTTCAGAGCCTGTTAAGCGCCCGCCTGAGCCAGCGGCTGGTGCGCCGGATGCGCGAGGAGCTTTTCGACCGGATTGTCAACCTCCCCATCCGCTATCTCGATACCCATGCGCACGGCGACATTATGAGCCGGATGACCAACGATGTGGAAAACATCTCCAACACGGTCGCCCAGTCTCTGGGCTCGCTGGTCTCGGGCATTCTGACCATTTTAGGCACCGTTGTCATGATGCTCAGCTACTGCTGGCAGCTGGCGCTTCTCTCCTGCCTGACGGTGGTGCTCAACGTTATTGCCACCAAATACCTCTCGGGCGCGATGCGCCGCTTTTTCAGAAAGCGCCAGCAGCTGCTCGGCAGCCTCAACAGCAGCGTGGAGGAGATGGTGAGCGGCTACCATACGGTGGTCGCCTACAACCGGCAGGAGAAGGTCATCGAGGAGTTTAACGCCATTTCGGATGAGCTGACCACCACCGGCATCAAAGCGGAAATTCTGGGCGGATCGATGGGGCCGGTGATGAACCTCATCAGCAACATCGGCTTTGTGATTATCGCGGCGATGGGCGGCTATTTCGCGCTCAGGGGTATGATCTCCATCGGCGTTATCTCCGCCTTTATCGTTTATGCCAAGCAGTTCGGCCGCCCGATCAACGAAATTGCCCAGCTCTATGGGCAGATTCAAACGGCCATCGCCGGCGCGGAGCGGGTTTTCGCCATTCTCGAGGAGCCCCCCGAGGATAAGAGCGGAAAGGGGACGATGGAGCAGAGCCGCGGGGTTGTCTCCTTTAAAAACGTCAATTTCTCCTATGTACCCGGAAAGCCGGTGCTGCACGATTTTAACCTCACGGTGCATGCCGGGCAGAAGGTAGCGCTCGTCGGCGCGACCGGTAGCGGGAAGACGACCGTTGTCAACCTTTTGATGCGCTTTTATGATATCGACAGCGGAGAGATCCTCATAGACGGCGTCAACATCCGCGATATCGGCAGCGATGCGCTGCGCAGGAGCACAGCCATCGTTTTGCAGGACACCATCCTCTTTTCCGATACCATCCGCGGCAACCTCAAATATTCCAATCTGGCGGCTTCGGATGAGCAGATGGTGCAGGCAGCCAAAATGAGCAACTGCCATGCGATGGTCTGCCGGCTGCACGACGGCTACGACACCCTGCTCTCCGAGTCGGGCACCAATCTTTCGCAGGGTCAGCGCCAGCTGCTCTCAATCGGCCGGGCATTTCTGGCCGACCCGAAAATCCTCATTCTCGATGAGGCCACCTCCAGCGTCGACACCCGCACCGAAAAGAATATTCAGGATGCGATGGTGCGCCTGATGCACGAGCGAACGAGCATCATCATCGCCCACCGGCTTTCCACCATTCAGGATGCGGACGTCATCGTCGTCATGGATGAGGGCAGGATTGTGGAGACCGGCAACCACCGGGAGCTGCTGCAGCAGAAGGGGCGCTACTATGAGCTGTATATGACCCAGTTCGCCGGACAGGCAACCTGAGAGAACTGCCGCAGCCTTTATTCCGGCTTGCAGAAACCGGAAAAAACGGCGCTTTCGCGCCGGAAGGCGCGAAATTCGGGGCGCAAGTTTTCCCCGAAAGCGTTTTTTCGAAAGAGCGCGCTGTAAAACGCAAGTTTTGCAGCGCGCTCTTTTCTATCTGGTCAGTGATTTCTCGAAATCTATCTGCGCGCTGCCGGAGGTTTTCTTTTCATAGCGGGAATTTTGAATAAGCTCCTGCAGCTTTTTCTCATAGGCGTCCCCATTAAGCGGGAAATACACCGCCCGCTCCTCAAAGGAGGAGAGCATAATGCCGTTGGCGAGCATGACGGGGTTTAGCCCCTCCGTGCCGTTGGCAATCAGGTCGATATCCCCCGTCTGGATGGAGCGGATAAACCGCTCGGTCACCACCCGGTGCCCCTGCGGCTGGTTCATATCCACCGGGATATGGGTCTCCCAGTTTTCCACCGCGCCGAAGCCCTGGTTGGTCGTGCGGCAGTAGTCGAGCATCGAAACGCGGTTGCGGTAGAGGAGCATCTCCCCCCGGTGCCAGACCAGCGTGCCGTTTTCGCCGACGATTTCAAATCGGTTGGTGCCGGGGCACTCGCCGGTGGTGACGATGAAGTGCCCTATCATGCCGTTTTCGTGCTCCATGTAGGCGGTGACCTCATCCTCCACCTCGATATCATGGAACTTGCCGATATGCGCAAAGCCGTTAACCCTCTCGGGCATGCCGAACAACCAGTGGTACATATCCAGATTGTGCGGGCACTGGTTGGTGAGAATGCCGCCGCCCTCTCCCGCCCAGGTAGCGCGCCACCCGCCGCTGTCATAGTAGGCCTGGGAACGGAACCACGTGGTGTTAATCCAGGTGACCCGGGTCAGCCTGCCCAATTCTCCCCCCTGCAGAATGTCCTTGATTTTCCGATAGCAGGGCAGTGTGCGCTCCTGAAACATAATGCCGAAAACCAGCTTCGGAAGGCGCTCTTTGGCCTTCTCATAGGCGGCAATCATCCTTTTGGCCCCGTTGACATGGACAGTAATCGGCTTTTCGGTCATCACATGGATGCCGCGCTCGAAGGCATCCACCGCTATCGGCACATGGTCATAGTGCGGAACGGCGATAATCACCGCCTGCACCTCACCGCTCTCCAGCATCTCCCGGTGGCTATAAAACGCCCGGGTCTGATAGAGCTGCGCAAAGCGGTCCGTCTTTTCCGGAATGATATCGCACACCCCCGCAATCTTCACCGTCTGCATCTGGCAGAGGTAGCGCAGGTGGCTCGAGCCCATATTGCCGAGCCCGATAACGCCCAGCTTTACCGGATTCATTTTTCTTCCTCCTTCAGTCTGTTTATTTAAATCCCCTTATCCGCTCTCTCCTAGCCGTTCAGCCCTTTACGGCGCCGATCATGACGCCTTTGACAAAATATTTCTGCAGAAACGGATAGACCAGCAGAATGGGGACAGTGGCCACCATAATGGTGGCATATTTGACGATTTCGCTCACCGGCTCCTTATCTACCGAGGTAGAGAGGTTGGTCAGCATGCTGTCGGTGCTGCTGGAAATCAGAATTTCCCGCAAAATCAGCTGCAGCGGATAGAGCTCCCGGTTGCGCAGGTAGATCATCGCGTTAAACCAGCTGTTCCAGTGGCCAACGCCATAGAAAAGAATCATAACGGCGACGATGGGCATCGACAGCGGCAGGATGATTTTTATCAGCACCGTCAGCTCGCTCGCCCCATCTATCTTTGCCGATTCCTCCAGGCTTGCCGGCAGCGCTAAAAGCGAGGTGCGCATGATGATGAGGTTATAGGTGCTGATGGCGGTGGGCAGTATCAGCGCCAGCCTGGTATTATACAGCCCCAGCGAGCGCACAATCAGATAGTTCGGAATGAGCCCCCCGTTAAAAAACATGGTGAACACCACAAACATCATCAGCGCGTTTTTAATCATAAAGCTGCGCCGGGACAGAAGAAAGGCCGCCAGCGTCGTCATTACGATGTTGAGCGCCGTTCCCGCGAGGACATAAAAAAGGGTGTTCCCATAGCTCTGCAAAATCATCGGGTTATCGAACACCATTTTATAGGCCCCGGTGGTGAAGCCCAGCGGCCGCAGCAGAATGCCGGTATGGCGAACCATCTCCTCGGGGCTGCTCACCGAGGCAAACGCCACATAGACAAGCGGATAGAGGGTAACCACCATGAGAAGCAGCATGAACACCGTATTGACGGCGGTAAACAGCTTTTCAGCCGGTGTGGTTTTTATTTTCATTTTGTCTTTTCCCCTCCCCTTTCGCTGCAGCCTACCACAAGCTCGTTTCATTCACCGCGCGGCTGATGCGGTTGGCCGCCAGTACCAGTGCAAAGTTGATGGCCGAGTTAAACAGGCCGACCGCGGCGCTGAAGCTGTAGTTAAAATCCAGCAGGCCCTTGCGGTAGACATAGGAGGATATTACATCCGACGTTTCATAGATGGTGGGGTTATACAGAAGGATAATTTTCTCAAACCCCACGTTCATCATGTTGCCGATGCGCAGAATGAGCATGATGACAACGGTGGGCATAATGCAGGGGATGGTGATGCTCAGCATCTGCCGCAGCCGCCCCGCCCCATCAATGCGCGCTGCCTCATACAGCTCCTGGTCCACCCCGGTCAGCGCTGCCAGATAGATAATCGTTCCCCAGCCCGCCTCCTGCCAGATGCCGGAGAGCACATAGACCGGCTTGAAGAGGGATGCCTCCAGCATAATATTGGTGCGTTCCCCGCCAAAGAGGGCGATGACATCGTTAATCAGCCCGTTTCGAGCGGTGAAATCCAGAATCAGCCCACAGATCACCATAACGGAGATAAAATGCGGCATGTAGATAACCGTCTGCACCGTTTTTTTAAAGCGCAGGCTGCGTATCTCGTTTATCAGCAGCGCCAGAAGAACCGGAATGGGGAACGCGAAAATCAGCTGATAAAGATTAATCAGAACGGTATTGCGCAGAATCCTGAAAAAGTAGATATCCTGAAAGAACGCGGCAAAGTGCTTAAAGCCCGCCCAGGGGCTGCCCAAAATACCCCTGCCAGCGGAAAAATCCTTAAAGGCAATGCTCGCCCCATACATGGGCAGGTAGCAGAAGATGAGGTAATAGGCCACTACCGGTATGGCGAGCAGATACAGCGCCCGGTTCCTTTTAAAATCCAGCCTCAGCCGGCCCCAGAATTGGGAAAAGCGCCCCGGCTTTCGGGCGGGTGCAGCTTGAAGCATCCCTCTTGCCTCCTTTTTGGGAACCTGCCCGCCGCGGGGAATCTCCCCGCGGCGGCAGGCCGTGCCCTGTTCAGCGGTTCTTATATCTCTCGTAAGCGGTCTGCTCAATGACCAGCGCCTCTTCAATCCCCATATCCTGAATGTTCTTCACATAGTCATCGAATTCGCTCAGCGGAACGATGCCCATAATGAACTTGTTGAGCATCTCATCGGTATAGGTGTTGACCTTGTTCATGATATCCGCAACCTTCGAGCTCTCATCAGTCAGAAGCGAGATGGGCGGCAGAATCCTCTCCCCGCTTCCAACGCTCCAGCGGCTGACCGCCTCCTGCTGCTCCGGCAGCCACATGCGCTGGTTCCACAGCGAGTTGGAGTTAAACATAACGCCGTTGTTCGCGCCGGGGGCATACTGCGCAAGCGCCTGGTCAAGCGAAAGGCCGTCCGGGTTGTTGGTAATCTTCTCGGTTAGGGTGAAGACGCCGTTGTCATTCGTATAGCTCTCGCCCTCAATGCCCCAATTATAGAGCGCATCGCCCTCCTCCGAGAAGCCGAAGTCCAGCAGCTGGGCTGCCTCCACCGCATATTTGCACTTTGCGCTGATGGCTGCGCCATGCGCCTCTACCGGATAGAAGGAGGCCCCGTCAAAGTTATAGGGCTTGCCGCCGGAAACATAGGGCTGCACCGTACCGGTAATTTTAGCGGTGGGCTCCTTCTCCTTCATCAGCTGTACAAAGCGTCCCAGCGTGCCGGAGGTAGCGCCCGTCCAGGCGCCGGCAATGCTGCCGCTGACCTTGGCATCAAACTGCTTGCCGTCGGTCGTGACATAGTCGACATCCAGCAGCCCTTCGCTGTACCACTGGTTCATCGTCTCCAGAAAATCGCGGTAAACCGGATCATAGGGGCCGAATTTTACCGTATCGCCCTCCAGATAGAAGCCATAGTAGCTCCCCCAGGCGCGCAGCCACTGGTTGATGTCGTTGCCCTTGTGGATGAGCGGGATTTCATCCGCCTGGCCGTTTCCGTTCGGGTCCTGCGTTTTAAAGGCGGTCAGCACCTCATACCACTCGTCCATCGTTTCCGGCACATCCAGCCCCACCTTGTCCAGCCAGTCCTGCCGTATCTGCCAGCCAAAGGTGCGGAAGGCAGGCTTCAGCTCGGCCGATCGCTGGTAAAGCTCATAGCTGCCGCCCGGATAGCAGTAGTAGAACCCTTCATCCGTTCTTAAATCCTTGCCGAATTCCGGCTTCTCCTCAATCACCCGGCGGATGTTGGGGGAATACTTCTCAATCAGGTCGTTGAGCGGGAGAATCAGGTTTTCAGAGAGCGCCTTGGTCGCGCCGCCGGGATAGCCGTTTCTCCAATCATAGAAAACGATATCGGCAAGGTCGGCGGAGGCCATCATCAGGTTAAACTGCTCCTTGGTCTGCCCGACAGGCGGATGCTGCCACTCAATATGGATGTTGGTCAGTTCCTCCAGCTTCTGGTAGGCGGCCACCTCCCCATAGGACTTTTTGGTTACGCTTGTCTTCCCATCCAACTCATAAAACCAGGTTAAGGTAATCGGCTTTTCGGTGATCGGGAAATGCAGCTCGGTGAGCGCCCCATCCGCCTCGGTCTCCCCCTGCGCGGCTGAGGAGGCCGGTGCGCTGCCGCCAGGCGCCGGCTGCGGCGCGGAGGAAGCGCTTCCCTTCCCGGAGGAGCAAGCGGAAAAAGCCGAAGCTGCCAGCGAGAGGGTCAGCGCGGCTGCAAGCCATCTGCGTTTCGTCATCATCATTTTCCCTCCATCATTTAAAGATTGGTGTTTTGTAGCGTCTTGCTTAATAAAGTCTATATTTTCAGAATCATTTTGTAAATATTTTATATTTTAGATGGATATTGGATTCTTTAGAAAGCGGATAGCGTTTTCTTTGGTTATGGATTTTTTAGATAGCTTTCCCAGAAAAAATGCTGCAATCGAACCTATTCTGTTCGATTGCAGCGTTTTTTTCAATGGTCTACGGGGTTAATTGCCCTCCTCCGGCGGACCGGGCCTCCCGCGATAGCTGCCGGGAGTCATATGAAAGGCCTTTTTAAAGTTGTTGATAAAAATCCCGCTGTTGCCGTATCCCACCCGGGCGGCAATCTCCGAGATATGCGCATCGGTATTTTCCAGCAGCTCCCTGGCATGGCGCAGGCGGACGGTATTGACATAGTTGATGAAGGTATCGCCATAATAGCGCTTAAAATAGGTGGAGAGGTAGGAGGCGTTGAGGCTGAAGGCGGCGGCCACCAGATTAAGGCTCAGCGCCTGGTCGGCATAGTTTTCATCGATATAGGCGAGAATCGACTCGATGAGCGGCCTGCTCTGGCTGCGCCGGCGCTCGGAGACAACGGTTATTACCGCCGTATACAGCTCATACAGCCGCTGCTTCATTTCGCTGAAATTTTCGCAACGGATGAGGTCCTCCACCGGGCTCTCCCCGCCGCTTTTCGCATAAAGAAACCCCACATCCATCCCCATGGCGGATACCGCGCTCGTCAGCGTACCGACCAAATCGATGAACAGGCTTTTCATCACCTCGATAGGGAGGCTGTATTTCAAATTGTCCTCGCAGATTTTGTCGAGCGTATGAAGCGCCTGCGAAAGGTTGCCGGATTTGATGCCGGCGGTCAGCAGCCCCTGCATTTCGCTGGAATAGAGGTAGGAATAGCTGTAGCGGCCAGTTTCCGAGTAAAAGGCGCAGCGGCCGGGATGGTGGAAAAGCTGATAGTCTATCATCTGCGCGCAGTGGCGGTAAAGCTCGGGCACCTGCTTAAGGTCGCCGCAGTCCCCGTCTATCACCGCCGTTACCAGAACGCCATGCTGCTCCCGCAGGCTGCGGATCAGCCCCTCTATCAGGGAAATCAGGTTCTCCCGCTCCAGCATAGAGTCGGTATTCAGAATGGCGCCGATGCGCCCGATATCCAGATCGCACAGATACAGGCTGCCATCGCTGGAGAACAGGTCAAAAAGGATATTTTTCAGCGTTACATTCAGCCAGCTGTATTCCAGAACCGTTCCGGTGCTGCCCGCCTGAAACTGAAAGAGGATGACGGCATACCGCCCATATTCCATCTCCATGCCGATAGAGCGCAGCCCCGCGCGGATATCCGCCTCGCTCGTAAAGCCGCCGCGCAGCAGGGTGGAAATCATGTTGGACTGCAAAATGGGGATCTGGCGGGCATATTCATTTTTCAGTGCCGTGTATTCGTTCAGTGCGCGCAGGGTAGAGCGGTTGATAAATTCAATTTCGCTCTCACAGCTGCCGGCATCTGCCGGAACCAGACCGCGCTGGCGGATGAGCTCGGTAATGCGCTCAATGGGGTTGGCGTTGCGCTTGGCGCTGATGATGCAGAAGATAATTCCTAAAAAGATGGTCAGCACCGATACCAGCACCAGCAGAACGTTGACCCCCGGCCGGGAAAAGCTGCTCTCCGGAAGCAGGAAAAAATAGCGGAAGCGGGTGCTGCCCGAAAGCAGATGACAGACCAGATAGCGCTCTGTGCCTATTTTCAGATATTCAATCGCATTGGCCGGGGACTGCCGGATGCGCCGGGCCGACCGTTCATCCAGCAGCAGATCCCCCGTCTGCAAAACGATGTTATCCCGGTTATCCATCACCAGAACGCTGCCCTTGCCGGTGCTGCCCAGGTCCTCCACCATATCCTGAAGAAAGGTGTAGTAAAAATTTACAATCACATAACCGGTGTTCGCCCGCATGCTCCCCAGAGGAATAGGCTTAATGACCGTATAAATATTTTTCTCTACCGCCGGTCCGCTCCCTACATATTTGAGGTAGCCGACATCCTCCAGCATCCGGCCATAGTCCTCCGGGCGCCAGTAGGCGCAGCTCGAGAGTTCAAAAAATTCCTCCTGCGAGCGGTAAACGGTTGAATTGGTAATCGTAAGATCGGAATAGTTGTAGTAAACGATGATGGAATCAATACTGGTATGGGAGCTGACATAGCTCGAAAGCTTGTTTCTTACCTCCAGCGCCGTGTAGCGCTCATATTTATCCGGAATCTTTTTCTGAAAGACCAGACTCTGCACCGACATATCCATCGATATGCTGTTGATGATATCCCCCGCTGTAACCAGCCGCTCATCAAAGGTGTTTTTAATCTGGGAGAGATAGATGCGGTTATAGTCCTCAATCTGCCGCTTCATGTTCGCCTGATAGGAGGAAACCGCAAAGAAGGCGATGAAGATGGCAAACATCAATATCAAAAAATTGGAAAATAACAGTGTTTTTAAAAAGCCACGCTTCATATCGCTTCCTCTTTTCTGCAAATTCCGACGAAAGCATCCCGATTTTCCCCATATTTATTTACTATATTAACAGATTTTTCGCTGCCACGCAATAAAAACTCATAAACCCGCCGATATCCGTCCTTCAACACCGGCGGGCCAAAGAAAAATGTGTGTGTTGCAAAATTTTTATTCCGGCCTGCAGGAAACGGAAAAATGAGGTTCCGCGCCAAAAGATGCGAAATTCGGGGCCATAATCCTGCCCCGAAAGTGTTTTTTCAAAAGGGCGCGCTGCAAAATATTTTTCCGGTTTGCAGAAACCGGAAAAAGGGCGGTTTCGTCCGCGACAGGCGGGCGAAATTTGACTTTTGTGGAGTCAAAAACCGTTTTTCAGAAAGGGAGCTGTTGCAAAATGCGAGCATTTTGCAACAGCTCCCTTTCCACATTTCCACAGGCAAACGGTGGAAAAATCCTTTTATGGCTCTGCCAGCACCTTTTTCAGCGCAAAAACCAGCATCGCCGCTGCCGTTTCATTCTGCAAAACCGCCGCTATGCGTGCAAGCTCCCTTTTTTCGCCGCTACCGAGCGCATAATCCCGCAGGCGGGAATAGACAAATTCGCAGAGCTGCCGGTGGCCAAATTCAGAAAGCTGCTGAGCAAGCTGCAGGGCTGTTCCGGAGCGGGAAAACACCTCGGCAATCCCGGCGGCCGGCTCAATCTCCTGCGCATTAAAGCGCAGCAGCAGCTCATAGCAAAAGCTGTGCGCCGTGTAAAGAACGGTCACATCCAGCTCATACCACTGGCCCAGCTGCTGAATGGCCTGCAAAAACCGTTCCTCTCCCTTCTCCCGGCGCCTGAGCGGCAGAAGATTCATCATCCTTTCCTCCAGCCAGCTTTCCGCCTGCTCGAGCACCGGCATCGCCTCCTCCAGCAGCCGGCGGGGCTCTCCCGGCAAAAAGCTCAGAAAGCCTCCCTCCGCCTTTTTAAAAGCCCGGAGCGCATCCAGATAGCCGAGCGCCATATTGCGCCCGGCGCTGTCCGGCTCAAACAGCAGAAACGGGCCCAGCGGATGCTCCGGCCGGATAAGCGTGACGGGAAGCGCCTCATCCTTCACCCGCCGGCGCACGCCCACCGATTCCAGGTCGACGGCAATTACCTCATCCGCCTGCAGCTCGGCAGCCAGATTCACCGGCAGGTTATCGTGATAACCGCCGTCGATAAACTGCACCCCATCGATCAGCTTGGTCGGGAAAGCGGGAAAACAGGAAGCGGAAGCAATCAGATAATCGCACAGCTTCTCCCCCGGAATATCCTTTTTGCAGAGGGTCACCGGCCGCAGGGTAGGATATTCTACCGTCACCAGCCCGAAATCCACCGGGGAGGCATAAAACCGGTCCACATCGATAACAGCGCGCATAATCGATTCCAAACCGGAGATATCAACACCGCCGCCTGCCACCGCCTGGCGCAAAAATCCGGCATAAACAGCCCGTGCCGGGTCGGGCGCATCCTGCGCACCGCTTAGATCGACGTTGGCCACATCCTGCGCAGTCAGCCGCAGCCACATCTGGCGCGCCGCCTCATAATCCCCCTGTACAAACATCGCCCCGTTGAGCGCGCCCACCGAGGTTCCGGTTACTATCTGATAGTCGATTCCCAGCTCCCGCAGCGCCTGCCAGACGCCTATCTGATAAGCGCCGCGAGAGCCGCCGCCCGCCAGCACAATCGCACGCCGAAAGCCCATAGCTCCCTCACCCTTTCCGCTTCATTTTTTCCTGCGCGCCCTTTTCGAACGCCGCGAGGACAAAGTGCCCTCTTTCTCCTCTTTCATTTTATCTCGCTTCCCGTTTTTTATGAAGAAAAAATTCCTTTTTTAAAACAGAGCACGCTGCAGGCCTTTTCCCCTGCAGCGCGCTTTTTCCCGTTGGGACCCTTTTACTGGATGCTGACCCCGGTATAGTAATATTTGAGAATATCCCGGTAGCTTTCCCCTTCCTCGTCGGCAAGGGTCTGCGCCCCCATCTGCGACATGCCGACGCCATGCCCGCGACCATAGCAGGTGATGAGAAATTCCTCCTCATAGCTGTCATAGCGGACGGTGAACGCATGGCTGTAGAGCTTAGTAAGCAGGTTGTAGCGCACCCAGGTGCCGCTCTTGCTTCGCTTTCCGCAAAATTTTACCGTCTGCACATAGGCGCCGTTATCGCAGTAGGTGATATCGAACCACTCCTCCGGATCGGTATCCTCCAAAAGGTCGATATCAATCTTCACCTTATCCTCCAGCAGATTGCGCATCTCCTTGTAGGAAACGGTAAACTCCTGCACATCCTCCTGCTCCGGGCTGTCTACGCTACGCAGATAGCGCAGCGTGCTGTCCCAAACATCCTCAGAGTTATTGGTGCAGCCGGCCGCAGAGGCGAAATAGGTGGCGTTAATCGGTTTTCCATCATACAAAATCCGCTCGCCGCTGACAGCATCCACCGCCTTTTGCACCTTCGAGCTGACCGAGCCGGTGGAAAGAACGATCGAGGGCGTCTGCCCGCGCGCGAGATAATACTGCAGATAGGTGGCGCTGGCGACCGCCTGCGCCTTGAGCGCCTCCTGATGGAAGGAGGAGCCCATCTCCGCCTGCACCATGCGGGCAACGATATCCTGAAAGGCGCCGCTGTAGCTCTTGCCGTTGGCATTTACAGTGATTTTTTCATCGGCATCGTAGTCCTGTGTCTGGGAGGAAACCGATTCGGTTCCCTCATTGCCCTCCCACCAGGGCTTGCTGCTGGTACTCTTCGAGCTGCTGCCGAGGTCGTTATCTGCCCACCAGGGCTGCGAGCTGTCCTCGTCCGGGTCGCTGTCGCCGGTATATTCCCCATCCGGCCGGGCAGTCTGCTCATCCTCATCGTCCTCGTCATCAGAGACAACAGGCCGGCTCCCGCCGAAGATATTCACCGTCTCCCCCGGCTTCAGCTGGAAGGGGGATTTGCTGCCGGAAGTGCTCGAGGAGCTCCTGGAAGAACTGGCTGTCGAAGAGGAGGCCTTACTGGAGGAAGACTCCTGCGAGGAAGCCCTGCTGGAGGAAACTGCCTGCGAAGAGGAGGGCGCAGAGGAGGCCTGCGAGGAAGAGGACGCGGAGGAGACCACCTGCGAGGAGACCACCTGCGAGGAGACCTTGGAGGAGGCGCTCGAAGCTGCAGCCGAGGACGCGGGAGCGCTGCTCAAAACCGGCGCCGCGCTTGAGGCAGGCGCCGCCTGCGAGGAGGCTTCGCTTGAAGAAGATTCCTCCGGCTGCTCTTCCTGCGAATCGGAGGAATCCTCTTCTTGCTGTTCGCTGCTGGAATCTTTTCCGCCCATCGCCGGGCCAATCGGCCCTACAGGGCCGGCAGGACGGGCAGGCTCAACATCCTCGGGCGACCAGGCGCCCATATCTGCATATTCCGAAGGCTTCTTCTCCTTAATGATATCGTAATAGACATCCGGCATGAGCGGGTTTTTGTTGCGCACGATGGCATCGGTATCCACCTTTTCGCTCTCCCCCTCGCGGATGCGGCGGGCGACGACCACAAAGCGCGCCTCCCAGTATTCATAGGAGCAGGTGGAAAGGCAGAGAAGCTCATCCTGCTCATCTGCGTCTACGCCGGTATCCACCATTGTGCGCAGCCGGACCTGCTCCAAAAAGGAGGCGGTGACCTCCTCGCTGCCGTTGACGAATTTTTCATATTCGAAAATGGGCCCATGGTCCTTCTCGGTGCTCGCCAGAAATACGCCGATCACCTTAT
Source organism: Provencibacterium sp. (assembly GCA_022792175.1). Taxonomy (GTDB): domain Bacteria; phylum Bacillota; class Clostridia; order Oscillospirales; family Ruminococcaceae; genus Harryflintia. Next base: position 60,384 of record JAAWAN010000022.1, read on the forward strand.
ATTTCCCCTCGCGGTAAACGCTGTCAAAGCTGATAACCGGATGCTCCCTGATATACTCCGGATCCTTGTAGTTCATCAGCTCGCCGAAGATCTGACCATCCTTCATATTGTGGCCATAAATAATCAGATTTTCGCTCGGGCGCAAAAGGTCTGCCTCATAATCCAGAAAGGGGACGCCATGGTCATTCTGCTTTCTTTCAAAGTCGCGCCGGAGATAGTAATCATTATCCTTCGCCTGCATGACCGGATAGCTGACCGCCGTTCCTTCAATCTTCAGCCAGCCGCGGATATCCGGGTTCTGCTCCCAGAGGGAGGCAAAGCGCGGCAGATAGCCCTCCGGATACTCATCCGGCAGATCATCCGCCGTTACCTTTGCTTCAGAAGAGACCGCCTTCTCCGCCATGCTCGAAAGGGAATCATAAAGGGCGCGGCTCTGGTAGCTTTTCCAGTAATAAAGGCCGAGATAGCCCGCCGAGCCCAGAAAAACCAGAATGAACAGGCAGAGCAGCACGGTGCGCACCTTTCCCCAGCCGGAGCGGCGCGGCTCTCCCTCCTGCCTTTCTGCTCTTCTCCTCCTGCGTCCGGAGGACTCCATATCCTCGAAATCATCCGGCAGGGCCTCCGGCGGCGGGCAGAGCTCCACCTTGCCCTTCAGCGCGGCGGAAAGGGGCACCGAGCCCGGACAGGGATCGGGGTCATAATCGAGAATCAGCCGCACCAGATTGAGCGCATGGGAGACGGCCGTCTCCCGCAGCGTGCCGGCATCCAGCCCGGAGGGCAGGGCCAGCCGGCGCACAACCGCCCGGCTTCTATTGCAGGCCGCCGCATAAAAAAGCCCGTTCGGCTGCCCGTCGGCCGTCGGTCCGCCGGAAACGCCGGTAACCGCCAGGCCAATATCGGTATCGCCCGCCTGCATGGCGCCATAGGCCATCTGCACCGCTACGCGGTCGCTGACCGGGCCAAACTTTTTAATCAGCTTTTCCGGCACATTCAGCGACTGCACCTTTACCCGGTCCGCATGGGCCGCCAGCCCGAAGGGATAGACGCTCTGCGCGCCCTGCACGGCATTCAGCCGGCGGGAGAGCAGCCCTCCCGTTCCGGATTCGGCGCTTGCCAGCTTCTGCTGCTTCTGGCCGATATGGGTAATAACGACCGCTTCCAGCGAATCCACATCAATGCCATATACCGCCTCCCCCAGCCTGCCGACAATCTCCTTGAGATAGGGGGTGCACATGTTGGAGGCCTGGGCGCGGGTGCCCGCGCGGGCAGTCACCCGCAGGATGGTTTCACTATGCTGCTCATAAATGGAGACCACCGGGTTGCGGCTGTTTAAAAGATCATTCAGGTGGGAAAATGCCTGCTCGGGCGAAAGGCCGAACACCCGCGCCACCCGCGAGGCCACCGTTGCCCCGGCAAAGGAGGCCAGAAAGCTGTAGGCCCGGTTCATAAACATCGGCAGGCCCTCCTGCTCGGAGGCGGGCAGCATAACGATGCACTGATCCCCCGCAGAAATGGCGCAGCCGGGCGCGCCGCCGCCTATCCCGGGGAAGACCACTGCACCGCGCGGCAGCGTGCAGGCGCGTCCGGCAGCAGCCGGTACCGGCAGCCCGGCCGATTCATAGTAGGCACACAGCTGGGAATAGCTCTGCGTCTGCGGCGAGCAGGGGATAGAAAGCCCCTCGCAGATAACCTCCTTGGTGTCATCCTCCGGCTGCAGCCCGATTCCGCCGATTACCAGAATGCAGTCGCTGCGCTGCAGTGCCTGCGCCATCGCCTGCTGCAGCCGAGTGCGCGAGCCGCCCGCCTGAACCTGATAACGCAGCTCTATACCGAGCAGCGCCAGCTCGCCAAAAAGCGGCTGGCCATAGGCATGGGCAGCATCGGTAAATGCCGGCCCGACGGTGATGATTTCCGCAATCAACCTTTTGGCCTCCTTCCATACTGGGGCGCTGTCCTTCAGGGATTAAACCAGTGGGTAACGGTGGCCGAAACCGCCTCCTCGCAGAGGCTCGCCACATCCAGCCGGTTTTCTATTTCCTCTACCGTTTCCAGCACCGGCCGCGTGCGCGGATGGCGGGGGGTAAAAACGGTACAGCAGTCCTCATAGGGCAGAATGGATGTCTCATAGGTGTCAATCCTGCGCGCAATCTCCACGATTTCCAGCTTGTCCATCCCGATGACCGGCCGGAAAACCGGCAGGCGGGTAACGATATCGGTGCAGCCGAGGGCCAGCATCGTCTGGCTGGCCACCTGGCCGACGCTCTCCCCGGTAATAAGCGCGCCCATTTTCGCCCGCCGGGCGAGGGTATCGGCAATGCGCATCATAAACCGGCGCATGATAATCGTAAAATATTCCTCCGGGCAGCCCTCTTTAATCTGCTCCTGAATGCGGGTAAAGGGCACGACATAGCAGCGTATGCGTCCGCACCAGGGGGTGAGCTTTTCAATCAGCGAGAAGACCTTCTGGCGCGCCCGCTCGCTGGTATAGGGCGGGGATTCAAAATGAATGGCTGAAAGCTCGATTCCCCTTTTGGCCATCATCCACCCGGCGACGGGGGAATCGATGCCGCCCGAGATGAGCAGCGCCGCTCTCCCCGAGCTGCCGACCGGGATGCCGCCCGCCCCGGGCTGCTGCCCGGCATGCAGATAGGCGCCGCGCTCGCGGATTTCCGCCATGACGGTGACCTCCGGCTGCTCCACATCCACCCGCAGATGGGGGAAATGGGAGAGCAGAAGCCCGCCGAGCTCCCGGCAGATTTCGGGAGACTGCATCGGAAAACTCTTATCCGAGCGCTTGGCGACCACCTTGAAGGTGCGCGCCGCTAAAAGGGTTTCGCGCAGATAGTCCGGCGCGGCGGCAGCCAGCGCATCATAGCTCTTTTCGGTCACCAGTGCGCGGCAGTAGGCGGCAACGCCGAACACCTTTTTCACCCGCTCGAGCGCCTCCTCCAGGTCCATCGGCTCCTCGGGCGTGCAGTAGATGGTGGACTGCGCCTTCCAGTAGGTCCATTTCCCCATCGGGGCCAGCTTGCGCTTGACATTTTTAATCAGCAGGTCTTCAAAGCTCGAACGGTTGAGGCCCTTGAGGGCAATCTCCCCATCCTTGAGCAGGATAATTTCCTTCAATATTCCCGGCTCCTTCTTCTGAAAGTTCATCGGTCCGCTCTCTTTTACCGGCGGGCGCGCGCCAGAGTCGCCGCCCCCTCGGCTATGCAGGCGGCCGCCTTTTCCACATCCTGCGGCATATTGTCCGGGCAGAAGCTGATGCGCAGCGCGCTGTCCACCCGCTCGGGAGAAAGCCCCATTGCTGAAAGCACATGGCTGCGCGCCCCCTTTTTGCAGGCCGATCCGCTCGAAACGAAGATGCCCCGGCTCTCCAGAAAGTGCAGCAGCGTTTCGCTGCGCAGCCCGGGGATAGAGACATTCACAATATAAGGTGACGCATCCGTCGGGGAATTGATGCATGCTCCTTCTACCTGCAGAATTTTTTCCCGGAAAATGCGGCAGAGCTGCTGTGCTTTCTCGAAGCGTTCCTGCATTTTCATGCCGGCGCGCTCGCAGGCAAGGCCCAGAGCCGCGATATGGGCGGTGTTCTCGGTGCCGGGACGCAGCCCGCCCTGCTGGGCGCCGCCATAAAGAAGCGGCAGCAGCCGCACCCTGCTGCGGATAAAGAGCGCGCCCACCCCTTTGGGCGCATAAAGCTTGTGCCCGCTCAGGCTGAGCGTATCCACCGGCAGCTTTTTGAGGCTCAGCGGCAGCTTGCCCGCCCCCTGCACCGCATCGCAGTGAAAAAGCGTGCGGGGGTTTTTCGCCTTCACGGCGGCGGCAATGGCGGCGATATCGTTTACCGCTCCCGTTTCGTTGTTGACCAGCATGCAGCAGAAGAGAACGGTCTTTTCATCCACTGCCTCCGCCGCCTGCGCGGGGCTGAGCCTTCCATCCGGCCCGGGCGGCAGCAGGCACACCTCAAAGCCCTCCGCCTCGAGATGGCGCGCCGCCTCAAGGACCGAGGCATGCTCCGCGGCAAAAACCGCTATCCGGCTGCCGCGCCGGCGCATTGCCCGGGCACCGCCGATAACGGCCAGATTGTTGCTCTCGGTGGCCCCGCTTGTAAAAAGAATTTCCTTTGGGTCGCTTTTTAACAGCCCCGCCACCTGCGCGCGCGCGCGCTCCACCTGCTGCTCGGCCCGAAAGCCCATCGCATGCAGCGAGGAGGGATTGCCATATTCCCTGGTCAGCATCTGCATAACCAGCTGCGCGGCCTCGGGATCGCAGCGGGTGGTCGCGGCATTATCGAGATAGATGGTGTTTCCTTCGGCGGCCATGTGGGCCCTCCTTCAATATTTTTGCACCGAAATACCGCCCCTCCCCCGGTTTTCACCGCAGCGGAGCGCCCTTCGGCGGAATCCTCCGCCCTTTCTTCGGACAGGCAGAAAAAACGGCTGGTCCCCCCGGTCCTTTCCAGCATCCCGGCTAATAAACTGCCGGCTGTCGGGGCTGTCAGAACGCATGACCGGTTTGCAGAAACCGGAAAAGTGCGTTTTCGCGCCCCAGCGCGAAATTCGGGCCGTCGTCCTGGCCCGAAAGCGCTTTTTCCTTAGGAGCTGGCAAAAACAGAACTGTTTTTGCCAGCTCCTATTATACCGCATTTATCGCCTATATTCAAATGGCAGGCCGAAATTATTCAGACTTCATTCATATTCTGTCTCTCTTCGCGTCGGTTTCTAGCGGTCTGGCGCCATTCATAAACCTTCTTTTTCCGGGAAATCTAACAGCAAAAGGCCAAAACGCCGGCCAAAGAAAGGACCAAATGCCATGTACCCATTTACCCGAAGGGGCGCCATACGCATTTTCAGCTACGCCGCGGCCGCGCTCTGCGTACTGCTCAGCTTCACCGTTCATACCTGGCGCGAACGAAACCTCTACCGCCACCAGCTGGAAACGCTCTACCAGCGCGCGCTGCAGGATGCCGCCGATCTGGTGGGCGGCATCTCCCTCTCACTGGAAAAGCAGCTGCATGCGGCCGGGGAGCAGCACGAGGCCATCCTCTGCGCCCTTCTTTTAAAGCAGGCGGGCGAAGCGAAGGCTGCTCTCTCCTCCCTGCCTGCGGGACAGGATGAGCTCTATGGCGCCTACCGCTTTCTTTCCCAGGTGGGGGACTATGCCCTGCGCGCTGCGCGGGAGGAGCAGACGCCGGGAAGCTATCAGGATACGCTCGTTAGCCTGCTCGAATATGCGCAGGCACTGCAGACGCAGCTCTGCGAAATCCAGAGCCGGGCGGCCTTCGGCCAGCTGTCCTTAGCGGATGCCGTTTCATCCGCCAGCGGGCCGGATTCCCCCTCTTCCCCGGATACCGCGCCGCAGGCCGGCGTTTCGGAAAACGGGTTTGCGCAGATCGAGGAGAGCTTTTCCGGCTACCCCACCCTGATTTATGACGGGCCCTTTTCCGACCACCTGCTCGAGCGATCCCCGCGGCTGACCGAGGGGCGGCCGACCATCAGCCGGGAGGTTGCCCGAAAGGCAGCCGCCGCCTGCGCGTTCTGCTCCCCCGAGCTTTTAGAGGATGGGGAGGACGAGCGCTCCCGCCTCCCGCTTTATACCTTCAAAACAGGGGAAACGGTTATCGGCATCACGCGCGACGGCGGCTTCCCCTGCTATATGGTGGATGGGAGGGCCATCGCTCCCGAGGCGTCCGTCAGCGAAGAGCAGGCCCGCGAGAGCGCCCTGCGGTATCTGGCCTATCTCGGCCTCTCCTCGCTGAAGGAAACCTACTATGAAACCGCCTGCAATATTCTGACCATCAATTTCGCCTACTACCAGCAGGGGGTCATCTGCTATCCGGACCTTATCAAGGTGGGAGTTGCGCTCGACAGCGGCCGGGTCGTCTTCTTCGATGCGCGCGGGTATATCATGAACCACCATGAGCGCACGCTGCCGGCCGCCACCTACGGCGAGCAGCAGGCGCGGGAGAGCGTCAGCCCCCTGCTGCAGGTGCGATCCAGCCGCTTGGCACTGATTCCGACGGCCGGAGGCCGGGAGGCCTTCTGCTATGAAATTGCCGCCGTTGGCCTTAGCGGGGAGGAGTATCTCGCCTATATCGATGCGCAGACCGGCGAGGAGCAGGAGCTTTTAAAACTGATTCATACCGGCAGCGGCGTGCTGACCCAGTAGCAGGGAAAGCCGGGAAAAGGCAAAATGTGAACAAAACGGCCGGGGCGTTGACGAACCGGAAAATAAATCCTATAATGACAAATAACGACTGCTCTCTGCCGTTTCCGGCGGCAGTCAGTCCTATCCCTGCAGGATACTGCACGCCCCCGCCGTTTCACATAAAACCCGGCGCAGGAATCGCCTGCTTTCGCAGGCGCTGTTTGCTGCCCCCCAGGAAGGATGAACCTTTTCCCATGAAAAGAGCTTTATGCACGCTGCTGCTCGCAGCGGCAGTCGCCCTCCCCTGCCTCATGCTCCCCGCCGCCGCCTCGGTCGAATCGGAGCCGATGAACGCCAGCGTCCAGTCCAGCTCGCAGGATGACGATTCCGATAACTCCAGCTCGCAGGACGACGATTCCGATAACTCCAGCTCGCAGGATGACGATTCCGATAACTCCAGCTCGCAGGACGACGATTCCGATAACTCCAGCTCAGAGGATGACGATTCCGATAACTCCAGCTCAGAGGATGACGATTCCGATAACTCCAGCTCAGAGGATGACGATTCCGATAACTCCAGCTCGCAGGACGACGATTCCGATAACTCCAGCTCAGAGGATGACGATTCCGAAGAGCGGCCACCCTGGTGGTGGGATGAGGAGATCGACGGCGTCTGGTATCCCGGCGCTGAAAACACGCCCACCGCCTCGGATGCGACGCTCTCAGAGAGCGTCCTTCTGCAGCCGGTGGTTATCGGCGATGGAGAGATTATCCCCAATCCTGTTTTCGCCAGGGTTACCAGCATCCTCTCCGATGCGGCGCTGGCCGATGAGCTCTTTCCCGGCCGGGACGAGCTGTCGGTGATTTTTGAGGCGCAGGTGCAGGAGGGCGACTTTGCGGGGACCACCGTCAGCTCGATACAGCCGCTGGATGAGGCACTCTCGGCCTATGGACGCACCGTCGCGGCGGGAGACGCTATCTATCTCACCCTCTACCGGGAGGAGAGCGGAACGTTGCGCGGCGAATGGAGCGACTTTTACCGCTCCCCCTGGATTCTCGGGGCACTGGCCGCCGCCGCGGTCCTTCTGCTGCTCTGCACCCGGCGCTGGGGTGGCTTCAAGCTGCTCTTTCTTCTGGCTGTCTCGGTGCTGGCCGCCTTTAAAATCTATCCCGCTTTTCTGCAGGCGGGGATGAATGCGCAGGGCGCCGCTTTCCTGTTCATTCTGCTGCTAACCTTCATCGCCTGCCCGCTTCTCTATGGGGTGAAGTTCCGCACACTGGCGGCCACCGGCGGCTCGCTTCTCTCTGTTTCGACTGTTGGCCTGCTCTTTTATACCTGCTCCCCGGCACTGCGCCTTACTGGAATTACCAGCATCGACCTGCTGCGTGCAAGCTTCCGGGAGCAGCTGCCGCTCTATCTCAGCGCCGGGCTGACCGCCGCCTCCATGCTCTGTACGGCAGGCGCGGCGCTTGCTGCCAGCAATGCCGCCGCCGCAGGGGCGGAGCCGACCGGCGGGGAGGAGATTACCCTCCGGCAGGCCTATCTGCGCGGCTACCGCAGCGGGAGCAGCGCGCTCGCCCCACTGTGCCTGGCGCTGGCCTTCTTTTCGCTGGGCCTGCTGCTTCCCCTGCTGCTGCCGATGCTCTCCGCCGGCTTCTCTGCGGGGCGCATCCTTTCCGATGAGCGGATAACCACCGAAATCCTCCGCCTTATCGCCAGCCTTCTGGGCGTGATGCTCAGCATTCCCCTTACAAGCGCCCTGTGCGCGCTGCTCATTCCCCTACGCCGCCAGAAGGAGGGGGGGCTGCGCGAATTCCATATCCTCGAGGCGCTGCGCGCACGCCAGCAGAAGCTGTTCGGCCGGGCGGCTGCAGGAATTGATAACGCCACTCTCTCCATTGCCCGCAAGACGGATGAAATCGACCATCCGCAGCAGGAGCAGGAAGAGACAGAAGAGACAGCGGAAAGCAGCGAGGCAGAGGAAAAGCCGGAGGAATAAGCTTTCCGCCGCAGGGGGTATTCCTTAAACGAAAGCTTTTAAAAAAGCGGGCGTGCTCTTCGCCCTGCGAGAGAATAAAACCGGCAGGCGCTGCAGACTCTTCTGCAGCGCCTGGCTTATTTTCGCCTGAAAGACCGTTCAAAGAGGGTAACAGCATTTAAAAAAATATACTTTAAATGCTGTTACCCTGCCGTTCAAAAATTTATTTTTGCATTTTTGCACAAAAGCGTGTATAATAAGAGGGTTGAAAAATTTACCAGAGGAGGATTGTAATGCCTCGTATCGCAGATTCCCATGCGCACATCTATCCGGATGACATTGCCGGGCGGGCACTTAAACAGATCGCCTCCTTTTACAATTTTACCGACCGGATGAATGAACCGGATGAGGTCGGGTCGGTCGACTATCTGCTGCGCGTCAGCGGGGAAAACGGCATTAGTGTTTCGCTGGTCTGCGAGGCAGCCCATAAGCCCGGACTTGTAAAAACGCTCAACGACTTTGTCCGGCAAAGCTGCGAGCGCGCGGGGGGACGGCTTCTCGGCCTGTGTGCCATCCATCCCGGATGTGAGGATATCGAGAGCATTCTCGGCGCCTGCAAGGCGGGCGGCTTTCGCGGCGTTAAAATCCATCCCGATTATCAGGGGTTTAAGATGGATGACCCCTCCTGCGATCCCATCTACCGGTTCTGCGAGCGCGAGCAGTTTCCTATTCTCGTTCACTGCGGTGATGACCGGTATGACAACGACTCCCCCGAGCGGCTGCAGAGGGTGATCGACCGCTATCCGAAAATGCCGGTCATTGCTGCGCACTTCGGCGGCTACCGCAACTGGGACCGCTCCTTTTACCTGCGCCCGAGCGAAGGGCTCTTTTTTGATACCAGCTCCTCGCTTTTCGCGCTCGACCGGGAAACGGTCCTGCGCTTTTTTGAAAAGTTCGGCTATGACCGGTTTTTCTTCGGTACCGACTACCCGCTCGGCGACATCCCCACCGAGCTGCGGCGCTTTTTTGAGCTGAATCTCCCCGAACCGCAGCAGGAGATGATTCTCTGGCGCAACTTCGCGCGCCTGTTCTCCCTTTCCGAAGATTAATGGAAAAGGGAATGGGGCATCCTCTCTAAAGAAGCATGGCTTTTACTGGCAAATTCCCACAGTTTGTGTCATATGTTGTATATTATCACTTTAAAAGCCGGAAAAGTCCAAATATTCTTTAAGAAATCGTAACATTTCCATTCGCCTTTTTTGTTATCATTACTGTTGCCGTAAACGGGCGGCGCTTTTTCCATGCCCGGCACCGGCGCCTTTATCAATCAAACAGGAGGTATAAACCATGCTGGAGGTTAAAAACCTCACCAAAACATACGGCGAGAAGCGGGCGGTGGACGACATCAGCTTCAGCGTCAGCCGCGGTGAGATTCTGGGCTTTCTCGGGCCGAACGGCGCCGGCAAATCCACCACAATGAACATCATCACCGGCTATCTCTCTTCTACGAGCGGCACCGTTACGGTAGATGGGCTGGATATCCTTTCAGACCCCATCAAGGTCAAGCAGAAGATTGGCTATCTGCCTGAGCAGCCCCCCCTCTATCTGGATATGACGGTCAGGGAATACCTGGACTTCATGTTCGATTTAAAAAAGGTGCGCGTTCCGAAGAAGGCACACCTGGAAGAAATCTGCGAGCTGGTGAAAATTACCGACGTCTATCCCCGGATGATTAAAAACCTTTCAAAGGGCTACCGCCAGCGCGTCGGGCTTGCGCAGGCGCTCATCGGCAGCCCCGATCTGCTGATTCTTGATGAACCGACCGTCGGCCTCGACCCGAAGCAGATTATTGAAATCCGCAGCCTGATTAAGCAGCTCGGCGAAAAGCATACCGTTATCCTTTCGAGCCATATCCTGCCCGAGGTACAGGCGGTCTGCGAGCGGGTAATCGTTATCAACCGCGGCATTCTGGTGGCGGACGATACGCCGGATAACCTGTCGCATTCGATGAGCACCGACCACAAGCTGACAGTACGCATCGCCGGCCCGGAGGAGAGCGTTTATGCGCTGCTCTGCGGCCTGCCCTCAATGCTGCGGGTGGACAAGCTGGGCGAGCGCGAGCAGGGCGGCGTTTTTGAATACTCCCTCGAGGCCGAGCCGGAGACGGATATCCGCCGCGAAATGTTCAAGCGCCTCTCCGAGCGCAGCTGGCCGATTCTCGCGCTGCGCTCGAGCGAACTCTCGCTGGAGGATATCTTCCTGAGCCTGACGGCGGACGATGCGCCGGCGGTGCATCTGCAGCAGGAGACGGCAGCCGAGGCTGCGCCGGAGGAAGGCGGAGAAGAGGCTCAGGAATAAAAGGCGCGCGCTTCACCCGAAAAGTTTTGCGCCCGGCGGGCCCCGGGCCGGCCGGCAAGGCCTGTAAGAAAGGAAGGGTAAAAAAACCATGTTTGCCATTTTCAGAAGGGAGCTGCGCAATTACTTCTCCTCCCCTATTGCTTACATCTATATCGCGGTTTACTATGCGCTTTCGAGCTTCTACTTTTTCGGCACCACGCTGGTCGCCAACAGCACCAACCTCAGCTATGTCTTCTCCTCGCTGTTCACCATTTCCATCTTCATGATTCCGATTTTAACGATGCGCCTTCTCAGCGAGGACAAAAAATACAAGACCGATCAGGCGCTGCTCACCGCGCCGGTCAGCCTGCTTTCGATGGTGATGGGCAAATACCTGGCGGCACTGCTGGTCTATCTCATCGGCATCGGCATCACTCTGGTGTTTGCGGTCATCGTCGCCTTCTTCACCCCGCCGGACTGGGCCGTTTTCTTCGGCAACTTTTTAGGCACCTTCCTGCTGGGCGCGGCGCTCATCGCCATCGGCACCTTTATCTCCTCGCTCACCGAAAACCAGGTGATTGCGGCGGTCGGCGGATTCCTGGTCGGCTTTATGCTGATGCTCATGGATTCGCTCTCCTCGATTGTGCAGTCTGCGCTGCTGCAGAAGGTGATTAACGGCATCTCCTTCACGACGCGCTACCAGTCCTTCACCGTCGGCGTTCTGGATTTTGCGGATATCCTCTTCTTCCTCAGCATCTGCGTTGCCTTTATCTTCTTTACGGTGCGGGTGTTTGAGAAGAGAAGATGGAGCTAAGAAAGGCAGGGTCACAACAGATGAACATCAAAGAGGCTTTCCATTCGCGCCGTTTTAAATATGGGGCGCTTTCTACCGCAATTTCGGCCATCTTTATCGTTTTGATTATCATTTTCAATGTGGTCGCTTCGCTTTTGACCGATAAATTTCCTCTCACCATCGATCTGACGCCCAACAGCGCCTTCAAGCTCTCGCAGGAATCGATTGATTTTGTCCGCAACCTCTCGAAGGATGTCTCCGTTTATGTGCTGGCCAATGAAAAGAATCTGGAGAGTTCAGGAGATCTGTATACCTCGCAGATCAAAAGCGTCATCGACCAGTATTCGCAGTATAACAGCCACATATCCACCTCCTATGTGGATATCGTCAAGGACCCGACCTTCGTCACCCAATATTCCGACCTCAATTTAAGCTACAACGATGTGCTAATTACCTGCGGCACCAAAAGCCGCAAGCTCTCTCTCTCCAGTATGTTCAACATCTCCACCAACCAGTATACCGGCCAGCAGTCGATCCGCTCCTCCAAGGCGGAGCAGCTGATGACTGCCGCCATTATGGGCGTCACCAGCGATTCGAATGTCAAGGTTGCTTTCCTGACCGGACACGAGGAAGCGCAGATGACTTCCTTTCAGGAGCTGCTCACCCAGAACAACTTCGAAATCTCCACCATCAATCTGACGACCGATGAGATTCCGGGGGATATTGATGTGCTCTTCATGCTCGCCCCCCAGCGCGACCCGGACAACGACCAGCTGCAGAAGCTCGATACTTTCCTGGAAAACGGCCAGCGGTATGGCAAAATGCTCTTTTATGCTGCCGATGCCGGTCAGGTGCCCACCCCCAATCTGGATGCCTTTTTAAGCGACTGGGGCGTTGCTGTCGGCGAGGGCTCGGTAGCCGAGACTGACACCTCAAAAATCTTTAACTATAACCCCTATTTCTGCACCGTCGAGTTCACGGCGGACGATTATACCGATGAAGTGAACACCACGATTAAGCCCTCGATGCCCTTCGGCCGCCCGCTCGAGGTGCTCTATGAGGCGCAGAGCGGTTATTTAACGCAAACGCTGCTCTCCTATTCAGATACGGCCGCCGTTGTCCCGGTCAATGCGGCCAGCGACTGGCAGCCCGCCGAAGCGGACCTGCACTCTGTTCCCGCCTTGGTGCGCTCCACCTACCTGCGCTATGACGGGCTTGACCCGCTGCAGAGCCATGTCTTCGTGGCAAGCTCGGCTTCCTCAATGGAAAACGCGCTGATCAGCAGCAAATCGGTCAGCAATGCCGACTACTATCTGCAGCTGCTCAACACCGTTACCGAGCGCGGCGATGTTATCTCGATTGCGCCCAAGGAGCTCGGCGGCTCGGAGCTGGGAATTACTCAGCTGCAGGCAACGATGATTTCCTCCGTGCTCATCTATGTCCTGCCGATTTTGATTGTCGTCATCGGCCTTATTATCTGGATTCGCCGGCGGCATAAATAACGGGAGGAGCTTTAAAACCGATGAAAAAACAGATCATGATCCTGGCCGTCTGCCTGATTGTGGCGGCCGCGTTGGGCGGAGCTCTCTGGTTTTTAATGGGTTATGAGCCGGAGGGCACCTCCTCATCCTCCTCCTATACGGTGGATGAATCGCTCCAGCTCAACCAGAAAAGCCTGAACGACCTGGATTCCCTGAAGATTCAAAACGAGACCGGCAGCTATACCATCCGCTATCTGGGGGACAGCCAGTATACCCTGCAGGAGCTGGAAAATGCGCCCTTAAACAATTCGATGCTCTCCTCCGCCACCTCCCCGGCTGCTGCGGTTGTTGCCACCTCGCTGGTGACTGAAACGCCCGGAAACCTTTCCGATTTTGGCCTGCAGTCCCCGCGCGCTACCCTCACCGCCCGCTATACCGACGGCAGCGAGTTCACGCTCGAGCTCGGAAGTGACGCTCCCGGCAACAACGGCATTTATGGCAAGGTGAAAGGCAGCGACGCCGTCTACCTGCTTTCCTCCTATACCTTTTCCAATGCGCTGAGGGATAAGTTCGAATACGTCGATCTGACGGTGACCGAGCAGCCGGCTACAAGCGAGATGGATGTTCTGCCGGAGCGCATCGTTCTCGGCGGCAGCCTGCGGCCGGAGGAGCTGGTCATCGAGCGAAACAGCGGTGCGAGCGACGATGAAAAGACCTATGGCCTCAACCTCTACCGCATTTCTGCCCCCAAATCGCGCGCCGTCGATTCAGACAGCGCCGTAGAAGCGCTGCAGTCCCTTCTCTCCATCAGCGCCGAATCAGCTGTTGCCTATCAGCCGGATGAAGCGCAGCTCGCGGAATACGGGCTGGATACCCCTTACTCCACCGCGGCCTTCACCTATCTGGATGGGGAGGAGAACACGCTGAGCGTTTCCCTCTCGGTAAGCGCGGCGGATACGCAGGGCTTCGTTTACCTGCTGCGCGATGACCGGCCGGTTGTTTACCGGATGAAGGCCGCCGACCTGCCCTGGTATGACATGACCTATGGCGACTTTGCCGCCACGCTGCAGCTGCTTCCCTATATCGACAGCGTCCGCCAGGTCACCGTTGAGGCCTCCGCCGGCAAAACCTATATCTTCGATTTTGAGGGCGAGGGGGATGAGCTGCAGTTTAAGAGCGATGGCAAGGTGCTCGATGACAAGCAGTTCCGCCAGTATTACCAGTCGCTCATCGGCATGCCCAGCGAGGAATACACCGAAGCGCAGCCGCCGGATGAAAGCGAAGCGCTCTTAAAAATCACCTTCACCTACCGCGACGCCTCCAAAAAGCCGGACTATATCGCCCTGCTTCCCGGCCCGACGCGCAGGCTCTTCCTCTCGATTAACGGAGAGGCGGAATTTTATACCCGCTCCTCCTATCTGGATACCATTCTCAGCAATTCCGAGAAGATTCTTGCCGGGGAAACGGTCGACCCGCTCTATTAAGCGGCAAAGGGGATTTCTCAAAATACAAAAAACGATATCCCGGGGATATCCGCGATAAAAAATAAAGGCAAGGCAAGCCTCAAAGAGGCTGCCTTGCCTTTTTTATATCCGCTGTTTTATCAGGGGGAAGACATTCGCGGGATAGGGATCCGCCGGCACAGGAGCACTAGAATAGACGGTGCGTTTTTATCTGCGTGCACCGATCGCCGTCAAAGGAGAAACTGACTATCCAGGGCATCCGGTTTTTAATCTGATTGAATTCAGGGTAGCCAAAGGAAGAATCGAAATAATGAAGAATGGTGCTTAAGGCCGTTCCGTGGGTGCCAATGACGATATTTTTGCCCCCGTATGTTTTTAACAGCCGGTTAAGGGCACGTATATTCCGCTGTTGTACTTCTCTTAAAGACTCCCCATCCAAAAGTTTAAAATCAAAATCGTCCCACTGTCTTCTGCAGAAGCTGTCAAAATCCTCTATCCACCTCTCTCCCACCTTTCGCTCTCTGAAATCGCTGTCAAGCCTTATCTCCATTTTCTAAGCATCTGCAAATTCCTTTATCGTATCAACTGCCCTTTTATAGGGGCTTGAGAAAATGACATCAATCCCTTTATCCCGCAAAAACGCAGTGACCTGCTTTCTGTCCTGCAGGCCCTGCTCTGTTAATTCGCGGGTCAGGTCATCATGGTTATGAAGGTTCGGCGCCGCATGACGCACAAAATAAACGGTGGTCATTTTATATTCCTCCATCAGGCGACAGCTTTACAGGATAAAATATCCTCCCGCAAATCCAGGATTTGCCGCAGCTGCTTTTTAAACCATCTCATTGCATAGAAACTGCATATCGTTTATCCTCAGGTTGGGAGGCGGGTAATATGGCGATGAAGAGAAAAAAGATTTTAATGCCATACCGCATGACAGCAAGTATATGACGAAGTTTTTGATGGTTAGTGACCCGAAGAGCATTGAAAAATACAGCGGAAGCAGGGCCTACCGCTAAGTCCCGGGCCTCATCCTGCCGGGCCGCGGCGCACAAAAAAGGCGCGCTGCAAAATGCTTATTCCGGTCTGTAGGAACCGGAATAAACGGCGGTTTCGCGCCAGGGGTACGAAATTTGGGGCATAATTTTGCCCCAAAAGCCCTTTTAGACCAGTTCACCAAATGCGCCATACAGCCCGGCATAGATGCCGCCTTTATCCATCAGCTGCTCATGGGTGCCCTCCTCGGCAATTTTCCCTTCACTAAGCACTAAAATCCTTCCGGCGCTGCGGATGGTCGAAAGCCGGTGGGCGATGACAAAGGTCGTGCGCCCGCGGCAGAGCGCATGCAGCGAACGCTGGATTTCCGCCTCGCTCTCGCTGTCCAGAGCGCTGGTCGCCTCATCCAGAATCAGCACGGGCGGGTTTTTCAGAAACACCCGCGCAATCGCCAGCCGCTGGCGCTGCCCGCCCGAAAGGCGCACGCCGTGCGGCCCGATATCGGTCTGATAGCCGTCCGGCAGGGCACGGATAAACCCATCGGCAAAGGCATTCTCCGCCGCCTGCATGACCTCCTCCTCCGAGGCCTGCGGGCGGCCATAGCGGATATTTTCCATCACCGTTCCCGAGAAGAGATAGGTGTCCTGCTGCACAACGCCGATATTCTCCCGCAGAAACTCGAGCGGCAGGGTGCGGATATCCCGTCCATCGAGCAGGATGCTGCCGCTGCCCGCCTCATAAAAACGGGGCAGCAGCGAACAGAAGGTGGTCTTTCCAACGCCGCTCTGGCCAACAAGCGCCACCGTTTCCCCCGCTTTTACCTGCAGCGAAAGGTCTCTGAGAACCGGCTGCTGATCCTGCCGGTAGCAAAAGCTGACATTTTTCAGCTCAAAGCCGCCCTGCACCTTTTCCGGTTCCTGCGCTCCCGGCAGGTCGGCAATCTCCGGCTGCAGGTGCATCAGCTCGAGAAACCGGTCAAAGCCGGCGAGGCCCCGCTGATAAAGTTCAATGGTATTCATCAGCTTTTTAACCGGCTCGGTGAGATAGCCGATATAAAGAACAAAGCTCAGCAGATCGCTTAAACCCATCCGTCCCCGCAGCATACTGAGCCCGCCGAAGACGATGACCGAAATGGTGATGAGCCGGGTAAAAAACTCAATCCCCTGATAAACGCCCGCTTCGGCGCGGTAAATACGCTTGCGGCTTTTTAAAAAACCGCGGTTGCTGCGCTCAAACTTCTCCTGCTCATAGCTCTCGCGCACAAACGACTGCACCACCCGGATGCCCGAAATCGTCTCCTCCACCTGCCCGTTTACCGCGGAAATCTGCTCCCGGCTCTGCCGGATGGCCTCGCGCATGCGGGCCCCGCGCAGCAGGACAAACACCGTCATAAACGGCAGAAAGGCGCAGACCAGCAGTGTCAGCCGAAAGTTAATCAGCGAGAGGATGACCGCTGCGCCGATAAACCGAGTCAGGGAGATGATAATATCCTCCGGGCCATGGTGGTAGAGCTCTGCCAGCCAGAGCAGGTCATCGGTCAGGCGGGTGAGCAGCTCGCCCACCCGGTGGCTGTCGAAAAAGGAGAAGGGCATCTTCTGCACATGGCAGAACAGCTCCCGGCGTACATCGCACTCAATCTGTGCACCGATGGCATGACCGCGGTAATCCTGCCAGTAGTCGCAGGCTATCTGAATAAAAAGCAGCAACAGCATCAGCGCGCCGGTGAGAAGAATCTTTCCGGCTGCGCCGGCAGCCCCCTCTGCAAGCAGCGTATCGGTGATATAGCGGGTAAAGAGCGGATAGGTGAGTGCGATGCAGGATGCGGCCACCGAAACGGCCAGCACCGCCAAAAAAGAGGCCCCATAAGGGCGATAGTAGGAAACAAATTTTTTAAAATAAGAAAACATAAAACAGACTCTCCTGCCGTTGCGGCATCAGGAGGGCCTTATAAGCGGCCGTTAATGGCCAAAACGCCCTCCAATTCCTCTGGCGAACATTTTCCTGATTTTCATAACAACCGTCCTTTCTCGTTATAACGCATCGTTATCTTACATCTTACAAAGGGCAGCGCCCTTCGCAGCTGAAAATAAAATACCGGGCCTTTGCAAAAAACAGATGCTTTGCATCAGGTATCTCTGGGCCCTCTGTGCAGAACAAAGCGCTGCACCGGATAGTCAAACTCGGTTTCCAGCTCTCCCGGCAGAAAGCCGAGGGAGCGGTAAAGCGCCCGCGGGGCCTCTCCCATGGGGTCACCCTCCCGAAAGGTGGTGACCGATACGTCTCCCGGCGGCATTCTTTCGAGCATCTTTAAAATAAGCGCTCTGCCGATGCCGCGGCGACGGCAGGCGGGATGCACCGCCATGCAGGAGAGGGTTTTCAGCCGCGGGGAAAAGAGCAGAATGCCGGCGATAACGCCCTCCTGCGTTTTGGCACAGAGGGCGGTTTCCCGGGAAATATTTTTCTGCAGCGTTTTCGTGTAGTCCGCCATATCCAGCCCGGGAAAGTTTTCCCGCAGCTCTTTTACCAGCAGAATCCAGGCGGACAGATCCTCCTCCTTCGCGCAGCAGACGGTGAAATTTCCGTTCATGGCGGCCGCACCTCCCTTACCTATCGGCTTTATCCCTTTTGGCACTTTTCTTATTCTAACATAAGAAACCTCTGGGGGGAAGACAGAATTTTACCCGAAGGTTTCAAAAATTTTTATTTATCCTAAACGGGTGTAAGGAATATTTTCTATTTCCGACTAAAGTACGTTACCTTCCGCCTCTTTTCAGAGTTACATGGGTTCCTGCCCTTTTGAGATTCCGGCAGCAGGCTGGGTGTCCCTGTCTTCAACCCCATGGTAGCAAACAGAGGATATATATGGTATAATCAGAATCTGCAGGATGCTTGATGTCCGTTTTGAGCGGGCCGGCCATGAGAAACGGGGATTTATGCGCGGCAGATACCGTTCAGATGAAATCGAAGACGGCAAAGATGCATAAGCTTTACCGCCCGCAACCATCATCAAGGAGGAAATGAAGATGAAAGCACTGCTGATAAACGGCAGCCCCCATGAAAAGGGCTGCACCTATACCGCCCTTCATGAGCTGTCCGGAACGCTTGAAAAGGAAGGCATTGAAACGGAGATTCTCCATATCGGCAATAAAGAGATTCGCGGCTGCATTGCCTGCCGCCGCTGCCACTCTGCCGGCGGCGGATGCGTATTTAACGATATCGTCAACCAGGTGGCGCCAAAGCTTGCCGAGGCGGATGCCTTTGTCATCGGCTCGCCGGTCTATTATGCCTCCCCGGCCGGCGGTGCGATCGCCTTTATGGACCGGCTGTTTTTCAGTACGATGGGGATCGATAAAACGATGAAGGTAGGCGCTGCCGTTGTTTCCTGCCGCCGGGGCGGCAATACCACCACCTTCGATGTGCTCAATAAATATTTCACCATCAGCGGGATGCCGATTGCCAGCAGCCAGTATTGGAACATGGTGCATGGGAGTTCGCCGGAGGAGGTATTGGCGGATAAGGAGGGGCTGCAGACGATGCGCACCCTCGGACGCAATATGGCCTTTTTGATGAAGAGCATCCAGCTGGGAAAAGAAAAGCTGGGCCTGCCAGAAAAGGAGCCCGGCATTTTCACCAACTTCCATCACTAAGGGCAGAACAGAGGCACCGCCTTCTCCGTTTTGGGGCCGGGCACCCCTGTCGCCGAAGAGCAGCGGCCCGGTTTCATTATAAAAAGAGGCTGCAAAAAAACGGTTGCGTTTTTTTGCAGCCTCTTTTTACCCTTTATCCCTGCAAAAAGTAAATCGTGCCCCCTCCGGTTGGATGAGCAAATCCTCCGGATATGCAAAGGGCATGAAAACATCTGTCCCCTAAAAACCGCTGCCAGCCTTCTTCAGATAAAAAGGCCGCTTCTGCTTCCCCGCACCCTTCTTTATAGTCCTGCATTTTTGTGGTATAATAGCCGCAGAGCGGCTATTATACCTGATTTATTCGGCCGCCCTACGGGCATGGCCGATTATACCCGATTCATCCGGCTGCCCTACCGGATATGGCTGATGATGCCGCGGCCGCTTGGGCGGATATCGCCCATTTATCCGCCTTGTTCACAGCATCAACTGACAAAAAGGAGCTTATATGGATATTGTAAAGCAGCTTGCACAAGAGTTAGGCCTCTCTCCCTCCCGCGTTCAAGCGGCGGTCGGGCTGATTGACGAGGGAAACACCATCCCCTTTATCGCCCGCTACCGCAAAGAGGCCACCGGAGGGCTCGACGATAACGAGCTGCGCAGCCTGGATGAACGCCTCTCCTACCTGCGCGCGCTGGAAAAACGCAAGGAGGAGGTTCTCTCGCTCATTGAAGAGCAGGGAAAGCTCAGCGATGCACTGCGCTCTTCGATTGCCGCCGCCACTACTCTTGCCGCGCTCGATGATCTCTACCGTCCCTACCGTCCCAAACGGAAAACCCGCGCCTCGGTGGCGCGCGAGCGCGGCCTCATGCCGCTGGCCGAATTCCTTTTAGCGCAGGACCCGCGCGCGCAGCAGCCGCTGCTTGCCGCCGAACGCTATGTGGATGCCGCGCAGGAGCTGCCGGATGCAGAAGCCGCGCTGCAGGGGGCGATGGATATTCTCGCCGAGCAGTTTTCGGATGACGCAGACATCCGCGGCCGGCTGCGCGCCTTTATCCAGGCGCAGGGCCTGCTGGTATCGCAGGGGGATGAAAAAAAGGAGAGCGTCTACTCCTCCTATTACCAGTTCTCCGAGCCGCTTCGAAAAATCGCCGCCCACCGGGTGCTGGCCATTAACCGCGGCGAGCGGGAGGAGTTTTTGAAGGTCTCGATTGAGGCAGACAATGAGCGCGCCCTCTCTTTGATGGAGGCGGCGCTTTTAAAAAGAAAGCCTTCCCCCTGTCAGGAATATGTAAAGGCAGCCATCCGCGACTGCTGGAGCCGTTTGCTGTTTCCCTCCCTCGAGCGGGAGGCGCGCGCCGCGCTGACCGAAAAGGCCGAAAAAGCGGCTATCCATCTTTTCGCGCAGAACCTGCGCCAGCTGCTGCTGCAGCCGCCGCTCAAGGGCCGGGTGGTGCTCGGGCTGGACCCCGCCTACCGCACCGGCTGCAAGCTGGCAGTCGTCGACCCCACCGGCAAGGTGCTCGATACGGCGGTGGTCTATCCCACCCCGCCGCAGAATAAGAAAGAAGAGGCGGAAAAAAAGGTGGTCGCCCTCTGCGAAAAATACCGGGTAGAGGTCGTCTCCATCGGCAACGGCACCGCTACCGGCGAGAGCGAAGCGTTTATTGCCGGACTCATCGCCGCCCATCCCGGGCTCGGGCTCTCCTATATGGTGGTCAGCGAGGCGGGGGCCTCCGTCTACTCCGCCTCCAAGCTTGCCGCCGAGGAGTTCCCGCAGTTTGATGTTTCGCTACGCAGCGCCGCCTCCATCGCCAGAAGACTGCAGGACCCGCTCGCCGAGCTGGTTAAAATCGACCCGAAAGCAATCGGCGTCGGCCAGTATCAGCACGATATGCCCCAAAGGGAGCTCTCCGAGGCGCTCGGCGGCGTCGTGGAGGGGGCGGTCAACTCGGTGGGCGTCGACCTCAATACCGCTTCCCATGCGCTGCTCAAATATATTGCCGGCATCAACAGCGCTACCGCGCAGAATATCGTTACCTATCGAGAGGAGAACGGGAGCTTTCACTCCCGAAAAGAGCTTTTAAAGGTCAAAGGGCTGGGGAAAAAGGCCTTTTTGCAGTGTGCAGGCTTTCTGCGCGTCCCAGAGAGCGAGAATATTCTGGATAATACCGCCGTGCATCCGGAGAGCTATGCGGCAGCCGAGGGGCTGCTCTCCCGCTGCGGCTTCTCTCTCGAAAATGTCCGGGAGGAGAAAATCGGCTCGCTGCAGAGCACCGCGGAGCGGCTGGGGCTGCCGGCGCTCTGCGAGGAACTTTCGGTCGGCGAGCCAACGCTGCGCGATATTCTCGCCGAGCTGCTGCGCCCCGGGCGGGATATGCGCGACAGTCTGCCCCCGCCGCTGCTGCGCCAGGGAGCGATGGACTTAAAAGACCTCCGGGAGGGGATGGTCCTCTCCGGAACAGTGCGCAACATTGTTGATTTCGGCGCCTTTGTCGATATCGGCGTTCATCAGGATGGGCTGGTGCACATCTCTCAGCTCAGTGAGCGGTATGTCGCCCATCCGCTGGATGCGGTGCATGTGGGAGATATCGTCAAGGTCAAAGTGCTTGCGGTCGATGCGGCGAAAAAACGCATTTCGCTCACCATGAAGGAGCTTTCGTAAGGCGCAAAAGGAGGATGCCGCTTTGGAGATGAAGAAAGTCAGCCGCCGCGCCCTGCTGCTCTGGCGGATACGGTTAAGCCTTCTGGTGCTGGTCTGCCCTTTTCTCATCGCGCTTTTTTTCCCGGCCGCCCCGGTCTGGACAGCGGTGCTCACCATTTTATGGATTGTCTTTTATCTGCTGATGTTCCTCCTCTATTATCCGGTTAAATACTGGAAGCTCTGCTATGCCATTACCGAAACCAGCCTTATTATCAAATGCGGGGTTTTTTATAACCGCATGAAGGCGATGCAGCTGCAGAATATCCAGCATGTCACCACCGGGGCCTCCCCGCTTGCGCGGGCGCTGGGGCTCTGCTCGCTGCAGGTATGGGGGGCGGGCGGCATCGTCTATATCCCGGGACTCTCAAAGGAGGCGGGTGCCAGGCTGTGCGGGCAGCTTGCGCACGCCGAAAAGGGGGGAAGCAGATGAAGGAGGAGTGGCGGCATTCCCATCCCTTTTTAATTCTGCATAACCTCAAGGGCTTTTTCTATATGCTGATTATCCCGCTGGTGCGCGGCTTTGTGACCGCCTTCGGCGGCGGGCTGGCCGCCTGGCTGAACAGCGCCTGGGTGGATATTCTGGTTTTCGTTTTCATCCTGCTGGGCTCGGTCTGGCAGTGGCGCTGTTGTACCTATCGGTTCGACCGCCGGGGGCTGCATGCCCGCCAGGGAATTCTCATCCGGCGCACCTACTATATTCCACTGCAGAAAATTGCCACCCTCTGCGCTGTTCATTCCTTCTATCTGCGGCCATTCGGCGCCGTCAACCTGCGCGCTGATACGCTGGCCGGCTCCAAAAAGCGCAACGATTTTTCCCTCTTCGTCTCCAAATCGGAGGCGCAGCGGATTCTTCAGCTGCGCCTGCAGGCCGTTTCCTCCAGCTCCTCCCTGACCCGGCAATACCGGCCCAAGAGCCTTTATGTAGCGGCCCTGGCCGCCTTCTCCTCCTCCTCCTTTGCCGGGGTGGTCTTTCTGGCAACCCTCGTTTCCCAAACCGGCAAGCTGCTCGGCAACGAGTTTTCCGAGCGCATCTATGGCACCTTCAGCCGGGTTACCCATCTGCTGGCCTTCGGACTGCCGCCCGCTGCCGCCGCACTCGGCTATCTGCTGCTGTTCGGGTGGCTCTGCGCCTTTACCGTCAACTTCATCCGCCACAAAAATTTCTGCCTGCGCCGGCAGGGAAACGCCCTGTATATTACCGGAGGGATATTCACCAAAAGGGAGTATGCGGTCGCGGTGCAGAGCATCAATTTTCTGGATATCCGTCAGAGTGTTTTAAGCTGGCTGCTGCGCTTCTGCTCGGTGCATATTCATGCCGTCGGCTACTCCAAGCACAGCGACGATGTTTCCGGCGTTGTCCCCGCGGTGCGCACCCGGGATGTGCAAAAGACGCTGCACCTCTTCTTTCCGGAGTTTATTCCGGATAAGCGGCAGCTAAAGCACAACTGGGGGGCGCTCTTCAAATTTATCGGCGATCCCAGCTGGGGCTGCATTCTGATTCCGGTCTGCACGCTGCTGCTGCGCTGGCTGCTGCCCGATTGGGGAGACTTTATCGGCTGGGTCGGCTTCATGCTCTGCTTTCCCGCCTACTGGTTTTTAACCGTCCGGCTGATTGATTATTTTACCTCGGGCATCGCGCGGGAGGGGGACCGCTTCACCCTGCGCTATTCCTCCGGCTATTTTCTGCACACCGTCGTTTTGCCCCGCGATAAAATCGCCTGGGTCTGCCTGCGGCAGAGCCCGATTCAGTATTTCGATAAAAAATGCGACCTGCTGGTCTTCTCCTTTTCCGAGGGGGAGAGAAGGCACCATATCCGCAACCTTGACTGGCAGGCGGCAGCTGAGCTTTTCGGCCTGCAGAAATAAAAATTTTGCAGCGCGCTCTGCCTTCGCCTTTGCCATATCTGAATACCGGATTAAAAGAGTAGAGAGGCCTTTTGCAGAGAAAGAGTATTTAAAGTATACTTTTAAAATTCGGTTACCCTGAGCCTTTCGCCTTTTCCTGTCTGAACTGTCCGAATACCCGCATCCCGCAGCATGAATATGCCTGCGGGATACTGTTTTTCAGCGGGAAGATATCCGCAGCACCTGCAGAAAGAATGGCGGCTGCCTCGCCCGATTTATGAATATTTTTCTACTTTTTGAAATATGGTATTGTGTATTGCATAGTAGTGTGCTATGATAGGTATGCAGGGAAATGACCGAAGAAATGGGGGGAATTTTTTGAACACACAGTTTCGCAAGGGTGTTATCGAAATGTGCATCCTTGCGCTGATATCCCGGCGCGATATGTATGGGTATGAGATTGTGCAGTCGATCGCGCGCTATGCGGAGATTGGGGAGGGGACGGTATACCCTATTCTGCGGCGGCTGACAAACGAGGGATATTTTAAAACCTATCTCAAGGAGTCTCCCAGCGGCCCGGCCCGGAAATATTACATGATTACCGAAAGCGGTCGGGAATTTCTGGAGGTGCTTAAAAAGGACTGGTTTGAATTCGCAGAAATTGTTGAAATACTTTTAAGAGGTGAACCGATATGACCAGGGTAGAATATATCCGGCAGCTGGAATTTTCCTTGAGCGGCAGGCTGCCTCAGCGCGAGGTCAGCGAGATTCTGCGGGATTACTCTGAATATTTTGAGGCGGGAAAGAGCGAAGGGAAAACCGAGGAGGAAATTTCCATCAGCCTGGGCATTCCCTCCGCAGCGGCGGCACAGATTCTTTCGGAAATTGAGGAGGAGAAGGGCTATCGGCGCAAGATGCCCGAGCCCGGAGAACCAAAAAAGGAGGCTCCCGATGAAAAGGGGAACATGCGCCGGCTGAAGGAGCTGGTGGAAAGCCTTTTCCGGTTTCTGGGAGGCCTGTTTGATAAAATAGAGGCCGGCATAAAATCCGCTTTTCCTTCCGGGAAAAAAGCACCCGGCGCTCAGCCTGAGTCCGAGAAGGCCGCCGGGCAGGAGAACGTTCCAAAAAACAGCCCGCCAAAAGATGCCTATCCTCCTAAAAGGCCGTCCTTTAAAGGGGAGTCATTTGTCTTCGCCCATCAAAAGCGGGGTTCTCCCCGCCTGCTGCTCTCGGTTTTGCTGGCGCTGCTGCTGTTTCCGGTTATCCTGCTGGCTATCCTTTTCGGCGGCGGGCTGCTGGCACTCCTCTGCTTCGGCATTATCCTGCTGATTTTCTTTATGGTCTGCCTCTTTCTCTTCTTTCTGGCGGCAGCCTTTGCAGGAAGCATCGGCTTTGCTGTGGCAGGCGGACTGGGGCTGCCGATGGGCTTCATGCTGCTGTTTATCGTCGGCCTGCTGTTTTGTCTGGCGGGCAGCGTTTTATCTGTCTGCGGCCTTTGCTATCTGATAAAGGGCCTCGCCCGGCTGATTCGCTTCTGCCTCGGCAGCCGCAATTGGGGAAAGGCGAAAGCCGCCGCCAGTGAGACGCACACGCCGAACGTTTATCAGGATGGCTGGAACGCGCCGACCCCGCCTCCGGCTCCCGCGCCCGAAGAGCCCCCTCTCTCCCCTTATGACAGCTCCGCCTATGCATCTATCTATGAAGAGCCCATTCCGGAGCCGCGCCTGCAGTTTGGGGAACAGCCGGAGGAAACCGAAGAAAACAGGGAGGAAAACGGCCATGCTTAAAAAAATTACCCTCGCCAGCGCGCTGGTGCTGGTCGTCTGCCTGATAGCGGGCACCGTTCTGATCCCGCTGAGTATCCGCGAATTTCTGCAGGACGGAGATAAAATTATCGGCAAATTCATCCGCTCCACCGAGGTCTACAGCTTTAATGCCAGGGATATCACCCACCTGGAGCTGAATTTTAACGACCTTACCGTTTATATCGAGCAGTCTAAGGATGACAACATCTATCTGCGCATGGAGGGGCTGTTTGCCGACCGCTGTTCGGTCGGTGACCGGCAGCGGCAGGAGGAGGAAAAAAAGATTCTCTCCCTTTTTCTCGATAACGATTCGCTCTTTTTCGATACCAGCATCCCCTATCTGCTGCGCAGCGGGCTAGCGGATACCTCTGCCTCGTGGGTGATCGTGCGCATCCCCTCCTGGATATCGGTAGAAACGCTGGAAAACCCCTGGAACATCCGTTATACGCAGGACGTTTCCTTTCAAAACCGCGCTTATTATGAGGAGCGCCTCTGGTACACGGTGGACGAAAGCTGGAAGCAGGAGCAGTCCCGCCGGGAGCAGTCGGAATTCTACCGAAACCGCTTTAACGCCATGAACAGCGCCTTCACCTCCGAGCTGCGCAAGAATCTGGTTCAGCTGCAGACGGGGGAAATCAGCCTCGACAGCTACAATTCCCGCCTGGATGCGGCAGCCGACGAGCACCTGGAGCGGATGCAGCAGCAGCTTTTCCCCTTTTCCTCCGCGCTTTTTGATCTGGATACTCTCGCAACTCTGCTGGAAAACTATTTTGAGCTTTACGGTGCCGCCATGAAGCAACAGGGCCTGATGGAAAACAGCGAGGAATTTTCCGAGGAATATCAGCTGCTGCAGGAGCGCTATTCCGAATTAAAGAATGCTGCTGACACGGCTTTGGAGGAATTCCTCGATTTCTATGAGGGGTATCTCTCCGAGCTGCAGGAGAACGAGCAGGAGAGCAGCCCGGAGCAGGCGGAAACCTCCGAAGAAAAAAATGCGGCAAATGAGCAAGCCTTCGCCGCCTCCTCGGCCGTTGAGAAAATCGAAGTCCTCTCCTCCAGCTCACAGGAGGATGTTTTATCCGCCCCTTCGGTTCATACCGAATCCTGAGCATCTGCAGATGAAAAAATCCCCAAAGGGAAGCAGCCGCTTCTCCTTTGGGGATTTTTCTTTTCCTCTGCCGGTATCAGAAAAACCCGGCCGCCGGCCTACAGCTGCGCGCTGAACAGATAGGCGCTGCCCGGCGACAGGTCCAAAAGGGGCAGAGCATGTCTTCAGGCAGCTAAAATTCGCCTGAAGACATGCTCTTTTATCAGACATTCTTCTGCAGAATATCCAGCGAATGGTGGGAAACTCCCACCAGGTCCGGCCGCTCGCAGATGGTGAAATGATACCTCAGGTAGAGCGCGAAGGTCTCTTCATCCATCGCATCCACCTCTTCGCGCATATACTGGGTGAACATATCGGTGCCGATATAACTTAGCCTCGTCACCTTCAGCTGCTCGCAGAGGCGCTCAGCATCGGTTTTAAGCGCAGCGCAAAAACATCTGCCGGCGTGTAGCGAACGGTAAAGGTCTCCGGGTCCAGCCGCCCATCCGCTACCAATTGTTTTACATTTGAATTTTTAAACATATAGTTTATAATTGCCGCACCGCTCTGGCAGCAGGCCGCGAACAGATTAAATATTTCTATATGATGCGGAATGTATTCAATTGCTTCAACCTCATAGCCCATCCGGGCCAGCACATGGGATCAGCGTCCCGTTCCGGCCCCGATTTCCAGAAGGCGCATACCGGGCAGCAGGGTGCGGGTCACATAGTGCATGGTCATTTCATATTCCACCCGCCCGCTCTGGAAGAGAAGGCGCCTGTCCTCCTGCTGATTCTGATAAAAATCATTGAGAGAATCGAAAAGCTCCTGCTCCCGCTTATTCATCGTCCGCTTCCTCTTCCGGCGCTTCCTCCTCAAAATCCTCTTCGAGCGCTTCGGCTATTTCCCCGGAAATCTGCGTTTCATCGGCGGCCGCCTTTTCCTTCTCCTCCCCGGCTGCCTGTTCGGCTGCCTCCTCGTGCGGGGCGCGCGCCAATGTGACCACCCGGCTTTCCTCGCCGATGCGCATGGTACGCACGCCGCCGCCATAGCGCGACTGAATGGTGATATCCGAAACCGGTACGCGGATAATCACCCCTTCATCGGTGATGATGATAACATCGTCATCCTCCCCGACGACCTTGATGCCGGCGACCGCCGTGCCCTTTTTATCAACGCGGTAGTTGAGAATGCCCTTGCCGCCGCGGGACTGCAGGCGGTATTCCGAAAGGGCGGTGCGCCGCCCCAGGCCGTTTTCCGCGACGGTTAAAAGGGTCGCGCCCGGATGTACCCGCGCCATATCGACCACCTCGTCCTCATCGCCGAGCGCAATAGCCTTGACACCGCGGGCAGTGCGTCCGAGCGTGCGCACGCCGCTCTCCGAGAAGCGGATGGCCATACCGCGCCGTGTGCCGATAATCAGCTCATCCTCGCCGGTGGTCAGCCGCACAAAGCGCAGCGAATCGTCCTCATCCAGGCTGATGGCGATAAGCCCCACCTTGCGCACATTTTTAAAGGCGGAAAGGGCGGTGCGCTTGATGATGCCGTTTTTCGTCACCATCGTCAGATAGAGGTCGGCATTCGGGTCTTTGACCTGAATCATGGCGGAGACCTTCTCCCCCTCCTCGAGCTGCAGAAGGTTGATGATGTTGCTTCCCCGGCTCGCCCGGCTGCCCTCGGGGATTTCATAGCCCTTGAGGCGGAAAACCCGCCCCTTGGAGGTAAAGAAGAGGATGTAGTCATGGGTCGAGCAGATGAACAGATCCTCGACAAAGTCCTCCTCCCGCCGGCTCAGGCCGGAAATGCCGCGCCCGCCGCGCCGCTGGGTGTGGTAGGTCTCCACCGGCTGGCGCTTCATGTATCCATAATAGGTGCGGGTGATGACACAGTCCTCCACCGGGATGAGGTCCTCAATATCCATCTCGCCGCTGACCTCCATAATCTCGGTGCGGCGGGGGTTATTATATTTGCGCTTGATTTCCAGCAGCTCGGTTTTGATAATCTCCTGAATCTTACCGGGCACCTCGAGAATACTCGTGAGCTCCGCAATCCTTATCTGCAGCTGGCCGAGCTCATCCTCAATCTTCTGCCGCTCAAGCCCGGAGAGGCGGCCGAGCTGCATGGCCACGATGGCGGCTGCCTGCGGCTCGGTAAAATCAAAGCGCTCGATGAGCGCTTTGCGGGAGCTCGGCGTATCCGCGCTGCGGCGGATGGTGGCAATAATCTCATCGATAAGGTCAATTGCCCTCTTGAGTCCCTCTAAAATGTGCGCGCGCTCCTGCGCCTTGTTGAGGTCAAACTTCGTCCGCCGCTCGATAACATCCACCTGATGGCGGACATATTCCTCCAGCATCATCTTGAGGTTTAAAATGCGCGGCTGGCCGTTTACCAGCGCCAGCATGATGACGCCGACGGTATCCTGCAGCAGGGTAAAGGAATAGAGCTGGTTTAAAATTACCTGGGCGTTGGCATCCCGGCGCAGCTCGACCACAATTTTGGTCCCGTCCAGATTGGACTCATCCCGCAGCGCGGTGATATTCTCCACCCGCTTGTCCTTGACCAAATCGGCAATGCCGGTCACAATCCGCGAGCGGGTGACCATATAGGGGGTTTCAGTAATGACAATGCGCTGCCTGCCGCCGGTCAGATCCTCAATATCCGCCTTGCCGCGCAGGATAATCCGGCCGCGGCCGGTCGCATAGGCGGCGCGGATGCCGCTGCGCCCCATAATCTGTCCGCCAGTCGGGAAGTCCGGCCCGCGCAGATGCTCCATCAGCTCAGAGAGCCCGCAGTCCGGGTGGTCAATGAGATGCACTGTCGCATCAATCACCTCGCCGAGATTATGCGGCGGAATGTTGGTCGCCATGCCGACCGCAATGCCTGACGAGCCGTTGCAGAGAAGGTTTGGAAATCGGGAGGGAAGAACGAGCGGCTCGCTGTCGGTATCATCATAGTTCGGGCCGAAATCGACCGTTTCCTTTTCAATATCGGTCAGCATGTTAAGCGAAACCCGGCTCATGCGCGCCTCGGTGTAACGCTGGGCGGCCGGCGGGTCGCCATCCTGCGAGCCAAAGTTGCCCTGCCCCTCTACCAGCGGATAGCGCAGCGAAAAGGTCTGCGCCAGGCGCACCAGCGCATCATAAACAGAGGCATCCCCATGCGGATGATAGTGCGCGAGCACCGAGCCGACGGTATAGGCCGATTTTCGGAAGGCCTTGTCCGGTGTGATGCCATCCTTATACATGCTGTATAAAATGCGCCGGTGTACCGGCTTTAACCCGTCGCGCACATCCGGCAGCGCGCGGGCAGTGATGACCGACATCGAATAATCAATAAAGGACTTGCGCATCTCCTTGCGGATTTCCACCTGAATAATGCGGGTCCCATCGTCGCTCCCATCCCCGCCCCCGTTACTGGAAGCCTCCAGCACTTCGCTGTCCGCTGTCTCCTCCGAAAGGTGCGGCTGGCCGGACTGCTCGCCGGCGGTGTTTCTTTCCGGCTCATCCTGCTGCCGAATATCGTTATCTTTTCGTTCGTCCTGCATATGTCTGCTCCATTCCTTTCTTTAGGACATCGTTCCCCTGGCAGTGCTTTTTCTGTAGAGGTCCCTTTCAGGCTGCTGCCTGCGGGACCGGAGGATGAGGGCCGCTGCGGCCGGAAAATCAGCCGGAATACCGGTAATTCTTTCCGAACCGTTCGCTCCAGAAATGGCTGAGCGAAGCCGCCTGTTCATCGGTTAATGCTTCTTTGGGGAGAACAAACTGCTCCCCCTCCCGATAGAGGATGCGAAAGCAGCTCTCCGTTTCAAAAACCTCCAGCTTTTCGCTATAGGAAATGTTCTCTTCTCTCCCGGCAGTCTGAAAGGAAAACCCATCCTCCCGAAAGAAAACGCGGTATTCCTTCCCCTCATTATAGAGCCGGTCTACCGCCTTCATCCCCTCATCCGATCTGCGCGAATAGAAGAGGACGAAACAGAAGACGGCAGCACAAACGACACTCAGAAAAACCGGCAGCGCCTTATTCTGCTCTCCTGGAATGGCCAACAGAAAATTGATGGTCAAAACGGCGAGAATCAGCAGATAAAGCCGGTAGCGCTTTTTCCCTGCGCGCAGCCAGCGGCTGAGCCAATCGCGGTCATAACGGAAAACGGCGGCAATATTTTGAAAAGCGCAGTCCTTTTCCATAAAAACAGTTTCTTCCTTTCCCCGGTCACCCTTTTATATATCCAGATTGACAACATACTTGGCATTGCGCTCGATAAATTCGCGGCGGGGGGTCACCTTGTCCCCCATCAGAATGCTGAAAATCTCGTCGGCGGCAATGGCATCCTCAATATCAACGAGGAGCATTGTCCGGTTCTGGGGGTTCATCGTCGTTTCCCAGAGCTGCTCGGGGTTCATCTCGCCCAGGCCCTTATACCGCTGGATGGGGATGCTGGTCGCATCCGTCCGGTCGGGATAAAGCTCGCGCACGCATTCGTCCCGCTGCGGTTCATCAAAGGCATAGCGCACCTTTTTGCCACGCGTTATTTTAAAGAGCGGCGGCTGGGCGATATAGACATGGTGCTGCTCAATGAGCGGACGCATATAGCGGAAGAAAAAGGTGAGCAGTAGCGTGCGGATATGCGATCCATCCACATCGGCATCAGCCATGATGACCACCTTGCCATACCGCAGCTTGCTGAGATCAAACTCATCGCCGATGCCGCAGCCGAGCGCGGTGACGACCGGCATCAGCTTGTCGTTTCCGAATACCTTATCGATTCTCGCGCGCTCGACGTTGAGCATCTTCCCCCAGAGCGGGAGAATGGCCTGCAGCTTGGCATCCCGTCCCTCTTTGGCGGAACCGCCTGCCGAATCGCCCTCGACGATGAACAGCTCGGTGCTCATCCGGTCCTTGGAGGAGCAGTCGGTCAGCTTGCCCGGCAGGCTCATCCCATCGAGTGCAGACTTGCGGCGGGTAGCATCGCGCGCCTTTCTGGCCGCCTCTCTTGCGCGCGCGGCGGTGATGGCCTTTTCCATAATCGCGCGGGCAACCGTCGGGTTTTCCTCAAAATAGGTAGCAAGCTTTTCATAGGTCAGCGAATCGACCAGCGAACGGATATCTGAATTGCCGAGCTTGGTTTTGGTCTGCCCTTCAAACTGCGCATCCACCAGCTTGACCGAGATGACTACCGTCAGCCCCTCGCGCACATCCTCGCCGGAGAAGTTTTTATCCTTCTCCTTGAGCATCCCGACCTTGCGCGCATAGTCGTTAAAGACGCGGGTCAGCGCGCGCTTAAAGCCCTCCTCATGGGTGCCGCCCTCCGGCGTCTCGATATTATTGGCAAACGAGAGGAGCGTTTCATAAAAGCTGTTGTTGTACTGCATGGCGACCTCGACGGTGCTGTCTCCCTTTTCGCCGTCAAAATAGATAACATCCTCATGCAGCACCTCATATTCCTTTTTGCGGTGGATATAATCAACAAAGCTTTTAATGCCGCCCTCATAGTACATGACCTCCTGGCGAAACTCCTCTTCGCGCTTGTCGGTGAGGGTAATGCGCACCCCCGCATTAAGGAAAGCCTGCTCGCGCAGCCGCTTTTCGAGCGTTTCAAAATCATACTGAACGGTTTCAAAGATTTCATTATCTGCTTTAAAGGCCACCCGGGTGCCGCGCTCGGCAGTATCCCCGGTAATGCGCAGGTCGTCTACCGTTTTTCCCCGCTCAAAGCGCTGGTAATACCGGTGCTCCCCATCGCAGACTTCTACCTCCAGCCATTCGCTCAAAGCGTTTACGACCGAGGCGCCCACGCCGTGCAGCCCGCCGGCCACCTTGTAGCCGCCGCCGCCGAACTTGCCGCCCGCATGCAGAACGGTGAAAACCACCGTCACCGCCGGGATGCCCATTTTCGGCTGGATACCGACGGGGATTCCGCGCCCATCGTCGCTGACTTTGATAATATTATCCGGCAGGATATCCACCTCGATATTTTTGCAGAAGCCGGCCAGCGTTTCATCAATGGCGTTATCTACAATTTCATAGACGAGATGATGCAGCCCGCGCTCCCCTGTTGAACCGATATACATGCCCGGGCGCTTGCGGACCGCTTCCAGCCCCTCCAAAACCTGAATCTGTTCCCCATCATACTTTTGAGTAGGCGTATTCGACAAAATTAAACCCTCCTGAAATTGCTGTAAACAGAAGACCACCGCAGCTGTTTTTAAAAAACATCCGCACAGGCTTTTAAGGCTCTCTGCGCAAAAGCTCCTCGCAGGCAGCCTGAAGCGATTCGGCGCGCTTTCTCAGCGTTATGCTGGAAATCTGGGAAAGATAGACCCTTTCCCTGCTTTTTTTTCCCTTTTCGGCACAGATGACAAAGGATTTGGGTAGCTCCCCGGAAACCTCCACCACCCGGCCTGCGCGCTGCGCCGCCCTCAGAAAATCCCGGGTAGCACGCCGGATGGTGGCATTCTCAATATCAAAAATCCCGACAACGTCGGCGCTGAGCACCATGACATCCTGTCCCAGATGCAGATACATAAACTCCTCCATGGCCGCTGCAGGCGGCAGTCTCCCGCTAGAGGGAGATTGCTTCCCCGGCAATCCGGCCATTTTCAATGATAAAAGTCTTCGCGTTTTCTCTGTCAATAAGCGGGTCCTCCTCGCAGCAGGTGATGAGCACCTGGTGGGAGCGCATGCAGCCGAGCAGGTAGGCGCGCCGGCCGCTGTCCAGCTCGCTGAGAACATCATCCAGCAGGATAACGGGACGGCTGCCGGTACTGCTCTCTATTATGCCACATTCTGCCAATTTTAATGCCAGAACGCAGCTGCGCTTCTGCCCCTGGGAGCCATACAGCCGGACGCTTTTGCCATCCACTAAGAGAGAAATTTCATCCCGGTGGGGGCCGGCGCCGGTGCTGCACTGGCGGATATCCTGTTCCCTAGTTTTTACAAGCTCGTCATAGAAGGCCTCCCGGATGTCGGCAATCTCCATATCCGGTTGAAATTGCTGCATGGCGCAGGCATATTCTACCGAAAGGCCCTCCCGTTCTCCCGAAATGCCGCGGTAGAATTCTGCCGCCTGCCCGCAGAGCATCTGAATATACCGGGCGCGCAGACGGATAATCTGCGCGCCGATGCGCGCCAGATGAACATCCCAGGTATCCAACAGCTCCAGAAGACCAGGGTTCTGCTGCATATCCCGCAGCAGTGCCCCTCTTTGCTGCAGCGTTTTCTGGTAGGCATTCAGATTTTTCTGATAGGTCGGGTAAAGCTGACCGATTGCCTCATCCAGAAACCGGCGGCGTTCGGCCGGGCCATCCTGAGCGAGCGCCAGGTGGGAAGGGGAAAAAACAATGGCATGCAGCTTTCCGCAGAGCGCAGAGGCGGAGGGAGAGCGGATTTCATTGAGAAAAACGCCCCGGTGCGCCCCCAGCTGAATGCGGGCAGACTGTGTTCGTCCCTCGCTCTCAAAAAGGCAGCTGATGACAGCCTCCTGCTGCCCGAAGCGGATCATCTCGCTTTCCCGCGCGCCGCGGAAGCTGCGTATGCCAGTAAACAGCCAGAGGGCCTCTATCAGATTGGTTTTTCCCTGGGCATTCTCCCCCCGGATAATATTGAGCCCTTCCCCGAGACTGAGCTCCAGGCAAGCGATATTTCGAAAATTCTGCAGGGTGATTTTATGAAACAGCACCGCGTACTACCTCTAGCCGGTAATCATCAATTTCCGCAAAATCCCCGGGATAGAGCTTGCGCCCCCGGCGCAGCTCCTGCTCCCCATTCACCGAAACAGAGCCCTCCAGGATCATCTCTTTTGCCTGCCCGCCGGTTTCGGCAAACCCGGAGAGCTTTAAAAGCGCATCCAGCCGGATAAATTCAGTATGGATAGAGACCGGCTGCAGCTTTTCTCTTTTCATTGCTCCGCCCCTTTTTTATTCGGATTTCAGCCGCACCGGCAGCACCAAAAATAGGAAAGCCTCCGACTCTTTGGAAACCACCTTCATTGGCGCGAGCGGCCCGCCCAGCTGTAGAAGTGCTTCATCCGTCCCGCAGGCGCGCAGCGCATCCAGCAGGTATTTGCTGTTAAAGCCCATCTCTACATCGCTGCCGGTCATCTGGCAGTCCATTTCATCGTTTGCCTTGCCGATGGCGGTGGAGCAGGAGGAACGGATTTTGGAATCAGTGAAGTGAATTTTTAAGGGGGAGCGCAGCTTATCGGAAATCAGCAGCGAAATGCGCTCGATGGAATCGATAAACTTGCGGGTGGAGACGGTTACTTCGGTTGTATGCTGCTTGGGAATAGCCGCCCGGTAGTCTAAAAATTCTCCCTCCAGCAGCCGGGAAAGCACCTGATAGCCGCCGATACGAAAGATGATATATTTGGAAGAAACGGAAAGCTCTATCGGCTCTTCCGCTGCTCCGATCAGCTTGGAAACCTCCGAAAGGGTCTTTCCGGGAACGACGAAGGAGGTCTCCTCTCCGATATTCAACACTTCCCTGCGCAGCGCCAGCCGGTAGCCATCCACCGAAACGACCGTCAGCATTCCATCCCGCAGATCAAAGAGGGATCCCTTATGTACCGGCTTTGCATCTGAAACGGCGACAGCAAAGAGCGTCTGGTCGATCATGCTTTTGAGCGTTTCGCCGGAAATGCTGAGCAGCGCTGATTCCCCAATCGAGGGCAGCTCGGGAAATTCCTGCGGGTCGAGGCCCAAAATGGTATATTGGGCAGCGCCGCTGACAATCTGGGTTAAGAGTTTCTGATCAGACTCTATTGAGATGGTTTCATAGGGCATATGGCGGATCATATCTGAAAACAGGCGGGCCGTTAAAATAATCTCTCCCGGCTCGGTAATCTCCGCCTCAATGGTGGTTGTAATGCCGATCTCCAGATCATAGCCGGTTAAGGTCAGCACATTATCCCGCGCTTTCAGCAGAATGCCCTCCAGCGCAAGGATGGTGGATTTGGAGGCAACTGCGCGCGATACATTGGCGACCGCCTCGCAGAGCTTTTCCCGATTGCAGACAAGCTTCAATGAAATACCCTTCTTTCAAAATGAAATATTTTCAACCGCAGGGGAGGGAGAAGGAATAGCCAGGAAAAGGATAGGAATAATTTAGTAGTAGTAGTAGGGCCCGCGGATTTGTTGAGAAGGCGCGCAAAGGGTTTATCCGCGCGCATTTGCGGTATTTTGTCCCTGCTGAGAGAGGGTGTGTTTAAAAGTGGAGAAGTGAAAAATGAAAAGAGGTTTTCACGGAAGGAGGAAAAACGCCTGTGGAAAGTGGAAGAAATGTGATTAAACAGGGGGAAAACGAATCATTGCTTTCCTCTGTGGAAAACCTGGTTGAAAATGTGGAAAGTTGAAAACTCTTTTCAGTGGAAAATCTAGCTGTTGCGGATATTGCGGATGATATCCTCAATGGTTTCCTTATAGACGGGGTTATTCTCCATCAGGCCTTCTACCTTCTGGATAGAATAAACGATGGTGGAATGGTCCTTCCCGCCGAATTCCTCCCCGATGGCGGACATGGACATCTGGGTAATCTCGCGAACCACATAGATAGCCGCCTGACGGGCGGTGGATATCTGCGCAGAGCGCTTGGTAGAGCGGATATCCTGCGGAGAGACCGAGTAGGTGCGGCTGACCTCGGAGATAATCCGTTCAACGGTGACAGGAATAGGCTGGTTATCGTTGAGAATATCCCGAATGGCGTTTTGCGCCATTAAAATCGAGGGCGGAGTATGGGCAAACTGCTCAAAGGCGATGATTTTTTTAACCGCCCCCTCCAGCTGGCGGATATTGGTCTTTAAGCGGTTGGCAATATACTCGGCGACATCATCCGGCATGGTGGAGCCCATAAGCTGCGCCTTGCGGCGGATGATGGCAATGCGCGTTTCAAAGTCCGGCGGCTGAATATCGGCGAGAAGTCCCCATTCGAAACGGGTGCGCAGCCTGTCCTCCAGGGTTTTAATCTCCTTGGGCGGCCGGTCGCTGGTGAGCACAATCTGCTTGCCGGCCTGATAGAGGGTATTAAAGGTGTGGAAAAATTCCTCCTGGGTGGACTCCTTGCCGCCGATAAACTGAATGTCATCCACCAAAAGCACATCGGTCACCCGGTATTTATCATGAAAGGCCATGGTGGTGTTGTTTTGAATGGCGTTTATCAGCTCGTTGGTAAACTCCTCCCCCTTGACATAGATCAGCCGCTTCTGGGGGAAATTCTGCTGGATTTCGTTGCAGATGGCATAGAGCAGATGGGTTTTGCCGAGACCGGAGGCACCATAGATAAACAGCGGGTTATAGGTGCTTGCAGGGTTGGTGGCAACTGCCAGCGAAGCGGCATGTGCAAATTTGTTGGAGGGGCCGATGATGAAGGTGGAGAAGGTATATTCATAGTCTCCGGCTTCCGGAGGGCCGCTGCCGGGAACGATGGATTCTGCCTGAGGGGGGGGCGGCGCGGCGGTATCCTCCGGGTTTTCACAGAGGATCTTTACTTCGACGGGGAAGCCCAGAACCGCTTCAAACGCTTCCTCCAGCAGCTTGACATACCGCTCCTCCAGAATTTTCTTTTTAAAGTCTGTTTTAACGCCCAGATAGACAGAGGAACCTTTGAGCTCAATCGGTTCTATGTCTTTAATCCAGAGGTTATAAGCAACCTCGCTGATTTCGCCTTTGCAGTAGTCGCTGACCAGCTGGAAAAGCTCATGGAAGGAATTGATGGAATCCATAATCTGTCTCCCTTATCGTTTCTGGATGAGGATAGCGCATTTTGGGGAAAGGCTGTTTAAAGAAGGGGGGAAGGATGTCAAAATAAATTTATTCAACGAGATTTCAACCATTTTATTCTAACATAAAAAAGTCGGTGATTCAAGTTTTTCAACCGCTCAATTTTCCCATATATATAATAATGTAGGAGGCTGAGCGGGGGCGGCAGAAAAGCTTTCTGCCGCCCCCTTTGAAAAAGCTTGACACTATCCGGCAAAACGGATATACTATTAACTTGCAAGGTTTTGCTCCGAAGGGAGGGAATGATAATGAAAAGAACCTACCAGCCCAAGAAGATCCATCGCAAAAAAGAACATGGCTTCCGCAAGAGAATGGCTACCAAAAATGGCCGCAAGGTTTTGGCGCGCAGACGTTCCAGAGGCAGAGCCCGCTTGACCTACTAGGATGACGGACACAGTTTACTGCAGCCGCCGGGTTTTCCGGCTGCAGCCAAGGTTCGGCAGAAAAAATGCAATAGGCGCCGGCCCGGTGGAATAAACAGGGGATCTGTCCGAAAGGCGGTCCTCGGAAAACGGCCGGCGCCCCGATTTTATTCTGTCGGTTTGGTGCCCGCAGATGGAGGGGCTTTTTAGATGCAGGCGGCAGAAACGCTTAACCGCAACCGTCAGTTCAGATTGATTTATAAAAAGGGAAAAAGCAGGGTGCATGCGCTGCTGGTGACCTATGCGATGAAAAACCGGACGAAAACGGCGCGGATAGCGGTGGTATCCTCCAAAAAAATCGGCAATGCGGTTCTCCGCAACCGTGCGCGCCGGGTGGTGCGCGCGGCTTATCGGGACTGCGGGTATCCCGTCCCCTCTGGATGGGATGTGGTCTTTGTTTGCCGGACGAAAACAGCCCATGTGAAATCGACGGCGATTGTTCCTGTGATGCAAAGACAGCTGCAGGAGCTTTTAGCGCCGTCTACCGGTTCGTAATGATGAAACAGCTGATGATTCTGCTCATACGGTTTTATCGCAGATTTCTTTCTCCCTTAAAGCCTGCCTGCTGCAGGTTTTATCCCACCTGTTCCGAGTATGCTCTGACGGCGGTTGCCGAATATGGGGCGCTTCGGGGCGGGCTTCTTTCGATTAAACGGATTTTAAGATGCAACCCCTTCTGCAAGGGCGGAATAGACCCTGTGCCGCCCAATCCGCGCAAAAAAACGGATATCAAAAATCAAGAGAGCCGACTCTGATTTTTTTGCCGCCCCCTGTTTTTTGAAAAATTCTGCAGGGGCGGCCTCTGAAAACTTCATGCTTTCGCCAGGCTTCTTCTTTTACTGCCCATCTGCCGCAAGAGCGAACGAAGCTTTTTCCGAAATCGGTTTTAAAATTAACGCGCTTTAAAAGAATGGAAGGATTTTTTAAAGCACATGCCGGATATCCGTGCAGGAAAGCTGCAAAGGCGGCTCTTGCTTTTGATTGCATAGGTAGCGTTCCTGTGCTTTGCATGCCCGGGGCGATCGGCCCGGTGGGATGAAAAGGCGCAATTTGCGCTTTTGGGTATGCTTAAGGATACCAAGGGACATGGGAAGTGTCCGGAGATGGAGGTAAATCATTGAGTTTTATTAACGCAATATTTGGCTATCCCCTCGGCTGGATTATGTGGGTAATCTACCACATTGTGCCTGTCTATGGCCTGGCGCTTATTCTTTTTACTCTGGTGACCAAGCTGGCCATGGTACCGCTGGCCATTAAGCAGCAGAAATCAATGGCCAAACAGACGGCCTTTTCCCCCCGTTTGCAGGAAATTCAGAACAAGTACAAAAATAATAAGGAAAAAATGAACGAAGAGATGATGAAGCTCTATCAGGAGGAGGGCTATAACCCGATGTCGGGCTGCCTGCCGATGCTGATTCAGTTTCCCATCCTCTTCGGCCTGATTGATGTTATCTATAACCCCTTAAAGCATATCATGCGCTTTTCCTCCAATCTGATTGACAGCGCAATGGAGATTGTCACCAGTCTCGGCTTAACCGGGAGCCTCTATTCCCGGGAGATCACCGTTATCAATGCCGTTAAACAGAATCCGGATGCCTTTATGAGCCTGGGCAGCGATTTTGTTCAGAAAATACAGGATTTTAACTTCGTCTTTCTGGGAATCGATCTGAGCGAAGTGCCGACAATGGCGCCGAATGTGATGATTCTGATCCCTCTTCTGTCGGGACTGACCTCGATTCTGATTTCGCTGCAGTCTATCCGCCAGCAGAAGCAGACGATGGGCGAGAATGCCGCCGGCTCGGGGATGACCAAGGGCATGATGCTGTTTATGCCGATTATGTCGCTGGTGATTGCTTTCCAGGTGCCGGCGGGCGTTGGCATGTACTGGATTTTCACCAACGTTTTCTCCTGGGTGCAGGCGATGCTTTTAAACAAATACTATAATCCCAAAGAAATGGCGGAGAAAGCGATTGCAGAGGCGGAAGCGCGCCGCGAGGAGGCGCGCCGCCAGAAGATGGAGGCCAAGGCCCGGCTGCGCGAATCGATGAGCGAGGCAGAGCGCATTAAATTTGATGAGCAGGAGAAGGCCAAAAAGGAGAAAAACCGCGCGAAGCGCGAGGCGGCGGAGGCCGCGGCTGCGGCCAAGGCGGCTCAGGTGGATGAGGAGCTGCTGCAGAAGGCGCTTTCCGAGAAGGAGAAAAACCGCCGCAAGCTGGCAGAGGCGCGCCGGCGCGATGCTGAAAAATATGGGGAAGAATATGTAGAAGTGACCGATGAGGATTTGGATGAGGATTTGAAATAAGATACGGTTTAACAGAATGGCATATGTTTTTTGAGAAAGGAAAGGGCATAGCTTATGCTGAGAGAGAGTATCATGACCGGCAAAACGGTGGATGAAGCTCTGCGCAAGGCCAGAGAAGAGCTGGGCGTGACCAGCGAAGAAACGGATTTTGAAATTTTGGAGATGCCCCGCAGCAGTTTTTTCGGACTGAAAAAAACGCCTGCCAGGGTGCGGGTCTACCTGCTTGAGGAGGAGAAGGCGGCGCCGGAGCCACCGGCGCGAAAGCCAGCACCCAAAGAGGCTGCTGCAGCGCCGGAAAGGCCGCGGGAGGCCCCCCGTCTCGAGTCGCGGCCTGAGCCGCGCAGGGCGGAAAAGCCTTTAAAAAAGGAGAAGCCGGAGCCTCTGCGGGCCGAGACCCATCCCGAGCCGCGCAAGCCTCAGCCGCCGAAAGCGAAGCAGCCGGCGGAACGGCCGGAGCGGCTGGAGCGTCCTCGGGAGAAGCCGCCGGCAGAGCGCCCGCAGGAGGAGGCCTCCATTCGGAGCAAAGAACAGGCACCCGCGCGCGAAAAGAACTTTACTCCTCAGGAGCAGCTCAGTGAAAAGGCCAAAACGGCTATTCAATATGTGACCGATATTCTGCAGGCAATGGGGGTGCGCGATGCCGCAGTGCGCGCGCATGAAACACCGGATAGCATCGATCTATTTTTAGAAGGGAACGGGCTGGGCGTTATCATCGGCCGGCGGGGAGAAACGCTCGACGCCGTGCAGTATCTGACCTCGCTCGTTGCCAACCGGGTGGATGGCGATTATGTCCGCATTTCCATTGACAGCGGAGATTACCGCCAGAAGCGGGCGGAAACGCTTGAGCGTCTGGCCCAGAAGCTGGCGCGCAATGCGGTAAAATCCGGACGCTCCACCCGCCTGGAGCCGATGAACCCCTATGAGCGGCGGATTATTCACGCGGCCGTTTCCAAGGTGGAGGGGGCAACCTCCTCCTCTATCGGCGAGGAGCCGAACCGCCGGGTGGTTATCTCCCCGAAAAATCCCCGCAAAAAGCCGGAGGGCGAGCCGCACCGGGATTCCTCCCGTTCCGGTCCCGCCAAAGGAGGCCGGGGACATGACGGACCGAGGGAGGCAGGCAGGCGCAGCCGGCCGGAGCGTCCCGAACGTCCTCCCCGTCCCGCAGCCCCGGCAAATGCGGAGAAGATTCATGACAGCGAGATTGAAATACCGCAGGAGCTGGCGCCGAAGCCGCTGAAGGCTCCCCAGCCGGTTCAGAAGGCTTCAGACCCGCCGCATACGCCGACTGCCGAGGAAAAGGAAGCCCTTCCGCTCTACGGAAAGATTGAGCTTTAAAAAAGGAACAGAAAAGGAAGCCGCCGCAGAACAGCCTCTCGCCCTTCAAAGGCCGGGAAAGGGCCGGATCTTGCGGAAGAAATCTGCTTTGGGCGGCTTCTGATGGCGGTTTTTTAGGGGCTGCCGCAAAATGTAAAGAACCGAGGGTTCCTTTTGCATCTTTGCGGCAGCCCCTTTGTGAGCGGCCTTTTCAAAAATCAGATGGACGCAGGAGGTTTTTTAAATGGCGGGCGATACGATAGCGGCCATAGCAACCGCGCAGGCCCCGGCAGGGATTGGCATGGTCCGCCTTTCCGGGAAAGAAGCGATTTCGATTGCGGAGGGCATGCTGCGGCCTGTGGGAAAGAGGAGACTTTCTGCGCTGCGGGGCTACAGCGGCCTTTTGGGCCGTGCCTATGATGAAAACGGGGATATCGATGAGGCGGTCGCCTTTTTATACCGCGCGCCGCACAGCTACACCGGCGAGAATGTGGTGGAAATCTGCTGCCACGGGGGGGCCTACCTGCTGCAGCGGGTGCTGCGGCGCTGCTTTGCGCTGGGCGCCCGCCCGGCCGAGCCCGGTGAATTTACCCGGCGCGCCTTTTTATCCGGGCGCATTTCGCTGACCGAGGCGGAGGCGGTAGCGGGGCTGATTGCCTCCTCGGGTCGGCAGCAGGCCTCTGCCGCTCTGGCCGCTCTGGATGGCGCCCTCTATCGCCGGATAAAGGAAATACGCCAGCAGCTGCTATCACTTTCCGCCGCGCTGAGCGCCTGGCTGGATTATCCGGATGAGGAGCAGCCGGAGGTTTCCGCCAGGCGCCTGGAGGAGCAGCTTTCCTCCACCTGCAGCGCGCTCACCGGGCTGCTGCAGGGCTACGACCAGGGAAAAA
Organism: Provencibacterium sp.; assembly: GCA_022792175.1. GTDB lineage: Bacteria > Bacillota > Clostridia > Oscillospirales > Ruminococcaceae > Harryflintia. The sequence goes on from JAAWAN010000022.1 coordinate 102,341, forward strand.
TCCTCTCTGAGGGGATTGAAACGGTGATTGCCGGCAGGCCGAATGTTGGCAAATCAACACTGATGAACCTGCTCTCCGGCGAGGAGTGCAGCATTGTAACCTCCCTTCCCGGAACGACGCGGGATGTCGTCCGCACGGATATCCGCCTGGGCGAGATGGTGCTGCACCTGTCGGATACGGCGGGCATTCATGAAACGGCGGACCCGGTGGAGCGGGTGGGCATCGAGCGCGCGCAGGCGGCGCTCTCCCGCGCGCAGCTGGTGCTGCTGGTATTGGATGGCTCACAGGAGTTAACCGCTGCTGACCGGGGGCTGTTGCGAAGGCTGCAGGGCTGCCCGGCGATTGCAGTGCTTAACAAGGCCGACCTGGGGCTTAAAATGGACAGGCAGGCGCTCTCTCCCTGTGTCCGGCGGGCGGTGGCGGTCAGCGCCAAAAAGGGCGAGGGGTTGCAGGAGCTGGAAAGAGCGGTGCAGGAGGTGCTGCAGCTGGATGCGCTGGATGCTTCGCAGGCGATGCTTGTCAGCGAGCGGCAGCGGGCGGCGGCCGGGAAGGCGCAGGCGGCGGTTCGCGAAGCGCTCGAAGCGCTGCGCGCGGGGATGACGCTTGACGCGGTGGGCATTGCGATAGATGCGGCGATAGATGCGTTGCTTTCGCTGACCGGCGAGCGGGCGACCCAGGCGGTGGTGGATGAGGTATTCGCCAAATTCTGTGTCGGCAAATAAGCGGCCGGCATGGGACTGCCGGGAAGGGAACCCCCTCTATATCCGGAATTTTACCGCTTTTTCCGGTATGCCGAATGTTTTCAGATAGGAGAGCTACTTATGAAAATAGCCGATAGATGGGAAAGGGAGGGCTTTCTTCTGCGCCCCGCGCGCGCGGAGGATGCGGAGAGCTATTATCTTCAAAACTACTGCCCACTGGATAAGGAGGTCGCGCGGCTGACTGGCTGTCAGGAGCAGTTCACCCGCGAGCAGGTCGTCTCTTTCTTTTTAAATGCGCTGCAGGAGGAGGACAGGGCCTTCTTTCTGCTGCTTTCGCCGGATGGCCGTATCATCGGGGAGAGCGTCATCAATGAAATCGACTGGCGGCTGCGGCGGGCCAATTTCCGGATTGCCATCTATCAGACCGCTTCGCGCGGAAAGGGGCTGGGCAGCTGGATGGTTGAAAAGACGCGTGATTTTGCCTTTGAAAAGCTCCGGCTGCACCGGCTGGAGCTGGATGTATTCTCCTTTAACCCGCGGGCAGAGAAAGCCTATTTAAAGGCCGGCTTTAAGCGCGAAGGGGTTCTGCGGGATGCGCTGCTGGATGGGGACACCTATGCGGACGACATTCTGATGGCGATTTTGGAGGAGGACTGGCGGGCGATCAGGGGCCTGCAGGGAAAATAGCTCCTCTTCCCTGCCGGGCGCGCTCCCTTTTGACCCGGGCAGAGGAGGGCTGGATTTTCAGAGAGAGGATGTTACTATGGAGTATCAGGCCGGCAGCTATGAGGTGGCGGTAATCGGCGCGGGCCATGCGGGCATCGAGGCGGCGCTCGCCGCCGCGCGGCTGGGCGTTCGCACCATTCTTTTCACCATGTCGCTCGACTCGATTGCCAACATGCCCTGCAACCCTTCGATTGGCGGAACGGCCAAGGGTCACCTTGTGCGGGAGATTGATGCGCTGGGCGGCGAGATGGGCAGGGCGGCGGATGCCACCTTTATTCAGAGCCGGATGCTCAACCGCGGCAAGGGCCCTGCCGTTCATTCGTTGCGGGTGCAGTCTGACCGGCGCGCCTACCACGCCTATATGAAGCGGGCACTCGAGCAGCAGCAGGGGCTGACCCTCAAGCAGGCGGAGGTGATCTCCATCGGCGCCGAAAGTGGGCGGGTGGTTTCGGTGAGCACCGCCATGGGCGCCTGCTACCGCGTTTCGGCGGTCATTATCTGCTCGGGCACCTATCTTGGCGGGCGTATCTTTGTCGGAGAATACAGCGAGGAGAGCGGGCCGGATGGGCTGCATCCCGCGCGTGCCCTCTCCGATTCGCTGCGGGAGCACGGCATCCCTCTGCGCCGGTTTAAGACCGGCACCCCTGCCCGCATCAGCCGCCGCTCGATAGACTTTTCCGCCCTGCAGGAGCAGCCGGGCGATGAGGAAATTATCCCCTTCTCCTTTATGACCAGGGGCCCGCTTTCCAACCGGGTGCTCTGCCACATCGGCTACACCAACGAAGCGACCCATGCCCTTATTCGGGAGAACCTGCACCGTTCCCCGCTCTATGGCGGGAAGATTGAAGGGGTAGGCCCGCGCTACTGCCCGAGCATTGAGGATAAGGTGGTGCGTTTTTCCGAGAAGCCCCGCCACCAGTTCTTTGTGGAGCCGATGGGGCTTAATACCGAGGAGATGTATCTGCAGGGAATGTCCTCCTCGCTGCCGGAGGAGGTGCAGCTGGCCCTTTACCGCAGCTGCCGGGGTCTGGAAAAGGCGGAAATCATGCGCACCGCCTATGCGATTGAGTATGACTGCATCGATCCGCTCTCCCTGCTGCCTACGCTGGAATTTATCCGCCTTCGCGGGCTCTATGGCGCGGGGCAGTTTAACGGTACCTCCGGCTATGAGGAGGCGGCCGCGCAGGGGCTTTTGGCCGGCATTAATGCCGCGCGCGCGGTGCGCGGGAAAAAGCCGGTAATTCTCGAGCGCTCCTCCTCCTATATTGGAACGCTGATAGATGACCTGGTCACCAAGGGCTGCAACGAGCCCTACCGGATGATGACCTCCCGCTCGGAATACCGGCTGCTGCTGCGGCAGGATAATGCAGATATCCGCCTGACCCCGCTTGGAAGGGAAATTGGGCTGATTGATGAGCGGCGCTATGCCGCCTTTCTGGAAAAGAAGCGGCTGCGGGATGAGGAGCTCTCCCGCGTGCGCCGCCGTATCCTTCCCCCGGGGGAGGAACTGAACAGCCTGCTTGTTTCACATGAAACAGCCCCCATCTCTACTGGAACAAGCTTTGAGGCGCTGCTGCGCCGGCCGCAGATTTCCTACCGGGAGCTGGCCGCTCTGGATAAAGAAGCCCCTTCCCTTCCCCCGGCGGTAGCTGAGCAGGTGGAGATTGAGATAAAATATGAGGGATATATCCATAAGCAGCTCGCCCAGGTGGAGCAGATGCACCGGCTGGAGAGCCGGCCGCTGCCGGAGGGAATCTGCTACCGCGAGGTAACCGGCCTGCGCCTGGAGGCGGCGGAAAAGCTGGAAAAGATAAGGCCGCTCTCGCTGGGACAGGCCTCCCGCATTTCGGGAGTCAGCCCGGCGGATATTTCGGTGCTGGTCATCTATCTGGAAACGCACAAAAAATAGCGGTCTGCCTTTTAAAAGGCTCCTGCTGAAAGGATGCAAAACGATGATACCCAAAGAGAAGCTGAGGGACTGGGCGGCCGGCTATGGCATCGCGCTCGAAGAGGAAATGCTTGAGAGGCTCGATCGCTATGCCGGGCTGCTCTGCGCCTACAACGAAAAGGTGAATCTGACGGCGATTACCGAACCGGAGGAGATTGCCAGAAAGCACTTTCTGGATAGCCTGCTGCTTGCCGCCGCCCTGCCGCTGCCGGAGGGGACCCGGCTGGCGGATGTCGGTACAGGAGCGGGCTTTCCGGGGGTTCCGCTGAAAATTCTGAGGCCGGATCTGTCGCTGACGCTGATAGACAGCCTGCAAAAACGCATCACCTTTCTGCAGGCGCTCTCGCAGGAAATCTCCCTCCCCTTCGAGGCGCTGCATCTGCGGGCGGAGGAGGCCGGCAGGCAGAAGGGGCTGCGCGAGGGCTTTTCAGTGGTAACAGCGCGGGCGGTGGCCTCCCTTCCGGTCCTCTGCGAATATTGTCTGCCGCTGGTGAAACCGGGCGGAAGCTTTGCCGCGCTCAAGTCCCGCGGTGTGCAGGAGGAGATAGAGGAGGCAAAGCGCGCCATCTCCCTGCTCGGCGGGGAGCTGGAGCAGGTGCGGCGCTTTCAGCTGCCCGGTGAGGAGGAGCGGGCCATTGTGCTGATCAGAAAAATATCGCAGACTCCGCCGAAATATCCACGGTCCTCTGCAAAAATGGCAAAAAGCCCTCTTTAAGCCCTTCTTTTATGGGGAACAGGGGCGGATGCCGCGATCGGTTTTTCTGGCAGTATCTGGGAAATATATGATATAATCCTGTTGCAGCGATGCGGCAGGATTTTTTTATATGGCCGATTTTCTCACCCTTATCAGGGACAGGCCCGGCACAGAGGGCTGAAAAAGCAGCCGGTTCTTTCCTTTTCATAGACCGGAAGGCCCGCCCTTCATTTTTGGGCAGCGCAAAAGCTTTTTTGCCTCCCTTCGAAGGCATCCCTCTGATCTTTCCGATGAAGGCAAAAACAGCGCATCTCTGCATGCTGCTGCCGGAGGATGACCGATACCGCGAGACGTTTTATCTGCAGGAAGGAAAAGTGACATGAGCGAACGGATTGTTAATCAGGTGGTCTTGATTCCTGTTCAGGAGGTTTACCCGAATCCGGATCAGCCCCGCCGTGATTTTTCGGAGGATGCTCTGCAGGAGCTTGCGCAGAGCATCCAGCAAAATGGCCTGCTGCAGCCGGTCAGTGTCCGCCGCACCTCGAAGGGCTATGAGCTGATCGCCGGTGAGCGGCGGCTACGGGCTTTTTTGCTGCTCCAGAAGCAGGAGATTCCGGCGATCGTGGAGGAGATGGATGCGCTTGCCTCCTCCACCCTTGCACTCATTGAAAACCTGCAGCGGGCCGACCTCAACTTTTTTGAACAGGCCTATGCGATTGGCGGGCTGATGAAGGCGCACGGGCTCAGTCAGGGGGAGATTGCCGCCCGGCTGGGTATGGCGCAGTCCACCGTGGCCAACAAGCTGCGCCTGCTGCGGCTTTCGCCGCAGGCGCGGGATAAGATTCTGGAATATGGCCTGACCGAGCGGCACGCCCGCTGCCTGCTCAAGCTGGAGAATTCGCAGGCGCAGATGGAGGCGATTGAGCATATCTGCCGCAAAACGCTCAATGTGGCCCAGTCGGAGCGGTATATTGCCGAGCTTCTGGAAAAGCAGAAGCCCCGGCAGACCAGGCTTCTGGTACTGAAGGATGTTCGGCTGTTTATCAACACCATCAACAAAGCGGTGGAAACGATGAAGCAGGCGGGGATCAACGCGAAGGCGGAAAGGGATGAGGACAATGAGTTTATCTGTTTCACCGTCCGCATTCCGAAAAAGAGCGCCTTGCAGAAAAGAGCAGGCGGCTAGGGGGCCGACAGAGGAAAAATCCTCCCGGGCCCATAAAAAGGGCTGCAGCCCCAAGGCGGGTTGAGCAATAAAAGCATTCCCTGCTGAGAGCCGGAGGGGACCGTTTTGCCGCGGTCCCCTCCGGCTTTTTGGGGAAATTGCGGCTGGCGGGATAAAACGAAGGGAAGAATTTTTTCCACCACATTTTAAAAAACGGTTGAAATTTTTTGCTGGCTGGAGCAGGAATGGACGCAGTCAAAACAGAGTTATTCGCAGCGCCATGTGAACATCGCCTGTAAAACCGGAATAAAGCTCTCCCCACAACGTGCTCAGTGAATACTCCACCTGCGGTGGAATTTTTCCATATACCTTCCGGTTTAAAAACCCGTCCGCCCCCCAGTTCGCGCAGCTGCCGGGTCAGGGTGGATTAGTTGATTCCTCTGAGCCGCCTTATAAAGCTCACCCAAAGCGCTGCATCTTGTAAAAGGAGACATACCAGAGAATCAGGATTTTTCACTTTCCACCGATGATCACAGCATTTGGCTCATGGGAACTCATTGAGATGCTGCGCTTCCGCTGCTGAATTTGTTTTCAGTCATTTTTTGTCTTCTCCCCTTTTGCCGGGATATTTGCCTTTTGCCGCCAAAATCAGGACAGAAAGGCTTCTGTAAATTCAGAAAAGGTTATAGGCGGCCGTTTCTGAAAAGTCAACCCGGCGGGTGAAAGCTGGCAGTCCGTCCATAAAGTGCTTCCCACTTCGAAAAGTCTTCTTAAAACGGGTATCCCAAAAAAGATCCTGCTTGAAAATCAGGGTAAAAAGCGCTGCTGTTAAGAAGGAGGAAGGCAGGTTAGCCATTCTCCTTTCAGCTTAAAGCGGCGCCTATGTTTTTCGCACTGCCTGAATGAAGCAGGCGGAGAAGCAGTATAAAAAATATTTGGGCCGCAGGAGTCCGCATAAAAAGAATGCCGCCTCTAGGAGAGCCGCTAAGAAAGAAGGAACAGGAAATGTATTTTTCAGGCCTCCGTTCCCCTTGAGCTGACAGCTGGCTGAAGCTACTGCCGCTGCAGCTTTTGCAGCCTCTATCGTGAGGAACCCTTTCGAGTACCCCACTCGGCTGTTTGAGGAGGATTTAAAGGAAATCAGCGGACAGCAGCCGGATATTCGCCGCATCTTTTTAACCGGCGGCAGCCCGTTTGCGCTCATCTTCGAACGGTTGCTCTCCTTATCTTGTCCGTATTCGGGAAGCGCTCATAAAATGCAGCCCAGCGTTTGGGATATTAAAAATAAGCCGCTCTGGCAGCTGAAAAAGCTGCGGGCACTGGGAGTAAACGGCCTCACCATCTCGGCACCGAAAGCGGCGAGGATGAAACGCTGCAGCTGGCCGGCAAGAGCTTATACAGCCCAGGATATTCTGGAGCACTGCCAAAAGCTGGAGGAGGCGGGCATCGAATACCATCTGCTCTATATGACCGGGATCGCGGGCAAAAGGGCAGAAGATAGAAACGCCGAAAAAAGCGCGGCACTCTTTAAACCTCCATCCCTTTTTATCTCGGTGGATTCACCCACTCTTTTCCCGGATACAGGTTCTCTATAACCGGGCAGAGAAGGGGTCTGTTCTTGTCCGCCGGGGAAAAGGAACAGCTTTCTGAACGGAAGAGGTTCGTTTCCTGTCTTCAGCTGCGAGTGCATCTGTTTACTGATTCCAAATCAAACCTTTTCCCGTTTTTTGCCTCTCTCCCGCGGGACTGGAAACCGGTTTTGTGCCAGCTGCAGCTGCTTATCGATTCGGCCGCTGAAGAGGAAATACGGGCATATCGCAGAAGTTTGAAAATAACTGGGCTGAAATACCCGCTCTCTGTAGGGATTTTTATTCGACTTTTCCGTTTCGTCTGCAATGTTTCACATGAAACATCTTTAAAACAGAGCTTCTCCATGTTATAATAGTGTCTGCCGGATAAAATGCAGGGTGTTTTATCCGGCAGACCGCTGTTTTTATGGACATATGGCCTGCAGGTTCGAGGATAAGTGGCAACAGATGCCTGTGCATTTTCTGTAAAGCCGGTCAGACCGGTATGCGGCTTACAGCACTGCAAAAGCGGTGCCGGGCCCGAAAGAAGCAATAATTTCTGAGGCTCGGCCGGTTAATAAGGCGGGCGAAGTAAAACCGGATGGGGAGGAGCGCAATTTTGGGAAAGGTTCTGGCAATTGCAAATCAGAAGGGCGGGGTTGGAAAAACAACCACGGCCGTCAACCTGGCTTCCGCTCTGGGTGGCCTGGATAAAAAGGTGCTGATGGTGGATATGGACCCGCAGGGAAACTCGACGAGCGGCTTCGGCGTGAACAAGCGGGAGATTAAGGCCTCGACCTATGAGCTGCTGATTGGAGATGCGCCCTATACCCATGCACTGATCCACACCGAGTTTAAAAATGTGGATATTCTTCCGGCCAGCATTGAACTGGCGGGCGCAGAAATCGAGCTGGTAGAGCTCTCCGACCGGACGACCCGGCTGAAAAAGCTGCTCATTCCCGCCAAGCTGGGCTATGACTATATTCTGATTGACTGCCCCCCCTCGCTGGGCCTCATTACCCTCAACGCGCTGACGGCGGCCGACCGACTGCTGGTTCCTATCCAGTGCGAATATTATGCGCTGGAGGGGCTCAGCCAGCTGATTGCCACCGTTCGCCAGGTGAAGCGGCTTTATAATCCTGCGATTGATATTCTGGGAGTTCTGCTGACGATGTATGATGCCCGCCTGAATCTGACGCTGCAGGTGGTGGAGGAGGTTAAGAAGTACTTCCCCAACAAGGTCTTTAAAACGGTGATCCCCCGTAATGTCCGCCTTTCGGAGGCGCCCAGCTTCGGACAGCCGATCCAGTATTTTGACCGCGTTTCCAAGGGTGCGCAGGCCTATAACGAGCTGGCGCAGGAGGTGCTGTCGCTGCTTCCCGAGGCATAAAGAGAAGAAAACAGACAAAATAAGCCTGAAAAGGAGAACAGTCAGATGGGTAATCATGAATTGTTCAGCCAGATTGCCGAACTGATAGAGCAATCCGAATTGCGCACGGCCAAGCGAATAGAGGAATTGGAAACGCGCCTCAGCATCAAAATGGAAAATGAATTGACAAAGGGTGCATCGATGCGCTTTTTGACGGCTACAAGCTGACCCATGAAAAGCAGTGGGAGCTGGAGCGGCAGAATGAGCAGATGCAGCGGCAGATTGCCGAGCTGCAGGCCCGGATGACGGCGCTGGAAAACCGGATAGCCTGAGACTGATTTGCCCTTATGAGGGGACGATGAGCGCAAAAAGTCCGGAAAGCAGAAACAAAACGGAGAAGGCAGAGAAAGCATTTTTTCGGGAAAACAGGTGAAGGGGAGGTTTTTATCATCGCAAAGGCAAGGCTGGGAGGGCTGGGCAAGGGTCTGGATGCCCTCTTTGTAGACAACAACACCGATAACGGTGCCATAACGCTTCCAATAAACGAAATTGAGCCGAACAGAGACCAGCCCAGAAAACATTTTTCGGAGGAGGCGCTGGCCGAGCTGGCAGATTCCATCCGCGAGCATGGCGTTTTGCAGCCGCTGCTGGTGCGGCCGCTGCCCAGCGGGCGCTATCAGCTGATTGCGGGCGAGCGGCGCTGGCGCGCTTCGCGCATGGCCGGACTTGGCGAGCTGCCGGTGGTTATCCGGGAGATGAGCGATGCCGAAGCGATGCAGCTCGCACTCATTGAAAACCTGCAGCGGGAGGACCTCAACCCGGTGGAGGAGGCGCTCGGCTATCGCCAGCTGATGGAGGCCTGCAGCATGACCCAGGAGCGGGTAGCGGCGGCAGTGGGTAAGTCCCGGCCGGCCGTTGCCAACGCGCTGCGGCTGCTAAACCTGCCGCAGCCGGTGCTCAGCATGGTGCAGGATGGCGAGCTGACCGCCGGCCATGCCAAGGCGCTGCTTTCGCTGGAGGATGCCGATCTCATGCTGGAAAACGCCATGAAAATCCGGGCGGATAAGATAACCGTCCGTCAGGTGGAGCAGCTTGCGCGCCGCCGCAAGGCGGAGGCGGCAGAGCGGCCCGCAAAGCGCCTCTCCCCCGCCCGGCGGTATCTGACCGAGGTGGAGCTCTCCCTTTCGGAGGAGATGGGAAGGCGGGTCTCCCTGCGCGGTACCGAAAAGGGCGGCATGCTGACGGTGGAATTTTTTGATGAAGAGGATTTGCGCGAGCTTGCCTTCCGCCTGACCGGACAGCGCCCAAAGCAGCCGGAAAAGCAGTAGCCCAACCAGGCATGAATTGAAACATTGCGCTGGGCGTGGGCCCTGGTAGTTGGGGCGTGTTGTCCCCCTGAGCGGGAATATGAATTGAAACAAGGACTATTTGATTTCCGTTTCCCGCATGTTCGGCGCCCCTTCATACAAGAGGCGCGCAGATTGTTCCACATGAAACAACAAAGGAGGAGGACGGCCTATGCCGCTCAGCGGGGACGGTAGGCGGTTTACAAAAATTATCCAGACGGCGGATGCCGTCTGCGACCTTCACGGGCGGATGAAGTTGAGCGCGATTTTGCAGCATATGCAGGAGATCAGCTCCGCCCATCTGGATGCGCTGGGCATCCCCTACACCCTTCTGCTGGAAAACCGGCAGGTGTTTTTGCTTTCCAAAATCCAGTTAAAGATGCAAAAAAGGCCGATGGCCTCTGAGATGTTCCGCCTGCAGACGACGCCGAAAACGCCCGCAGGGGCGCAGTTTATCCGCTGCAATGATTTTTATGATGCCGAAGGAAGGCTTCTGATGCACGCGGATACAACCTGGATGCTGGTGGACCCTGTCACCCACCGCATTCTGCGGCCGGCTGATTTTATCGGAGATATCCGCTATGTGGAGGATGGGGCCTCCCCTCTCCCCCGCCTGCGGCTGACGGCGCCGGAGACTGAAGAGGCGGGCGAGCGGCTGGTCCGCTTTTCCGATTTGGATATCAACAACCACATGAACAACGCGATTTATGCGGATATCTGCATGGATTTTCTGCCCGAGGAGGTGTTCCGGGAGCAGGAGCCGGAGGAATTAACGATCCATTTCCGCAGCGAGGCCAGGGCGAGAGACAGACTGCGGGTGGTGCGCGGGGAGTATGCGCCCGGCTATTACTATCTGCGGGCAGATAAAGCAGAGGGCGTCTGCTTTGAAGCATCTCTGAAAATGAGGAAGCAGGCTCTTCCTATCAGGTAAGGCGGATAGGCGCAGCATGTGGGAACGGCGGACAAAGCGGGTTGTTTGAGCGGCTGGAAAGAGCCTGCAAAGCCAGCCGCTTGAAGATATAGGAGGCCGCCCGGCTGGGGCGGGAGATAATTTTGAAGCCCTTTTAAAAAGGGAACAGACAAAGGGAGAGATGGAAAATGGAAAACAAGGTGATTCAAAAGGCGGGCTTTCATCATCTGGCGCTGTATGCGGCGGATTTTGAGCGGACGATGAAATTCTATCTGGAGGGCCTGGGCTGCCAGTATGTCCGCGGCTGGGGCGAGGGGCAGGGCAAAGTTGCAATGATCGACTTCGGCGGCGGCAATCTGCTGGAGGTTTTTGCCAAGGGCAGCGCAGAGGAGCAGCAGAATGCCCGCTTTATGCACCTGGCGATTGCCACCACCGATCCGGATAGCGCCTATGAAGCAGCGCTGGGTGCCGGGGCGGAGCCGCTGACCCCGCCGAAGGATACGGTCATTGAGGCAGAAGAGCCGATGCCTGTCCGCCTGGCCTTTGTCAAGGGGCCAAGCGGAGAAATACTGGAATTTTTCCATGATAAATCGCAGAGCTAAGTTTTTTCTCCGGTGTGCCGGTTTTGGAACAGGCAGAGCCGCCCCTCCCCTTGCCGCGGTTTCGCCGGACGGCACACGGAAAAAGGGTGGGGCAACCGCATGCCGCGGGCCGGCGCTGCATAAAGATGAGCATAGAGGATATCCAGAGAAAGGAGAAGAGCTGCATGTTCTGCAAAAAGCTGTTTTCTACCGCCTTTTTCTATGCGGTGGCCGCGCTGGCGGGCGGCGTTTTCGCAAGGGAATTTACCCGCTTTCACCGCTTTGAGGGGAATACGGTGCTCTTTACACTGCATGTTCACCTGTTTATGATGGGAATGCTTTTCTTTCTGGTGGCAGGGCTATTGGAAAAGCAGTTTCAGCTGAGCGCCCATCCGCTGATGCGCCCTTTCTGCCTGTGCTATCATATCGGGCTGCTGCTGACAGTGGCGATGCTGGCCATACGCGGCACCGGCGAGGTAATGGGCCTTTCGCTCTCTCGGCAGGCTGCCGCTGCCCTCTCCGGTATTTCCGGTCTGGGGCATATCTTTTTGAGTGCCGGGCTGGTACTGTTTTTCCTGATTCTCCGAAAACGGACGGCGCGCTAGCCGCTGCCGATCTGAGGGCAGAATGATTTTTTGAGGATAAGTTTGAAAAGGAAGGATGTAGGCTATGGCCAAATCTCCCGCACACAACGTCATTATTATCTATGCCGACGATCTGGGGTATGGGGACCTGGGCTGCTATGGCGGCCGGAAAATCCCCACCCCCCATGTGGATCGGCTCTGCGAGAGCGGTATCCGCTTTACGAATGCCTATGCCACCTCGGCGGTATGCACCCCCTCCCGCTACAGCATTCTGACCGGGCGCTATCCCTTCAGAAATAATCAGGCGCATATTCTGCCGGGCAATGCCGCCTGCATCATCGAGCCCGGGCTGGATACCCTGCCCAAGGCCTTCCAGCGGGCGGGATACCGCACCGGCATTGTCGGCAAATGGCATCTGGGACTGGGGGACGGAACGGGGCCCATCGACTGGAACCGGGATATCGGGATGACCCCGCTGGATATGGGCTTTGATGAGTCCTTTATCTTCCCGGCAACGGCCGACCGTGTGCCCTGCGTCTATCTGGATGGGAGAAGGGTGCAAAATCTGGACCCTGAGGACCCCATCGAGGTCTCCTATGAGGCGAAGTGCCCGTTTGAAGAAATCCCCACCTACCGCAAAAATCCCGAGCTGCTGCAGATGAAGTCCTCCTGCGGCCACAATATGAGTATTGTGAACGGCATCGGCCGCATCGGCTATATGCGGGGCGGAAAAAAGGCGCTCTGGAAGGATGAGGAGCTGGCAGAAACCTTCTTAAACCGGGCGCTGCAGTTTGTCGATGGCTGCAAAGAGCAGGAGAAGCCCTTCTTTCTCTACTATGCCCTGCACCAGCCGCATGTTCCGCGGGTTCCCTCTGCGGCGTTTCGCGGGATTACCAGGCTGGGGCCGCGCGGCGATGTGATTGCCGAGCTCGACTGGTGCGTCGGCCAGCTGACAGAGCATCTGGAGAAGCTGGGAATCCGCGAGGATACGATGATTATCTTCTCGAGCGATAACGGCCCGGTTCTGGATGACGGCTATCAGGACAGGGCCTATGAGCTCAACGGCACCCACCGGCCCGCCGGCCCGCTGCGCGGCGGCAAATACAGCAAATATGACGGCGGCACGCGCATCCCCTTTATCGTCAGCTATCCGGGGCTTAAGCACCGGGGCGTTTCGCAGGCGCTCATCAGCCAGGTGGACCTCTTCGCCTCCTTTGCCGGTATGCTGGGCGTTCCGCTCGCGGAGGATGCCGCGGTGGACAGCCAGGATATGTATGCCGCGCTGACCGGCGACGATCCTGTTGGCCGAAAGGATCTGCTGGCGGAGGATATCGGCTGCGGAAAGCTGCTGCGGCAGGGCAGCTGGGCCTATCTCTCCCCCAGCGAAGGGACGCCCTTCATGCCGGACACCCGGATTGAAACAGGCGTTTCCCGCGACCCCATGCTGTTTAATATGGATTATGATATCGGTCAGCGGGAGAATGTCGCCTGGGATTTCCCCGAGGTTGTAGAAGAGATGGAGCAGCGCATTCAGGAAATCATGCGCCGGCCGCAGAACCGCTGAAAAAGCACCTTCCGGCCGGAAATTTCCGGTTCGGATTTCGTCTGCAGATCAAAAAGGGCGCGTTGCAAAACGAAAGTTTTGCAACGCGCCCTTTTGCAAACCGGAAAAATACAATTTCCAGCTCGCCCTTTTTGCTGGTGCTATTTTTTTCTGCCTGCCGTTTCCCGGGCACAGGCGAGCTGCTGGAAAAACTGCGGATAGAGGCTGTTTGCCAGAGTTTCGCAGAGGCCTGTTCCGGCATTGAGCGAATAGACATCGATATTTTCCGTGAGCTTCGGCGGATCGATGCGCGCCGCCGTTACCGAGGGGCGCTCAGGCTCGGCCGCAGCGACCACCCCATCCAGATCCTTACTGAGCATCAGCGGCGCATAAATACCGCTTGCCCCGGGAAATTTGGAGAATATCTCGCCCGATGAGCAGAAGCAGGAGCGCGCCGTATAGAGGTTAAAATGCTGCGCATGCTGCAAAGCGGGGTTATAATCCGGGCAGCCGGGCAGCGCCTCCCCTTTCAGCGAGGGACAGAGAACGATATCTGCTCCCAGCGCCCGGGCGGTTTTAAAGCATTCATAATAAAGGCTGTCCGTCTCGGCCAGGATGGCTGTTTTTCCTATTTTCAGATCAAACACCTTCATCTCGTTTCCGGCGGAAACGCCCAGCTGCCGCTCGAGCGGGCTCAGCTGGATTTTATCCTGAAAGAAGGCCTCCGGCTGGTCGGGACTGAAGAGGTAGGAGCGGCAGAAAATACCGTCCGTACTCGCGATATAAAGGCCGCCCACTGCGATATAGAGGCTATATTTGTGCGCCAGCAGCAGGAAGATGTTATAGGTGCAGTCAAAAAGGAAGTCGGAAAATTTGTCCATCATCCAGTCGAAGCGCTGCTTGAGAGAGGCAGAGGAGGCCTTCCCTGCTGCGGCATCCTGAATAAAGCGGACGGCAAAGGCCTGCGCGTTCTTTTCGGTGCTCAGCAGCAGCGCGCCGGTCAGGTGAGGAAAGAGAACCAGATGGGCGCCGGATTTTATCGCCGTATCGATAATGCGGCAGCAGTCCTGTATAAAGGCGGGCATATCCCGGCAGGGGGCCAGCTGCATCTGAACGGCGGCCAGCTTAACGTTGTTGGGGTAAACATAGTCCAGAACGGTGCTGCGCTTAATCTTCAGAGATGCAATCACCTGTTCGCATTTTTCCGGCTCCAGCCGGGCGGACAGCCGGTAGGCAGCGGCAATCGATTTAAGGGAAAACATGGGAAACCTCCTGAAAGGGTTGATGAGGGCCGTTCAGTGCCCCAGCTGCGCGCTGTAGCGCTGGCAGAAATCCGGGTTGAGCAGAGGAAGAAGACCGCTCTGCTGGCGAACCTTGGCGGATTTATGGGGATAAACGGTGGCCAGCGCAGGCAGTTCAGAGGTCAGAGGCAGAATAAATCCATCTCCCCCGGCAGTGGCCGGGCAGGGAGCGCAGATGCAGCAGCCCTGGTTGCTCGTCATCAGAATGGGCAGCTGATGCTCCTGCGCCATTGCCCAGCAGCCGGAGCGCAGCCGCGCGGCGGTCAAATCATAGGGGTCGAAATACTGAACGGAAAGCAGCAGCTGCGCCCCCTGCATGGCAGCGCAGCGCACCGCCTCGGGATGAAACAGGTCTACATCGGTCAGCAGTGCAAGCTTCCCGAATTCGGTATCGAAAACGTCAATTTTTTCCCCGGTTTTCAGGTCCGGGTGCTGCAGAAGGTTCAGATAAGCCGCCCTTTGAACGGCAAGCAGCTTCCCCTCCGGCGAAAGAAGGCAGCTGCAGAGCTGCCCATGCAGCACAAAGAGGCCGGGCAGCAGATAGACCCTTGAGTGCCGGGCATACTGCGCGCACCTTTTGAGATACTCTGCCCCCTCCTCCTCCGGAATGGCCGGGCGCGTTTCACTGAAGATGACGAAATTGGTGGGCTGTTTGGGCTTTACAAAGGAATAACAGAAACAGACGGACAGCTTTGACACGGTGCTCCCCTCCATATAAAATCGCCGGTTTTATCAAAGCGGGCCGCTAACAGGCCGGATGGATGATAGTCCCTGCATCTTAAAAAAGCGGACCCAGCGGCCCTGGCGGGTGTACAAGGCCGGTGAAAGCAGAAATATTCGCCGCGGGTATTTCAAAAATCTTCTATCGATTGTTTGATTATCCATTTATGTTTAAAGCGCTTTGACGATCCAAGACAGTTTCTATTATATCGCGTTGCAGCAGGCCATGCAATATTTTTGGCAGCGGCGAAAAAACAGATTTTTCCCGCCGGCTAGAGCGGGTCCTCTATCCCTGCCGCCTCGAGCAGCTGCAGAATGACCGCGTTGGAGACCAGAAAGCCCTGCGGCGTCAGCCGCAGGCGGCTGCCCTCTGTTTTCAGCAGCCCCGCGCGCTCTAAGGGTGCCGCTGCTGCAAGGCAGCCCTTCCGGTCAATCGCATAGCGGCGTTCTGCCTCCATGAGGTCGAGCCCCTCATCAAGGCGCAGGCGCAGCATGAAAAACTCCTGCGCCCCTCCCCCCTCTCCATCCGGCTGCAGCAGGCTCCAGGGGTCTTCCGCCTGCAGAAAGCCTTCGAGCGAGCGGGGAAAAAAGAAGCGCTCCCCCCTGGCCGCCGGATGCGGGCGCAGAAATGAATGGGCCGCCGGGCCGATACCGAGGTAGGGCGTTCCCAGCCAGTAGCCCAGATTGTGGCGGCTCTCCCTTCCCGGCAGGCAGAAGTTGGAGACCTCATATTGCCGGTAGCCATGTGCCGCCAGATCGCTGACGGCCGCGAGATACAGGTCTGCCGTCTCATCGGCATCCGGGCAGAGGGCGGCCATTCCCCGGCGCTCAAAGGGGGTGTCCGGTTCTATTTTCAGCAGATAGGCGGAGAGGTGCTGCGCCCCGCAGGCATAGACAAAGCGCAGCGTCTTTAAAAGCTGCGCCTTCGTCTGGCCGGGCAGGGCGAGCATGACATCCAGCGAAAGGTTTTCAATGCCGGCCTTCTGGGCCCATATGGCCGCCTGCCGGACCTCCTGCGGCGAATGGGTGCGTCCGAGAAAACGAAGCTGCTCCGGGTCGGCGCTCTGCAGACCGAGGGATATCCGGTTGACGCCCACCGCCGCCACCTCCTTAAAAAAGGCGGCGGAGACGGCGCCGGGATTGCACTCGAGGGTGATTTCCGCATCCGGCGAAAGGGTATGAAAGTGCTGTACCGCCTCTAACAGCTGCCGGATCTGGCGGGAGGAGAGCAGCGAGGGGGTTCCCCCGCCGAAATAGACGGTGGAAAAAAGCCGGCTGCCGAATGGCGGGCAGGCGAGCATTTCGCAGAGGCGCTTTACATAGGCGGCGCGCACCTGCTCCGATGCGGGCAGCGAATAAAAATCGCAGTAGCCGCACTTCTGCCGGCAGAAGGGAATATGCAGATAAAGCCCGGTCGGTTCTGGCATGAGCAGCAGCTCCTTCCTTTTTTAATGGGGAACGGCCGTCAGCCATCCTGCAGATGGGTATAGCGGCGGATATCGGAAAAATCGAACTGATTGCCGCAGCGGGCCAGCTCCCCCAGCACCCGCTGAACGCCGTTTTCCGACAAAAACCAGTCTTCCTTTGTCAACCCCGTCCCCTCAAAGGGGAGAATGGAAAACTGCGTATCCGGAAAGGCGGACTGAAAGAACATCAGGCATCTGCGCGCATGAAAGTTCTGGCAGACCAGCAGGATTTTTTCAGGGACGAGCTGTTTTTCATCAAACGCCTGCCGGGCGAAAAAAGCGTTTTCGCGCGTAAACGAGGAACGGTTTTCCCCGAGGATTGCTCGCTCAGCTACGCCGTTTATCAGCAGCACGTCCCGATAAAAATCATATTCCGTCTGGTACTTTTTTGAATAAATATCCTGTTTGGACTGCGGGCCGGGAAATGTTCCCGTTTTAATGCTGACGCCGCCCCCGATAAAGACGAGCGGCGCATAGCCCTCTTTCCACAAATCTGCGGCGATTTCCGCCAGCTCAGGGCGGGAGCCGCCGACAACGAGAATAGCATCCGCCTTTTCCGGCGGGTCTTTTAAAAAGATGAAATTTCCGATATCCTGAAGTATCTGGCGCATGAAAAATCCTCCTGCAATCGGGATAATTTTTTTGAAGGGACAGGCCCTGTTGGCAGGGCAAGAGTATTTAAAGTATACTTTTTAAATGCTGTTGCCCCGGGTTTACAGTGGGCGGCCCTTGACTTTCCTTTCTGCTGAGAGTATCATTCAAGAACAACAGTGCAGCCTGCGGCTGCGGGAGAGAAAAACAGGGAGACAAAGGAGGCAGCCATGAATTACCGAAGATTGGGAAAAACCGGCCTGATGGTCAGTGAAATCGGCCTGGGGGCGGAGTGGCTCGAGCGCCACAGCTATGAAGAGGGCAAAGCGGTGATTGACCGGGCCGAGGAGTGGGGCATCAACATTCTGGACTGCTGGATGAGCGAGCCGAATGTGCGCGAAAACATTGGGAAGGCGTTAGCAGGCCGCCGGGAGAGGTGGTTTATCCAGGGGCATATCGGCTCGACCTGGCAGGGCGGGCAGTATGTGCGCACCCGCGAGGTGAAAAAGTGCGAGGAGGCCTTTGAGGACCTGCTTTCCCGCCTGCAGACCGATTATATCGACCTCGGCATGATTCACTTTATCGACCAGGAGAAGGACTGGGACGATGCCATGAACGGTCCCTATCTCGACTATGTGAAAAGCCTGAAGCAGAGCGGGAAAATCCGCCATATCGGCATGAGCACCCATAACCCCGCCATGGCGAAAAGGGCAGCGGAGAGCGGGATTGTGGAAATGCTGCTCTTCAGCATCAATCCGGCCTTTGACCTGCTGCCGCCGACCGATAACATTGATAACTATTTTGCCGATGAGTATCAGGAAACGCTTTTCGGCATCGATCCCGCCCGCTCGGAGCTGTATAAGCTCTGCGAGCAGCGGGATATCGGGCTGACCGTTATGAAGCCCTATGCCGGGGGCAGGCTGTTTGATGAAAAGCGCTCCCCCTTCGGCGCGGCCCTCACGCCGGTGCAGTGCATCCACTACTGCCTGACCCGGCCTGCCGTGGCCTCGGTGCTGGCCGGATATGATACCCCCGCGCAGGTGGATGCGGCGGCCGCCTACGAGAGTGCTTCGCAGCAGGAAAAGGACTATGCCACCGTTTTGGCCAACGCTCCGCGGCACTCCTTTGGCCAGGGAGAGTGCACCTACTGCGGCCACTGCCGGCCCTGCCCGGTCAATATCGATATCGCCATGGTGAATAAATACTATGATCTGGCCTGCATGCAGAAAGAGGTTCCCGCCTCGGTCAGGGAGCACTATCTGGCGCTTTCGCAGCATGCGGGCGCCTGCACCGGCTGCCGCGGCTGCGAAAGCCGCTGCCCCTTCAGTGTAAAAATTGCCGAGCGGATGCAGCGCACGGCGGCGCTGTTTGGAGAGTAAAAAAGCGCGCATGGCAAAGTTTTATTTTGGCCTGCAGGAACAGGAATCGGAAAAACAGCGGTTTCGCGCCGGGAAACGCAAATTCGGGGCGGGGTCTTGTCCCGAAAGCGGTTTTTCAGAAGGGTCTGCTGCAAAATGCTTGCATTTTGCAGCAGACCCTTTCAATTGGTCAGTCATCCAGCTTCAGTACCGACATGAAGGCTTCCGGCGGCACCTCGACGCTGCCGAGCTTGCGCATGCGCTTTTTGCCCTCCTTCTGCTTTTCCAGCAGCTTTTTCTTGCGGGTGATATCTCCGCCATAGCATTTGGCGAGAACATCCTTGCGCAGCGCCTTGACCGTTTCGCGGGCAATGACCTTGCCGCCGATGGCCGCCTGCACCGGCACTTCAAACAGCTGGCGGGGAATGACCTCCTTGAGCTTTTCCACCATCCGCCGGGCGCGGGGATAGGCGCGTTCGGCAAAGACGATGAAGGAAAACGCATCGACAATTTCCCCGTTTAACAGAATATCCAGCTTGACGAGCTTCGAGTCCTTATACCCGCTCATTTCATAGTCAAAGGAGGCATAGCCGCGGCTGCGGGACTTTAAGGCGTCGAAAAAGTCATAGATAATCTCCCCGAGCGGCAGCTCATAGTGCAGCTCGGCGCGGTCGGCGTCAAGATATTTGGTGTCGCGGTATTCGCCGCGCCGCTCCTGACAGAGCTCCATAATCGTGCCAATATAGCTGACAGGGGTGAAGATGCTCGCTTTCACATATGGCTCCTCGGCTGAGGCGATGGTGGCCGGGTCGGGGAAGTTGGTGGGGTTATCAATTTCTACTGTTTCACCCGAAAGAAGCTTTAAGCGGTAGATAACGCTCGGCGCGGTGGTGATGATATCGAGCGAAAATTCCCGCTCAATGCGTTCCTCAATAATCTCCATGTGCAGCAGCCCCAGAAAGCCGCAGCGAAAGCCGAAGCCGAGCGCCGCCGAGGTCTCCGGCTCGAAGGAGAGGGAGGCATCGTTTAATTGCAGCTTCTCGAGCGCATCCCGCAAATCGGGGTAGCGCGCGCCATCCGCCGGGTAGATGCCGGCGAAGACCATCGGGTTCACCCTGCGGTAGCCGGGCAGCGCCTCAGGAGCGGGGGCGGCAACGCTCGTCACCGTATCGCCTACCCGCGTATCGGAGACGTTTTTAATACTGGCCGTAAAATATCCGACCTCTCCGGCCGAGAGGAACTCCTGCGGGCGCAGGGCGGTGGCGCCCATCAGCCCGAGCTCGACCACGTCGAATTCCGCCCCGGTCGCCATCATGCGCACCCGGTCCCCGCGGCGCAGCGTTCCCTCCATCAGGCGGATATAGACGATGACCCCCTTGTAGGCATCATAAAAGCTGTCGAAGATGAGCGCCTGCAGCGGGCTCTCCGGCTTCCCCTTCGGGGCGGGGATGTCCGACACCACCCGCTCGAGCACTGCGCGGATGTTGAGGCCGGTTTTGGCCGAGATGCGCGGGGCATCGAGCGCGGGCAGGCCGATGATATCCTCAATTTCGTGGCAGACCCGGTCGGGGTCTGCGCTGACAAGATCCACCTTGTTGAGCACCGGCACAATTTCAAGGTCATGCTCAAGTGCCAGGTAGGTGTTGCCGAGCGTCTGCGCCTCAATGCCCTGGGAGGCATCCACCACCAGAATAGCCCCCTCGCAGGCGGCGAGCGAGCGGGAGACCTCATAGTTAAAGTCCACATGGCCGGGGGTATCGATGAGATTGAAGAGGTAGTCCTCCCCGTCATCCGCATGGTAGGAGACGCTGACGGCACGCGCCTTGATGGTGATGCCCCGCTCCCGCTCGAGCTCCATATTGTCGAGCAGCTGGTCCTGCGCCTCGCGCTCGGTAACGGCATCGGTCAGTTCCAGAATGCGGTCGGCCAGGGTGGATTTTCCATGGTCAATATGTGCGATGATGCAAAAATTGCGAACCTTGCTGATATCCTGCGGCATGGCAGACGCCCTTTCTTTTTAAAAAGTAAACCCGGTTCGGGGAGATTTCCTTTTTGTATAAAGTGGAAGTGCAAATACAAAATCAGAGGGCCGCTCCTTTTCCATTAAGAGAATAAAAGGCGGTCGGTCAGAGCGGCGCATTCCATGAAATCAGGCTGCTTTATGCCTGTTTTAAGAATGCCGCAGAGGCAAAACGGCGGTGGTATCCTCCCATTCGCATAAAGCAGCTGCTTGCGGCTATTGTACCATAAAAGCCGGAAAAATAAAAGGCTGGTATCGTGTGGAGAAGGGCAACCGTATTTAAAGTATAGTTTAAATACGGTTGCCCTGCGCGCAAACCGGCGCCCCTTCCCCCTTAAAAAGGGATTGACAGATATACCGTTCGCCGATATAATATATATCGTTAGACGATATAACGTTTAGCGGTATAAAAAGGAGGAATATCCGGTGGCAAATGCGGCGCTGACCGAGGCGGTCTATTATATTCTGCTCTCACTGCTGCATCCGCTGCATGGCTATGGGGTTATGCAGCAGGTGCAGGCGCTTTCCTCCGGCCGGGTGAAGCTGGCGGCAGGAACGCTCTATGGCGCCCTTTCCACCCTGCTGGAAAAGGGATGGATTACCGCGCTGCCGGGCGAGGGCGGCGAGCGCAAAAAGGAATACCTCATTACCGAAACAGGCAGGGAGATGCTGCAGGCAGAGCTTCTGCGGCTGCAGGAGCTTTTAAACAACGGAAAACGGCTGTTGGAGGGGGAAAACAATGAGGAAAACCATTTATAAGGTATTTTGGGCCTGGAATTTTGATAAAGAGGAGCGCTGGCTCAACGAAATGGCGGCAAAGGGGCTCAGCCTCATATCCGCCGGCTTCTGCCGGTATGAATTTGAGGAAACGTTGCCGGGGGAATATGCTGTCCGCATGCAGCTGCTTGAGCATGGCTGCCGGCATCCGGAGGCTGAGCGATATATCGCCTTTCTGGAGGAGACGGGGGTGCAGCAGGTTGGTTCCTGCCTGCGCTGGGTCTATTTTCGCAGGAAAAAGGCGCAGGGTGACTTCGAGCTGTTTTCAGATAACGCCTCCCGCGTCCGCCAGCTGGTGCACATTCTGCAGATGATAGCGCTTGTCGGCGGAATGAACCTGCTGGCTGGCGCCTGCAATGTAGGGCTGTATGCCGTTCACCGGATGTCCGGAAACCTGGTCGGCTTTTTGAATCTTCTGCTCGGCCTGCTGTGTATGCTGGGGGCGCTCCGGCTGCGCAAAAAAGTCAAACAGCTGCGGCAGGAGCAGCAGCTGTTTGAATAAAGAGGGATTTTTGTAAAGAAAAAGAAGCGCCGCAAAAAAGATATCTTCCTTTCGGAAATCGGAGCAGAGACAGCGGTCAGCCTTCCTATGGCTGGCCGGTCCCCAGGCTCATTCCCGGCGGCGGCCCCTGTCCCGGCCGGCCCTCCCCTTTTTCCCAGAGGCGCAGCTGGTGGCAGCAGGCCGTATAGAGGCGCAGCCCGGGTGGCAGGAAGACGCAGAGCTTCTGCAGGGTCGGCTCTATCCGCCGGTAAATCTCCCGATTGATGTTGATTTTTTCGCCGATTATACAGATGGTAACGGTTTTTCCGCTGCTTTCTACCGAAAAGAGCGGCGTAGCCTCCACCGTTCCGGATTGGGAGATGTGCGAATGAACGAGCAGCATGCCCAAAAGAAAGAGGACGAAAATAACCGACAGAATAAAACCTGTAAAAAATAACTGAATGTCAAAACGGTTGCCGTGTTTCATACTTTTTCCCCTGCGGGAGCTCCTTTCAGGATACCAGCTGCCGGATGGCCCGGGCGAATGAGCCGCCGAAGAGCTGGGCCGTATAAATACATTCCTCGAGCGTGTTGCCGTGGGAACCGAACTCGAGCAGCAGTGCGCCGGGGCGCAGATCCTGGTTATATTTGCGGTAGGCAAAAAAGAGCGGGCGCATCAGTCCCGGCAGCTCCTGCTCCGCCTGCCGCTGGAGAACAGCGGCAAAGCGCAGGTTTTCCCGCCAGTTCGGCATATTCATCGTTCCATCGTCGCAGCCGGAGATAATCATCAGCTGGGCGGCCTTTTTTCCCTCAATGGTGGTGACCGGCCGGATAAGCGTCCCGTTGCGGTCGATGGCATCCCGATGTACATCCAGTATAATCTGGATGGAGGGATACTCTTCGAGATAGCGGTTCACCGTTTCGGCGCTGCGCTCATAGGCGCCGTTATAGGAGGGGTAATCGTGTTGGGTGCTGTCGTGCAGCACATGGATGCCCTCGGCCTCCATCGCCGCGGCGAGCGCATCTCCCACGGCGACCATATTCATATTGTTGTCAGTACTGCGCCAGTTATTCCGGGTATCATAAAATAACTGGTCATAGCGTTCGAAGGCCTCGGTGGCATGGGTGTGGTAGATAAGCACCTGGGGCTGTTCGCTGCCTCCCAGCGAAAAGGAGGGGGGAACGCTCAGGATATCCGCGATATCATCATAGGAATAATCGGTAAAGTTGCGCAGATAGCCCGGCTGCAGCGGCAGATAATTTTTGGAGTCATAGCCGGAGAGATCCTCCTCCAGCATATCCCCCCGGTAGGCCGCCGGGATTTCCGGAGGCAGCGGCTTTGAGGAGCTCTCCGAGCCGGCAGCCTGCTGCCGGGAGGAGGCCTCGCTGCTCTCCTGCTGCGCGGGGAGGCTTTCCGGCAGGCTTTCTTCCGAGGAGCTGCCGGAGGGCTTTTCTTCAGCCTTTGAAGAATCCTCAGCGGCCTTTTTGTCGCTTTGCGGGGAGGAGCTTTCGGCTGCGGGGCGGGGAATCGGCGAGATATCCGGCTCATCCTCATAAAAAATTTCATCGTTAAAGCGCTGCTCCAGCATGCCGAGCGATTCATGCGGCAGCTCGGAGCAGGCGGCGAACAGCGCCAGCCTCTCCCCCACCTTTTGTAATAACGGCGCCGCCTTATACAGGTTGGAGCGCAGAAAAGGAAAGCAGAAGGCGAAAAGAGCCGCTCCGGCAACAAAGAGAATAAACTTTTTGGGGTTGGGATAACGTCTCAAATGGCAACAGCCCTTATTGGTTGATAGAACCGGCGAATCCCTAAAAAGCACAAACAGCGCTTTTTCCTTTTGCCGGCCGCCGGGCTGTACAGAGCATGCGGGTGCCGGCAAAAGGAAAAAAGAACTGCCGGATTCTTTGGATACAGAGTGAGCTTAGAATGGTCTATTGCCATATATATTCGGACAACCGGGGGGTTATGTCCCGTCCGTTATTCCTCTTTTATCAGATCAGCGAGGGTAATGCCGTCAAAAAAGCGGCCGGTCAGCGCATGAAACTGCTTCCACATGGGGAGCGTCCGGCAGCTCTTTTTCCGCTCGCAGGGGGCGGCCCCGCACTGCAGGCAGGCCACCGGGGCTAAGCCCCCCTCGGTCAGGCGCAGGATGTCCCCTATCCGGCAGTCCCCGGGCGGACGGATCAGCCGGTAGCCGCCTCCCTTGCCGTGGATGCCCTCGATATATCGCTCTTTAGCAAGCGCGGGGAGGATACTTTCCAGATATTTCAAGGAGATGCCCTGCCGCCTGGCGACCTCCTTCATGGGGATATAGCCCTCCCCCTGGTTTTCCGCCAGGTCGATAAGCACCCGCAGGGCATAGCGCCCTCTTGTTGATATCATCATGGGGGATTTCTCTCCTTTTTCTTCGGGCAGCGGGGACACTCGCAAACAAGGGCACACCCGCAAAACTTTTATTCCGGCCCGCAGAAGGGCGCGCTGCAAAATAAAAATTTTGCAGCGCGCCCTTCTATCAGTCTGCAAAAAGAGGGGTGGAAAGATAGCGGTCGCCGGTATCGGGCAGCAGGACAACGATGGTCTTCCCCGCATTTTCCGGACGCTTCGCCAGCTCGATGGCAGCAAAGGCGGCAGCGCCCGAGGAGATGCCCACTAAAATTCCCTCGCTTCTGCCGAGAAGACGCCCTGCCGAGAAGGCATCCTCATCCGATACGGGGATAATTTCATCATAAATGCCGGTATCCAGCACCTTTGGAACAAATCCGGCGCCGATGCCCTGAATTTTATGCGCGCCCGCCCGGCCTTCGGAAAGCACGGGAGAGGAGGCAGGTTCCACGGCGACCACCCGCACAGAGGGCTTCTTTTCCTTCAGATATCCGCCGGCGCCGGTGATGGTTCCGCCCGTCCCCACCCCGGCCACAAAGATATCCACGGCGCCGTCGGTGTCCGCATAGATTTCCGGGCCGGTCGTCTCCCGGTGCGCCCGGGGATTGGCGGGGTTAGTAAACTGGCCGGCGACAAGGCTGCCCGGTATTTCCTTTGTCAGCTCCTGCGCTCTGTCAATCGCGCCCTGCATCCCCTTTGCGCCCTCGGTGAGCACCAGCTCGGCCCCATAGGCCTTCATCAGCTGGCGGCGCTCAACCGACATGCTGTCCGGCATGACGATAATCATGCGGTAGCCTCTCGCCGCGGCGACGGCCGCCAGGCCGATGCCGGTGTTGCCGGAGGTTGGTTCGATGATGACCGAGCCGGGCGAGAGCCTTCCGCTTCTCTCCGCATCTTCAATCATCGCCCGGGCAACCCGGTCCTTGACCGAGCCGGCCGGGTTCAGATATTCCAGCTTGGCGAGAAGCTTTGCCGGAAGGCCGAGCGACTTTTCCATGTGGGTGAGCTCAAGCAGAGGGGTTCTGCCGACCAGCTGATCGACAGAGGTGTAGATATTGGCCATAATAAACTGCTCCTTTCGGGATAATCCTGCCTTCATGATATGCGGCCGGATGGATGGTTTACTGCTTTGCCGCCGAAAATCCCTGCCGCAGGTCGGCCAGGATATCTGCAATGTGTTCGGTGCCGATTGAGAGGCGAATGGTGCCGGGCAAAATCCCCTGCCCGGCGAGCTCCTCTTCAGTCAGCTGGCTGTGGGTGGTGGTTGCGGGATGGATGACGAGACTCTTGACATCCGCAACATTGGCAAGCAGGGAGAAAATCTGCAGGCTGTCGATAAAGCGGAAGGCCTGCGGGGCGCCGCCTTTGATATCGAAGGTAAAGATGGAGCCGCCGCCGTTCGGAAAGTATTTTTCATACAGCGCGTGATCAGGATGCTCCGGCAGGGAGGGATGGTTGACCCGCTCCACCTGCGGATGCGCGGCCAGAAACTCTACCACCCTTTTGGTGTTTTCCGCCTGCCGCTCGAGGCGCAGCGAGAGCGTTTCGGTCCCCTGCAGCAGCAGAAAGGCGGCGAAGGGAGAGATGCAGGCCCCGGTATCCCGCAGCAAAACGGCGCGGATATAGCTCACAAAGGCGGCGGGTCCGGCCGCCTGCGTAAAGCAGACGCCGTGGTAGCTGGGGTTGGGTGCGGCGATGGCGGGGTAATCTCCCGATGCAGCCCAGTCAAACCGCCCGGCATCCACGATGATGCCGCCGAGCGTTGTCCCGTGTCCGCCGATAAACTTGGTGGCCGAATGCACAACGATATCCGCGCCATGCTCGATCGGACGCAGAAGAAAGGGGGTAGCGAAGGTGTTGTCTACGACCAGCGGCAGGCCATGCCGGTGGGCGAGGGTGGCCAGCGCATCGATATCCGGAATGTCGCTGTTCGGGTTGCCCAGCGTTTCGATATAGATAGCCCGCGTGTTCTCCCGGATGGCGGCCTCGGTTTCAGCAAGGTCATGGATATTGACAAAGGAGGCAGTAATGTTAAAGCCCGGCAGCGTATGCGCGAGCAGGTTGTAGCTGCCGCCATAGATGGTCTTCTGGGAAACAATGTGTCCGCCATTCTGGGCGAGCGCCTCCAGAACATAGGCAATCGCCGCCGCGCCGGAGGCGAGCGCCAGCGCCCCTGCCCCGCCCTCCAGCGCGGCCATGCGCTTTTCAAAGACCTCCTGGGTGGAGTTGGTCAGCCGGCCATAGATGTTGCCCGCATCCTGCAGGCTGAAGCGGGCGGCAGCATGGGCACAGTTATGAAAAACATAGGAGGTGGTCGCATAGATGGGCACCGCCCGGGAATCGGTTGCCGGATCGGGGGCTTCCTGCCCGGCATGCAGCTGGAGCGTTTCAAATTGATAAGCAGACATGAGAGACTTCCTTTCCTTTTTTATGATGTGGGCTTTCTTTTTTATCTGCCGCACATTCGTCCGAACCGGAAGTTCTCCCGCAGAAGCTTTTCAAAATAGTGTTTCATCCGGATTTACCAGCCTTTCCCCCATTTTCCAATCAGGTTGGGTATATTATAGCGTTATTTACCTACTAAATCAATAGGTAAATAAAAAATAAAGAAAAATTAAAAAGGGGTACACTGCAGAATGCCATTCTGCAGTGTACCCTTATGCGGGCGGGGCCAAAGGCTCATCGCCCTTTCAGCTCACCAGATAGCCGATATCCTCTACAGAGAGGTGCGGCTGCAGGGCATGGTTAACAGAGAGGGAGAGCACCTTGGCCGCCCTCTCGATGAGCAGATCCACCTCCCGGGGGGTAACCATCATCGCCTGCGCCTTTTGAAGCTGCTCCTTCGGCAGCTTCCCCGCCCCCATGTCTTCGGCCATCGTCGCCGCATCGACCACCGTTGGCACGCCAATCGAAACCACCTCGACGCCGAGCGTTGCCTTTGAAAGCTCAAAGCGCCGGTTCATTACCCCCGATCCGGGTGAGATGCCCGAGTTGGAGAGCTGTATCGTGCAGCCCAGCCGTTCGAGGCTGCGCGCAGCGAGCGCATCAATGGCGATGACGGCGGCGGGGCCGACATCCCGCACCAGCGAACGGATAATCTCCCCCGACTCGATGCCGGTCTGCCCCAAAACGCCGGGGGCGAGCGCCGCCACCGGTCGCAGCTCGCCGAGCCCGGTGCTTTTGGCCAGCTCCCCTGCAATGTGGCGGGTGGCCAGAATAAGGTCGCAGGTGCGGGGGCCGAGGGCGTCGGGGGTGATATGGATATTCCCCAGGCCGACCACCAGCACCGGCCCGTTTTCAGGCAGCAGCTTTCGAATCTGCCGCGCGAGCGCTTCAATCTCCTTTTCGGTGGACTGGTTGGCGGAATAGAAGGGGGGCAGCTCAACGGTCAGATACCGTCCCTGCGGTTTGCCAATGACTCTCTCCCCCTCGGGCGAGGTGATATCCACACAGTGGACGGTAATCTGGTCATATTCCTCGGCGCTGAGCGAGACGCCTTCCGGCAGATTTTTTTCGCCGATGCTCTCGGTCTGTTCGAGGGCGATATCGCTTCGAAAATTCATCGCTTTCGTATTCCTTTCCTGTAAGTCCGGCCCGGCCTCCGGAAAATTTCTGCCGGGGAAAGAGGCGGAACAAAAATATCCGGATACGGCCGCCGGACTTCTTGTTTTTGATAGAACCCGCCCGGCCGTGCTGCCCGGCAGCTCTTTTTTTCCGGGAAGGCGGGTTTTCCCGGAAAAGGCCTTGATTTTTATCCAGGAAAATGTTAAGATAACTTGTACTGTCAAATGGGCAAGGAGGTGGCATAATGGCAAATGTGAAATCCGCTAAAAAGAGAATCAAGGTAATCGCTGCCAAAACGCTTGCGAACAAAGCGGTAAAATCCGATCTGAAAACCGCGATTAAAAAGGCTCAGGCCGCGATCGACAACGATGCTGCCGACAAGGAGATGGTTTTCCGCGTTGCGGTCAAAACGATTGACCAGGCGCGTGCAAAGGGCGTTATCCCGGCGAACACGGCTTCCCGCAAGAAGTCTAGCCTCGCCCGCAGAATGAATGCCGCTGGCTGAGAAGCCTGCAGAAATCTCTTTCTAAACAGCCAAACAGCAGCCCCTTTTCCCTTTCCGCAAGGAAAGAGAGCTGGGACTGCTTTTTGTTTTGCCTACATTTTATCGCCGGGCTTGAAGATGAGCGCGCTCATCAGCCCGAAAATGATGGCCGCCCCCAGCCCGGCCCCGGCCGCGCCGATGCCGCCGGAAATAACGCCGATGAGCCCATCCTCCCGGATGGCCTCCATCGTGCCCTTGGCGAGCAGCGCGCCGAAGCCGGTCAGCGGAACGCTCGCCCCCGCGCCGGCGAAATCGATGAGCGGCTGGTAGAGCCCCAGTCCGCCCAGAATAACGCCCGCGCAGACGAAGGAGACGAGAATGCGCGCCGGTGTCAGCTTGGTGTAGTCAATCAGGACCTGGCCGATGGCGCAGATGGCGCCGCCGACCAGAAAGGCTTTCAGATATTCGGTAAACATCAGTGCCGTGCTCCTTTCTGCTGCGGATTGGGCAGCGCTGAGAGATGGACCAGGTGGGCAATGCCGGGAATGCTTTCCCCCTGCTGTACGCTGGTAGGGCTCATCAGCGCGCCGGTGGCGATAAAGAGCACATCCTGCAGTTTTCCCTCCCGGATGGAGGGCAGCACATAGGAGCAGAGCACCGAGGCGCTGCAGCCGCAGCCGGAGCCGCCCGCATGCACATCCTGCTTTTTGCGGTCATAGATCATCAGTCCGCAGTCATTGTGCTTTTCCCCGAGCGTATAGCCCTTCCCGCAGAGCAGCTCGCAGAGCAGCGCGCTGCCGACCTGCCCGAGGTCGCCGGTTAAAATGAGGTCATAGTTGTCCGGGCCGGTGCAGGTGTCCTCAAAAAAGCGGGAGATGGTCGCGGCAGCGGCCGGGGCCATCGCCGCGCCCATGTTGTTCATATCCTTTACCCCCATGTCCTCAATCGTCCCAATACAGAGGGCGCGCAGATAGGGGGGGACACTTTTTCTGCCGATGATGGCGGCGCCCGCGCCGGTCACCGTCCATTGGGAGGTGGGGGTGCGCTGCCCGCCATATTCGAGCGGGAAGCGGAACTGCCGCTCTGCCGAGCAGAAATGCGAGGAGGTGACGGCGGCGGCCGTATTGGCGAGCCCGCCCTCCACCAGCATGGCGGACAGGCAGAGGCTCTCCGCCATGGTCGAGCAGGCGCCGAACAGCCCGAAAAAGGGGATGCCCAGGTCCCGGAGCCCATAGGTGGAGCTGATGCACTGGTTTAAAAGGTCGCCTGCAAAAATGTAGTCGATGCCGGCGCAGGAAAGCCCCGCCTTTTCCAGCGCTTTGTTTACGGCATCCTTCTGCATGCGGCTTTCGGCCTTTTCCCAGGTCTGTTCGCCGAAGGCGGTGTCATCGCAGATAACATCGAAATAAGGGGCGAGCGGCCCCTCTCCTTCCTTTTTGGAGGCGATGGCGGCGAAGCCGAGCACCGAGGGGGAGCTGTCCAGCCGGGTGGTGTATTTTCCGATCCTTTGCGGCATAGTGAAGCAATCATCCTTTCCGAGGGTTCCTTTATCGTTGCCGGAGACTTTTTCAATAGAGGCGCAGCAGGTAAACGATCAGCCCATAAACAAACGCGGTCGATGCGCCATAAACAATGACCGGTCCCGCAATGGTAAACAGCTTGGCGCCCAGACCGAGAATGAGCCCCTCGCTTTTGAATTCCAGCGCGGGGGAAACAACGGCATTGGCAAAGCCGGTAATGGGGACAAGGGTGCCCGCGCCGGCGAACTTGGCAATTTTGTCATAAATCTGCAGGCCGGTCAGCAGCGCAGAGAGAAAGACGAGGGTAACCGAGGTACAGGAGGCGGCAAGCTTTTGGGAAAGCCCCGCATGAAGATAGATATTCTGGATAAACTGTCCAAGCAGGCAGATAAGCCCGCCGACCAGAAAGGCGCTGGGGATGGTCTTATAGCTTTTTGTGGGAGGCGAGGCCTTTTCGGCCATCTTCTGATAGCTTTTAGGCGTCAGATTTTCCATATTTCTCCTTTCTGCCGCGGCTCTGGCCGCGGCGCCGCCCGGATAAAGGCGGGGCGGTGCGCAAAAATTGGTGCGGGCAACGCGCATGCTTCATTTTTTGTGCTCCGCTGTTAGTCTCCCCTTTTGCCGGAAAATTATCATTGCATATCTTTGGCTGCTGCCGGGTATTCGGCGCTTTCCCGGGCTTTTGGGAGTGATTGACACCGGAAGGAATTTTATGTATAATAAAAAACGCATCGGGGTGTAGCGCAGTTGGTAGCGCGCCTGCTTTGGGAGCAGGATGCCGGGTGTTCGAGTCACCTCACTCCGACCATTTAAATTGGCCGCAAAAGCGCCTGATGGGCGCCTCTGCGGCCAATTTTTTATAGTCGTTTTCAGAAATTTTTTGGAATGTGCGCGCTCTGAGGCGCCCCGCGCAGGGGGCAACACACCTCCCTAAAGTCAAATGTAAAGCGGTACAAGTTTCAATTCATGCCCCCGTGCAGGGGGCAACCCAGCCCCCACTGCTTTCCCCATTTACCAAAATGCCAAAGAATTCCTTTTCGGCCTCCAGGTTCATGACGATCCATTCCCGGGATTTGTGCACTTCTAAAGTTTCCGGCAGGAAAGCCCTCCAGAGCTTTTTGTTGCACTGTGATATAGACCCGGCGGTTTCTTTAGAAGCTTTGAACATTGTATTGGGAAGGGACGGGATGATATAATGGCCTTATTATTTAAAATATTTAATTAATAAAGGAAACTGGCAGCCCTATACGGTCTGCCGAATACCATCAGAAAGGATGAACTCCCATGTTGCTGCCTCTCAGGCCGGTACTGGAAGCGACCCAAAAATATGCTTATGCGCAGGGGGCGTTTAACGTAAACGCAGTCGCGCAGGCGAAAGCGGTCATTGAAGTGCACGAAATGTTTCGCAGCCCTGCCATCCTGCAGGGGGCGGATCTGGCTAACGCCTTTATGGGCGGCCGGGTTGATTTTGCCCATGGAACGGTGGAGGATAAGCAGAAGGGCGCCAAAAATATCGGCGACGCGGTCAAAAAATACGGTGCAGACAGCCCGGTGCCGGTTGTTTTGCATCTGGATCATGGCAGGGATTTCGAGAGTGTAAAGGCTGCGATTGCCGGCGGCTACACCTCGGTGATGATCGACGGCTCCTCCCTGCCGTTCGAGCAGAATGCCGAGCTGACGCGCGAGGTTGTGAAATATGCGCACGAGCGGGGGGTCACCGTAGAGGGGGAATTGGGTGTGCTGGCCGGCGTGGAGGATCATGTATCCAGCGCTTTCTCCACCTATACGAACCCTCTGGATGCTGTCGAATTTTTCAAGAAAACGAGGGTGGACTGCCTGGCCATCAGCTATGGGACGATGCACGGCGCGGCGAAGGGGAAAAATGTCCGGCTGCGCACCGAAATCGCCACGGCGGTCAGCGAGTGCCTGCTGCATGAGGGGATTTTCGGCGTGCTGGTGAGCCATGGCTCCTCCACCGTACCGAAATATATTGTGGAAGAAATCAACGCGCTGGGCGGCAGGCTGACAGGTACCGAGGGAATCGCGTTGCCGCAGCTGAAGGCAGCCATCGGCTGCGGCATCGGAAAAATCAATGTGGATACGGACATCCGCCTGGCGGTCACACGAAACCTGCGGGAGCTGTTTGCCGCGCGGCCCGAGCTCAGGGAGAGCGCCGGCGTCGGCAAAATTTATACGCTTTTGCAGCAGAAGCCAGAGCAGTTTGACCCGCGGGTGTTCCTGCCGCCGATTATGGATACGGTGATGTACGGCGTCATACCGGATGAAGAGACCGCGGCGGTCGTGCGCTGTATAGAACAGGGCGTGCATGAGGTGGTCGGCACGCTGATTGTGGAGTTTAAAAGCGTTGGAAAGGCGCCGCTGGTGGAGCGCGTGGGGCTCGAGGAGATGGCGCAGCGCTACCGCGAGGCGGGCATCTGAGGGGCTGCCGGCCTCTGCCCGCCGGACCCTCAGGGAAAGGACGGTGTATGAGATGGAAAAAACGAATCTTCTGGTGATTCATGGCGGAGCGCCTACCGCAGTCCTCAACGCTTCGCTGTTCGGCGCGGTGATGCAGGCAAAGCGCCAGCCGGAAATTGGGCATATCTATGGGGCGCTGGGCGGGAGCCTGGCGGCCATGCGCGGCGATTTCGTCGATCTTGGCGCCGTGGAGGAGGAAAAGCTCCGGCTGCTGCTTTTTAGCCCCTCCTCCGCCATCGGCACCAGCCGGGATCACCTGGAGCCGGAGGATTACCGGGAGATTGCCAAAACGATTGCCGCGCGCAGTATCGGCATCGTCTGTTTTAACGGGGGCAACGGCAGCATGGATGCCTGCGGCAAAACCTGTGCTGCCTGCCGGGAGCTGGGTATAGCGGTGCGGGTGGTCGGCATCCCCAAAACAATGGATAATGATATTGCCGTTACCGACCATGCCCCGGGCTACGGCAGCGCCGCGCGCTATATGGCTGCCAGCATAGCGGGGGTCTGCTGCGATGTGCGGGGACTGCCTATTCATATCGTGGTCGTGGAGGCGATGGGGCGCGGCGCGGGCTGGGTAGCGGCAGCCAGCGCGCTGGCGGAGGACAGCGGCACCGGCGGGCCGGACCTCATCTATCTGCCGGAACGCCCGTTTAGCGAGGAGCGCTTTCTGGAGGATGTGCGGCGGCTGATTGCCCGTAAGGGCTGCGGCGTTGTCGTAGCCAGCGAGGGGCTGTGCTATCCGGACGGCACGCCCATCGTAGAGCCGGTCATGACGGTGGGGCGGGCCACCTATTTTGGCGATGTGAGCGCGCACCTGTCGAATCTCATTATCCGGCGGCTGGGCTACAAGGCCCGGGCGGAAAAGCCGGGCATTCTGGCCCGGGCATCGATCGCCTGGCAGAGCGCCGTTGACCGGGAGGAAGCGGTGCTGGCCGGGCGGGAGGCGGTGAAGGCGGCCGCCGCCGGGGAAACGGGGGTCATGGTCGGCTTTGAGCGCATCAGCAGCGAGCCCTATGCGGTAAGGCCCTTCCTTATCCCGATTGAGCAGGTCATGCTGACCGAGAAGACCCTGCCGGATGCCTTTATCAACGCCGAAGGAAACGGCGTAACCGAAGAGTTTAAGCGCTGGTGCAGGCCGCTCATAGGGCCGCTGCCGCCGTTTATCAGCTTTCAGAAGGAAAGGGGATTTTAAAATATGAAACTGGATTTTGAATATGGCCACGGCTTTATGAGCGCCGAGCTGCCGGATACGACCGATGTCTTTATCCCCGGCGAAACAGTGTCGGACCCGCCCTGCCTGCCGCAGGACTGGCAGAGCCTGTATGCGGCGACCCTTTCGAGCATTCGCCAGCCCATCGGTATGCCGCCGCTTTCGCAGCTTGCGAAAAAAGGCAGCCGGGTTGTCTTCGTTATTCCGGATATTGTCAAGGGCGGCACCCAGCCGACCAGCCACCGCCGGGTGGCCATTTCCGCCTGCCTCGAGGAGCTTTACCAAGCGGGGGTGGAGAAGAAGGACATTCTGCTGCTCTTTTCAAACGGCCTGCATCCGCGCGCGACCGTTCCCGAGATGAAGAAAATTCTGGGAGAAACGCTTTTTTCCGAGTTTTATCCCTCCGGGCAGATTACCAGCCACGATTCGGAGGACTATGAACACCTCATTGATCTCGGCTATACGCCGCAGGGCGACCGGGTGATTATGAACAGATACGTCTATGAGGCGGATGTCGCCATCCTCATCGGCCACACGCAGGGCAACCCCTATGGCGGGTATTCGGGCGGCTATAAGCACTGCGCCACCGGCATCACCCACTGGCGCAGCATCAGCGCGCACCATGTGCCGCAGGTGATGCACCGGCAGGACTTTGTGCCGGTATCTACAAACAGCGAGATGCGCCATAAGTTTGACCAGCAGGGCATGTGGATGGAGGAGAAGATGGGCAAAAAATTCTTCTGCTGCGATGCCGTTTTGGATACGAAAAGCCGCCAGATTGAAATCCACTCCGGCTGGGCGAAGCAGCTGCAGCCGGTGAGCTGGGAAATGGCCGACCGGCGCACCTATGTGCACTGGGCAGAGAAGAAATATGACATCGTCGTCTTCGGCATGCCGACCAACTTCCACTATGGCGACGGGATGGGCACCAACCCCATTCAGATGATGCAGGCGCTCTCCGCGCAGGTGATACGGCACAAGCGGGTGCTGGCCGACCGCTGCGTCTTTATCGTTTCCAGCATCTGCGACGGGTGGTTTCATGAGGAACGCTGGCCCTATCTGCGGGAGCTCTACGAGATGTTTTTACACGATTCGATGAACATTCTGCCGGATATGAACCGCTATGGCGAATATTTTGCCACTAATGAGGAATATATCCGCAAATACCGCTTTGCAAATGCCTTCCACCCGTTCCATGGCTTTTCGATGATGAGCTGCGGGCATCTGGCGGAGGAGCATACGAGCGCCATCTATATTGTCGGCGCGCGGGAGCCGGGCATTGCGCGCAGCATGGGGCTCAAAACCCGCGCCACCTTCGAGGAGGCGCTCGCGGATGCGAAGAAAAAGTTCGTCGGCCCGAACCCCAATATTCTTGCCCTGCCGAAAACCTTTACAACGGCGGCGGTCCATCTGTGCATGAAGAATCCCGCCGAGAACAGCCATGCGCGCGACGGGGCGCCCGCTCATCCCTGCGGCGGCTGAGGAGATTGCCGGGCCTTCCCTTCAGGGGAAGGGCTTTTAGCGGGAGGGCGGCGCGAAGGCCGCCCGGAATCTATAACTGGGGGAAAGGATATGGCGCGGACAGGTTCAAGCCTGGAACGTCTCAAGTCCCAGAATACGGAATATATCAAGGAAATTATTTATAAATATGCTCCGATCAGCCGCTCCGAGATTGCGGAAATGCTACAGCTGACTCCCCCGACGATTACTACCAATGTGGCAGCTTTGATTCAGAAGGGGCTTGTCTATGAATGCGAAACCGCCCCCGGGCAGGAAAAGCTGCATGGCGGGCATGCGCTGGGCCGCCGGCGGATACTGGTTGATTTTGTGCCGGATGCCCGGTATACGCTCGGCGTTGCGCAGGGCTATTTCGGAACGCTGCTCTGTCTGGTGGATCTTCGCGGCAACGTGGTGCTCGAGCGCCAGTATGAGGATGATATTGACGATTATGAGCAGATGATGGATGCCATCGCCGAGCGGGTCGAGGCGTTTTTGGAAGAAACGCAGGTTCCGCGCGAAAAGATTGCGGGGCTGGGCATCGGCCTGCCGGGCTTTGTGGATGGGCACAGGGGAGTGCTGCGCTATGGGGCGATTAAAAAATGGAAGGATAAGCCGGTGGCGGAGGATCTGAGGCGCCGGACAGGTTTTTCCTGCCGGGTGGAGAACAGTGCGCGCTGCTGTGCGCTGGGGGAGGAGCTTTTCAGCGGCAAGCTGCGCCCCGAAACCTTCGCCTATTTCTTTATTTCGCGCGGACTTGCCTGCCCGCTGGTCATCCGCAGCCGGCTGCATGCGGGCGAGATGGCCGGAGCCGGCGAGGTAGGACATATGGTGGTGGACCCCTCCGGGCCGGTCTGCCCGACCTGCGGCAACCGGGGGTGTCTGGAGGGGGTATCAAGCGAGCTGGCCATCTGCAATCGCTGCGCGCAGGCGATGCAGGCGGGAGTCCCTTCCCTGCTTGGCGCCGTCTGCGCAGACCCGCTGCACCCGCAGATTGAGGAAATTCTGCAGGCGCAGCGCAGCAGCGACCGCCTGGTCTGCTCGATTATGGAGGAGGCGGTCACCTATCTGGGGATTATGCTCTCCAACATCATCAATTTCATCAATCCCTCTTTGGTCATCGTGGACGGGCGCATCATGCAGGAGGAGGAAAACCGCAGGCTGCTGCTGCAGGCAGCCCACAGCCACCTGTTTTCCATCCAGGTGGAAGAGGTGGAGATTGAATTTGTGCCCTACAACCAGTTTCGCCCTGCCAGAGGCGCGGCGGCGCTGGCAGTTAAAAAGTTTATTCTGCAGAAGGACCGGTAAAAAGCTGAAAGGGATGCTGCAAATGAAAAAGCTCCGTGCAGGCATCGTCGGGTGCGGGCGCATCTCGGTGGTATACCGGAGCATGGATAGGCTGGAGGTCTGCTTTGTTGCGGATGAAGGATATCCGGCAGGCGCAGACGTTTACCATGAGACGGGGAAGAAAACGGTTAAAATTTCATTACCACACTTATTTCAACCCACGTTCCCCAAGGGAACGACAAAAAAGGAAAAATCCTAGCGCATGCGCACACAGCAAACGCCGGGGGGCAGGCCCGCTTCGTCTACCGTTACCAGATAGTCGGCGTATGCTCTGGCCGGGTCGGGACTGCCGGGCCG
This sequence comes from Provencibacterium sp., assembly GCA_022792175.1. Taxonomy (GTDB): domain Bacteria; phylum Bacillota; class Clostridia; order Oscillospirales; family Ruminococcaceae; genus Harryflintia. The sequence goes on from JAAWAN010000022.1 coordinate 138,970, forward strand.
GGAGCGCCTCACCTGCACTGCCTCAAACAGCTTCCAGGCAGGGGCACACCCGAGCTCACTCTCATGCCGGAAGATAATCAGCTCCCGCACCGCCATCTTCCCCCTGGCTGCAGAATGGTCCAGCTCGAACATGTTTAAAAGCGCCTCCCAGAGAAGCGCCAGGTCCTCCTCGGAAAAACCGGTCGCCTTCCTTGCCAGGTTGGCGGATATGTAGCCCTCGCACCGGTAGAGCGCATAGGGAATGATCGTTTTTCTCCCTATCGTGCCGCCGCCTCTTTCCATACCGTCCTTATGAAGGGCGGCCGTCCGGGTGATGGTGATTTCCTGCAGAACAACCGGCTCAATGCTGTGAGCGAAGCCCAGCTGCACCGGCCCGCGCACCTGCCCGCAGCTGAGCGCCGCCTTCACAAAGGTGGTCATTACCGCGCCAAAGGCCCGGATATCATAGAAGTTTTTACACATCCAGTCCCGGATTTTCATGTCCAGCTTTGGGTCGGCCTTTTTTTCTTCCTTTACCTTTTTTTCGTCGATATCCAGCGCGGCATAGGCCTCGCGGTCGCTGCGGCTCAGCGGTATGCCTGCCTTTACATAGATGCGGTAGCCTGTGCAGTCCTCCTTCACGGCCTCCACATAGTTGCGTATTTTGCGCTTTAAGCAGACGTCGGTGACCAGCCCCATCCCTGTTTCCGGGTCGATGCGCGGCATGTTTTCCTCATCCGGGTCTCCATTCGGATTGCCGTTTTCCACATCGAACAGAAGGACAAATTCATAGCGGTTTTTAATCGGCTGCGCCATTCCCTTCGCCCCTTTTTTGGCGGCGCGCCTGCGCCTGATGATAGTAGCCCAGCTGGAAGGCCCCCTGCTGCGGCAGGTTCATTCGGGCGGGATATCCCTCCCCCAGCCTGTCCGCCAGCTCGGACAGCTGCCGGTCATACTGGCTGCGCATCTCGCCCTCAAGCAGGCTCAGCTGCCTCTGCGCCCGGTTTACCAGCAGCGGAAAGACCTGGCCGGGCGTTGTAGAGGCGCAGGTGAAATATTTATCCCGGATGGTGGACTTCGCTCCCGGGCTGGCAGCATGCTGAATCCCCTCCAGTTCGCAGAAGAGACGGCCGAGCGTATAGGGAATGCTGGTGCTTTCCGTATTCAGTGACACAGTCAAAACCTCCTTTGGAACATCAGGATGCGGGTTTTTCAGATAATAGGCCTTTATCATGGCAGCGCGCGCCCTGCCTGTCCGGCGTTCGGCACGGATGCGCCGCATAACGCCATGCAGCAGGGATACCGGATAACAGGCATCGCAGAGAACGGCCTGCAGCGTCTCTCCCGCCATTTCCGGGGATAGGGGGCGCTCCCGGCTGCTTTTGCCGGCCGCTTCCTCCAGCAGCTCGGGCAGAAAAAGCGGTTCCTCCTCTTTTGAGAAGCAAAGCAGATGCAGCCTTTGCTGGTGCGCCTGCAGATTGCGCAGAAAGCGGCTAAAAGTGTTTTGTCCGAAAAAACGTACCGACAGCCGGGAGGCATTGGGGGAGAGGGCAAGAAGGGTAAAGCCCATATCCGGCCGCAGCCGTGCCGCCCCATAGGCGGCCTCTTTTCCGCCGCACAGCGCTTTTGCCGCTTTTTGCAGCGGGAAAGAGGCTGTTTTGTTTTTCCCGGCAAGAAGGCCCAGAAACAGATCCTGATAGGCGCTCTCCCCGCTTCTTGCCCAGCAGAGAAGGGTTGTATCCCCCAGCTGGCAGAGGTGCTCCTTATCGGCCAGCAGAAGATTGAGCGCGGTTGTATAGGCAAAGGCGGCGTATCGCCCCACCGGGGCGTTGAGGCTCTGCTCCCGGCCATAGGAGCAAAAGGCGGGGGCGTTAAAGGAGACGAGCGCCGCCCCGCTCGGCTGTGCCCCCTCTACCCCCTTTACGGCCGGATGTACAGGCTGGACCGCATCCCGCTCCCCGGTCACCAGGCAGAGCGTTCTGGTGCCGCTGCGGGAGGTATCATAATAGCGCTGCCAAGCCTGCCGGATTTCCTCATTCTCCTGCAAGAACCGCCCGTTATGCCAGAATACGAGGTTGACGCCTGAAAGAATGCTGCAGCCCCTTTCCTGCAGGGCGGGATGCTGCAGCGCCTTTTCCGGCTCCCACTGTTCAAAAAAGGCAAGCAGGGCGGCTGCCGCCGGACAGGCGGCAGCCTGCAGAATCTGCTCATGCAGCGCCCGGCTGGCCGCAAAGCAGGCGCGGCTTCTCTGCGGCCTCCCCCTGTTGTCCGCGCCCAGCAGGTAGCTGGCATTATCCCAGAGAAAGTTCGGGGCAATGCCGAGCGTGCGCTTGACAGGCATGGGCAGCTCCATCAGCCGCGGCGAGCAGCCCTCTTTTCCATCCGCCCGCTTTGTTTTCATGGTGGCCACCTGCTTTAGCCGGCCCCTTTCATCGATGCACAGCGCATAGGAGACCTTTGTTTCCCCCCAGCCCTGCCGGACAGCCCTTCCCGCCTTTTCCTGTGTTTCATAGTAATCCACCAGCGACTGCAGAATCATCCTGCCACCTCCCCGCTCTCCCGCGTTGGTATCTGCAGTGTCCCATCCCGCAAAACCGCACGGAAAAACAGCGGATGGATGTTTTCCGGGTTTTGGTAGTCCATATCCCAGAGCATCAGCCCCAGCTGCCGCTCTCCCAGCAGCTCTGCCGGGCAGGGCGGCAGCTGCCTGCAGAGGTGAAATGCCGCCGGAAACTCCCGGCAGCCGAGGTATGGCGTATGGTAGCACTGCCCGCGCTCGGCCCGCCGCCGGATAATCTCCGAAAACTTTCCTGCGCTGTCGTCTGGCCCTGCCCTTTCTGTCAGCTCAAAATGCGCGTCGATCACATAGCGTACATCCCGCAGAATCAGGGAGGAGCGCTGCTGCACATTTTCTGAAGCGGCCAGATACAGCGGCCCCTCTCTCTGCTCCATCACGCTGCGGGCGGTATGCGCGCTGATAACTGCGCGCACCTCATTCCTGCGCAGGTTCATATATCGTATCGGTGCGCGGACATGGATGCGCTCCACCACCCACCGCATTCCCGGCTGCCAGTAAACGGCCTCCAATATCCCCCGCGCTGCCGACGGCGTCATCACCTCATAGCTCACCCGCTCCGCCTTCAGCTCCGGCCGCGTGAAGCAGGCATATTTCCCGCTGATTTCCAGCCGCAGGGGCATGCCGGGCGCCTCCTTTTTATATCCGAACGCTCTTTACCCCGCCGCGGAGGCATCGAGCATCTCCCGGTAATGCCGGGCCTTGTCATGAAACTGTCTCTGCCAAAGCTCCAGGCAGAGCATTCCCCATATATTGCGGCCAAACTTTGACTCGTTGTTTATCTTTTCCAAAACCTTCCGGTTATCAATAAACTCTCTGCCCTTTGCCCGTTCGCTGGAAAGGATATCTGCGATATAGTCGTGCGCCTCATTTTTGGCCCACTCGGTAAAGGGGGTGGTGAAGCCCATCTTATCCTTGCGTTCCATAATGGAAGCGGGCAGCTCCTCGCGCATGGCATGGCGCAGAACATGCTTCATGTTCCCGTTTTTAAACTTTACATTTGCCGGTATGGTTGCCGCAAACTCCACCAGCTCATGATCCAGGAAGGGAACGCGGGATTCCAGCCCATGCGCCATGCTCATCCGGTCCTCCACCTGCAGCAGCGCAGGGAGCAGGGTCTTAAAGTCCAGGTGGGTCATCCGGTCAAAGTAGGATTTTTCCTCCACATTCCGGGCGGCAAAAATCTCGCGGTAGGTGATATAGGGGTCATAGTCCGAAAGGTTTTCCCAGCGGATGCAGTCGGCTATTTTGGGAGCGCGGTTAATCAGGCTCAGATAGCGCTTATCCGGGTCATCAAACAGGCCGCTGCTCCAGAATTCGCGGAGCATGGGCTTGTAGCTGCGCAGGCTGACCAGATTGGGGATGATGGATTCATAGGTGACGATATAGTCTCCCGTATCCGCCGTTCCCTCAATGGCGCCCTTGATGCACTGCTCAAAATAGGCGACAAGATAACGGGTGTAGCCGCCGAAAATTTCATCTCCCCCCTGCCCGCCGAGCACGACCTTGCGGTGGCGCGCTGCGAGAGAAGAGATCATATACTGCGAAAAGGAGCCGGGGCCTGCAACCGGGCAGTCGAGATGATAAACGACCCGTTCAATCTGGTTTAAAAAGTCATCCGAGGTGATTTCCAGCTCCTCCAGGCGAAAGCCCTTCGCCTTTGCCAGCTCCTTCGCATAGGCGCTCTCGTCATAGGCCCGGCCCATCCGGCTGAATTTTCCGGTAAAGCCCATAAATTCCCCTTCAGGAAGAACTTGGCAGGCGAGCGAAGCGATGATGGAGGAATCCACGCCGCCGCTGACATAGCCGCCGACCGGCACATCGCTGCGGACATGGTAGCGCACCGAGCGGCGAAAGCACTCCCGCAGCCGCTCTTCAAAATATTTTTCCGTGTGGTTCAAATCCAGATGATAGTAGACCTGCCAATACCGCCGCTCCCGGCATACCCCCCTCTCCACCGTCAGCCGGTGGGCGGGCTTGAGCTCCCGGATACCCTCAAACATGGTATTGCCATTGAGGCAGAACTGGAACATGAGATATTCCTGAAAGCCCTTCTGGTCGGTTTTTACCGCAGGCAAAAACGGCAGAAGCGCCTTCATTTCGGAGGCAAAATAGAATACGCCCTCCTGAACCGTATAGTAAAAGGGCTTAATGCCAAACCGATCCCGCGCGCAGAACAGCCGCTGCTTTTCCTCATCCCACAGGGCGAAGGCAAACATACCTGTCAGATGGCTGACACAGTCCTCCCCCCACTTGCGGTAGGCATGCAGAATCACCTCGGTGTCGCTGGTGGTTCTGCAGGATACGCCCAGCTCGGCGCGCAGCTCGATAAAATTGTAGATTTCCCCGTTAAAACAAATCCAGTTGCCGCCCTCATCCGCCATCGGCTGGGCGCCGCCTGCAATATCGATAATGCTGAGCCTGCGGTGCGCCAGTCCCGCCACTCCCGATGGATGGGTCCATATCCCCTCCCCGTCCGGCCCGCGATGCGCCTGCAGCTCGTTCATGACCTCCATCGCGCGCTGCAGGCGCGGTATCTGCCTCAAATCCAGGCTAACGGCCCCTGCGATTGAGCACACTGATTTTTCCCCCTTTTTCTGCCGGCCTCTTTTGCAGCCGGGCCTTTAGGGCACCCTGCCATATGGCAAAACGCCTCATTTTTTAAAATCCATCGTGCTGCACTGCGCCATTGGCAGGCGGATGCGCTCCCCGGTCGCTGCGGCCTGGTAGATGGCAAGCACCAGCTCGAGCGCCCGGCGGCCGGCTGCAGCATCCACATAAGGCGCGCGTCCGGTGCGGATGGCATCGATGACATCCGCATAAAGCGGCGTGTGGCCGTAACCATAAACGTTCGGCGGGTCCTCATAAAATTCCTTCATCACCGTTTCCGGATCATCCAGCCCATCGGCGAAGCGCCACTCCTCAATCCGGTTGACCGATTTTCCGCCCGCCTTGACCGCCGCGCTCTCTCCGAAAAGATAGAGCGTTTCCTCCAGGTTTTTCGGGTAGATATCTGTCGTGCCCTCAATGATGCCGAAGGCCCCGTTTTTAAAGCGGACCAGCGCCAGCCCGAGGTCCTCCGCCTCTATATAAGGGTGGCAGAGGTTGGCGGTGACCCCCATGACCTCCTCTACCTCGTCGCCCATCATCCAGCGCAGCAGATCGATATTGTGGATGCACTGGTTCATCAGCGCGCCTCCATCCTGCTCCCAGGTACCGCGCCAAGGAGCCTGCGTGTAGTACTCCTTCCCGCGGTTCCAGCGGATATGGGCGGTGCCATAAAACAGCCGGCCAAAGCGCCCGTCTTCCAGTGCCTGACGGATTTTGGCAATCGAGCGGTTAAAGCGGTTCTGGTGGCAGGCGCAGACTGCCACCCCCTTCCTCTTCGCCGCCGCTATAATCGCGTCAGCATCCGCCAAAGAGAGGGCGATGGGCTTTTCGATAATCACATGGCAGCCGGCCTCGATGCAGTCCAGCGCAATGGCGGCATGCTTTCCGCTCTCGGTTGCAATGGCAACCAGCTCGGGCTTCAGCTCCTCGAGGGCCTGATGATAGTCGGTATAGCGCTTTACCTGCGGACCCAATGAAAATTTTTCGCACTTTTCCTGCATGTGTCCTTCATCTATATCGCAAATGCCTGCGATCTGCAGGCCGTTGTTCTGCGCGGCGGCCAGATGGTTCACCGAAATCCGCCCGCAGCCAATCAACAGGTAGTTCAATGCAGCTCCTCCTTTTCAATCAGCTCGGAAATTTTTTCGGCCGCGCGGCCATCCCCATAGTGGTTGCGGTAGGCGGCGGGATCCGGCGCGGTATGTAAAACCTTCTCCAGCAGCTCCTCCTTCTCCGGCCGGCAAAGGAGGTTGTGCGCGCCTGTCAGCGTCTCCGTCCATTCGGTGCTGCCGCGCACGGTGATGCAGGGGGTATGCAGCAGGTAGGCCTCCTTTTGCAGCCCGCCCGAATCGGTGATCGCCTTTTTGGCATATTTGAGATAAAAGAGCATATCCAAATAGCCGACCGGATGCAGAAACACGATATTCCGGTAGCCTCTTTCAGCATAAACCGATTCCACCAGGCAGCGGGTTCGGGGATGCACTGGGAAAATCACCGGGAGATCCAGCTCCTCAAAGGCATCGAGAATGCGGCGGATGGTTTCGGCATTCTGCGTATTCTCCGCCCGGTGGATGGTTGCCAGATACCAGGCCTCCGGATCGGGGGCGGGAAAGAGCTTGCGCGCGCGGGAAAAATAGTAGGCGCGTTCATGCGCATCAATCAGCTGCGCATAATAGCGCACCGCATCGCACATGACATCCCCCACCTGGTAAACGCCGCGGATGATTCCCTCTTTGCGCAGGTTTTCGACCGCCGTATCGGTCGGGCAGAAGAGCAGCGAGGAGAGCCGGTCGGTCAGCGCCCGGTTCTGCTCCTCGGGCATGCGCATATCAAAGGAACGCAGCCCCGCCTCCACATGAATGACCGGGATGCACAGCTTGGAGGCGGCCAGTGCGCCGGCCAGCGTGGAGTTGGTATCCCCATAGCAGAGGAGGGCGGCGGGCTTTTCCTTTTCCAGCACCTCCTCTATCCCTGTGAGCATGGCCGCCGTCTGCCGCGCATGGCTCCCCGAGCCGGCGCCCAGGTTATAGTCGGGCCGGGGAATATGCATCTCTTCAAAAAAAATGTCGGACATATCCGGGTCATAGTGCTGGCCGGTGTGTACTAATATTTCGGTGTGCCGCTCGCGCAGCACCCGGGAAACGGCGGCCGCCTTGATAAACTGCGGCCGCGCCCCGACAATCGTAACCAGTTTCATAGCTGTGGCCATTCCTTTCTGTAAAGCCGCCTAGAGCAGCTCGATGCGCGAACGGTCACGGACGTTTTTCATCGCATTTTTGGTGTCGAAAACGGCGGCGGCATTCTTTGCAACCATCTCGTAATCCACCGTCGTGTGCGCGGCGGTGACGGCTACCAGATCATAGGAGGCGATAATATCCGCATCGATTTTTTCAATAGAGCGGCGCTTTTCTCCCTTATAGCGGTATTCGCTGATGAAGGGGTCGAAATAATCCACCTGCGCGCCGGTCTTTTCCAGCTGCTCGATGACGCGCAGCGCCGGGCTTTCGCGGTAATCATCAATATCCTGCTTATAGGCAACGCCGAGCACCAGCACCCGCGCGCCGCACAGCGCCTTGCGGGAGCGGTTGAGAATCTTCCCCATGCGCTCCACGCAGTATTCCGGCATGCGGTCGTTGACCATGGCCGAGGCCTCTATCATTGAAGTGTGAAAACCATATTCCCGCGCCTTCCAGGAGAGGTAGTAGGGGTCGAGCGGGATGCAGTGCCCGCCGAGGCCCGGACCGGGATAAAAGGCCTGGAAGCCATAGGGCTTGGTTTTCGCCGCATCGATAACCTCCCAGATGTCAATATTCATCTCGTTGCAGAGGATGGCCAGCTCGTTGACCAGGCCGATATTGATGTTGCGGTAGGTGTTTTCGAGAATCTTTTCCATCTCGGCGACTGCCGGGGAGGATACCTCCGCCACATCCCCCTCCAATACCTGGCGGTACATGTGCGCGATTACCTTGACGGCATCCTCCCCAATCGCGCCGACCACCTTCGGGGTGTTCTTGGTTTTATAGAGGAGGTTGCCGGGGTCTACCCGCTCCGGCGAAAAGCCCAGATAGAAATCCTTTCCGCACTGCAGTCCGGAGCCCTTCTCGAGAATCGGCTTTACCAGCTCCTCGGTCGTTCCGGGATAGGTGGTCGATTCCAGGACTACCATCGTATCCGGCGTGAGGTGCCCCGCAATCATCGTCACGCTGTCGCGCACAAAGCTGATATCCGGCTGCTGGTGGCGGTCCAGCGGGGTGGGGACGCAGATGGCCACAAAATCCGCCTTTTCAATGAATGCGGGGTCGGTCGTGGCGCGCAACTGTCCGCTTTTTACCAGCGACTCCAGCTCCTGGTCCACCACATCGCCGATATAGTTGCGGCCGGCGTTGACCATATCCACCTTCTCCTGCTGCACATCAAAGCCAATCGTTTTAAAGCCCGCCTTCGCCTTTTCCACCGCCAGCGGCAGCCCCACATAGCCGAGCCCGACGACCGCAACCGTAATGCTGCGCTCATCAATCATCTGCATGAGCTTCTCTTTCATACCCATTTCCTTTAACCCATCCTTTCTTCAGGGAAACATCCTCCCGGCGTTTTGGGGAGCATCTCCGGCAGGCCGCAGTCCTCCAGCAGCCGGACCCCCTCCGCCGTTTTTTCATATTCCCGCCCGCAGGCAGGGCAGCGCGCACGGTTCTCTTCAAAAACCAGCTTAACGCCGCACTGGCAGACATAGCCCTGCACCCGGGCGGGATTGCCATAAGCCAGCGCATAGTCCGGGATATCGCAGGTCACCACTGCGCCCGCGCCAATGAGCGCATAGCAGCCGATGCGGTGGCCGCAGACGATGGTCGCATTCGCGCCGATACTCGCCCCGCGGCCGATGGGGGTTGCGCGAAATTCCGTTTTCCGCTCGATAAACGCCCGCGGGTTGATAACGTTGGTAAACACGCAGGAGGGGCCGAGAAACACCCCATCCTCACAGATAACCCCGGTATAGACCGAAACATTGTTCTGAATCTTCACCTCATCCCCCAGCCGAACGCCCGGCGAGATGACGGCATTCTGCCCGATCACGCAGTGCCTGCCGATTTCGCAGTTCGCCATAATATGGGAAAAATGCCAGATTTTCGTCCCCTCCCCAATCCGGCAGGGCAGGTCAATGCAGCTGGAAGCATGAGCGAAATAGTTTTTTTCCATCGGCATTCCCTCAGCGGCAGACCCGGTTCACCGCCGCAATCACCGCATCCTGGTCCTGCTTTGGCATTTCAGGATAGAGCGGGATGGCGAAGGTGCGCCCGGAGAGGTATTCCGCAACCGGGAGGCTCCCCTCGGCATAGCCCAGCGGCTGGTAGCACTTCTGCAGGTGCAGCGGCACCGGGTAATAAACGCCGGTGGCAACCCCCGCTTCGCGCAGCGCGGCGGTGACGCGATCGCGTTCCCCGCTCTGGACGATATAGAGGTGATAGGCATGGCTGCAGCCCTCCGCTTCGGCCGGCAGGGTCAGCGCCGAGCCGGAGAGCTCCCGGTCATAGCGGTGGGCCAGCGCCTGACGGCTTTCGATATATTCCGGCAGATGGCGCAGCTTGACACGCAGCAGCGCAGCCTGCACTTCATCCAGCCGGGAGTTGTGGCCAATAAGATAGTTGAAATATTTTTTAGGCTGGTAAACGGTGGCATCGCCCGCCGGCAGGGCCTCTCCGCTGACCGCCTCCCCGCGCAGCAGCCGCCAGGCCTGCTCGCCCGCTTCGCCGCTGCCGTGCGCGCGCAGCGCCCGGCAGATGATGGCCAGCTCCTCCGAATCGGTGCAGAGCATCCCCCCATCGCCCGCGCAGCCCAGGTTCTTGGTCGGGAAAAAGGAGAAGCAGCTGATATCTGCCAGCGCCCCGGCCATTTTCCCGCGGTAGCGGGAGCCCGCCGCCTGGCAGGCATCTTCAATCACCCTGAGGCCGTGCCGGCGGGCAATCCCGCAGATGGCCTCCATTTCGGCGCACTGGCCGAAAATATGTACCGGAAGAATCGCTTTGGTGCGCGGGGTAATCTTCGCTTCAATCTTCGTCTCATCCAGATTGTAGGTATCCGGCCGCACATCGGCAAACACCGGCACCGCCCCCACCTGGGAGATGGCCTCGGCCGTTGCAAAAAAGGTAAAGGGGGTGGTGATAACCTCATCCCCCGCGCCGATGCCCAGCGCCTCGAGCGCAATCACCAGCGCATCCGTCCCGTTGCCGGCCGAAACGGCATGCTTTACGCCCAGATAGGCGGCAAACTCCTTTTCAAAGGCGCGCACGTTTTCGCCCATGATATAGGACCCGCCCGAAAGAACGGCCGTTACCGCCTCATCGGCCTCTTTCTGTATGGCGGCATACTGCTTTTTTAAATCCAAAAGTGGAATCATCTGAATTGACCTCCCTGTTATGATTTTCCCGCAAAGATTAAACCTGTGTGTTGGCGGCGCCTGCCGGCTGCGCTTTGTCGGCTCCCTGCCGGCTGTAGGCATCCAGCAGGCCCTCCATCGCCGTTTCCCAGATATACTGAGGGGAGAGCTGCCGCTCCCGGGCGCTCATCTGCTTTAAAATGCCAGGGTCGCCGCAAATCGTATCCAGAATTTTTTTAATGGATGCGCAGTAATCCTCCTCCACTGAAAAACCGATGCCCTTTTGCAGGCAGAAGTCGCCGAGCACCGTACCGGCGGCTGCCAGAATGGGGGTGCCGGTCGCAATCGCCTCAAAAAGCTTGGTCGGGTAGGCGGTCCGGTCGTTCGGGTCATGCGCATCATAAACGCAGTAGAGAAGGTCGGTCTGCCGGTAGATTTCCCCGACCTCGCTATAGGGGAAGGGGCCGATGGCGGCGCAGTTTTCATAGGGCTCTGCCAGCCTTTGCACCTGCTCGAGCACGACGCCGCCGCCATAAATTTTGAGCCGGACGCCGGGGCGGTTTCCTGCCGCCTCAATCAGCCCCCGCAGCTGCGGGAGGTGGCGGACATAACCGATATAGGAGATGCGCAGCTCGCCGCATGGGGTTTTCCCGGGAAAGGCGCCGAGCGCCCGCAGAGGATAGTTCGGCAGAAACACGAGCTTTTCCCGGTTTCGTTCCCGCACCTGCGCCCGCTGCGTTTCGTTTACATAAACGACCGTTTCGCTGCAGTCCTGCATGCGCCGCACCAGAAAGCGCACAGGAAGGCGAAAGCGCCGGAAAGTGCCGCTCTCATAAAATTCGCGCATATCAAAGACCAGCCGCGTTTTTTTCCTGCGCCCGAAAAGGCCGGCGAGCATCCCGTCCAAATCGGCGCAGTGGCAGTAGTCCGGCGGATGAGGGAGGGAATGTATGTACCGGCGGCAGGCGCCCATAAACCGGAAGAAGGGGAGAAGCTGCCGCAGCCCCGAGCCATAGCGGGAGGGGATAAAGCAGCGGCGGATGGTGAAGCCATCCAGCTGCTCGAACGGCTTGTCCCGGTGGCGGCCCTCCCGGTCCCAGCAGAAGAGTTCTACCCGGTGTCCCGCCGCGGCCAGCGCCTTTGCCTGCTTGTGCATGCGTACATCCGGATCAAAGCCGTTGGTTAAAATCATGAGGATAAAATGGGGCAATCAGGAAGCACTCCTTTGTTAAGGGAATTACTCAAATATCTGAAGCTGTGCAATTTCCGGCGCCGTATCCGGAAAGGAAATCCGAATGGACTGCGCGGTTATCTCTGAGGGAAAGGTATAGGAAAAGCAGACGTTTCCTGCCTCGGCTTCACCCTCATATACCGTTTGAAGGGCCCCATCCGCACCGGCGGTTTCAATTGGTACAGTCAAAGGAACTTCCGGCAGCGCGCTCCAATAGAACTTAACGCGGTAAAAAGGCCGTGGCCCGTCAAACTCTATCTGGATAAAAGGTTCCTCGCCTTCCTGGGAAACGGCCGCTATCTCGTCTGCCATCCCAGCTGGCAGGCAGTTGCTATAAATGGCAGAAGCGCCGTCCTTAAGCAGGTCATAGTCATAAAAATCCCGGACATCGCTATAATAAACCAGTTGGCGCACACCGCTCCAGAAGACAGCAGAGGCATATTCGGGAAGCCGGACGGGTTCGCCTGTTTTCAGCGATTCAAAATCCGGATTATCCAATAGCTCTTCTGCTCCCGCCTGATAATAAATGCCAAGCGTGGGGTCAAACGTATATACCTTCCCGCTTAAGTTTACTTCCACAACGCTGTGTGCACCGCCATCATACCTGCGGATATCAACCGTACGCGATTTTATCCCCTGCATCGAAAGCCGTTTTGCAAAAAGGTAGGCATACATCCCGCAGTGCCCTTCCCCATAAGCGAGGATTTCCGCTTCCGTAGGGTTGCGGCTTTCCAATACGGGCCCGGTACCGTAGGAAATTAATTCGCTAATTTGTAAAGACATACTTTGTAAAGTGTCTATTACCGTTTCCTTTTTTAAAGACATACTACGGATGGTAATAATTGTTATCAGAAAAACTGATACAATTACCAAGAAATATCTGTTCTTTATTGACATTTTATATACCACTTAGTGTCCTTACAAGAAATATCTCTGTCATATTCCACGCGAGAGACGAATTATACATATATTCATTATTTATTAGTCCTGAAAAATACTTTTTTGCAAAATGTTCTGATTGATCTAAATTTTCCACAAAGTCTTGCCCTAGATTAGAGTTCATTAATCTTTTGATCCACAAATCAAATTCCTCAGCTGATAATTCATTCCCGATCGAAAATAAAGAAAAGTATGAAGTAAAAGATTGTATATAGGCCTCATATCTGGGGACCCCTTTTTCTAACAAATCAATAAATGCGTTTGTATATGGTTCAAGGGCATCTAATCTGTGTACTATTTCTTGTTCAGGGTCAAAAAAAAGCGATTCTAATTTTTCTTCTGTTCTCCAAATAGGCAAAGAAGGAACATCCGAAATTGAAAATATTTTGTCCGTTTCATTGAATATATACATAAAAGGTGATCTTTGTGGACTTCCTATCAGATAATAGGATTTCCCTTTATACTGCATATGATGAACCCATGTAATATAAAGTTGCTCAAGATAAGGAACAGGATATGGGAAATCAGTGTATGCTGTGTAATCGCATAAAGAAATAGTGTAATTGCTTTTCTGTGAATCCAAAGAATGGAGATCTATTAATGAATAAGCGCTCAGTACCTCATACTGTGTATTGTCCATCAAAGGATTAAATAAACTAGCAGGTATTCCTTCTAAAGTTCCATAAACATAAGGTTCATCATGATAAGGGTAAATAATAAACTCATTAATATCATCATTAAATTTGCTTGAAGATGAAATAATCTGCTCAACTAATTTCCCAGATGCATCCAACCTTAAAATACGATTGTTGAATGTATCACTAATAAAATAGTCACCATCGTTTACAATTGTACAATACGGAAAATTCAACAATTGAACACCAAGACCATTAGCTCCAAATGAATTCACATATTCTAACTCCTTGTCAAGTATAATAACTCTGCCAGAGTGAGCATCAGTTAATATTACATATTCTTCATATATAAACAAAGAAGTTGGCCATACATAGGCATCCTTTCCTTCCATTTTCAAGGAACCTCGTAAAACAGATTGTTTACCATCCAAAGTATATTTTGTGACACATCGATCCATTAATCCGGTTGCATAAACCGCATCCTCATCTATAGCAACACCATGGGCCAAATTTAAATTATTTTTCCAAATTAAGTTTCCTTGATTATCAAATAAGAAAATGGCACTACCATCATAATCTGCAACTGCTATTTTACTCCCATCATCAGAAACCGCCACATTTTCGGGAGAAATCATCTCTGAATGCTTAATATCAAGCTCAACTACTAATTTTTCATTTTCAACCCTACATTTCAAAATATTGTGCCCATTATAGTTTGCTACATATAGCTTTTTTGCTTTTTGATCGTAGTATAGTCCTGTAGGATTCCAAATATCTATCCCGTCTGGCTTTTGCAGGATACTTAATTCATCAGGATTTTTTGTATCTATTTGAATAACATTCTCATAATCTGCTGCTAACAAAATTTTTTTGAAAACGCAGTCAATGAAGAAATAGCATATTGCTTTTTATCTGGAAAAAAGAGAGTTTGATAATCATCAGCCACATCTATTGGGATCAAATTTCCATTCGCATTATTTGGTAAATTATTATAAAATGAATGGGCAACTCTACATCCTGTTAAATTTACAGTTACTATTAACACCACTAATAAAAGTACAGAATATTTTTTTATAGAATTCATTTTTCTACCTCAATTGTTACACGTTTATAAGCAATTATGCATTAAAATATGTAATCAATTTTTACTCTTTTATTTTAAAAACCAAAACATTAAATGTTTTATTGATACAAACTTTTAATTAATAATTGCTTTCTCTGCAAAATACTGCCGCATCATTCCCTCCACCATCCGGCGCTGGCTGTCGTAGCGGAACTTATCCTTGCAGGGGGCATAGTTTTGGCGTAGCTCCGCCAGCAGCTCCGGGGAGGAGAGGAGGCGCTCCATCGTTTCTCCGAACTCCTCGGGGTTCATGAGGTCTGCCCCGACCCCGACCCGGTTTTCCCCGGCCACCATTGAAATTTCCTTCATCGAGCGGTCATAAAGCATGGGGAGGGTCGCTTCAAAATATTCCATCAGCTTGTTGGGCACTGAATAGGAGAAGTATTCATCCACCGCGCTGTAGGGCAGAACGCCGAGGTCAGCATTAACGGTGTAGCGCATCAGCTCATTTTGCGCCACCCAGCCGGCGAAGAGGGCCTTTTCGGGATTTCCCTCCTTCTCGAGGATTTTCCGAAATTCCGCCTCATAGGGCCCGCCGCCGACCACCACTAAGTAATGTCCTTCGCCGAGCTGTCGGGTGGCGCGCGCGAGGTTATCGAGGTTGCGCAGCGAGGTCATGCTGCCCTGAAAGACCGCTACCCGCGCCCCCTCCGGCAGGCCGAAGCGCTTTTTCCAGAAGAGAGGGTCCTTGTCCTCCGCTTTGGCGGCCAGCTGCTCGCTCATGCAGGAATAGACCACCTCAAACGGACGCTGGTAGCATTTGCTCATATCGTCCGCCAGATAGCGGCCGACGGTAATGCACAGGTCGCATTTCGGATAAAGCTGCGCTTCGGCCTGCTCGGAAAGCTCGATTTTGCGCGCAAAATTCTTTTCCCAGAGCCGCGCCTGCTTATACCACCATTCGTGGCAGTCCACCATCAGCCGGCAGCCGCAGGCTTCTTTAAGCATCAGCCCGAGCGGCAGCGTCGGCAGGTCGGCGACATAAACCATCTCCGGCACCTCCTCCAAAAGCGCCCGCCGGATGTTTTCGAGAATGGGGGAGAAATCATAAACAATCTGCTCATATTCCCCATAGCAGAAGGTCTGCCCGCCCAGCTGCTGCGTTTCGCTGGGGGCGAAGGGGATGGGGGTAATCTCATAAAGCGCCTTCTCCGCCAGGTTGTAAACGCACATCCGGTTAAAGGAGGGATGGTGGGCATAGACCACCGTTTCTCCAAAGCGGTTCGAAGAGCTGCGCACGTTAATTGAACCGACCGAAAAGGTTTTGCCGAAAAAATCGCGGTGATGGGTCAGATATTCCAAAATCGCCGCTTCGTGCTCCGCACATTCCTCACAGCGGCCGGGGTGGTGGAGAATGCAGAGGCTGTCCGTCAGGCTGGAATAGCCAAAGCCCTCGGATTTTCCGCGCACATCCAGCGAATAAAAGCCCTCCTGCGCTGCCACCGAAACGCTCCAGCGCTCCCCCTCCGGAAGCGGGCAGGAGAGCGCGCGCAGCGAGGGGGCATAGGCCCCGTGCTCCTGCCGGTAGCGCTCCTGCGCGCTCTGAAAGCGGGAGAGGAAATCCTGCGCTTTGGGGGAAAGTGCCTGTATATCCGCCGCATAGGATTTGAGGCGAACGGTATCCACCGGGCGGCAGACATAGTCCGGGTCCTCATCGCTCAGCAGATCGAAATAGAAGGAGGGGAAAAGCCGAACCGAATAGCCCATGCCGCGGAACAC
This sequence comes from Provencibacterium sp., assembly GCA_022792175.1. GTDB lineage: Bacteria > Bacillota > Clostridia > Oscillospirales > Ruminococcaceae > Harryflintia. Next base: position 155,152 of record JAAWAN010000022.1, read on the forward strand.
ATCCGCAAAAAAGAAAATCCGCCTGTCGATATAATTGTCGTGTGTAATCAGCCAAATGGATTTATTCATAGCTCTCCCCACTCTTCATCTTCAGTTTCAGCCGGTTATAGGCCTTTTTAACGCCCAGCCGCACCAGCAAAGGATACAGGTATGGGATTTTATGCACCACACGGATGGAAAATCTGCACATCCTCCGCAGGGCTGCCGCCGCCCCGGCCCTCAGCGCCAGCCGCCTTCTGGGACGGGGCGCCGCAGTAGTGCCGCACAGTGCCAGCCGCTGCTTTGTCTGTGTCAGCTCAAGCTGAAGAACGGATAAGCGCTGCTGGGTAAGCTCCAGTGCCGCCGCCTGCTCACCCAGCTGCAGCCAAAGCCGGCAGCGGACGCTCTCCAGCAGCAAAACGGCCGCTGCCTTCTCCTCCAGCTGTCCGCGAAGCTGGATCTCCCGCGCATCAGCAAGCTTTAGCAGCCCCTCCAGCTCCTGCAGCTTCTGGCTTTTTTCCAGCAGCTGTCCCCGGGAAAGCTGCAGCAGGGAGCAGCTTTCCTCCAGCTGCTGCCGGAGCGCATTCCCCCGGGCTTCGGAAAGCTCCAGGCGCTGCTCGAGCTGCCCATTTTGCTCCTGCAGGGAGTGGCCTTTTTCGAGCGCCTCCCGAAGCTCCCCCTGCACAGCCTCCAGCTGTCGGGAAAAGCGGGCGGCCTCCCCGGCCTGTTTTGCACCGATCTTCTCATATTCCCGGCGCTGCTCCCTGATAATCCCACGCAGCGAACCGATATAGTCAGGGAGCAGCGCAGGAGGCGGGTTTCTGTCCCCCTCGGCAGCGGCCAGCCATTGCCGGGGCCGGGGCAGCATGTGCACCGGTTTTTCCGGCTCGGTATACCAGAAAAAGGCGATTCCCTTCTGAAAGAGGGTCAGGTGCTCCCCCTTTACCTGATAGAGCCGGTAAGAGGAGCCGCATTCATCCGCAAAGCCGGCTGAATAAAGGGAGAGCCCCTCCCGTTCAAAATAGATTTTGAGAAATGCCCGGGAAGCGGAAAAGCGGTAGTCAACCGTCAGCGTTTCATCAAAGTCCCCCGGTCTGAGGGAGATTTCCCTCAGAAGCGCCTCCTGCCCGGCGGCATCCAGCATACAGAGAGTCAGCCGGTTTTCTTCCGCTGTATTTCCCCGTATACGCAGCGTATCCCCTGCGGCCGGACGCAGCGGAAAGGCCGCGCTCACAAAGGCGGGCTGCTCCCGCTTCTCTTTTAAAATCCGGCCGCCGTTTTCCCAGTCAAAGCGGCAGTTGCCGCACAGGGCAAAGGGAAGCAGCTCAGAGCCGGTATAGACGGAGGAAACCAGCATGTCCGCAGAGAACTGCAGCAGGCCGGTCTGCCCGGCAGTGGCCGCTTCCCCCTTTTCGCCAAGGCAGGCAAGCAGCCTTCTGGACCTTTCGGCGGGCGCCATCCCCTTTTTGCAGAAAAGAACCGCTATTTCCGAATAGCGCGGCGCCGCCTCTGTCTGCGGGAAAGCGGAGCAGGCGGCATGCAGGCTGTTAAAGGGTTCCTGCAGATAGCTGGTGCTTTGCGCGCCGCAGACCGGACAGTTCCAGCCCTCTACCCGGCAGGCCTGCAGTCCCAGCGCTTCGAGCAGCCGGTTTTCCTGCGCCTGCTCCCCCTGGTAGGAAAGCTCGCCGGTGAACCCGGCCGCGAGTGGCTCCCACCCCTCGCCCGGGAGGGAGAGGAGCTGTCGGAGGGAAAAAGCGTTTTTATGAAAATTAACATGCCAGAGGTGCCCGCACTGCGGGCAGCGCGCAAAGGAGGCCGGCAGCTGCTCCCAATAGGGCACCTGCAGATAGAGATACCGCCCGCTGACCCGGCAAAGCTCAGCCATCGCGCGCGGCAGCTGCTCCGGCTCAATGTGTTCCAGAACATCGCAGGCCATGCAGAGGTCCACCGCGCCCTGCTCAAGAGGAATATCCAGAATATCCCCCACGCAGGTCAGGCAGCGGTTTTCCTTTAGAATATCCGGGTCGATATCCATTGCCAGAACCGCCCTGTCCGGCGGCAGGCAGCGGTTCACATATCCGGGGCCGGAGCCGACATCCAGGATTCGGTGCGCATCGCCGGGGAGCAGGCGCAGCAGCGTTCGCATCGCATGGTCGATAGACGCCACCCCGCCTGCGGACCGGGCAAAAATCTCTTTATAAGTACCGGCTTCCCTTTGATTGACCGGGTTGACCGGCCGTTTTCCCCGAATCTGAAAGCTCCCCCACTCCCCATAGCAGGTCTTAAAGCGGAGCAGAAAGTCATCCTCCTTCAGGGGCAGGGAGAGGGTAAGGCGGCGGATTTTTTCCAGCCGGTTTTTAAATTCCTCCGGCGAAAGGGCCTCCTCCTTTTCCTCCGCGCCGGATGCGGTGAGCCGCCGGTAAAGCGCATAAAGAATATGCAGCCATTTTTCATCTGCCTGCGGCTGCAGGCCGTCCCGATGCAGAAGATGATGCAGCCGCAGCGAAAAGCCTGTTTCCACTGCCAGGCCTTCGGCCTTTAGAAAAAAGGGGCCATCCGACCAGGCAAAGCGGACATGGAAGCCCGCCATCAGCCCGGCAGCGCAGAGCGCGCCGCGCTGCATGGGAGAAAGACCCGGCCAGAGATCATATACCGTTAAGCTTCGCAACGCATCCACCTCCGGTATCACAGGTCCAGACCGGCGGCATCGAACAGATAGGTGCGTTCTCCGCAGCGCCAGCGGCACGGGTGGGCGAAGCTGCCCATGCTTTTTTTAATCTCCGGCGGCTGCTTAACGCTGAAAAAGATGGCGCGGTCTGCCACGCAGTAGGATTCATTCTCCGCCTGTGTGGTATAATCGCACTCCTTGAACACGCCGATGCTGACCATATATTCATCCTCCCCAAAGCGCAGCGGGGAGAATTCCGCGCTCACCGAAAATGCCTGCGAAACGCCGCGCAGCCCCAGCTCCTCGCTCTCGCAGAAGCTCTGGCCAACCACCTTGCCTGCGCGCGTCATGATATCAACCACCAGGGTAAAGCGCGGAATAACGGCGCGCGGGCAGAGCTGAATGACAAAAACCAGCTCTTCCCCAAGGGTAAATACCCGCCGGCTTTTTCCCTGTGCATCCAGCAGGTCCACCTGGGTGATAATCAGATCCTGCGACCCATAGATCGAGTCGGTTTCGAGCATCTCCTCATAGGTCTGCGGGGTAGTTTTAAGCCGCCGCGGGGAGGGGGCTGCCTCCTGTCCCTCCGGTTGCGGCTCCTCCGGCTTCTGCAGGACCGAGAGGGCAAAATGGTTCTCCGCATATCCGCCCTGCAGCGCGCCGAGGCGCTCATAGCGCCCCTCATGCCATATCTCTGCATAAACGGGTTCCGCCGGGTCGGTCTCTGCCGCAATAGACAGGCTCAGCTCCTCCAGCGCAGCATGGGCCGGAATAGAGATTTGGAAGGGGGCATGGCAGTTGATTCCCTCTTTATTCTGGTAAAAGCGGTAATAGCCGCGTCCGTCGCGGCGTGCCCTGTCCCAATCCATGAAGGTATTCCCGTCGATGACGCGGGAAAGGCTGTTTTCATCGTTATCCATCGGCGCCCCCACCAACAGGGAGGCCGGTTCTATTCCCCCGCCGGAGAGGGTGCAGCTATAAATCCTGTGTTTTTTGGCGGGATGGGGGTTATCCGTGCACAGATGGAAGAGGCAGGTGGTGTGCACGCCGTCCCCCTCCATCAGCTGCCCCATATCCCGCTTGCTGATCCGGTATTCCTTAGCGCGCAGGCGCAGCTCCTCCTCCTGCCGGATTTTTTTGTTGTAGATTTTGGAGACGCGCAGCGCCGAACCCCGCTCAACAATGCGCCCCTTTTCAATCAGAACCGCGCGCTCGCAGATTTCCAGCACGCTCTCCATGCTGTGCGAAACGAACAGGACGGTGGCACCGGTATCTTGGGTCAGCTTTTTCATTCTGGCCGCGCATTTGGAGGTAAATGCCGCATCCCCCGCGCCCAAAACTTCATCAATAATCAGAATATCCGGTTCAAGCGCGGTGGAAACGGCGAAGGCCAAACGGGAATACATGCCCGCCGAATAATATTTAATGGGCTGGTTAATATAGTCCTCCAGCTCGCTGAACTCGATAATCTCATCCTCCAGCGCCTGCGCGCGCTTGCGGCTCACCCCATTATAGGAAAGGGCGGTGCGGATATTTTCGATGCCGGTAAATTCCGGATGAAACCCGGTGCCCAGCTGCATAAGCGCCTGGATTTCCCCATGAATGGCAATCGATCCCTCGGTAGGCTGGATGTTGCCGGTTATCAGCTTGAGAAGCGTGCTCTTTCCCGCCCCATTGCGTCCGATGATTCCGATGCGTTCCCCCTTTTCAACCGTCAGGTTGATATCGCGCAGCGCCCAGAATTCGCGAAAGCGCGGCGAGCGGTCCCAAAAGCGCAGCTTATCAGCGCCAAACACATCCGCAACACGGTCAGAGGTTTTATCAAACAGCTTGTACATCTTTCCAATGCCCTGCAGCTCAACTGCATTCATGCCATTCACCCGTTTCCTGATTAAACATTGTCTGCAAAGATCTGTTTCATTTTGCAGAAGAACCAATACCCCACCACAAAAACCACCAGCGAGAATATGACCATAATCCCCAGAACATTCCCGCGCGGAAAACAGCCGACAATCAGGCTGTCCTGATAGGCGGTGATAAAATAATAGAGCGGATTAAAGGCAAGAAAGGGGCGCAGGCCGTCCGGCACCATATCTACGGTATAGGCGATCGGGCTAATCATCATCAGAAAGAGGGTGAGAACGGTGATGATATTCTGCAGGTCCTTGAAATAGACGTTCAGGCAGGAAACAATCCATCCCAGCCCGATGCTGAACAGCAGCTGGAAAATCCAGATAACCGGCAGCAGCAGCGCATAAAAGGTAAGCCTGCCGAAAAAAGCGCTTGCCAGAATCAGCAGCGCCATGCCCACCACCTGCGTGCACTGGCTACAGAATACCGCCTTGACCGGGATGATATCGATTGGATACAGGGTATTTTTGATGAGCGAGGAGTTCGTCGTAACCGATACTACGCTCATCGAAAGCCCCTCGGTAAATCCGAGAAACGGAATCAATCCGGCGAAAATCAGCAGCACATATTCCGGCGTTGACATGCTGCCAAAGCGCACCTGCAGCACCGCTATATAGACAAAGGAATAAGCCGTCAGCAGCAACGCCGGATAGAGCAGCAGCCAAAACAAGCCCAGAAGAGAACCGGCATATTTTGCTTTGATATCCACAGCGGCTGTTGAAGCCAGCACCCTCCTGTGGCGATAAATAATTTGGAATCCATTGAGTAGGGCCAAAATAATCCTCCCGCTTTTTTACATATTCATGTAGGACTTCAGGACAGCAGTCACCTTCTCTTTTGCCGCACAATAAAACAGGGAAAACAAACTGAATAATTTGTCCCTTTCTTCCGGGAGAGGGCACTCCATCCAGGATAGGGGTAGAAAAGAAAAAAACCGTGCCCAAAGGCACGGATGAATAGATAAACAATACGGATAACCCGGACAAAATGCCATTTTGCCCGGGAATATTTGTTATACCCAAAAACGAATCTTATGCTTGTAATAACAGAAGATTTATGATATCATAACAACGATCTGTAAGAGGAAGAAATGGCAGTTTCCCTTTTCTTTCGACTTTTATCGACAAATTATTCAGTTTATCTTATTTCAGCCGGTCAGCAGATGAGGCAGAGCTGTTCCAGCTGCCGGGCATGCTCAATGCCGCTTGAAATGAGATAGACCCGCGTGGTTTCAATGCTGGAATGCCCGAGTACATCCGCCAGCTTGGTAATATCGCGGCTTACCCGGTAGAAGGTGCGCGCGAAGAGATGCCGCAGGTTATGTGGAAATACCTTGCTGGCCGCAACGCCTGCCTTTGCACACAGGGACTTCATTTCTGCCCAAATCTGCCGTCGGCTCAGCCCCTTTCTGTTTCTGGTGAGGAAGATCTCTCCGGAAACAGTTTTTTGTTTTCCGGCATATTTCAGCAGCTTCCTGCACAATTTTCCCGGCAGCAGAATGGTGCGGATTTTTCCTTTGAGCGATATCTCCGCCCGGCCTGCCCGCGCCGCCTCCACGGTAATATATTGCACCTCGCTCACCCGGATGCCGGTTGCACAGATCGTTTCCATCAACAGGGCCAGCCGCTTTCGCCCTTCTTTGTGCGCCGTTTCCAGCAGACGGAGATATTCCTGCCTGTTCAGTTCCTTTTCGATACAGCGAAACAAACGCCGCTGCAGCCTCAGATATTTCGCGCGGCAGTCCGTCCAGCCCACAAAGCTGAAAAATTTATTGAGAGCGGAAAGCTTTCCGTTGACGGTCACCGGCTGGCAGCCCGATATGCGCAGATGCTCTTTCCATCTGGTAACCTGTTCCTTGCTGACCGGCCGCCCATTCATCCATGTCATGAACGACTGTATATCCCGCAGGTATTTTTCAATCGTCCCCTGCTCGCGCTCCTCCTCTTTTAGCTTCTCCTTAAAGTCTGCTATCTGTCCCGGGGTCAGCACTCGTTCTGTCATTTCCTCTGTCCTCCATTTTTCGATATATTTCCCCCTTATTTTAGCAAGTCGTCCAAAGCTTGTAAAACAGGGTCACCGTGCAGGAGGACCTGCGCCTTCATTTTCTGCCCGATATTCCCCGCCGTTAGCTTAGGGACGCTTCTGCCAATGGCACTTCTGCCAATAACATCCGGCAGCGCTGCAGCTCCGCTCCTGTCGGGGATAAAAAGCAAGCCGGTGCGCTTTTTTCATCAAAAAACCTCCCGTGTCTGGATGGCTGAATAACAGCCCGCACAGGAGGTTTTTTTATCCGCTTTCAAGGCGATATCGTGGTGAGCCCGGCAAGAACAGGGCGTACAGAAACAGGAACTCGTTGGCTTCGAACTTTGCCACCTGTACCGGCGGTGATACCCGCCCGGAGGCATGGTGTTTCCCATTTTTAAGCATTGGTTTTTCTGTGCCTGCCCGCTTACCCGATGCTAACCGGCAACAATGAGCGAAACGAGCACATCATACATTTTTTTGGCCCACTCCGCATGGAAACGGGCCATCTGCAGCCAATCGACCTCATGATCAATACTGACATTGGAAAGCTGGCGGTAGATCTTAGAGGAGTTTTTATCCTCCCCCTTGTCCCAGATAAGAGGAGCGCCCAGGGCGGACTCGATAGCCTCCTTATGCGCGAACAGTTTGTCAAAGGCCTGTTTGTTCTCCTCCCGGTCAGCCTTGGCAAGTACCGTCTCCACGCGGGCGGCATCATAATTTGCGACACAGCACAGGGAGAACCCGCTGATGCCGAAAAAGCCATTCACCCAATTTTCTTTTGAGGGGTTGACATTGGCAAACGGGCCATTTTGGCCGCAGGCCTCTTTTATGATGGGCAAAGCAAAGGCCCAATATTTTCTGCGAAGCTCATATCTGCTTCCCGGCTCATCCGCTGCCGGCTCGTTTTCATCCCGCAGATAGAACACCAGATCTGCCGGATTCTCTCCATAGAGAGTAAACAGCCGGCCCAGGACCGATAGCTTGTTCTGTGTGCTGGTGTTTGTCCAGACATAGATACCGTCGCCAATCTCCATGCTCTTGGTAAAAGCGTTTGGATCTGCTGCAAAATGGTAGGCAATATCGTTATCACTGGAGACGGCAAGCTTCGTTATAATGGTTTTATCTTCCTCATATAAAGTCTGAATGACCTTCAGATACATATCGACCCAGCTTGCTGCCGGCTGCTCGGCATTCCTGAAATTGAACCGGGCAATTTGCCGGCCGGTCAATTCCGCTTCATCCTCCAGCGTATAGGAATCCAGCTGCTTTTGGGTCGGCCTGAAGGCGGTCTCAGGAGCCGCCCAGATCTTCAGGGCCTGCTGCATGAGAAGCGAGCTGCGCTCTGTCAATTCGTCCAGCGTCCACCCGCCCTTCTGGGCAATCCAGGTATTCAGGCGAATGCCGCTTTCCCGGAACCCATGCTCCATCGTCTTTTTTTCTTCAAAGGAGCTGTTGCTGTACCTTGCATTGTAGGCAGTCAGGGTGAGGTTGGCGATCCGGTGCAGCCACTGCTCATGAATCTGCGCATAGTCCTCCCCCAGCTGCATCTGCCAAACGGGGGTGAGGTGCTGAGGCATGATATGCTCGATGGAGTAGGTGCCCGCATCACAGTGCCGGTACACATCCTTGTCCTCAGCGGTGCTGAAATTCTCGAAGCGTTCAAGAATATAGACTTTGTTCTTACTGTTCATCAGGTAGACCTGCTTATGGGAGAACATCTCGATAAACTCGGCGTCATCCGGGAATCGAGTGCGTTCCTTTTTGGACAGCAGAGCATATTTGAACTTCTCCACATAGTCCGCTTCGCTGCCGTCATAGCGGATGATTTCACGATGCAGCAGCAGAAATATCTTGTTGAGGGTGTTTGTCGGCAGTTCGCAGATGCTTCTGCGGAAAAGGTAGGCTTCCGTATATCGGAAGATCTCGGTTAGCTGGCTGATGCTCAGGGTGTGCTCGTCCAAAAGCCGCAGTACTTCCAGAAAGAAGGGGCGTGTAACGGTCGTTTCCAGCCTGTTCAGCCGGAAAATGCAGCCATCCAGTTCTTTGCTGCCGGTGTTCCCCTCCAGCAGAATCCGGTAGCGTTTGGCATAGCGCAGCATGTCGGCAAGCAGGGGTTCTGTTTCGGCCTTGGTGAGTTCCACATAATCCTTGAAAGTAAGGTACACCCTGTTTTGCTGAGCAGCCGCATACTGCTTTACACTCAGATAGTCTCTGATAAAAGCGCTCGCATCGTAGTGCGTGCAGACTTCAATAGGGTTCCAGTATTTTTCATAATATTTTTCCTGCGTTTTGGCGGGAAGCCCCATCAGGATATAGTTGCGTATCTTATCGCCCTCGCTTAAATCAAGGCCTGTGGAGTTCAGGCTTTCAAAGACAAGCTGGGGATCATCCTCCCGGTCAAGATGAATGTTGATAATCTCAAGGCGGCAGATTGCCTCATAGAGCTGGTCGATGGTGATCTCCTGCTTTTGAATGCGTTCATGGAAATAATCATAGTTGACCGTGAGATTGGATTCGCGGATATGTTCAGCGGTATCTGAGAAAAGCCTGTTAAATGCCGACTGGTCATTTTTTACCGGCTTGAGCTTGATGCGGGTATCCTCCGGCTGCCATTTATCCACAAGATACTGCTCATAAATTTTCTGCATAAGAATGGAAGATTCCGGTATGACGATACCCTCGCGAATGAGATTATACATTGCAAGGAAAAGCAGCGAAACCGTAGTAAGCCGCTGCTGCCCGTCAATGACAAGAAACTCTTCATTGTGCCCATTGGGATTAAAGACAGATACGAGGCTGCCAAAAAAGTGGCTCTGCCGGTCGTTGCGGATGATTTTTACAAGGTCATCATAGAGCTGCTTGCAGTTCTCCCGCTTCCAGTCGTAATTGCGCTGGTAAACGGGGATGACAAAGCGCTTGTCCGGTCCTTCCATATATTTTACAAATTTACACTCCGAGCCCTTCATCGTCGCTAACCCCCAGCAAAATTTGTGCTGCCGCAGATATCCGTTAAAGCCTCTGCAGATGAGCGGCAGCTTCATTATATCAGCCTTTCATGGAGAAAACAACACGCCGCTCATTTTAGTTTTACAGCAGAAAAAGGGCGGAAATGATCTGGAGATGCATGTCGGAGAGCTTTGCCTGCTCGCTGCGCGAAAACGCCTTATCGGTAACCCCGGCCAAGCTGGAAAGAGAGCTCCATTTATGTAGCGACTGGCTGTAAAACTTGCTGGAATCCACCACCGGATAGGACTGTTCAGAAATTTCCATGATTACCTTTTTGAGAAAGGATTTATCAACCGTCGGGGTCAGTATGTCAAAATCCCGGTTGACCGAAACGGCGCCTGAAAAGGCGGCGCCGGCATTTTTCAGGGATGCGGATAGATAATATCCTCATTTTGTAGTATACTGTTTAAAGAGCGGGCCATAGGCGCTTTTAAAACGGTATTTTGGCATCCTGAAAACGTCTTGCTCGAATATTTACAAAATATTTTTGGAAAGGATCTCTTTTACAGCATCTATTAAAGCATAATGAAGAAGACAGCCTCTAACGCGCGCCTGCGGATGTACATAGGAAATAACGGCCGGTCCCCTGTCCATAAAATACCAGATTCCCCGGGAGGTCATCTCCCAGTTTACGCTTTTCTCCTTACAACAGGCCTCCATAAATGCCCATTCTGTACCACAGCAAATAATGAGATCCGGGTGGTATAGGGCCATCTGTTTCTGCAGAATATCGCGGTTTTCTATCGCCGCCTGATAAATCTCATCCGGATGCGCGCTGCTGCCTCCAGAGGTCTTTTTCATATTTACCGCGCAGATTTTTTTCAGCATTCGCTGCCGGCGCTTTTCATTTCCGCTTTCCCAATAACTCCAGGGTCTGTCCTGCTGCAGATTCAGAATCGCTTCTGTCCATCGGGCGATGTTATCCCAGGTCTGCGCCCGGCCGCCGTCGCGGATGAACGCGCGCAGGTCCCAGCCGCTCCCGCCGTTCACCTCCTTGAGAATATAGACGATTTTATATTTTGCTGCCAGATATTCTTCCTCGTCCGCGACGCCGTCCTGTACGATATTCCGATTGGCAGACAGAAGCCGGTTAAACAGTTCGTTTTCTTTTGCGGTGATACCCATTTCCATTCTCCCTTCGTAAATTTCTCTGGCGGTAAGCATAGACATCAACCAGAAAAGAGGCTACAGTATTATGAAGAGCAACACCAAAACCCTCCTCTCCCGAACGGAGATTGAAAAAATCATCCGTCGGCATTTTGGGGATTGCCATGTGCAGCAGACGGATATCTTCACCGAGGGCTGGTTTAACGCCGTTTATGCGGTCGATTTTATCGACGGCAGCGGCCGCCCGCAGGCGGTGATCATCAAAACCGGGGTGGAGGATGGGAAATATGTCCTTACCTATGAGCGCAATATTATGAGGGCGGAGCTGCAGGTATATGATCTCATCCGCGATACCATTGTTCCCGCTCCGAAAATTCTTGCGCGGGATTTTGGCCGGGAGATAGTGGGCTGCAGCTATTTTATCATGGAAAAGCTCACGGGTGATAACTGGGGCCACCTTGAAAAGGAGATTTCCCCGGAAAACCACGAGCAGCTCTCGGCGCAGCTGGCGCAGTATATGGCGGCACTTCACCAGATTAAGGGCGGCTTTTTCGGCTACCTGCGGGAGGACAGCTCCTTTCACTATCCCACCTGGAAAAGCGCCTTTCAGGGGATGGTCAGTCTGCAGATGAGGGATGGCGAAAAAGACGGGGTGGATATGCCGTATGACGAGATACGCGCCGCCCTTTCTCCTTACTGGGAGCTTTTCGATGATGTGAAGGAGCCCTGCCTGATTGACTTTGATATGTGGAAGAAGAACATCATGCTGAAAAAGGAAAACGGGGTTTATGTGATTGACGGCATCATCGACTATGAGCGCGCCTTTTTCGGCGACCCCTGCGCCGAGCTGGTTGCCGCCAATACTGTTTTCGGCAATGTTTTCACCAGCCGGGTTTTCAAAGAAAACTATGAAAAAATCAGCGGCAGACCCCTCGCGCTGACGGCGCGTGAGCGGGTGCGGATGATTATCTACAGCATCTATCTCTCGCTGCTCATGGGCGTTGAGGTCTACCGGTATGATGAAGAGGATACGCGCACCATGCTTACCCACTGCCGCCGCCGGTTGCAGAAGGATTTTGAAGCGCTCGATGAGGCGGCAAAGGCGCTTTAAAGAATCCGGCCTGATATCTGTCAAAAGGAAAAGAGAGGATTTTTATGAAAACGGCCATCTGTTATTATTCCTATCATCACGGGAACACGAAGAAGGTTCTGCAGGCCATCGCGCAGGGAAGGGAGATTGCGCTTATTGATGCGGCGGACTGCCGGGCAGACCAGCTGGAGGAGTATGAGGCGGTGGGCTTTGCCTCCGGCATCTACTTCGGGAAGTTCCATGCCTCGCTGGCCCGTCTGGCGCAGCAGCTGCCGCCGGGCAGGAAGGTGTTTTTTATTTATACCTGTGGTTCCCCCCGCAGCTATACGAAGGAGATTGCCGGCATTGCCGCTGGCAGGGGCGCTCGTATTTTAGGGGAATATGGCTGCCGGGGCTTTGATACCTTCGGTCCCTTTAAGCTTGTGGGCGGTATCGCCAAGGGACATCCGGATGCACAGGAGCTGGAGAAAGCCCGGGATTTTTATGCCCGGATTGCAGGTGAAAAATGATTCGTGAAATTGTGAAGGATGAGGCCTTTCTGGCGCAGAAATCCGATCCGGCCACCGAGGAGGACCTGCCCGCCGCCCGCGATTTGCTCGATACGCTGGCGGCCAACCGGGAAAGATGCGTCGGCATGGCGGCCAATATGATAGGCGTTCGCAAACGCATCATCGTCTTTGAGCAGGAGGGGAATTTTCAGCTGCTCTTTAATCCGGAGATTGTGAAAAAATCCGGCCCTTATCCGGCGCAGGAGGCCTGCCTCTCTTTAGCAGGGGTGCGTGCGGCGCGGCGCTACCGCTCAATTAAGGTACGCTATCAGAATGAGCGCTTCCGGCTGCGCTTTAAGACCTTCACCGGCTTTGTGGCGCAGATTATTCAACACGAAATTGACCACTGCGAGGGGATTTTAATCTGAAGGAGGGCAAGGGGAAGTGTTTCGCAGCAATAAAAAGCCGGCCGCCTATGACCGGGAGAAGCAGATTCCGGTCGTGCGCGCCAGCATCTGCACCGGGGAGCGGGAGGCCGGCTTTAAGGATAAGCAGAGCGGGAAGTTCACCGGGGAGAAGCTTATTCGAAATCCGGCCGATCTGAAGAGCTTTCTGCGCGCCTATGGGGTGAAGGAAAGCGAGCTGCGGCGGGAGTGGTGAGCGGCGTTCCTTTTGATTTTCTGCCCTGCGGGTTTTCCGCTTAACCGGGCCTATCGGGGAGAGGGCTCTCTTTTGCCAGCGCGCGCAGCTGCTGCATCAGTCGGTCATTTTCGGTGAGCAGGTCATAGAGGGCATCCTCCGAGAGAACGCCGCGCGGGAGTTCCTTTGGAATAAGGCCTTTGCTGTCGTCCTCAAAATCCCTGCGCCAGATCGGCCCGCTGTAGTACTCCTGCAAAGCGGCAAGGCTGCTTTTAACCGCCTCATATTTTTCCAGCGCCTCGCTGAGCGAGGCCAGCGCGGCGGCGGAACGGTTCAGCGCCTGCTCCATGCGGCGGATACGTTTAATCTGCGGCGTCATTTTGTCTGGCTCCTTTCATTGTTTTTTCGAGAATGGGGGCGGGCATCTCTTCGCTTTTGGCCTCCCCGGCCATACAGGGGAAATCAGCGGCGGCCGTCTCCCTTTTAAAGGGAAACGGCCGCACTGTTTTTATCCTGTCGGTTTAATCAGGCTTCCAGATCTTTAAGGCTTTCGAGAATCTTCTGCAGCCGGTCCTCGGCGCGCTGCAGCTTATCCCGCTCCGCCTGCACCACCTTTTCAGGCGCGCGCTCGACAAACTGCGGGTTCTGCAGCTTTTTGCCGAAGAAGGCAATGTCGCTTTCGCAGGCCGCGCGCTCCCCCTGCAGCCGCTCGCGCTCCTTGTTAAGGTCGATAAGCTCTCCAAGCGGGATGAAGACGCGCGCATCGGCGGTGACCGCCTGCACGGCGTTTTTCATCTCAAAGCTCTCCCCGATTTCGACAGAGGAGGCCGAGGCTAAACGCAGAATGAACGCCTCGCCCGCCTGATAGATTTCCGGAGAAGAGGTAGCGATAAAGACTTTTGCCCTGCGGGAGGGGGGAACGCCCATCTCGCTGCGGCGGGTGCGGATGGCGCTTATCAGCTCGACCACCTTTTCAAAGCTGGCCTCCTCCTGCGCAAAAGCGAGCTGCTCGCTGAAGAGCGGCCAGCTGGCCGCCATAATGCTTTCGCAGTCATTCGGCAGCGCCTGCCAGATTTCCTCGGTAATAAACGGCATAAACGGGTGCAGCAGGCGCAGGATGCCGGACATGACAAAGGTCAATACCTTCTGCGCGCCGAGCGCGCTCTCGCCGCCCGCGGCAATGCGCGCCTTGGTCAGCTCGATATACCAGTCACAGAAAACATCCCAGATAAAGTCATACAGCTTCTGCACGGCGACGCCCAGCTCGAAGCGCTCGAGGTTTTCGGTGCACTCTTTAACCAGCGTATTGTAGCGGGAGAGCACCCATTTGTCCTCCGTTTCCAGCCTTTCGGGGAGCGAGGGGGCCGGAAAGTCCTCCGGCAGGTTCATGAGGATATAGCGGGAGGCGTTCCACAGCTTGTTGGCAAAGTTGCGGCTGGCCTTGACCTTTTCATCCGAAAAGCGCATGTCGTTGCCCGGGCTGTTGCCGGTGCAGAGGGTCAGGCGCAGCGCATCCGCGCCATAGTTTTCAATCACATCGAACGGGTCGACGCCGTTGCCGAGGGATTTACTCATCTTGCGGCCCTGCTCATCCCGGATGAGGCCATGGATGAGCACGGTATCAAACGGGGATTTCCCGGTGTGTTCAACGCCGGAAAAGATCATGCGCGCTACCCAGAAGAAGATGATGTCATAGCCGGTCACCAGTGTGCTGGTCGGGTAGAAATAGTCGAGCTCGGGGGTTTTGTCCGGCCAGCCGAGGGTGGAAAACGGCCAGAGGGCGGAGGAGAACCAGGTATCGAGCGTGTCCTCATCCTGATGGATATGCTCGCTGCCGCAGTGGACGCAGCGGGAGGGGGTATTGGTCTCGACGGTGATTTTCCCGCAGTCATCGCAGTACCAGGCGGGGATGCGGTGGCCCCACCAGAGCTGGCGGGAGATGCACCAGTCGCGGATGTTCTCCATCCAGTTATAGTAGGTTTTGGAGAAGCGCTCGGGCACAAAGCGGGTCTCTCCGCTCTTTACCGCCTCGATGGCGGGCTCTGCCAGCGGCTGCATTTTAACAAACCACTGCTGGCTGACGCGCGGCTCCACCTCGTGGTGGCAGCGGTAGCAGCTGCCGACGTTGTGGCGGATATCCTCGGTTTTAACGAGAAAGCCCTCTGCCTCGAGGTCGGCGACAATCGCCTTGCGGGCGGTGTAGCGGTCCATCCCGGCATATTTGCCCTGATAGTCCGCGCCGATGGTGGCATCCTCATTCATGACGTTGATGACCGGCAGATTGTGGCGCAGGCCGACTTCAAAGTCGTTCGGGTCGTGCGCGGGGGTGATTTTGACAACGCCGGTGCCGAAATCCATCTCGACATAGCTGTCCGCCACGATGGGGATTTCCCGCCCGACGAGCGGCAGCCGGACCGTTTTACCGACAAGGTGGCGGTAGCGTTCGTCGTCCGGATGGACGGCGACCGCCGTATCGCCGAGCAGTGTTTCCGGGCGGGTGGTGGCAAGCTCGAGGTATCCGCTGCCATCGGTCAGCGGATAGCGCAGGTGCCAGAAGTGGCCGCCCTTCTCCTCATATTCTACCTCGGCATCTGAAATCGAGGTGCCGCAGACGGGGCACCAGTTGATGATGCGCTCCCCGCGGTAGATGAGCCCCTTCTCATAGAGGTTTTTAAAAACAGTGCGCACTGCGCGGGAGCAGCCCTCATCAAGGGTGAAGCGCTCGCGCTCCCAGTCGCAGGAGGAGCCCATCTTTTTGAGCTGCTCAACGATGCGCCCGCCATATTTCTTCTTCCAGGCGAAGGCGCGCTCCAGAAAAGCCTTTCGCCCGATATCCTTCTTGTCAATCCCCTCTTCGCGCATGGCGGCGACAATCTTCGCCTCGGTGGCAATCGAGGCATGGTCGGTGCCGGGCAGCCAGAGCGCCTCATAGCCCTGCATGCGCCGGAAGCGGATGAGGGTATCCTGCAGCGTGCAGTCCATCGCATGGCCTAAGTGCAGCTGCCCGGTGATGTTGGGCGGCGGCATGACGATGGTGTAGGGCTTTTTGCCGGTATCCGGTTTTGCATGAAAATATCCGCCGTCAAGCCACATCTGATAGATGCGGTCTTCAAACTGCCTGGGGTCATAGGTTTTATCCAGTTGCTTTCTCATTTATTTTGGTCATTCCTTTCAGCCTCTTTGGTAAAGTACGACTGTTATTCCTTTATTATAATGCTTATTGAACAAGGCCGCAAGCCCCAAAGGCGGGGCTTTTGGGCTCTGTGGCCTTATTCAGGTGCAGGATCTCAAAACAGGTCTGCGCTGAAAGCTTACCGGGCATATGGATGCCGCTGCGGAAAATACGCATTGCAGCAATGCCTGAATTCCTTTAAAACGGCGGATGCCGCCACTTTGAAGAGCCCAAAGGCCGGACAGATATTATTATAGCGGGTGCAGCTGTTCTTTTGCAAGCTGAAGCCGCATTTTTTCATAAGAGCGCCTCTGTTTTTAAAAGCTCTCTTGTAAACGGAGAACCGCCATTATATAATCAACAGTATGGATTCGGAATATAAAAAGGAGAGATGGTATGAATATACAGCATCCGCAGGAAAAGATACTGGAAACTTATGATTATAACGGAGTCACGGTTGATTTAGCGGAGTGGAGCGGCACGGTCTGGTGCGGAAAAATCGGTTATGCAGAGAACCATACCGATGAGCCGGATGTTGAAAAAATCATGAAGGATTTCATGGCCGTTTCCGCCATACCCAACGGCCGCGAAGATAATTGGGATATCTGCATGAGTATAAATTATCTTTCGGGCGAACGGGCGAGCGGAGTACTGTTTGGATTTCTTGTTGACGAGGAGCTTCAGCCGGATGCCTACGACATTTACAAAGTTCCCGCTGCAAAGTTTTTGCGGATAAGAATATGTGGCGAAACCGCAAGAGCGCTCGGACACGATCCCTGGATGGGCGGCATTCCTCCCTATCAGTGGATCGGGGAGCAGATTGCGCCCGAACTAGGCTATACTTATGGCAGCGATACGCTTCCGATTATTGAATACTATGGTTTTTTTAAACCCGAAGAGGGCAGGCATACGTATTGTTATCTGTATGTTCCGGTGAAGGAAAAGAGCGCTATGACACGGTAGCCTTCCGTTCATGAAGCTGCTGGCCGGTGCAAATAAAAAACAGAGGAGGGGAATCCTTCTATGCAGAAATCATATTATGAAGCCTATGATGAGCGGTATAAAACGGTTCATCAGAAGGGGATTCACTGGTTTTCAGAAAACAGCTCACCCATTGTTTTGGATGTCCTGTCCAGATATCCTATCGGAAAACAGGCGGCCCTGCTGGAAATCGGCTGCGGGGAAGGGCGCGATGCGCTGCCCCTTTTAAAGGAGGGCCGAAAGCTGCTGGCAACTGATATTTCGGAGGAGGCCATTCGCTATTGCCGAGAGCTTTTGCCCGATTACCGGGACTGCTTTCGTGTGCTGGACTGTGTAAACGGCAGTCTCCCCCAGCGGTTTGATTTTATCTATGCGGTGGCGGTCATCCATATGCTGGTTCTCGACGAGGACAGAAACGCCTTTTACCGCTTTATCCGCCGCCATCTCTCCCCCGGCGGCATTGCGCTCATCTGCTCAATGGGCGATGGGAAAACCGAGCGCGAGAGCGATATTCAGACGGCCTTCACTTTGCAGCAGAGAAGCTGCCGGGGGGAAACGCTCGCCGTCGCCGCCACTTCCTGCCGGATGGTAAGCGAAAAAACATTTGAAAAAGAGCTTGCAGAAAACGGGCTGGACATTCTGGAAAAAGGACTGACCGGCATTCCGGAGGAATTTCCGGAGATGATGTATGCGGTCGTGAAAAAGGGCGGGCCATCTGCCGGATGACTTTGAAAAAGCTTACGGAGTTTCGGCTCTCTGCCGGCGGCAGATGCGCCGCCAGCTGATAAAGGTGTAAAAATCGTTGATAAAAAACAGGATAAAGCAGGTAAGCACCGAAAGATAAGAGCGCTCACAGAGCGCGGCAAGCGCCCATAAAGCGATAAGCACCAGGTCGTTGGCGGCATAGGCCAAAGCAAAGAGAACGCTTCTTTTATAGGTCAGATAAACGGCCAGAAAGCTGGTCGCCACCGAGAGGGTGCTAAGCAGAAGGTTCGGAGTGTGCAAAGCTCTCAGAATAAAATAAAAGAGGAGGGTGACAGCAGCAGTCAAAAGCAGCATCTGCCGGATATCCCTTTTCTGCAGCTGCGCTATCTCCACTTCCGCCCTGTTTTCTCCATAGGGGTTTTTCAGCCAGGAAAAAAGTGCGAAGGCAGACATCGGCGCGGTCATGAAAAGATAGGTTGCCATCTCCCCATAATAGGAGAAGGTGTAGGAGATAAGGCCATAGAGCAGGCTGAACAGCACCATCAGCAGCTGTCCGAAGGGGTTGCCCTTCGCGTTATAAAGCAGAGAGGTTATGCCGATAAAGGAGGCGATTAGCGTCAGATAGTTTCTCCGGCCGAAAAGGAAAAAGGAGGCGGCAATAAGCAGCACAGAGCCGCCCCATAAAAGCTTTTCGCCGGCGGAAAAACAGTACAGCAGTTTTTTGCACATGGAAAGTTCCTCCCGAAAAAAATAAGCATTCGTTTCCACATCTTCAAAGACCTGACGATGTGGAAGACGAATGCTTTTCGCATTCTCTACCCGGTGGCAGATAACGAAACTATAATAATCCTTTTATCCGGGAAGGTCAAGCCCTCTGCGCGAAAGGCAGGGGAAAAGCCGTCATTCCCAGCTTTTTTCCAAAGCCAGGTCCCATGCTACCCGATAGGGGCTGTCAGAACGCTGCTTTAACTGCTGATAGAGCTCTCTGCGGGGATCGGCGCTCTCCTCTGCCCAATATTCGTAGCCGCGCATATAGCTCTCGATGAACTCATCCCAGGAGGAGAATTTGCCCTGCAGCTCTTTGGAAATTTCCAAAGCCTTGTCCAATGCTTCGCTTTCGGTATAGAAACCGGCTATATAGTACCAGCCCAGCAGGGAGAGCGCGCGGGAATAATCCCAACCGTCGATAGAGGTGGGGCCGTAGGCCTGATACTGCATAAAGCAATGAGCCAGCGACTTGCCAAGAGCTTCGTCCTCCAGCAGCTCGCCCATCATGGCGGCAATATCCTCTTCGCTGTATTCTGTCCAGCCGTCTGCTTCCAGCTCCTGCATGAATTCCGAAAATTCCGTTCGATGTCCCTCGGAGAGCAGCCAGTCCATATTTTCTATCGCGCTGTCGCGATCGGTTACCCCCCACCATTCATCCAGAAAAGGGATCATCGTCTCCCGGTTCTCTTCGGTAGCCTCCATGCCGCCAAAAAGATTATAGTCCCAGCCGTTGAGCTCGGTGAGCACCGCATGGGTAGCGTTAAACCATAAAATCGTTTCCGGAACATCTGCTGCCTGCTCCTCCTGCGGGGATGCGGCGGGGAGAGAAGCGCAACCGGCAAACAGCGTCTGTATCAGCAGAAGCATGCACAGAAGTAAAGCCGCATGTTTTTTCCAGGCCATATTCATTATTGGGAATCCTCCTTTTTATTGCAGAGCAGTCTGTTAATCAAATATATGACAGCGGGTTTCTCAACAGCCTTTGCACTTAAAGGCGAAAAGGCGCCTATATCCGCAGCATCCCTGCGGCATATTCCCTTCCGCAGCGGCCGGGCGGGGAGCAGCAGAGGGCATACTGGTCGCCCGCTGCCGCCTCCAGCCGGGCAAACTCTTCGCAAACGCCGCCCAGCCTCTCCAGCTTTTTTAAGCTTCCGCCCAGCGGCAGGCGGTGTTCGCCCTCGAGCAGTCTTCGCCCGGCGGCGGTATAGCCTAAAATGCGCAGGTAGGGCGGCGGAGCGGCCGTCTGCCGGTCCTCTATTCCCAGAAAGGCGGCCAGCGCCAACCGGCGCATTCGGGCGAGGGTATAGCGCTTTGATTTCATCTGCCGGTAAAGCTCCTGCAGGCTGCGGGCTTCGCGGATGGCGGCATACAGCCGGTGCTCAAGCCCCTCGCTGAGCTCCGGCAGCTGAGCGAGCTGCTTCTCGGAGAGGCCCCTGAGGCGGCTGAGCACCGCTGTTTCAAAGGCGGGCGGGCGAAGAAGGGGGGCCTTTGGGTAAAGGCCGCCCAACTGCTCCGGAACATAGGGAAGGGCGCTTTCTATTCCCTCCTTTAAAATCCGGGCGCGCAGCAGGGTGGCGCTTGCAAAACGACCCGCCACCGCCGGGGCATCGTGCTGCGCGCCCACCCGGCGCACGGCAAACGGCCGGATAGCGCTGCCGCACCCTTCCAGCGATGCCAGGTATTCCAGCGCGAGAGAATTGTTCGGCCCATTCACAAGCGCAGCTGTTTCTTCGCCACCCAGCTGCCGCAGCGCACCCATGCGCGCGGCGGCAAAGGGAATGCCGGGATTTTCCCGCAGCTGCCGCTGAATCCGTGCGGGCAGCTCCGGGCTGTCGAGCAGCGCCCGGACCTGCAGAAGGCTCTGAAGCGTTTCTGCCTCGCAGCCGAAAGCGAGCGTATCGATTTTTCCCAGCGCCTCGCAGAGAGAGACTGCCCCGCGCGCAAACCTCTCTGCGCCCGAAACGGCATAGGGCAGCGGCAGCTCAATAACAAGGTCCACCCCGCAGGACAAAGCAGCCTGCGCGCGCACCCATTTGTCAAAAAGCGCCGGTTCCCCCCGCTGCACATAGCAGCCGCTCATAACGGCAACCACCTGAGCAGCCCCCGCTTTTTTTAATTCGGCAATCAGGTGGGCATGTCCGTTATGAAGGGGGTTAAACTCCGCGATAACGGCGGCAACCTGCATGGACGGTTTTCCTCCTGTCCGGATATTTTTCCGAGGATGGCGAATAGGCAAGGCGCTGCGCCCTGCCTATTCGTTTGAAGCTTTATTTTATGAGAGGAGGGGCGGCTTATCTGCCGATAATCTCCATCGTATCGAGCGCGATGGCCAGCTCCTCGTTGGTCGGGATGACCCAGACCTCAACAGGGGAATCGGCAGCAGAAATTTTGTGGTCGCTGCCGGTATTGTAGCCGTTTTCCTTTTCATCCAGCCAGAGGCCCATAAAGCGGAGGCCTTCGCAGCAGTCTGTGCGCAGCTCGCCCGAGTTTTCGCCGATGCCGCCGGTGAAGAGAACGGCATCCACCCCGCCCATGGCGGCGGCATAGGAGCCGATATATTTCTTAATCTGGTAGCGCACCATATCGCAGGCGAGCCGGGCGCGGTGGTGGCCCTCCTTCGAGGCATTGACCAGGTCGCGCGCATCCGAAGAGAGGCCGGAAACGCCCAGGAAACCGGACTTCTTGTTAAGAATGTTGCTCATCTCATCGGGCGAGAGGCCTTCCTTGTTGGCAAGATAGGTGAGGACCGAGGGATCGACCGCGCCCGAGCGGGTGCCCATCAAAAGTCCGTCGAGCGGGGTGAAGCCCATGGTGGTGTCCACACACTTGCCATCCTGAACGGCGGTAATCGAGGAACCATTGCCCAGGTGGCAGACGATGAGGCGGGTGCCCTCCGGCTTCTTGCCGGTGATTTCCAGATAGTGGCCGCTTACATAGCGGTGGCTGGTACCGTGAAAGCCATATTTGCGGATGTGGTATTTCTCATAGTATTCGTAGGGAATGCCGAACATATAGGCCTTTTCCGGCATTGTTTGATGAAAGGAGGTATCGAAAACGGCAACCATCGGGGTTTCGGGGCCAAAAACACTGCGGCAGGCGCGCATGGCAGCAGCCTGCGGCGGGTTGTGCAGCGGGCCGAGCTCGGAGAAGGATTCAATATCGGAAATGACCTGCTCGGTAATGAGGGTGGAAACCTTGTAAACCTCGCTGCCGTGCAGCACGCGGTGGCCGACCGCCGCTATCTCCTTCACATCGTCAATCACCTTGCCCTCGCCCGAGGTGAGCACCTTGACAACCTCAAGAAACGCCTCGCGGTGGGTGGGGAACGTTACCTCATATTCCAGCTTTGCGGAATCGGTCTTGTGGGTAATGGCGCCGCCGGCTCCGATGCGCTCGCAGTTGCCCTTTGCGAGAACATGCTGGTTATTCATATCAATGAGCTGATATTTCAGCGACGAGCTGCCCGCATTGATAACGAGTACCTTCATGAATTTTTCCCTCCGATTTAATTTGAACGTTGAATCTATCTCTATCTTATTACATTGATGGGGAAAATTCAAGGGCCGGTGGAAGAATTTGGCCGGAAATATCCGGGGCCGAATACAGAAAAGGCAGGAAATGCCGAAAGCGCTTTTGGCTTTCGGCATTTCCTGCGTTCGCTTATCCCAAAAGGGTGATTGATTTACCGGGAGCTGCCGCACCTTTAAGAAAGGCTCGCCTTTTCCTGATTTTTGGGGGCTGCGGCCTCGGCCTGCTGCCGGCGCTTTTCGCGCAGCTGGAGCTGTTCCAGCTGTTTTTTGAGCCTCTGTATCTGTTTTTCCAGATTTTGGGCTTTCTTTTTATCCCCGTTTTCCAGTGCCTTTTGCTTTTCCTCAGTCAGCCTTTGGAGCCTTTGCTCCATTGCCTGAATGGAAGCGCTGCTGCCCTGGGGGCTTCCTGCTCCGCCTATGCCGTTCATGGAAAGGCCGGACCCTATTGCAGATATCGGCATACCGTTCACCTCCCTGCCTTCATTATAGCAGGCCGCGGCGGCAGAAACAATCAGACCGGCATGAGATGCCGGCAGAATGTCATGAAATGGGCAGTAGGATGCACAGCCGGAAGAGCTTATCTGAAAGCTTTGCCTCGACATTTCCCCGGTATTTTCCAGCGGCGGCGCGGATGCTGAAAAGCCCGATGCCCTCTGAAAAGCCCTGCAGCCCTGCGGCGCAGCCGTTTTCGATGCAGAGAAAGAGAAACTGCCCCCGCTGCCCGCCGCTCACCCGGATATACCGATCCTCCTGCTGCGCCTTTCGGCAGGCGGCGAGCGCATTATCCAGCGCATTGGCAAGAAGGATGCACCAGTCGGTATCGCAGACCGGGCAGCCCTCCGGGATTTTCAGCCTGCAGCAAACGGAAATCCCCTCTTTTACAGCCAGCGAGAGCTTGCCGCGGAGAACCGCATCTGCGGCGGGGTTGCCCGTTTCGCAGAGGCCGGACAGGCGCTCGGCCATCCCCTGCAGCGAGGAGAGGTAGCGCAGCGCCTCTTCCCTTCCCCTTTCCCTGAGCAGTGCGCGCAGCAGGAGCAGATGGTTGTTGAGATCATGGCGAAAGGCGCGCGCCTGCCCCTCCCGCAGCTGCATTTCCTTAAGAAGGGCAGACTGCTCCTTTGCCTGTAAAAAAAGGGCCCGGCCCATCTGCTCCGCCTGCAAAAGCTGCCGGAGAGCGGCCAGCGTACAGACCAGCAGGGCGCAGGCCAGCAGGTGCAGCAAAAGGGGTTGCTGAAAATGGGGGAGCGCTTCCTCGCCGGGGTTCCAGCTTAAAACGACCGGGTTTTTATAGAGCGCATCAGATACCGCCTGCTCGGCCGCGCCGATAAAAAGCAGAGGGGCAGCAAACAGGCAGAGCCGTTTATCCGGCCGGCGGCGGAGGCCGGCGGAAAGCCGCCACCCTGAAAGAAGAGCGGCAGAAAGCAGGGCGGAGAGAAGCTGGAGAAAAAGAGCGAAAAGCGGCGGAGCGGGCAGCCACTTCGCAGGCAGCCGAGAGAGAAGACAGCTGCCCACCGTTCCGGAAAGCCCGTTTGAAAGGCAGAGAACGCCAAAGAGAAGGCAGGCGGAGAAAAAAGCCTCCCCGCAGCCGCCATTTATCATCCGCGCACAGAGAAACAGCGCCCCGAGCTGCAGAAACAGAGGCGCTGGCAGGGAGGAACAGCTGCAAAACAGCATAAATCCCGCCCAGAGCGCCGCCATGCCCAGGGCCGGGAAAATGTGCAGCAGTCCTATGCGGGAGCGGCTTTCAAAACAGAGGGCGGCAAAGAGAGGGGCAGCAAGGCCGCTCCACTCCAAAAGCAGCGCAGTGCTCACCGGCTCACCTCCCCTTTCAAGCGCCGGAGCATCGCCTGCATCAGCTCCTTCTGCCGGAGCCGGGAAACGGGGAGGCGTTCGCCCGTTTGCAGCACCGCCTGCCCGCCTGCCACCTCTGAGAGAAAGTCCAGATTAACAAGATAGCTGCGGTGACAGCAGAAAAAGCGCTCATCCAGCTCCTGCTCAAGCGCTTTCAGCTTCCCGCCATAGCAGATGGTTTCCCCATCCGTGTGCAGATAGAGCTTTCTGCCGACCACCTCGCAGAAGCGGATGGTATATAGCTTTACCGCCCTGCAGGCAGAGGGGGAAGCAATCAGAAGGCTTTTTTCCGTGCGCTGCTTCACCCTGTCCATCGCCCGATAAAGTGCCTGCTCCAGCCTTTCTTCCTGCAGCGGCTTGCAGAGATAATCCACCGCCTCCAGCGAAAAAGCATCAAAAGCATATTCCCGAAAGGCAGTAACGAAAATAACGGCGCCGGCGGTTCCCCGCCCGCGCAGCTGCTTTGCCAGCGAGAGACCGCTCTGCCCCGGCATTTTAATATCCAAAAGGAGAATGTCAAACGCCTTTTGGGACTGCAAAAGCGTGTTCGCGCTGGCATAGGACTCCATGCGAAAGGGTTCGCCCAGTCTTTTCAAAATGGTTTCCAGCCTGCAGCAAAGCTCCCTGTTAAAGTTTTCTTCATCATCGCAGACTGCGAGGGAGAGCACCGGCATCCGTCTCCTTTCCTAAATGAAATCAGAGGCCGCATCCGGCCCGCTGCCGCTTTGGCTGCCTGTGCAGGCAGCCAAAGCGCGACCCCGCCTGTCAGGCCCCGGCAGAGTGAAAAGCCGGTTTTCAGAAAAGCAGGGGGGCAAAACGGTTCCCGCTTTGCCCCCTGCTTTTTTCAGAAATACTCGACCGTGACCTTTTTTCCGGTTTTCTCCAGCTCGGCGGTAAGCTCCTTGATGAGGTTGAGCTTTAAGCCGAGAGAAACCGGCATG
This sequence comes from Provencibacterium sp., assembly GCA_022792175.1. Lineage (GTDB taxonomy): Bacteria > Bacillota > Clostridia > Oscillospirales > Ruminococcaceae > Harryflintia. Next base: position 180,013 of record JAAWAN010000022.1, read on the forward strand.
CCAGGATTCTGGTGCGCCGGATTGAGGGCCCGGCCGACCAGAAAGCGCACCTCCGTGCACTGCTCAAGCAGCAGCCGCGCCAGAAGGGTGGCGCCGTCCTTTTTGTTGAGAGTAAAGGTGTCGAGGTTCTGGGGGTCGTTGTTGTTCATCAGCCCCTTGATGATATCGAGCGATTTGCCGATAGTGAGCACCCCTTCGGTCACGAGATCGATGCCGGGGATAGTAGCCGTCGGCGGGACGGAGGGGTTCTGGTAGTCGATAGAGACGTTTAGCTCCCGCCCGGTTACCCGGGAAACAATCTGGGAGGTGCTGCCGCCGCAGACCACCTTGAGCCCCTGCGAGTGCATCAGCTTATAGACGACCGTTTCATCCATCTCCTGGTTGACGGGCGGGCCGACCATCACCGTTGCCGGACGGTTGGGCTTGATGCGCATCGCGCAGACGGTCGAGTCATCCCCCGGCTGGTCCATATAGAGGGTATTGACGGCCGAGAGCAGCTTGCGCACATAGATAAGCGGGGAGATATCCGGCGTAATATTTTCTTTTAAATACTGAACGATATTGTCATACTGCCAGCCGAGGTCGAGAAGCCGCCCCACCCCCGCGTGGACGACGCCGTCCGAGAAGGTGACGAGCATATCCCCTTCCCCGGCGGTGAAGCGCGCGACCTCAATGACCTTCCCGCCCATCTCCATTTTCTGGCGCGGGATTTCGCAGAGCTTGTTGTCTTTAAACCAGACGAGCGAGGGGTTGTCGAATTCGGCGAGGTAGACTTCGCCATCCAGCCCGATGCGCACGATGGTGAAGGTGGAGTAAGCGACCCCGCGCTCCGAGCAGACCGGCAGCGTGTCCGCCATCGTCTCCACCACATCCTGCAGCGTGCCGCCCTCGGAAAACATGGTGGCGATAATCTTGCTGGTCATTGTTGAGAGAATGTTGGCCTTGACACCGCTGCCCAGCCCATCCGCCAGAACGGTCAGCACATAGCCATCCCCGCGCACAATCTCCACCTTGTCGCCGCACAGCTCCTCGCCGAAGTGGTTGAGGCTTTCCCAGCCAACATCTACAAACAGCTTGTCCATCGGGCGCCTCCTATTCCTGCATGCCGGTCAGCGAGCTCTTAAGCCGGTTCAGCGCCACCTTGGTTTCGGCGGTCGTTTCGCCTAAGAGGCTTGCGATCTCCTGGGCTACGCGCATCTGCTTGTCAATGACCCGCTGGGCTGTTTCGGCCGTGTGTGAGCGAACCTCCTCGAGCTCCTGCTTGCGCGATTCCTCCCCGGTCACATCCTTGACAAAGGCGAGGAAGGTGCGGTGCTCTTTTATGTAGACGATCGATTTTTCCACCGTGCGCCCGATTTCTTCCAGCCGCACCTTCTTTTCAACGATCGTGGCGTTGTCGCGGGCCTCGTCAAAGCCGGTCTCCCCGTAGAAGGCGGGCAGCGGCATGCCGATTGACTCATCGCGCTTTACACCATAAATCTCTTCGGCGCGCGGGTTGAGGTCGATGACGTTAAAGTCCTCGTCAAAGGCGAGAATGGCGTTGGGCGAGTGCTCTAAAACGGTGGAGGAGATATTCTCCGCCCGCGCCATAAGGTAGGGCATGCACATGCTGATATCCGCCTTGCCGCGCAGAACGGCGATCGCCTTGTCGCGGCAGGTCGGATAGCCGCAGGAGGAGCAGTTGAGCTCATCCTCCGGGGTAAACTTGCCGATTTTCTGCAGAACGCGGCGGATATCCTCCTCGGAGGGCTCGGCATAGTCGGGCATCCGCTTCTGGAAAACGCGCGGATGGGAGCATTTGCGCCCGGCGCTCTCAGCGGGCGTTTCGTCAGCAGAAATCGGGCTGCCGCTCAGGTACATCTCGCCCAAAGCGCCCGAGAGGCCGTTCATGCGCATAATCGGGCCGCCCATGCAGCCGCCTGAGCAGAGGTTCGCTTCAATAAACAGGCCGGAGGGCTCCTCCTTTTTCAGCGAATCGAACAGCGCCATGCAGCCGTCCATCCCGTCTACGGCGATGGGGGTATACCCCGCCGTATCCTCAGGAGCGAGGGTTTTCAGAATGCCGGTCGGTTCCGGGTAGAGCCGGGCGACAGGCTCGAGAACGCCGCGGGCGGCGTCATCCTCCTCCTCTACGCGGATTCCCTTTTTCTCCATCCAGCGGCTGACCGAGTCGAAGGTCAGCGCGAAGTTGACCATACCGCCTGCGAGCGGGTCGGAGGCCTCCTCCATCTTCGAGAGGCAGGGGCCGGCGAAGACCACCTTGATATCCCCATAGCTCTCGCGCATCAGTTTGGCGTGCGCCATCATCGGCGAGGCGACGGGGGCGAGCATTTTAATCAGCTCGGGGTAGTGCCGCTCCACCATCATAACGACCGAGGGGCAGGCAGTGGCGATGATGTTGTTCATCCGCTTATGGCGCATGAGCGAGGCATATTCACGGGAAACGGCGGCCGCGCCGATGGCCGTTTCCTCAACGCCGGCAAAGCCGAGCGCCTTAAAGGCGCGGCTGATGGCGGCAAAGCTGTGCCCGCGCCACCAGGCCACCCAGGAGGGGGCCAGCGAGAGATAGACCGGCTTGCCGGAAGAAATCAGCTCCTGCACCTCGGCGAAGTCATCGCGCAGAATGCGCGCATTCTGCGGGCAGCAGCGCACACAGCGTCCGCACAGGACGCATTCCTCCTCGATGACCTGCGCTATGTTGTCCCGAAACTCGATTGCTTTTAACGGGCACTCGCGGATACATTTATAGCAGCTCTGGCAGCTGCGGGTGTTGAGCTTGATAATGCTCACAGCGCCTCTCCTCCTTCCATGCCGGCTTTCGCCTTCGGATAAATGCTCTCATAAAAGACCTGCTCAGCGTTCTGGAAGCCGACATTCTGTACCGGCTCTTCATCCACCAGAACTGAAATCCCCTGCAGGCAGCGGCCCATGCAGAAGGATGCCTTGATAACCACTTCATCTTTAAGATTGTTGTGCGCAATCAGATCCTGGAAGGTTTTAATCACCTGGTAGGAGCCCTTCATGTGGCAGGAGCTGCCAACGCATACCTTTACTTCAACCACGGCGGTCAATCATTCCTTTCTTCAGAGGCCCGGCCGTTTTGCCTGCGGCCGGTTTCCGCTCTTTTTCGCCGGCTGAAAGCAGCCTGCAAATCTGTCTTTTATTTTACACGAATCGACAGGGGAATGCAATCGCTTTTCCCCGGAATGCGGCCGGTTTCCTCCTTCCAAACATGGAAAATATATGTGCGGCGGGGCCGTTTCATCCCTAAAAAGCAGACCCTTCTGCAAGCCGGAATAAGAAATTTGCAACGCGCTCCAATCGCGTCGGCTTCGCCTGGCTCCGGCCGCTTTCCCGCGAAGCGGCTCTAAAGGCCCGCCGGGCTTTCTCACTGCCGTTTCACTCGAGAAGCGTTCCTCCGGCGGTACACGCCCGCCTCTGCTGTCTTTATAAGTGGGAAAGATTCCTGCGATATTCACGCAGTTCATCTTCCCGCACAGTCTCCATGATTTTATCAAGTGCCGCCAAAAGAGCCTCTCTGTCCTCTGGTAATGCCCCCTGAAACCGGAAGGCATTGGATGCGCCTAAAGCGGCAAATTGGACAGGTATTTCCAGGTTTTCAAGCAGAATATGAATTTCCCTGTATTTTTCAATCTCGCTTTCTTCCTTCCAGCTGCCGCGCCGCATTTCCCGGTAAAGCTCCGATTCCGGGTAAATGGTCAGCATATTGACGCCAATGAGCCTCGGGTGCAGCTGATTGCAAATGGCAGCAGTCGCTTTTGCGCCAATCTCACCACGTCCAGCGCCGGAGATGCCTGCCAGATAGAAAAAGCGGTAATGAATGCCGGCCCGGTCTAACCGCCGGCATTGTTTCACAATATCGGCAGCGGTATAACCCTTATTCATAAACTGCAGGGCTTCATCGTCGCCGGTTTCCATTCCGATTGTCAGCCCGTCATATCCGGCCCGATAAAGGGAGGCCAATTCCTCGTCCGATTTCAGCGTAACATCTGTAATCCTTGCAAAGCATCCAATCGTTTTGATTGAGGGAACGTATTGCCGGATTAAGCCGGCGATTGCCATGAGCCGTTCATATTTCAAAACAAAAGGGTTTGCCCCGGTTAAAAAAGCCCTCTGGAGACGCTCCGGCCCGGGTAGCCCCTGCAGGCGGGCAGTCAGCACCGCAACAGGGTCTGTATGCCAAAGCTGCGCCTCCTGCAGGTCACCTTCCACATTTTCAAGGGGGGACATTCTGAATTTAAACGGTAAATCGTTATAGAGCGTACAGAATTTGCATTTGTGATGGGTACAGCCTGCCGTTACTTCAAGCAGCAGCGAGGAAGCCTCATAAGGCGGCCTCCATATCGTTCCCGTGTAGTGCATAGTAGGACCTCCCTGTCTTTTTTGCCATTATATCATTGTACAAAGAAAATAAAAGTACGGTACTTTTTTGTAGTACATTGTTTTTTGACTGTGAGAACGATATAATGCCATCAGGAGGTCATGAAGAATGAGAAAAACAGAAACGGCCATCCAACGGTGTAAAACGATGTCAACGCTCCAAAAAATCCTGGGAGGCAAGTGGAAACTGGAAATTCTTTACTATATTGCCTTTCATGACATTCATAGATTCGGGGAGCTGCGCCGCCAGATTGGTGAAATTACAGAGTCATCCCTGACAAAGCAGCTTCGGGAATTAGAAACCGATGGATTTTTAATCCGGCACGACTTCAAGGAGATTCCGCCAAGGGTAGAGTATACGTTGTCTGATCTGGGCACGAGTTTTATGGATGTTATCCGTTATATGAAAGCATGGGGAGAACTTAATCTGCCGGATTGCAGAGACCAGGGACAGGAATTTTCAGAAGCGGTATGCACAGACATCCGTTCTATCGGGAATAGCTGATTGGCTATCATTCCATGCAAAAACGCAGGAAAAGGACGGCGCAGCCATCGCCGCGCCGTCCTGAATCGAATAATTTTCACTTGCGGGCCGCGCTTTTCTCCGCCGCCGGTTACAGGGAGGCGGCTGTTTCGAGCGCAATTTTCATCATGGCGGTAAAGGAGGACTGGCGCTCGGCGGCAGTGGTTTCCTCGTGGGAGACGAACGAATCGGAGATGGTAAGCAGGCAGGCGGCGTTTTTGCCGCACGCCTGCGCATTGTGGAAAAGGGCGAACGACTCCATTTCTACGCAGAGCACCCCCTTTTCCTCATGCAGCCTCTGGTAGTAGGGGGAATGGTCCTCGCGGTAAAAAACATCACTCGAATGGACGGGACCGGTTTTCAGCGGGATAGAAAGGGCGGCCGCCGTTTCGGCAATCTTCTGGCAGAGCGGGGCGCTGGGCAAAAGGGTATCCCCCATAAAGCCGCCCTGCACCCGGGCATAGGAGGATTCGCTCCAGGCGGAGCTGGCGAGCAGAACGTCATAAATTTTTGCCTCTTCGCAGTAGGAGCCGGCCGAGCCGATACGGATGATGTTTTCCACCCCGTAAACGGTGTAGAGTTCATAGGAGTAGATGCCGATGCTGGGCATCCCCATGCCGGAACCCATTACTGAAACGGGGCGGCCGTGGTAGCTGCCGGTAAAGCCGAGCATGCCGCGCACCTCGTTAAAGCAGACGGGGTTTTGGAGAAAGGTTTCGGCGATGAATTTTGCGCGCAGCGGGTCGCCGGGCATGAGCAGGGTTTTGGCAATCTGCCCGGGAGCGGCGTTATTGTGCGGGGTAGACATAAACGATGCCTCCTTCTGGGTTGCTTTTTTCTGAGAAACTGTTTTATAATGAAGGGCGGCCGCCGGGAAAGACCGTCCCGGCGGGCAAAAAACGGAAAGGAGCCAAAAACCATGAACGTGGATTTAACCTGCGGCAAGCCCTCCCGCGTGCTCTTTAGATTCTGCCTTCCGCTCTTTGGGAGTATCCTTTTCCAGCAGCTCTATAATCTGGCGGACAGCCTGGTTGCCGGCCGCTTTATCGGCGAACAGGCACTGGCCGCCGTTGGCAACAGCTATGAGATCACCCTCATCTTTATCGCCTTCGGCTTCGGGTGCAACATGGGCTGTTCGGTCATCGTTTCCCAGCTGTTCGGGGGGAAACGCTTTTCCGAGCTGAAAACAGCGGTTTATACCGCCCTGATTGCCACCGGAGTTCTCTGCCTGCTGCTGATGAGCGGGGGGCTGCTTTTCTGCACCCGGCTGCTGCAGGCCATCCATACCCCGGAGGATATTCTCGCCGATTCCCGGCTGTATCTCGATATCTATATCTGGAGCCTGCCGTTTGTCTTCTTTTATAATGTGGCGACCGGCATCTTCTCGGCGCTCGGCGATTCCAAAACTCCCTTTTGTTTTCTGGCGGCCTCATCGACCGCCAACATCGGGATGGATATCCTGTTTGTAACCGCCTTTCAGATGGGGGTGGCGGGCGTTGCCTGGGCAACCTTTCTCTGCCAGGGGGTCAGCTGCCTGCTGGCGGTGCTGTTCGTCTGGAAGCGGCTTGCCGCTATTGCGGATGAGGAGCAGGGGCCTGTGCCGATTTTCTCCTGGAATCTGTTTTTTCGCATTGCCCGCATTGCCATTCCCAGCATTCTGCAGCAGAGCTTTATTTCGGTCGGAAACATCCTGCTGCAGGGGATTATCAACACCTTCGGCTCAGGCGTTATCGCGGGCTACTCGGCGGCGATTAAGCTCAACAATCTGGTCATTACCTCGCTGACCACCTTCGGCAACGGCATTTCCAACTTTACCGCGCAGAATGTCGGGGCTGGGAAGATGGAGCGCATCCGGGCCGGATTCTCCGCAGGGCTGCGGCTGACATGGGGCATTTGCCTGCCGCTTTTTCTTGCCTGGTTTTTTGCGGGAAAGCTGCTGCTGCGTGTCTTTTTGGAGGACCCCTCGGGGCTTGCGATGCAGACGGGGCTGGATATTCTGCACATCCTCTCCCCCTTCTATTTTGTCATCGGTACCAAGCTGATAGCGGATGGGGTACTGCGCGGTGCGGGCAGGATGAACGCCTTCATGGTCTCCACCTTTACCGACCTCATCCTGCGTGTATCGCTGGCAAAGCTCTTTTCCCTTTCGCTCGGGGCAGCAGGGATCTGGCTGGCCTGGCCGGTCGGCTGGACGGTGGCGGCCATTCTCTCGCTGCTCTTTTACCGCCGCGGGGGATGGGAAAGGGATCTCGCTTAGCCGACCTTCTCCGGCTCAGGATAGCTTTCGCCAAAGGTTTCGGCGGTGAGCTTTTTTATCCGCTCGTCCGCCTTCGGGCGGTCGTTCCAGTCGCGCCGGACGCCGGCGATGCGCAGAGCCTCCTCCATCCCCTCGGTCACCTTGCCGAAGGCGGCATACTGCCCGTCGAGATGGGAGGCGTCAGCGACCATGATAAAAAACTGGCTGCCGGCGGAATCGGGGTCCATCGTCCGCGCCATCGAGAGAACGCCGGACGTATGCTTCAGATCATTTTTGCAGCCGTTTGCGGAAAACTCGCCTTTGATGCTGTAGCCGGGCCCGCCGGTGCCGTTGCCGTCCGGGTCGCCGCCCTGAATCATAAAGCCGGGGATGACGCGGTGGAAGATGGTGCCGTCATAAAACCCCTTTTGAACGAGCGAGAGGAAGTTGCGAACGGTGTTCGGGGCGGTTTCGGGATAGAGCTCCGCCCTGATAACGGCGCCGCTCTCCATTTCAATGCTGACAACGGGATTTTTCATAAAACTTACCTCCTGTAAGGCCGGCTCTGACCGGCCTTTTATTCATAAACAGCACCTTTATGATAGCGGATTTCAGAAAGGAACGCAACCGCTTTTCTTCGGGTTTGTCTGTTAAAAGAGTTTTTCCCGGGAAAAGGGAGAAGGGCGAAAAAAGGGGACGGCACTGCGGCGGGCAGAACAACAATTCTCTGCGCAGGAATATTTTTTGTTTACAGAAGCGATGGAAAATAGTATGATAAAAGCGATCCATTCGCATCTGGGACACGGCCGCTGCCGTTTTTACAGAATGCGGCAAAAGAAAGGGATTGATGAAAATGGGAAACTATTTCCAGCCGGAAATCGAGTGCGCATCGCCCGAGCAGATTCGCTCCTGGCAGGATGAGCGCCTCGTCAAAACCGTTCGCCATGTCTACCAGAATGTTCCCTACTATCGCAGCCTGATGGAGAAAAAGGGGATTACGCCGGAGGATATCCGCTCGGTGGATGATCTGCACAAGCTGCCGTTTTTAACCAAGGATGATCTGCGCGACGCCTACCCCTACGGACTTCTGGCCATGCCGCTTTCCGACTGCGTGCGCATCCAGTCCACCAGCGGAACGACCGGCAGGCGGGTGGTCGCCTTTTACACCCAGCACGACATCGATCTCTGGGATGAGTGCTGCGCACGCGCGATTGTCGCCGCGGGCGGGACGAAGGAGGATGTTGTGCATGTCTGCTATGGATATGGCCTTTTTACCGGCGGTCCCGGCCTCAACGGCGGCTCCCACAAGGTGGGCTCGCTGACGCTGCCGATGTCCTCCGGCAACACCGAGCGGCAGATTCAGTTTATGGTTGACCTCGGTTCCACCATTCTCTGCTGCACCCCTTCCTATGCGGCCTATCTGGCCGAGAGTATTCATGAAAGAGGGCTGCGGGATAAAATCAAACTCCGGGCCGGCATCTTCGGTGCAGAGGCCTGGAGCGAGGAAATGCGCCGGGATATTCAGGATAAGCTTGGCATCAAGGCCTATGATATCTATGGGCTGACCGAAATTTCCGGCCCTGGTGTTTCCTTTGAGTGCAGCGAGCAGACCGGCATGCACATCAACGAGGATCACTTTATCGCCGAAATCATCAACCCGGAGACCGGCGAGGTGCTGCCGGACGGGGAAAAGGGCGAGCTGGTCTTTACCAGCATTAGCAAAGAGGCCTTCCCGCTGCTGCGCTACCGCACGCGCGATATCTGCGTGCTTTCCCGCAAAAAGTGCTCCTGCGGGCGTACCCATGTGAAGATGTCGAAGCCCATGGGCCGCAGCGACGATATGCTGATTATCAAGGGGGTCAACGTCTTCCCCTCTCAGATTGAAACGGTGCTGCTCAACAAGGGCTATCCGGCCAACTACCAGATTGTCGTCACCCGCGTGAACAATAGCGATAAGCTGGAGGTTCAGGTGGAGATGACGCCGGAGATGTTCTCCGATTCGCTCGGCGAAATTTCGGGGCGCGAGAAGGAACTGGTGGATGCGCTCAAGGCGATGCTCGGCATCTATGCGGATGTCCATCTGGTAGCGCCCAAGACGATTACCCGCAGTGAGGGCAAGGCCGTTCGGGTAATCGATAAGCGCAAGCTCTATTAATCCGGTTTTGGCCGCCCCTGTCCGCCGCTTTTGGCGGATGCGCCGCCCAAGGCCGCTCTCCTCCCCTCTTTTCTGCGGGAGGGCGGTAAAATTTTTGGAGCGAGAGAAAGGAAGGTTATCCGCATGACGGTAAAGCAGATCTCCGTATTCGTAGAAAACAGGCCGAGCACCTTAGCCAGCTTTGCAAAGGTGCTGGCCGAAAACGGGATTGATATCCGCGCGCTCTCCATTTCGGAAACGCGGGATTTCGGAATCCTGCGCATTATCGTAGACGATTCCTATAAAACGGCCTGCGTACTCAAGGACGCGGGCTATGTCTGCTCAATCACGCCGGTGCTGGCCGCCGAGCTTACCGATGAGCCGGGCAGCCTCTATAAGATTCTGGACATTCTGAGCCGGCACGATATCAACCTCGAATATACCTATGCCTTTATTACCCGCAAAAAGGATGTGGCCTATATGATTATCCGCGTGGAGGATAACGAGAAGGCTGCCGATATTCTGGCGGAAAACGGCGTGCGCCTGGTTTCCCAGGAGGAGCTGCACTTAAAGTAAGAAAACGCTTTCAAAAAGGGAAAGGTCCGCTGCAGCTCTATTCTGCAGCGGACCTTTTATCTTCTCCCGGAAGGCCGGAAAAGCGGGAGGTGCGCTCAAAATGCGCGTCTATTTTTTGGCAGATGAACATAAACATCTCATAAGCCATGTCATAGGCCTCGCAAACGCGGGCATAATCAAAGGATTCATAGAGGTCAGAGGGGTAGCGCGTTTCAATATAGCAGTGAGTAAGGGAGGCGCTCTCATCAAACCAGTCGGAAAATTTGCGGTCATAGCGCAGCGCCTGCCGGCACAGCCAGGTGAGATTGTGCCCGTCGTGCAGCTGGCCGCTGCAGAGCAGGATATAGGCCTTGAGCGCCTTTTCCACCGCCTGCTGGCAGTGAAATCCCGCCCCGTCGTAGCAGTGCTCATCCTCCCGCAGCGCGCGGGCGCAGAGCAGGTCGCCGCCCGCCTTGTCGAGCCATTCATCATACTGCCGGCTGTCGGCGCGCTCAGGCTTTGGCAATAAGCTCACATCCCGTCCGCTGAATTCTCTGTGCGAAGGAGCCCTCGCGCGAAAGCGCCTCTTCCCATTCCCCGGGGGTGTAGATAAGCACGTCAAAGGGCGGCAGCCCCTCGGCCCGGGAGAAAATTTCCCGCTGGGCCGCCCGCTTATCGGTGACCCCGGCGACCATGCAGAGCTTGAAGGAGGCGGTTTCGCCGGAAAGGTCTGTTTTGCGCGAGAAGAGAATCAGCCTTTTGGGAGAGAAGCGTTCGTTGAGCATACGCGCCGTCTGCCGGATAAATTCCAATCTGGACACGCCCTTTCTGCGGCAGTCTGCCGCCCTGCAGTTTTATAAAGGGTACCCAGCATAAAACCGCGGCAGAATAAGCCTCTGATTTTCGTTTTTTAGTTTGTGCATTTTATCCTGCAAAATGCGATAAAATGCAGAAGCGGTTGCATTTGCAGCGCAGGCCTGTTACAATGAAGACGGCAGATGTCGGATTTTGAGAGAAAAAAGGCGAACCGGCAGAAATGGTAGGAGGGATTTTACTTGGGAAAGATTTTTTTAGGCGTGGCGCTCTGCCTGCTGGAGGGCTATCTGTTGGGGAGCTTAAACTTTTCGATTATCGTCTCCCGTGTCTTTAAAGGGGAGGATATCCGCAACTTCGGTAGCAAAAATGCGGGGATGACCAACATCCTGCGCACCTATGGCAAGAAATATGCCTTTATGTGTGGCGCGGGGGATTTCTGCAAGGGGCTGCTGGCGGTGCTCCTCGGGCGGCTCATCTTTCTTCTGCTGGGTCTGGCGGTGTTTGATGCCGGCTATCCGGCCGGGATTGCCGCCATGCTTGGCCACCTTTTCCCGCTTTATTTTGGCTTCAAGGGCGGCAAGGGGGTGCTGACCGGCCTGGGCGTGATGGTGACACTCAGCCCGGTGACCTTTATCTGCGTGCTGGCGGTGGCGTTCCCACTTTTGTATTTTACCCGCATTGTGTCGCTGGCCTCGATTACCGGCGCCATTCTCTACCCGTTTTTTACGGTGATTGTCCACAAGCTGCAGGGCCGCCCCTCGCTGCTGGATGGGCTGTTTGCCACTGTCTGCGGCGCAATCGTCCTTTATATGCACCGGGCGAACATCAGGCGGCTGTTAAACGGGACCGAATACCGCTTTGGGCAGAAGAAGGAGTAAGTGCTTTTGTTCCGGCTGCTTGGGCAGGACGATGGAGCTGAGCGGTCCATAGAGAATTTTTGTAAATTTTTATCTTGTAATGTGGGAAAAGTTGTAATATAGCATTACAGGTATTATTAATATAAAGTATATATTTTTGTTCTGCTGTTTCTTCCGCTCTGCCTTATCGGATACTTCTTACTGAATCATTTACGTCTTTACCATGTCGGGCAGATTTTTCTTCTTGTAATGTCGCTGTATTTTTATGGCTATTTTAATCCAAAGTATCTGTGGATTATTTTGATTAGTATTTTATTTAATTTTGCAGTCTATCGTATCCTGGGGCGGATTTCTTTATCTGCTTCAAGAAAAATATTTCTGGTTTTGGCAGTTTTATTTAATTTGGGAATACTTTTCTATTTCAAATATTTTGATTTTTATCTAGAAAATGTTAATGCCCTATTTCGTACGAATTTTGTCTTAAAAAAATTAGTTCTCCCTCTGGGGATCAGTTTTTTCACTTTTCAACAGCTTTCCTTTGTAATCGATGCCTACAAAGGCAAAGTTCCAAAATATGACTTGATATGTTATGCATCATTCGTAACTTTTTTTCCTCAATTAATTGCTGGACCCATTGTGACGCACGATGAACTGGTACCACAATTCTTTAATCATGATAAGAAGGCCTTTAGTTGGGAACATTTTTCGCAGGGTGTTTATCTTTTCCAGATTGGCCTCTCTAAAAAAGTGCTTATTGCAGATGTTTTTGGAAACGCAGTCAACTGGGGATTTTCTAATATTGACAAGTTGGACAGCACCAATGCAATTCTTACGGTTCTAGCCTATACGATTCAAATTTATTTCGATTTTAGCGGTTATTGCGATATGGCATCCGGTGTTGGAAGAATGATGAATCTGGAACTGCCAGTTAACTTTGACTCTCCTTATAAAGCGTTGACCATTATAGAATTTTGGGAACGATGGCATATAACGCTCACCCGATTTTTTACCCGATATATCTATATTCCTTTTTAAAAAATTCCGGACCGCAAAGCTGAACATCTTTGCGGTCCGGAATTTTTGACCGGCCTGCTATGGACCTATTCCAGATTGAGTCTCTTCTGCAGCAGCTGGTTGGAGAGGATAAAGCAGACGGCGCCGAGCAGCGCACACCAGAGGATAACCACCCATAATCCGCTGTGAATGAGGGCGATGGCATGATCATTCGCCCATCTGCCCGGGAAATCGATGTGATCCAGGGTTGTGCCGGCGGCCCAGGTGACAAAGGCGGTGACAATCTGAAAGGCAGTGTTGAGCGCAAGGAACGCGCCGAACGCGCCGAGTAGCTTGTGCGAGCTCCAGAGCTGGCCGACCGTGATGGCGGCATAGGTGAGCAGGATGAAGTCGCACAGGCAGACGAGCAGCAGGATACCCACCTCGAAGAGGGCAAGGAAGTTGTGGAAGGTCTGCGTGCTGTCCGCTGTTTTCAGTGCGCCCGGGATTTCCATAAAGATATGGACGATGTCCTCTATCCCGGCCGCCAGCAGCAGGCAGGCGAGAACCGTTACAATCCCGCTGACGATGAGCCACATGCCGGAAATCACCATCTTGCTGGTAATGAGCTGCCAGGGCTTCACCGGCAGGGTGAACATCAGGTACCCCTCATCCCCCAGAAGGTTTTTGTAGTAGCGCTGAATCATGACAATCACCGTCAGCGCGAAGATGGCGCAGATGAGAAAGACGAAGATAACCGCTGAGAGGATGCGGACGATTTCAATCGGCAGCCCCTTGTCGTTCTGGCGCAGCGTATCCAGCATTCTGTCCACGCGGCTGCTGTAAAAAATCCGGTTTAAGACCGAGAGAACCAGCAGCGCGCCGAAAAAGGGAAGAAAAATGCGGGCAGTAGCGCGCAGCTCATACTTCATCAGTTTTTTCAGCATTTGAATACCTCCCTGAAAAGCGCGTCCACGCTCATTCCGCGTTCCTCCCGGATGGCATCGACTGAGGAGGAGAGAGCAATACGCCCGTTTTCGATGAAAACAACGTCATCGAGTACCCGTTCCACATCCGCAATCAGATGGGTGGAGATGACGACGGCCGCCTCCTCCGAGTAGTTGCCGATGATGGTGGAGAGGATATAGTCCCGCGTAGCTGGGTCGACGCCGCCAATCGGCTCATCAAGCAGATAGAGGCTGGCGCTGCGGCTCATGACCAGAATCAGCTGCACCTTCTCCTTGGTGCCCTTGCTCATTGTTTTCAGCCGGTCGGCCGGATTGATCGAAAGCCGCGCGAGCATCTCCAGCGCCTTCACCCGGTCAAAGTTGCGATAAAAATCTGCGAACAGGTCGATGATATCGTTGACCTTCATCCAGTCCCCCAGATAGGGGCGGTCGGGCAGGTAGCTGACCAGCTCCTTGGTTTCAACGCCGGGCGCTTTCCCGTCAATCAGAATCTGCCCGGCGCTCGGAGAGAGCAGGCCGGTCGCGAGCTTGATGAGGGTGGTTTTCCCGCTGCCGTTCGGGCCGAGCAGCCCGACAATCCGCCCGCGCTCTACTTTCAGGTCTACCGAGGCGAGCGCCTGTTTACTGCCATAGCGCTTGCCGAGCACCCTGCATTCCAGTATGGGTTCCATCTGTCCCCTTCCCTTCTTGTTGAAATGATCCCTGCAAAAAGGGCCGCCTTTTTATTACACGGCGCCTTAACCTCTGCAGGGCGGAAAATTTTTCCGCAGTTTGCCCAAAACCGTCCAAAGTGTGGTTCGGCGGCAGAATGTGGGCAAAATTGGACTGCGGCAGAGCCGGAGCAGCTTTTCAGGCGGATTCCTTTTCCTGTTGCGGCTCATCGGCCGCCTTCTGCAGCAGCAGAAGCGTCTCCTCCCGGCTGATGCCGAGCTGCCCCATCTTTTCAAAAAACAGGTCCACCTGTTCGCGCGCCAGCTTTTCCCGAATTCCCCTAATCATATCCTGATCCTCCGTGATAAATCTTCCGGCCGTTCGCTGGGTGTGCAGCAGCCCATCCCGCTCGAGCTCAGCCAGAGCCTTCTGCATGGTATTTGGATTTACCGAGGCCTCCGCTGCCAGATCGCGGACGGCAGGTAGCTTGCTCCCTGCCGGATACTGGCCGGATACAATATACATCTGTATCTCTTCCATCAGCTGGATATAAATCGGACGGTCGCCTTTAAAATCCCATGTCATTTGCTCACCTCCACTGTACTATTGTGTTAATGGCGTAATACAATAGTACATCGTGCTTTCTGTTTTGTCAAGAGGAAAAAAGGAAAAAGAGTAAAATTTTTTATTGCTGCATGGCAAAAAGGATGCCCGGCAGCCGCCTTTGCTTTTAAATAACTGCATAAAGGCCGAAAGCCCTTTCCCGGCGGCTTTTTTCAAGAAGGGTCGCCCCGGGTATTTGAAAAAAGGGGAAAAAGAAAAAAGGAGCCGCCCGCAGTTTTGCGGACGGCTCCACGCATATCCCGGTTTTCCCGATGTCCGGGGAAAGATTAGCGGATATTATAGACCGAGCGGACCGAAAGCTCCTTCGGGTCTCCCTCGAGGATTTTTACGGTACATCTGCCGGCGTTCATGTCGAAATAGTTGTCGCTTAAAATGAGGTCGCTGTCCGGCGAGGAGATTTCTACGCTCTTCGCATAGGCCGCGGCAAAAACGGTGATGGTATCCCCCTCGCGGGAAACCGAGAGCTGCGGGTCGAGGAAATGAAAATGCTTTGGCGCGGTGAAGAGAACGGTGCCCGCGCTGACGCACTCCCCCCTATGGGTAAGCGAGAAGGAGAAATAGGTGGAGAGAAAATCCACTCCCTCAAACACCTGCCGGTCGAGCCAGACGCTTGTAAGCGCCGGGAGATGCACCGGCGTTTCGCCGCTCTTTATAACCGAGCCATCCGCCGAGCGCAGCGCCCAGCAAACGGTGCAGTCCCGGTCCTCCCTCGTTTCGTTGGCGACCGAAAGGCGGACGCTCGTTTCAATAGACGAGGGCTCCAAAATAATTGAGACGCGCCTGGTCGTTTCGCCGGTCTCCTCGCAGGAAATCATCAGCGGGGCGAAAAAGCGGCGGGCATAGTAGTGCAGCGCCTTCCAGCGTCCGTAATAATCGACCGAGGCCCAGGAGGCGACCGGCCAGATATCGTTGAGCTGCCAGTAGATGGCGCCCATGCAGCGCCCCCGGTTGCGCCGCCAGTGCTCCACGCCATAGCGGATTGCCTCCGCCTGCAGCAGCTGGGAGGCATACAGCAGGGTATCAAAATCATTCGGATAGAGGAATGTCTGCGAGAGATAGAGCATAATCTTGCCGTTGGCGCCCTCGTTGCGCTGGTGGCGTTCCATTACGCGGGAGAAGATGTTGCGATCATCAGGCTCGGTGAAGCTCTCCACCGTTTTGAGGCAGGGGAAGGACTGGAAGCCGAATTCGGAGGCATAACGGAAATAGTAGTTGCGGTAGTCGGAAAAAGGCTTGCCCCCGTGCCAGACCTCCCAGTAGTGGACGTCGCCGCGGTCGGGGCTGTTCGGCTCATCGAAGCCGCCGCCCGAGGAGGGGGAGGCCGGCCAGTAGAAGGTATCCGGGTCGAGCTCCCGGAGCTTATGCGGGATGATATGCTCGAACATGCGGATATAGTCGCTGCGGGTGCGGGGGGTGCCGTCATATTCTCCGGTGGCCTGGAACATCTCCATCTCATTGTTGCCGCACCAGAGGCCGAGCGAGGGGTGATGGCGCAGCCGGCGAATGTTGTCGGCGAACTCCGCCTCAATATTCTCCTCAAAGCTTTCGGTCAGGTGGTAGTTGGCGCAGGCGAACATGAAATCCTGCCAGACGACAAGACCCAGCTCATCGCAGGCATCGTAGAACCAGTCATCCGGATAGTAGCCGCCGCCCCAGACGCGCACCGAGTTGAAGTTGGCGCGCACGCACTGCAAAAGCAGATTGCGGGTGCGCTCGGGGGTGATGCGGGAGAGAAGGTTGTCCTCCGGGATATAGTCCGCGCCCATCGCGAAAATCTGCACCCCGTTGACACACTGGGCAAAGCTCTCTCCCCACTCATCCTTCTCGCGCACGACGCTCATCGTGCGCAGGCCGATGCGCTTTTCATCCCGGTCCACCGTTTTCCCGTTTTCCATCAGCTCGGTGCGAACGGTATAGAGCGGATGGGGGCCATAGCCGTTCGGCCACCAGAGCTGCGGGTTTTCGACCTTCATCTCTTCTCCGGGGAGAAGTTTTGTCTGCCTGCCATCGGGAGAGAGCAGGGTAATCTGCGTTTTCGCACTGCCCGACTGGGTGACAGCCACCTTCAGGAAGACCTCTCCATCCTGATGGCGCTGGGTGATATGTACATCCTCAATCCGGGAGGAGTCCACCCCCAAAAGGGAAATATCCCGCCAGATGCCGCCGTCCGGCAGGCGGGGGCCCCAGTCCCAGCCGAACATGCAGTGCGCCTTGCGCAGCAGCGGGAAGCCGACCATCGCATGATAGGAGCCGCCGATATAGTCCTTTTTGACCTCCTCGCGGATATGGCGCACGGGGGAGACAAAGCGGATTTCGAGCCTGTTTTCGCCGGGGATGAGCGCCTTTTTGGCCTCAAACTCGAAGGTGCGGTGCATGTTGCAGGCGTCCCCGATTTTTATCCCGTTGAGCCATACCGAGCAGACGGTATCAAGCCCCTCGCAGCGCAGCAGCACGCTCGAAAGCCCCTGAAAGCTTTCCGGCAGGGTGAATTGGCGGGAGAAGGTGAAGTCGTTTTCGGTGATGAGCTGCAGGGCGGCGAGCTCGTTTTCGCGCCAGTGGGGATTTTCCATCTGCCCGTTTTCCAGCAGGAAGGAATAGACCGATCCGGGAACAGAGCCGGAGCAGCGGGTGCCGTTTGAAAGGGTAAGCTCCCACCGGCCCCCAAGGTCAAGCTTTTGCATAGCGTCTCCTGTCGGGCGTGCCCCTTCAGCCCGCCCGCCGCGGTTTTTATTAGCGCGCGGCCCGCTAATTTTTATTAGGGTTCGCGGTTATTATACACCGGCCTTTGGGAGCGGG
Organism: Provencibacterium sp.; assembly: GCA_022792175.1. GTDB lineage: Bacteria > Bacillota > Clostridia > Oscillospirales > Ruminococcaceae > Harryflintia. The sequence continues at coordinate 197,567 of JAAWAN010000022.1, forward strand.
TAAAGGGCTTTTGCTGCTTGCCGATACAAAAATTTTAAAGGCTGTCCATCTTTTGCATGCAGGGATTTTGGGGCGAGGGGTTGCCCCTCCCCTTTTTGAATGGTATACTGAAGCGGAGAAAGCTTCGGGAAGAATCCGCAGCGGATTTTTGCAGGCAGGCGGCTTTGGCCAAAGAGGGGCGGATGCGGCTTCCCCGCTGAAAACCCGGTTTTAAATCGGGCTCAAAAGCAGCCTGCGGTTTGCATATAAAGGTCAGGGTATTTTTCATATATCCGCCTTGTCCGCCGTAGAAACGGTGAAACCGGGGCCAAAAAGGGGCTTTTGCCGGTACGGCAATCAGAATACGACAGAGAAAGGGAGCTCAGAGATGAAGGGGATTATTTCCGCGCCGTTCGGCGTTACTGCCGGTGGCGAACAGGTAACGGCTTTTACGCTGGAAAACGCGCAGGGGATGCGCGCTACCGTACTCGACTATGGCTGCACCATTGTATCCATTGAGGTGCCCGACCGCGCAGGGGTACTCTGCGATGTGGCGCTCGGCTACAAAACGCTGGCAGAGTATGAGAAAAACGGCGGCTATCTCGGCGCGACGGTCGGCCGGCTCGCCAACCGCCTGGCGGGCGGACGCTTTTCGCTCGCAGAGCGGGAATATGCGCTTTACTGCAACGATGGAAAGAATCATCTGCACGGCGGAAAACGCGGCTTTGACAAATATGTATGGGAGAGCCGTATCGAGGGGGAGACCCTCTGCTTCTCCCGCCTCTCGCCCGATGGGGAGGAGGGTTACCCGGGAAATCTTTCCACAGAGGTGCGCTTTACCTTCCGGGATGACGGCGCATTGGAGCTCGCCTATCATGCTACCGCCGATGCGGATACGCTCGTCAGCCTTACCAACCACAGCTATTTTAATCTGGCGGGCGCCGGAACGGTGCTTTCGCACGCCCTCTGGCTCAACGCCTCCCACTATACCCCGGTGGACGAGGGGCAGATTCCCACCGGCGAGCTGCGCCCGGTAGAGGGCACTGCCTTTGATTTTCGGCAGGAGAAGGAGATTGGCGCGGATATCGCTTCGCAGGATGAGCAGGTGAAGGCGGCGGGAGGCTATGACCATAACTTTTTGCTTGATGGGGAGGGCATGCGTCTGGCCGCGCGGCTCTACTGCCCGGAGACCGGCATCGCCATGGAGGTTTCCACCGACCTGCCGGGCGTTCAGGTGTATACGGCGAACATGATGGGGCACGTAACGGGCAAGGGCGGCCAGCACTATGGGGCGCACAGCGCCATCTGCCTGGAGACGCAGCAGCTGCCGGATGCGATTCATCATGAGAATTTCCCCTCGCCGGTGCTGCATGCAGGGGAGAGCTGGGACCACAAAACCAGCTTTGCCTTCTCTATCCGCTGAGCGGCCGCAAAAAAGGAAAAGAAACAGGGGCGCGTTTTGCGCGCCCCTTCCGCTTATTTAAAAATTCAGAAATGGGAAAGCGGCAGCGCTCCCGCCTGCCGGCCTGGCCAGCACACAGCGCCCCTTTACTCCTGCGGCTTTTCAAAGTGCTGGTAGTCGATGGGCCCCGTCCAATCGCCGCCCCATTCCCAGCCCCGGGAAATGAAAGCGTTATAGCAGCAGCCGCCGGGGGCAATCATACCGGGACGCACATTCTCCCGGTCGAGGTAGTCGGCGGAGGCATCCGGCTGCACCAGCTCCCCGCGCACATAGGGGTTCTGCAGTGGGTTAATATCCACCGCGCGCCCGAAGCTGTGGTTGGAGAGGTAGTCGGTGCCGTCAATCACCCGGTAGCAGAAGGCGGAGGAGTTGTTGTCGGCCATCGAGAGGTTGTCGTCCGCGCCGTAGGCCTCAATGAGCTGGATTTTTTCGATGGGAAACGCCTCGGCAAAGAGCTCCTTAAAAATTTCGGTCAGGTCCTGTGCTACCTCGTTGGCGGCGATCATCTGCCCGAGATAATATTCCCCGTCAAACCCGCAGTAGGCGATGGTCAGAAGCGACAGATCGTCCAGCGAGATATGCTCGTTTTCCACCCAGGAGACACCGGTAATCTTCCTTCGCGTCTCTTCCGGCAGCGGCTCGGCCTTAAAGAGCGCCTGTTCCTTTTTGATTTTGCAGGGATAAGCGGTGGGCTGCGACGCGCTTGCCGGTTGAGAGGAGGAGGGCTCCTCCTGCTTTGGAGGCGTTTCGCTTTGCGGTGCGCAGGCACCGAAAGCCAGCGAGAGAAAGAGCGCGCAGAGAAGAATACAGAGATTTTTTCGCAGCATGGCAAACAGACAGTCCTTTCTTTAAAAATCCTTTCAGGCAGCCTTTAAAGCGCCCCTGCCTCTATAACCGTGTGTGAGGGGCGGCGGCTGTATCCAATTTGCGTCCGGCCTTCGCCCGGATAGGGCGGCTGCGCCGGACATCTTCTCCCCCTATTTTAGCACAGATTCCTGTCGTGCGCACGGGAAAAAGGAATAGGCAAAATTTTTGGAAACGAGGAAAACCTTTTGATGACAAAGCGCTTTTGGAGCGTGCTCTGCGCGCTCTGCTGCTGTTTTTTTCTGCTCCCGCAAAGGGCGGCGGCAGCCGGGCCTGATACCACCTTTTCGCAGGCCTATATTGTGATGGATGCGGGGACCGGGCAGGTGCTCGCCGAAAAGAACGCCGACCAGAGGGCCTATCCGGCCTCGATCACCAAGGTGCTGACCACCGCCCTCGCGCTCGAGAGCTGCGCGCCGGAGGAAACAGTTACCATAAGCGAGGAGGCGGTCTTTTCCATCGACCGGGGCTCCACCCACATTGCCCTGACGCCTGGAGAGCAGGTGAGCGTCCAGCAGTTGGCCTATGCGGCCATGCTTGCCTCTGCCAACGATGCGGCCAACGGTTTAGCCGAGCACGCGGGCGGCTCGCTCGAGGCCTTTACCGAGCGGATGAATGCTAAGGCCCGGGCGCTCGGCGCCGCCGGAACCCATTTTACCAACGCGAGCGGCCTGCACGATGAAAACCACTACACCACCGCGCGCGATTTTGCGAAGATTACCCGCTGGGCGCTGGAGGTTCCCGGCTTTCGGGAGGTGTTCGGCGCGGACGAATACCGGATGGCCCCCACCAACCTGCAGCCGGAGAGCCGCTATTTCGGTACCTACAACTGCCTGACGGTTGAATCGGCCTATACCTATGAGGGAGCCACCGGCGGCAAGCTCGGCTGGACGCCGGAAGCCAACCACACCCTGGTAGCGGTCGCCCACCGCGGGGAGATGGAGCTCATCATTGTTCTGCTGAACTCCAAAAATAAGTGGGATAAGTTTAAGGATGCCGTCATGCTCTATGACTACTGCTTTGAAAGCTTTCAGCGGGTGCAGGTTCCGGTCTCCGGCATACCGGAGACGATACCGCTCATGGAAGGGGAGACCCCGGCAGGAGAGGTGAAGCTGAAGCTTCCCGCCGCCTTTTCGGTCGATCTGCCCGCCGGCAGCGAGGCCTCTGCCATCCGCCTGAGCCCGGAAGTGCCGGCAGCCTACCAGAAAAATGAGGGCATCGCCCCCGCCTGCAGCCTTTATTTCGGCGAGGAGCTGCTCTATAGCGCCCCGATAGATTATGCGCTTTCTTTTTCGGAGACGTCGGCTGTTCCCGCCGCCATTGAGCCGGAGGAAAAAAAGCCGTCCGGCCATGGCCTGCCGGGCTGGGCCGGCTGGACGTTTGCCATTCTGCTGGTTTTACTTTTCCTGCGGCGGGTGATGGTGGTGCGCCGCAGGCGCAGAAGAAGGAGGCTGCGCAACCAGCGGCTGGGAAGAACCGCCTCTGCCGGGCGAAGGGCCGGCCTGTAGCTTTCTGCTTCGGAGGGAGGCGGGGCATTTTTCGCCTGCCCCTATAAAAAAATCCTGCATTTTTTCAATCAGCGGGTCGGCCGCGTCCGAATTTATCAGAATGCAGCAGCCGCTCCCGTTTTGAAGGGAAAAATTGGCCCGCGATAAAAAGCCGTAGTTGCCGCCCGAATGGCCGAAATAGCTGCTATGATAAAGCTGCTTCAGGTAGCAGCCAAGGCCTGTCTGGCAGGATGTGTTTTCCAGCTTCAGAATGTCCCTGTGCTGCGGCGTCACCATCTGCTGCATGAGTGCCAGGGGAATCAGCCCCGCCTTTCCCCGGAGGATGTTTTGAAGATGGAGGCCAAACCGGGCGAGATCGGCAGCGGTTGTCCACAGACCGGCGGCCGCCTGCTCCGGCATGAGATAGTGCCCGCCGGGAAGGGGAACGGCATCGGCCGTATAGCCGTCGGCCATATTCTCTCTGATATCCTGCCGGAAGGCGCTGTCTGCCATACCGAGGGGGAGAAGCACCGTCTGCTCCATAAAATCGGCAAAGGGGATGCCGGAGATGTTTTCCACGCATTTCTGCAGAACCATAAATCCGCCGCCGGAGTAGACCCAGTGCTCCCCCGGCGTATACTCCTGTACTACTTTTGGAGAATTAGCAGGGGGAGCGCCCAGAATAATCTGCGCCGTTGTCGGCAGCCTTTCGCCCTGCCTGTATCCATCAAAGCCGTGAACGCCGAACCCCGCCGTATGGGAGAGAATCTGCCGCACCGTTGCCCTTCCCTGCAGCGGGATATCGTTAAGGTAGGGGCCCACCTCATCCTCCAGATTGATTTTTCCTTCCGAAACCAGGCGCAGTACAGCGATGGTAAAAACCATCTTGCTGATGGAGGCTGCCTGAAATCTTGTGTGGAGGTTTATGCCATTCCCCACCGCGAGGGTATCCGCAATCTGAAAATTGCGGATAACAGCGGCGCTCAGAGCGCTTGCCCCATATTTTTTCAGCTCGCTTTTAAAGTCCATATCCTTCATCATCCTGCTTTTTGGTAAAATCCTGCCGCTTGATTTCAGGCTTTATTCTACCATCTGCTGCAGATGGATTCAAGATGCAGCGGCCGGGCGGCCGCACCGGTGGGAAGAGAAAAGCTCTCAAAAGGGCGGTTTCACCCGCGAGATGCGGGCGAAATCTGATTTCAGTGGAGTTAAAAGCCGTTTTTTAGAAGGGTCTGTTGCAAAATGCCTGCATTTTGCAACAGACCCTTTCCCGCCTTTAAAACAGCTTGCCGATGGCGAGCAGGATGAGCACCGCCCCGCTGAGCCAGGAGAGGCCGGAGCCGGTGCGCCGGGCAAGCCTTCTTCCTGCCAGCGCGCCCAGCCCGACGAGCAGCAGCCCGAGAAGAAAGGAGAGCGCCGCCATTTCTGCTGCCCCGCCCCGCTCGGCAATTCCTGCACCGAAGCCGGCTGCCAGCGAGTCGGCCGAAAGGGCCAGCGCCAGCGGGGCCGCCTCCAGGCAGCTTAAAGTCTGGGAATGATCGCTGTCGGCGGCGGTGCTGTCGGCATAGATGCGCAGAATGCAGTCGAAATGCAGAAAGTGAAACTGCAGCCGGGCGCTGCCGGACTGGCTGTGGCGGATGAGGTTTTTAATCCCGCTGTCCATCAGCCGCAGAATGCCGAGCAGCAGCAGGGTGGCGAAGCCGAGTGCCGAACAGAGGGCTTCGGGAAGGAGGGGATGAATAAACGAGCCGAGCAGCAGCGAGATGAAAAGCGTCAGCGAACAGACGCCGCTCACCACCACGGCGGAGAGAAAAGGGATGCGGATCTGCTGCGCACCGAAGGCAAAGCTGGCAAAAAACGAGTCCAGGCAGAGCGCAAAAACCAGCGCGGCCGCCGAGAGGGTCAAGCCCATGAAGAACCACCGTCCTGCAAGGATTTATTACTATCCTATGCCGGTTCCGGTTTTTTGGAGAGAGTGGAAAGTTCAGGGCAGCTGTTCGGCGCTGGCGCGCAGGTATTCGATAAAACGCCGGCCGGCCATGGGCAGGCTCTCCTTATCCCGGTAGCCGATGGCAATGAGGCGAAAGATGGGCGGGATGGTGGGGCGCAGTGCAAGACGGTAGCTGGTCCGGTGGAGGATGAGCTCTGCCAGAATGCTGACCCCCAGCCCGGCTTCAACCATCGTCATGATGGCGTAATCATCATGAATGGTGTATTTCACCCTCGGGAGGACGCCGATCGAACGAAACGCCTCCAGCGGCTCATAATAGTGCCCTTCCTCGAGCAGGATAAAGGGCTCCTCTGCCAGCAGCTTCAGCGGGAGAGATTCCATCTGCGCCAGCGGATGGTTTGGGGGGAGGATGGCCAGCATCCTTCCCTCCCTGAGCGGCAGCGTTTTAATGCCGGAGGCGGCCTGCGGGTTGATGAAGCCGAAATCTACAGCCCCGGTTTTTATCCATTCCAGAATAGAGCTATAATCCCCCTGATGGATAACAAACTCCACCTTTGGATATCTCTTTTGAAACTCCCGGATTAGAATTGGGAGCCAGTGGGTGGAGATGCTGGCAATCGTCCCCATGCGGATAATGCCGGTTTCCAGCCCCTTAATCTCATCTGCTCTCTCCTGCACCGCCCGGTATTGGCTGTTCAGCCGCTCAATCTGCGGGTAGAGCGCCTCTCCCTCCGGCGTAAGCCGGGCCCCGGTGCGCGAACGGTTTAGGAGCTTGATGGAAAGCTCATTTTCCAGCGCCGCAATCATCTGGCTCATGGCCGATTGGGTATAGCCGAGCGCCTCTGCCGCTTTGGAAAAGCTTCCCAGCTCTACCACCTTCTGCAGGGCAAGATAGTGGTTCATAGCATCCATCACCTTTTCTAATATTAATATTAGACTATTTCGTTTTACTTATATTATAAGCGGGTCTATAATACTGTCAAGAGAAAGGGGGACGACAGCCTTGTGCCGGTTCTGCCCAAAGTGCGGCCGCTTTTGGAGAAAGCCCCCGGATTTTAGGGGGATAGAATATTGAGAATGCAAATACAGGAAAAAAGGAGGGGAGGCTCCCCTTTTTAACGGCGGTGGGGGCGGCCTGCCTGGTCTTCGCCGTCATGCAGGGGATACATGATAACTATGGGATTCTGCTGCAGGGCATTGTTGAGCACAGCAGCATCAGTTATGCGCAGGTGAGCCTTGTCATCGGCATCGGGCAGATTCTCTATGGGGCTACGCAGCCGCTGTTCGGCATGCTGGCACTGAAAAGGAGTCATGCTTTTGTCATGCTTTGCGGGTTGTTGTTGATGGCGGCGGGCCTTATCGTCACTCCCTTTTGCCGGACATTGCCGGCATTGCTGCTTTTTCGGTATTCTGCTTCCTGCAGGGACAGGGGCGCTCTGCTTCGGGATTATTATGGGGGCGATCGCACCCATCATCGGAGAGGAGCGGGCAGCTGCCGTTTCCGGTATCGTTCAGGCAAGCGCGGGGATAGGCGATGCCTTCATGTCCCCCGCCCTGCAGGCGCTGATCGATTGGAGAGGGATTGGACTTTGCCTGCCGGTTGTGGGATTCCCGATTCTTTTAATGCTTCCGGTTGCCGTTTGGCTGGGCTGCCGCCGGAAAAAGGCGGAGAAGCCGGCCGGCGGCCCAGGGCAAGGAGGGGAAAGCCTGCCGGGGATTTTGCGCGCAGCGTTTCGGGGGCCGGAATGCTGGCTGCTTCTCATCGGCTTTTCCACCTGTGGGTTCCATATGTCGATTATCGAAACTCATCTCTTTTCCCAATATGTTTCGGAGGGGATTCCCGGGAACATCGCCTCCTATACGCTGACTGTCTATGGGGGGCAACGATGGCGGGCTCGGTCCTGTCCGGCTTTTTGGGGCGGCGGCTGAAGATGAAAACCGTTTTGACAGGGATTTACGGAATGCGCGTTTTTATTGCTGCCGGCTTTCTGATTCTTCCAAAGACGGTGCCGTTCGCTTTTGCCGCGACCGCTCTGCTGGGCCTGAACGGGGACGCCACCGTTGCGCCGACCACCGGCCTTATCAGCAGGCGGGTGGGGGTAGCGCGCATGGCGGTTGTTTATGGCGCTATCTTTATCGGCCACCAGCTGGGAGCGTTTTGCAGCGCCCTGCTGGGCGGCGCTGCGGCGGGTGGGCCGTGGGGCTATTCCGCTCTCTGGCTGGCCGACCTGGTTTTAAGCGCCGCCGCGGCTGCCGCAAGCTTTCTGATTCGGGAACAGTAGCCGGCAGAATTGCCAGCACCGGGCAGGAGAAAAGCTGCGCGCCGAAAACGGCAAAGGTGAAAAACGTTTTTACCGCTTTGTTTTGAATGGGAAGGGCGGCAGCCACCGGCGCTATCCCAGATGGACCAAGAAAAAATTGAACAGGCAGAGGACAAGCCCCGCCGTCAGCGTTTCGATGACGTTATAGGGGAGGAGAAGCCATCACATCGCGGGCCGCTGCGCAGATGCGGTAACTTTATCGTTTTCGTGGAAGGGATTCTTGCCGTTTTTCGCGAATGGCTGAGCAGCGGCTGCCGGGAGGCGCCGGAGGAGATCGCCGGAATACTCTTCCCATAACCAGCCGGTGTTTCTGAAAAACGGACGGCACACAAAAAAGGGCTGTAAAAAATGCTTTGCATTTTTTACAGCCCTTTCGGGTTCCCGCTAAACAGAAGGCCTTAGCAGACCTTCACCCGCCAGCCGAACGGGTCCTCCGAGCGGCCCCACTGCAGGGAGGTAAGGGTATCATAAAGCTTCTGAGAGATGGGGCCGATTTTCCCGCCGCCGATGGTCATCACCAGCTCGTCATATTTAAGCTCGCCCACCGGGGAGATGACCGCCGCCGTACCGGTGCCGAAGGCCTCGGAAAGCTTGCCGTTTTTGTAGGCCTCTACCACCTCATCAATCGAAAGGCGGCGCTCCGTTGCGTTCATTCCCCAGCTGCGCAGCAGCTCGAGCACCGATTTGCGGGTGATACCGGAAAGAATGCTGCCGGAGAGAGCCGGGGTGACCACCTCGTCGCCCAGGACGAAGAACATGTTCATTGCGCCGACCTCTTCGATGTATTTACGCTCTACGCCGTCCAGCCAGAGCACCTGGGAATAATCCTGCTCGTGCGCCTCATCCTGCGCCTTGAGGGAGGCGGCATAGTTGCCGCCTGTTTTGGCCATGCCGATGCCGCCGCGCACGGCGCGCACATAATTTTTTTCCACATAGATTTTGACCGGGTCGAGGCCAGTCGGATAGTAGGGGCCGGAGGGGGAGAGCAGCACCATATAGAGGTAATTGTCCGCCGGTTTCACGCCGAGCTTCGGCTCGGTGGCAATGATAAACGGGCGGATATAGAGGGAGGAGTCCTTTGCTTTGGGAATCCAGTCGCGGTCGATTTCGACCAGCTGCCGAAGGCTCTCGAGCAGCAGCCCCTCATCCAGCTTCGGGATGCACAGCCGCTCGCAGGAGGCGCCCAGGCGCTTGAAGTTTTCCTGCGGCCGGAAGAGGTAGACCGACCCATCGTCTCCGCGGTAGGCCTTGAGGCCTTCAAAAATCGTCTGCCCGTAGTGCAGGCACATGGCGGAGGGCTCCATAGAGATGGGACCATAGGGAATAATGCGGGCCGAGTGCCAGCCCTGGCCCTTATCATAGTTTATGACCAGCATATGGTCGGTAAAGATAGTGCCGAAGCCCAGTTTTGATTCATCCGCCGGCTTTGCCTTCGGAGCGGCGGTGCGCTCCACTTTGATTTCATACATGCAAAACTCACCCTTTACTCTGATTATCTTAAAGCGCCGCCCGGCAGGCGGCGGTTTTTGCAGGAAAAAAGCAGCCTGACTGCAATAGCGGTTTTTTGCATTTTATCATTTTAGCCCGGAAAATGCAACCGGATAAAGAAAAAGGCCCTCTGCAGAAGGACAGGCAGGCCCGGATCGGGGGAGGGGCGCCCCCAAAAAGCCGGAGCGGAAAGGCAAGGAGAGGGAGGCCGCGGCCGCCATGGTGATGAAAAAATCCATCTTCCGCCCTTTTTCGTGGAAATTTACAATTTTTATCTGGCTCTTTTGCGGCAGATATGCTACCATGGGGAAAACCGGAATGCCGGATGAATCAACGGAGGAAGATTCCCATGAACAGATACGCACGAAAAGAAAGAAAAAGGGGATTGGCCGTCCTTCTTGCAGCAGTGGTGCTTTTGGCCTGCGCCTCTTTCCCGCAGGCCGCCTATGATGATTTTGACGCGATTACGTCGCATGTCAGCCTGCCGCTTTTACAGCAGCTGTCGGTCACCCGCCCATCCGGCAAAACGGTTACCGCGGCATCCAATTACTATCTGACTGGCAGCTCCGACCCGGAACGCGAACTTACCTTAAACGGGGAGCCGGTTTCCGGGCGCGGCGTTTTCGGCAGCTGGGGGGCCTGGGTCTCCCTCTCGCCCGGCGAAAATCTCTTTACGCTGCAAAACGGCGAAACGCAGCAGACGGTTACCATTATTCAGGGAACGGACACGGCGGTAGAGACCACCACCGTGCTCACTGGACAGACGCCGGTCTATGATGTGGCCGTATCTGCCGGGGAAAAGGCGGTCTTTTCCTGCGTTGCCCCGGCCGGCGCGAAGGTAACGGTGCATATAGCCGGGGAAACGGTGCCGCTGCAGCAGAAGGCCCCGGCGGCAGAGGGGGTGCCCGCCTCCTTTACCGGGGAATGGACCGTTCCGGAGGGCGGGGGCATCGAGAAGCTTGGCCAGGCGGAATATCTGCTCTCCTATCAGGGGGGCACCGCCTCCTATACCTCCGCAGGCTCGCTTTATGCGGTCGGCTCCGGGGAAACGCTGCTTGTTCAGATGAAGGATGTTTCCTCCACCGTTTTTAAAGAGAACAGCACCTCCAGCAGCTTTGTGGCGACCGCCAAGCAGGGGGCTGTCGATTATGTGCAGAAAATAGAAGGGAATATGTATCAGCTGGGCATGGGCGGCTGGGTGCTGCAGCAGAATGCGCAGCCGCTTACCGATGGCTCCGGCTATCTCAACCGGGTATCGGACAACTGGTTTGAAGCAGATGAAAAGAGCGAACGCTTCATTTTCAGCGGCACCGGCCGTCCGGTTTTTACCGCCTATCAGGATGGTGAGCGGCTGCATATCCGCTTCTTCCACACCTCGGGGATTGACGAGATATCCGCCGAAAACAGCAGGCTCTTCGACACGGTGCGCGTTTTTAGCGAAGACGGAAACACCACCCTGGATTTTATGCTCTCCTCCGGCAAAACGCTTTGGGGTTATGTGGTGGAATATGATGAAAACGGGCATACCATTTTAACCTGCAAATATCCTCCGCAGCTGTCGGAGGGCGCGCAGCCGCTTTCCGGCATCACGATAGCGCTCGATGCGGGACACGGCGGGAACGATACCGGTGCGCTGGGCATCACGGCCGCAGAAGGGGCCACCGAAAAGGAGATTACGCTGGCTACCGCCCTGGCAGTTGAAAAGCGGCTGCAGTCGCTGGGGGCAACGGTTGTCATGACCCGGCGGGAGGATACCGCCCTTTCCCTCAGCGAACGGCAGCAGATTGCGCAGCAGGCAAAGGCGGACTTTTTCATCGCGCTGCACGGCAACGCGCCGGCCGCCGGAAGCAACGGCTTAAAGCCAAACGGCGTTGAGGTCTATTACTATGAGGATATTTCCGCCTCCTTTGCAGAGATGCTGCTGGAAAAAGTGGTTGCGCAGACCGGCCGGACCGCCCGCTGGGCACGATACTCCAATTATAAGGTGACGCTCAATTCCTATGCGCCCTCGGTACTTCTGGAAATGGGCTTTCTGCAAAACCCCGCGGAATATGATGAGATGTGCAGCCGCCGCGGCATTTTTAACACTGCCAACGCCATAGCAGACAGCATTCTCGCCCGGCTGCGCTGAGAAAACGGCGCCGCCCGTTTCCCGCAGGATCTTCCGCATATAAAAGCTTTGCCAGTTTTATTCAGCAGGAAGGGATGCGATTGCGCAAACTGCCAAAACCTTTGGCAGCCTATTGACACCCTTTCCTGCTGGTGCTATAGTATTGACAAAGAATTAACAATCTTTGCGGATGAAATCGCCCTTCCCGGGAAAGCTAGGAAGGCAGCTTCATCTGCTGGCGCAGTAAAATCCCACAGGTATGGACGAAAATCACCCGAATCAGAAGGAAAGGAAGGAACCCACCATGGCAGAGAAGAAAGCCCCGGAGGCTCCGAAGGTCGAAACGCAGGCGATGATCGACACCCTGGTAGCAAACGCGAACAAGGCGCTCGAAGCCTACATGCACATGACCCAGGAGCAGATTGACGAGATTGTGCATGCAATGGCGCTCGCCGGCCTTGACAACCACCAGCGGCTGGCCAAAATGGCGGTGGATGAGACCCACCGCGGCGTTTTCGAGGACAAGGTTATCAAAAACATCTTTGCGACCGAGTATATCTGGCATTCGATCAAGTATCAGAAGACGGTCGGCATCGTGGATGAAAACGACATGGAGGGCTATGTTGAGGTAGCCGAGCCGGTCGGCGTTGTCGCGGGCGTTACTCCCGTTACCAATCCGACCTCGACGACCATGTTCAAATCCCTCATCTGCACCAAGACCCGCAACCCGGTTATCTTCGGCTTCCATCCTTCGGCGCAGAAGTGCTCGGTGGAGGCGGCCAAGGTGCTGCGGGATGCGGCGATTGCCCATGGTGCGCCGGAATACTGCATTCAGTGGATTGAGTTCCCCTCGATTGAGGCGACCAGCGCGCTGATGAACCATCCCGGCGTTTCGATGATTCTGGCCACCGGCGGCTCGGGCATGGTGCGCTCCGCCTATTCCTGCGGCAAGCCCGCCCTCGGCGTCGGCCCCGGCAACGTTCCTTGCTACATCAATAAGGATGTGGACGTTGCCCGCGCCTGCAACGACCTGATTCTTTCGAAGACCTTTGACAACGGCATGATCTGCGCCAGCGAGCAGGCGGCGATTGTCGATGAGGCCATCAGTGCCGAGTTCGAGAAGATTATGACCGGCTACGGCTGCTACTTCTTAAAGGGCGAAGAGATTAAAAAGGTCTCCGACTATGTAATCAGCGCCGAAAAGCAGTCGGTCAATCCGGTCGTCGTCGGCCAGCCGGCCTGGTGGATTGCCGAGCAGGCGGGCGTTAAGGTGCCGGCGGGCACCAAAATCCTGCTCGCCCGCCTCGAGGATGTCGGCCCCGAATACCCGCTCTCCCGCGAGAAGCTCTCCCCCGTGCTCGCCTACTTTATCGTGAAGGATGCAGAGGAAGGCTTCCGCATTGCCCGCAAGATGCTCGAGTTCGGCGGCCTCGGACACTCGGCAGTTATCCACTCGAACAATGTAGAACTCTATAACCGTTATGGCGAGGAGATGAAGGTCGGGCGCATCATCGTTAACTCCCCCTCGAGCCAGGGCGCCATCGGTGATATCTACAACACCAATACCCCCTCGCTCACCCTCGGCTGCGGCTCCTTCGGCCACAACTCGACCACCTCGAACGTATCCTCCGTCAACCTCATCAACAAGAAGCGCATCGCCAAGAGGAGGGTCAATATGCAGTGGTTCAAGATTCCGCCGAAGATTTACTTTGAAAAGGACTCCATCCAGTATCTGGAGAAGATGCCGGATATCTCCCGCGCCTTCATCGTCACCGACCCGACGATGGTCAAGCTCGGCAATGTGGATAAGATTCTCTACTATCTGCGCAAGCGCACCGAATACTGCCATGCCGAGATTTTCTCGGAGGTCGAGCCCGATCCCTCCAAGACGACGATTATGCGCGGCGTTGCAGCGATGAATCAGTTCCAGCCGGATGTTATCATCGCGCTCGGCGGCGGCTCGGCGATGGATGCTGCAAAGGGCATGTGGCTGTTCTATGAGCATCCCGATACCGATTTTGATGGGCTGCGCCTCAAGTTTTTGGATATCCGCAAGCGCACCTACCACTTCCCGCACCTGGGCGAAAAGTGCCAGATGGTCTGCATCCCGACCACCTCCGGCACCGGCAGCGAGGTGACCTCCTTCTCGGTCATCACCGATAAGGAGAACGGCAACATTAAGTACCCGCTCGCCGACTACGAGCTCACTCCGGATGTGGCCATTATCGACCCGCAGTTCGTTATGTCGCTGCCCAAGAGCGCGACCTGCTTCACCGGTCTGGATGTGCTGACCCATGCCATTGAGGCGTATGTCTCCATCCTCTCCTCCGATTATACCGACGGCCTCGCCATGCAGGCCATTGAGATGGTCTTCGAATACCTGCCGCGCGCCTACCACAACGGGGCGACCGACGAGGAGGCCAGAGAGAAGATGCACAACGCCTCCTGCATCGCCGGCATGGCCTTCACCAACGCTTTCCTCGGCCTCAACCATTCGATGGCCCACAAGCTCGGCGGCGAGTACCATATCCCGCACGGACTGGCCAACGCCGTTCTGCTGCCCTGGGTGGTGGAGTATAACGGCGGCAAGCCCTCGAAGTTTGCTACCTGGCCGAAGTATGGCAAGTTTATCGCTGACCGCAAGTACCAGAAGATTGCCAAGCACCTGGGCCTTCGGGCCGATACGCCGGAAGAGGGCGTGCGCGCGCTGGCCGAGGCTATCCGCCGCCTGATGAAGGATATCGAGTGCCCGATGAGCATCGAGGCCTGCGGCGTCGATGAAAAGGTCTTCATGAGCGGGCTGGAGAAGCTCAGCTACCGCGCCTTTGAGGACCAGTGCACCACCGCCAACCCGCGCTATCCGCTCGTTACCGAGATTGAGGAGGTCTATAAGCAGGCCTTCTATGGCAACCGGGAAGGAAAGCGGCAGTAAGCCTCGCCTTCTCTCAAAAGCCTGCCCGCTGCAGGGGGAAAATCCCGCAGCGGGCAGGCTTTTTGCAGAAGGATTTTTTCTGCTGATGGAATAGACAACCCTTTTGACCTAAAGCGGCGCTGATTGTTACAATCATTCCAAAAACAGTGACAAAACAATTACAAAAATTTTAAAAAATACCTTGCAATTTTTTCCCAAATCCAGTATACTAATATTACAGGCAGACGGTTTGGGAGAGCCGGCTGTACAGTAAAATTCGTATGGGCAAGAGGAGGAAAAAAGATGAAAAAAATTTTGGCAACTGTTTTAGCCGGGGTCATAGCACTCGGCATGGCATCGATGGCGTTTGGCGCGCAGAAGCTCACTGTCACCAATCCGGGAGATACGACGGAAAATTATTTCACCATCAACGGCCTGCTGACGAGCAACGTAAACCGCTCGGAAATTAACGTAGAGGATTACTATCTTTATACCCAGAAGTCAGATGACATGATTTTCAAGTTCCAGGTAGGCAACAATGAGCGCCTGCGTGCGGATGTGACGGACGGCAAAATTTCCGTCTCGGCCAGAAGAGAAACGGGCAACACCTATAAGATTACCGTAAAGCCGAAATTCGGCGTTCGCGATTTTGACCTGCAGAGCTGGAAGGTAGAGCTCGATGTCGGCAATAAGACCTACTTTATCAAGGGCAAGGGCGCTTATTCTGATACGCAGACAGTTAACTCCGGCGACCGGTTGTGGGTGCGCGATTCCAAAACTGGAGATGCCAGCGGAAACACCGGCTACATCTTTGAATTTGATGAGGTGCTGGATGAAGAAACCCGCCTTCGCTGCCACGACTATGTGGATGTTTTCTTTAAGGGCAACTATGGCACCGACAAGGAGAACATGAGAGTCGTTACCGATGAGATTTCCGAGGTCTCCAAGTTCTTCGGCGATATCGACCTGGATTTCTATGATTTTATCGGCACCCCGAAGTTTGCCACCAAGGTGAAGGTGGTTATCGACGCCGACCCGAACAGCGTTCTCTACAGCTACAACAAGAAGACCGGCGACCTGACCCGCGTTGATGCCGACTATGAGTCGGACGGGTGGGCCTTTACCGCCAAGACGCTTGGCACCTATGTCCTCGCCGAAGAGGAGTATGATGCCGGCAACACGAAGGCGGAGTAAAATCTGCTGCCGCATTTCCTTATAGACAAGTGTGCTGCTGTCCGGCTCTGTTTTGCAGGGCCGGACAGTTTCAGTTGGGAAAAAGGCGAGCGGATGATAAGATATCTGGCTTCTCCGAAGATAACGGCTCCAAATAATAACGGATTTTTATATTTTTGATTGCAACTCCCCTCTAAGTCTGCTACACTATAAAACATGAGGAGGGATAAAGATGGCGGTGGATAGAGAGATGCTTGAAGCGATAGGCCAGTTGATGGATACCAAATTAGAGCCGGTTTATCAGCGTATGGATTCTATGCAGAATGAAATGAAGACCATGCAGGGTGAAATGAAGACCATGCAGGGTGAAATTGCCGGGATAAAGCAAAAGCAGGAGGAGCAGATTCAATATGCGCGGGAGACCCGCATCCTTCTGGAGGATACAAACCGCAAAATTCAGACACTGGCAGAGGGACATGGTGATACCGTCTCCCGGCTGAGAAAGCTCGACTGCATGGAAAAAACGTTAAGCGATGTGAAATCGGATGTCGAGGTTATCAAAACGGTCGTCTCCTGGCACTCGGAGGATATTCAGCAGCTGAAAAAGGCCTGAAATCCCTCTTAGATCCCTTCTCTGAAAGCGTTGTTAACAGTCCGGTTAAAGCCCTCCTGAATCTGGTAACAAAATAATTACAGAAAAATTTCAAAAACCCCTTGCATTTTCCGGAGAGATGGTTTATACTATAGCCATGCTGAAGGAAAGGGAATGGAGAGTCCCTCCTGAAGCGGAAATAACGAAAGTTCATTCTAAGAGGAGGAAATTACCCATGAAAAAGGTACTTGCAGCGGTTCTGGCCGCCGCTATGTCCCTGGGTGTTGCCGCGACTGCGTTTGCTGCTGAGACCATCACTGTAACCGCTCCGACCGGCACCAGCCTGGGTCAGTATGATTTCACCATCGATCAGACTCTGGACTCTCTGAGCAACAAGTCTGAGATCAAGGTTGACGAGGACAGGAGAATTTACACCTACGACGACGCTGAGTGGAAATTCCTGTTCTATGTTTCCAACAAGGACGTTAAGGTTCGCGCCGACGTTGGGGATGGCAAGATTGCTGTTAACACCAAGCGCGTAAGCGACACTGCCTATGCTGTAACCGTTAAGGCGAAGTGGGGCGTTCGCGACTTCAAGAACGACTACGACTGGACTGTTGAGCTTGATGTCAACGACAACAAGAACAAAAACAACGCGACTATCCTTCTGAAGGGCAAGGGCGGCTACTCTGACACCCAGATCGTCAACCCCGGCGACCGTCTGACTGTCAGCAAGAGCGAGCACGACAGCATCACTGGCAAGGATGGCGCGATCTTCGACTTCAGCGAGATCATCGACGAAGAAGCCCGCATCCGCTGCAACCCCTATGTTGACGTTTACTTCAAGGGCAACTACGGCACCGACAAGGAGAACATGAGAGTCGTTACCGACAATATCGACGAAGTTGAGAAATACTTTGACGATACTGACGTTGACTACTATGATTTCGTCGGCACCCCGAAGTTCGCCACCAAGGTTAAGGTTCTCATCGATGGCGACCCGAATGCCTACCTCTACGAGTACAACAAGAGCACCGGCGATCTGACCAAGGTCGACGCTGAGTACACCTCTGACGGCTGGTCCTTCACCACCAAGACTCTCGGTACCTACGTCCTCACTGAGGAAGAGTACGACGAGGGCAACGTGGACAAGGAAGACGTTGACAACACCACCAAGGAGCCCGTCTCCACCCCCGACGAGAAGACCAACCCTGGCACCGGCGCTAACGACATGGTCGGCGTTGCTGCTGCTCTCGCGGTTGTTTCTCTCGTAGCTGCTGGCGCTGTTGCTTTCAAGAAGGCTTCCAAGTAAGCTTATTTTGAGCAATTGTTAAGGCTCTAAAAATCCCCCAACCTTCTCTCCAGGGTTGGGGGTTTCTTTTTGCCTTTTTCCGCTTTGCAGAAACCGGAAAAAGGCGGTTTCGCCCGCGATAGGCGGGCGAAATTGGACTTTAGCGGAGTCAAAAGCCGTTTTTCAGAAAGGGCTGCTGCAAAATGCTCGCGTTTTGCAGCAGCCCCTTTGCTATGCACCAAAAGGAGGGGAGACTCATAAAATAAAATTGGAGAGCGGATAGAGAAAAAGCCGGCACAGGCTGCCGCTCCCTATGGCGGCCTTTCTGCCGCCATAGTTATTATACCTGCCCGGCCGCCGTTTGACGGCCGGGCAGGAGGCTGATTGGCGCTAGTGACCAAATTTGCGCAGGCCGTGGTAGGCATAAAAGGCCATATACCGGCAGGCGGGGAGCAGGCCCAGCCGCTGGCTGCGGCGATAGACCAGCCAGCGGTTTTTGGCGGCGATCAGCTTATTCTCGCTGCGCCCCCCCAGCCGGTAAAAAACGAGCGGGGAATTTAATCCGGTCGTTCGGCAGCCCCTGTGCAGCAGATTCAGCCAGAACTCATAGTCCTCATGGAAATAGTCGCCGTTCATCCGCAGGCCGCGAAGGCTGCTCGCCCGCAGCAAAACGGTGGAAAGCCCGATAAAATTCTGCTTGAGTAAATCCTGATAGCTGGCTGCCGGCGGCACATGATAGGTTTTCCCGAGCGGGTTGCCGGCGCTGTCAATCAGTGCATAGGCCGTGTAGCACAGGTCCGCCCCGGTGCGGTCGATCTGGGCAAGCTGGCGGGCCAGCTTGTCCCGCACCCAGATGTCGTCCGCATCCAGAAAAGCAATAAAGGGGCTGCGCGCCAGGTCGAGCCCACGGTTGCGCGTTCCGGCGACCCCCAGATTCTGCTCGTTTTGCAGAATTTCCAGCCGGCTGTCTTCCCCGGCCGCCGCTGCCGCCCGCTCGAGCGTCTGATCGGCAGAGCCGTCATCGATGAGCAGCACATGAATATCCCGAACCGTCTGGTTGAGCACCGAGTGCAGGGTCTGTTCAATCGTTTTTTCGCAGTTATAGGCGGGTATGATAACCGTACATACCGGCGCGCCGGAATAGGGAAGCATGGCTCTCCATCTCCTTTGTGTTTCTGTCTGCCCGGGGGGACAGGATAGCTGAACTTCTCCCCAAAGGCAGAAAGCCGCCTTTGGGGAGAAACCGCGGGGTAAGGGCTGATCTTATTATAATGCCTGACGGCCAAAGCTGCAAGCCTTGAAGGCTTTTGTCTGCGAGAGATGCAGCTTTGGCCGGATTGCGAATGGCCTCTTTTTCTTTCGGAGCAACAGTGCTGCAGGAAAAGAAGAGGGCAGCCAAAGAAAGCCAGAGAGGGCTTTAAGGCCCGCCTTTATGAAGCGGCGGGAGTTAAAGCCTGTATGGGGCTGAAAAACATTTCCGGCCGGCCCAAATTCTGGGAAAGAGGCACATCGGTTTAGCAAAGGGGTGTAAAAAACGCTCTGGCGTTTTTACACCCCTTTAGTATGCTCCAAAAAGCGCGGCTTGATTTTTCCGGCCGGCTGCTGCGGTATTTATTACCACTTGCAAAACAGCCGGTTTTCGGGTAGCATGAAAGAAAAGGCTGCTGTTAAAAGTGTCCAGGGCAGCCTGAATAAACCGGAAAGGAATGCTTTCTCTCATGCGCAGATGCCGCCTTTTTCTGCTGGCCGCAGGGCTTCTGGCTCTGTTGGCCGCTCCCGTTCGTGCCGCCTGCCTCCCGCTTCTTTCGGACGGGCAGATGAGCAGCCTGTCCGCTTCCGAGGACCCCACCCTGTTTGGGCTGGATGACCGGCAGGAGGCAGCCGACAGTACCCGGCTGCCATACAGCGCGGTCTGCAAGCTGCTGATTACCTACCAAAACGGAACGCACGGCGAGGGCACCGGTTTTATCTATGGAGAGAATGTATTGGCGACGGCGGGCCATGTTCTCTATGATGAGAGCGGGGAGCGCGGCGGTACGCCGCTGAAAATCGAAATTATCCCGGGAGCAAAGGAGGAGCAGCGTCCCTTTGGCTCCTATCTGGCGGTCCCCGGGGAAAACAGCTGCTTTTATACACCGGAGCGCTGGCGCACCCGGCGGGACTGGCGGTATGACTACGGGGTCATCGCCCTGCAGACTGCCTTTTCCCCGGAGGCGGGCATGCTCGATCTGGGGCACTATGAGGACTACAGCGAAGAGGCCTTAAAGAACACAAAGCTCTCTATTTTGGGCTATGACGCCGGCTCCTTCTCTCCTCTTCTGGCGCAGGGGAACGTTCAGCAGGTGCGCCCGTTCGACCTGCTTTATCAAATCGGCATCCTGCCCGGCCAGAGCGGGGCGCCGGTAGTGGATGCGGACAACCAGGTGGTCGCCATTCAGAACTATGGCGTCAGCCTGAATGATGGCGAACGCGCCCTGCGCTGGAATTCCGGCGCGCGGCTGAATAAAACGGCCTACCGCTTTTTAAGCAGCTGCCGCAGCCAAAGCGCCCTTTCATAGCGCCTCCGGCGCCTCCAGAAAAGCGGCCGCCAGCCGGGCGGCATTCAGAATATCGCCGGTATCCACCAGGCAGACGGGAGTGTTCTCATAGCGGCAGGGGATGCCGATTTCCACAACCGGTACTGAAAGGCCGGCCGGCGGCGGCCCGCCCGCGGCGGCGGATGGCGCTGTTACCTCCAGCTGCCAGGGAATATGGTGAAGCCGGGCAGCCGCTTCCAGCCGGCAGCGCAGAAAGCGCGGCAGGAGATTGCCGGGCAGCATTCCGCCATAGGCGCGGATCACCGGCCCCTCGCCCAGGCGGGAAGAGGGCTGCAGAAGGGGCGCCCCGCTGCCGGCGGCGCCAAAGCTCAGAACCAGCTGGGGAGAAAGAGCCTGCGCTGCGGCCAGCATTCCCCTTTTCCCCAGCCTTCCCTGTACTGCCGCGCAGGCGACAATGTTCGCTGGCGCGGCCGCCCTTTTCAGCAGGCGCATTGTGCAGATGAGCGCGGCGCAGCCCGACCGGGCTGCCATACTCCGCCCGGAGAACAGGCTTTTTCCAATGCTTTCGCCGCGCCGGCTGCTGACTGCGGGGTCTCCGATGGCAATCCCCCTGTTTTCGGCGGCCCGTCGGCTGCGTGCACCGACATCCAGCGCCAGCAGCGGCCCGTTCGGCAGCTCCTGCCCGGCCGGCTGCGGGCCGCAGACAGCCGGCAGCATCCCCTGCGACGTATAAAGGGTGTAGTCCTGGTTCTGCAGCGGCTGCGGCGCGGGAGGGCCGATGGGGAGAAGCAGCAGCGTTCCGGAAGAGGTGATGCTGCTGAGCATAAAGCCGGGTTCATCCATGTCGGCCGTCAGCAGGATGACGGGCGCATCCGCCTCCCCTTTTCTCCAAAAAAGATGGCTGCCCAGTTTGTCCGTCCGGTGTTCGTCGCACCAGCCGGACATCTCCTCTGCGAAGATGAGGCCGATATCCTCTTCAAAGCCGGAGGGGCCAAAGGCGCTGTCCAGCCGCTGCAGCAGAGCGGTTAAAGCCTGTTGGTTCATGGGAATAATGACTCCTTTTTAAATAGATAAAGAGAGGGAAAAAGCTGCCTGCGGGCTTTAAAAAGAGGCTGTAAAAAAACATCCGCGTTTTTTTACAGCCTCTTTAAAAAGGTGCTTTCGGGCTCGGGAAACGGCCCGGATTTTGCGGCAAAAGGCGCGAAAGCCTCGCTTTTTCTTTCTGCAGGAAATGGGTGTTATAGCCCCTCCGGGCTAGAGGATGATGCAGATAAGTCCTCCGCATCCTTCGTTGATAATGCGTTCAATCGTCTCCTGCAGGCGCATGCGCGCATCGACCGGCATGCGGTAGAGCTTGTTGTGCAGTCCCTCGTTGACCAGGTCATGCAGGCTCTTGCCGAAGATGTTGGAATCCCAGATTTTTTCCGGAGACTCCTCAAATTCCTTGAGCAGGTACATGACCAGCTCCTCTGACTGCTTTTCACTGCCGACGATGGGGGAAACCTCGGTGTTGATTTCGGCGCGCATCATATGGATGCTCGGCGCGGAGGCGCGCAGGCGTACCCCATAGCGTCCGCCCTGTTTGACAATCTCCGGCTCCTCGAGCACCAGCTCCTCCAGCGAGGGCATGACAATGCCATAGCCGGTAGCGGCCACCTCCTCGAGCGCGCCCTCAATTTTTTCAAATTTGTGCTTAATCTCTGCCAGGCGCACCATCTGCGGCATCAGCTCCTCCTCGCTTTCGATGGTGAGGCCGGTTTCCTCCGAAAGAATCCGGTAGAACAAATCCTGCGGCAGCAGGATTTCCATGCGCACGCTGCCTGCCCCAAGGTCAACCGATTTCACCCGGGCAGCGGCGATATTTTCGCACTCCTCCAGCTTTTTAAAGCGGCTGCCTGCTTCGCTCAGGCATTCAAGCCCCTGCGCGCAGCTGCAGATGCACTCATAAACATTTGCCTTCAGCCAGTGTCCCCGCTCGAGCGCAACAATCCAGCGCGGAAGCTCGAAGCGCACCTCCTGAAGGGGAAACTGGAAAAGCAGCTCGGAGAGCAGCTCCTTAATATCCCGCTCCTCCAGCTCGAGACAGCTTTTGGCAATGACGGGAACGCCGTATTTTTCCGTAAGCCCGGCGGCCAGCGCCTGTGTCTGCTCCGAACGGGGGTGCACCGAATTGAGCAGAACAACAAACGGCTTGTGGATGCCTTTGAGCTCCTCCACCACCCGCTGCTCCGCCTCCTCATATTCCTCGCGCGGCAGGTCGGTAATGCTGCCATCGGTCGTAACGACCAGGCCGATGGTTGAGTGTTCGTTAATTACCTTCTGGGTGCCGATTTCGGCCGCCATATTGAAGGGGATTTCGTTTTCAAACCAGGGGGTCATCACCATGCGGGGCTGGTCGTTTTCGATATAGCCGAGCGAGGAAGGGATGATATAGCCCACGCAGTCGATCATGCGCACATTCATCGTCACATCCTCGCCGATCTGGATGGCGACCGCCTCCTCCGGCACGAACTTCGGCTCGGTGGTCATGATGGTTTTCCCGCCGGCCGACTGGGGCAGCTCGTCAATAGCGCGCTGGCGCTTAAAATCCCCCTCGATCCGCTCAATGACCACCGTCTCCATAAATCGCTTGATAAAGGTGGATTTCCCGGTTCGGACCGGCCCCACCACGCCGATGTAGATATCCCCGCCGGTGCGGCGGGCAATATCCTGATAGATGTTTTCCTGCATAAGGACCCTCCTCCTATACAATCGGTATCAGCAGCATGCGTTTTTCCTGCAGGGTGGTCTGCTCGAGCGCGTTTTCCTCCATGACTGCCTGCAGGGAGGTGTTATAGCGCTTGGCAATTTCCCAGACATCCTCGCCGCCGGCGGCATAGTAGATAACCAGGCTGGCATCCCGGTTTCGCTCTTTGGGCTTTTCGGTATCGCAGGAGATACCGAGCGCCGCCTTCGGACGCAGCAGCGAATAGATGCAGCCGCCCACGGAAATTTCACAGCGGCACTCGAGCGAGGCGGTGCCGGACATGCTGAAGGAAACCGAGAGAACAGCGGCGCGCGGCGAGAAGCACAAAGTCCCCTCCCCCTCATCGACCGGTATGCGGTATTCGCATTCCTCCGCCTGTTCGCTGTAGGAAATCTCCCCCTGCTCCCCGCAGGTGAACATGCAGTAGAGAAGGCTGAAAACAGCGATGGCCGCCCCGCTTTCACTGCGCACGGAGATATCGGTGATAAGGCAGCCGAGGTCGAGAACGGCTGAGGCATTTTCCGGAAGCGGGAAACTGCATTTATGCATGCAGGTATCCTCCGCCACCCGCAAAAGGTTCAGGCAGCTGATAGGGGCACGTTCCATTTTGCAGTCATAGTCGGTGGAGTAACAGTCGGTAATGAGCCCCAGCTTCTGACGGCGGTGGGCGCGCACCTGTGCACCTAATGTGCAGTCGGCGGCGAGCAGGCGGCTTTCCCCCTCCAAATCGGCCTTGGGGGTGAGCTCGCAGGAGAGAACAAAGAGGGATACATCGCAGGTGCATTCCTCATCAATCCCTTCCACATCCACAATCTGGCTGACAGGAAGGGAATATTCCATTGTTTCCGGATGTCCGCCTTCAGTTTCCGGCTGATAGAGGATATGCAGCGCCAGCTCTCCCTTGATAATGACTTTGCCGCTGATGACCTTATAGTCTCCCAGCCTGCAGCAGCAGCTCTCGCGGATGACATTGCGGATGGCCGGCTTCTGGGAGGAGAGCTCGAGATCCTCGTGCATGCTCCATTGCCGCGCAGTATCCGAGGTGATTTCGGTCACATCGCAGGCAGAGGTCTTGAGCTGAATGCCGCAGCCGGAGGCATCGCAGACAAGCTCCTGGTTCTGGCGGGAGAAAACGCGGCACTCAATGCTCACCGCGCAGCGGATTTCAAGCCTGCGCTGGTTCACCGCCCGGCAGTTTACATAGTCGGTCCGGCAGCTGGTATCCACGATCGGATCGGCGGCCTGCAGGCCCAGCTCGGCGCTTTTGGTATAGGGGAGGCGCTGCTCGATGCAGCGAATCGTCTGATCCGCGCTCAGGTAGTATACTTTGCAGGTGCAGGTCATATCCACCGTCAGCTTGCCGCCGCCCGCCTGCGCGTTGGTGATGCGCGGCAGACAGAAGCAGCGCAGGATTTTGACAATATCCGGGCAGTAATCCGGGAGCAGCAGATCGCTTTCAATGGGCTGCTCGAGCGTCCCCTCATAGGCGATTTCGTTTATGATAACCGATTGCCTGCCGATATTCAGTTCCATAGGACCCATTCCCCTTTATTATTTTCTACTAGCCCAATATATGAGGACACGCTTCAGGATTATGTCAAAAGTGGGCCTCAGAAAATAAAAGCTTTTTACATCGCTTTGGGGCAGAAACAGGCAGCCGCTGCCGGAAAGGGCCCTGCTGTTTGCCGCAATCTGCCAAAGGAAAGCTGCGGGTAGGCCAAAACAGCGCTGCAGGCTTCTCTTTGGGCGGCAAAAGTAGAAAAAGCGGAGGTGGAAAAATGGGGGGAGAGATTGTAGAATGGAGAAAAATCGTGTATAATGAAGAAAGCGGCCGGGCGGGGAATGCCGGCTCCCGGCTTTGCCCGGCATAATCGCCGAATGGCCTGATATATACTATAACCGGACAACCATCGGAAAGGATGAGGGAGATTGCCGAATAAAAACTTGACTATTATGGTGGAACAGGATGTAGACGGATACCTTTTTCATGTTACCCGGGCGGACGACGGGCAGAAACGCAAGCGCCAGAAGCTGCGCTTCAGCTTTTCGGATGAGGCCGGTCTGATTGAGGTACCCAAGGCCTCGCAGATGCGCGAATATTGCACCGATGGCCGCTTTCGTTTTGAGCAGGTGGCAAAGGCGGACCTTTTCGGCGGGAAGGATGCGCAGATTTTCATTCCCTTTAAGCTCTTTGACTGGATGAAGAGCGGCCGCTGTTTGCAGGCGCAGGTGCAGGTCATTGCAGATAACGGGACTATCAGCGGGGAGGGAGAGCTGCCGCTGATGATTGATGGCTCCAACCGGGCGGTGAAATATACCGTTCAGGCCTATCTGCAGTATATCGGCCTGCAGGGGAGCGATGCGGAGAGAATTGCCTTTGCCGAGAAATTTGTTCAGAAGCCGGATGTAGCCAACACCGAGGCGGTGGTGGCGATGCTGAACACCATGGCGCAGAAAAACAGCGATGGCATGGCGGAATTCTGCCTCTATCAGCTGTATGGCAACCCCAGCTTCATGCAGAAGGATGCGGCTGCCTCCCGCGCATGGCTGGAGAAGGCGGGAGAGAAGCAGTGCGACAAAGCCCTGCGGGTGCTCGAGGAGGAGGCGGCCGAGCAGAACCGCCTTGCCGCCAAGGAGGGCAGCCCGATTCCCGATTCGCTCGAGGAATGCACCGCCTGCGCCCGCTCGGGCAACAAGGAGGCGCAGTTTGAGCTCTACCGCCGCCTGCAGGAGACGAATCCCACCGAGGCAGGCGAATGGCTGATGAAATCGGCCTCGGCCGGTTTTGACCCCGCCGTGGAGGCACTGGAGGAGTACTATGCCCGGCAGTATCAGGTGGAGGGGGATGTCAACAGCTATATCGGCCAGCTGCAGGAGGCAGCCGAGCGGCAGTCCACCTCGGCGCTCTACCGGCTGTTTGATATCTATTATACCGGCGCCTGCCTGGGGCGCGGCATGAAAAAGGATATGCGCGCGGCGCTGGAGTATTTGAAAAAGGCGGCGGACAGCGGCAGAAAGGAGGCCTGCTATCGGCTGTGGCAGACCTTTGAGGAGGGCAACGACCTTCTCGTGGATGCCGCTGAGGCGGTGGAATACTTAAAGCGCGCCGCGGATGCGGGTATCCCCATGGCGATGAACGATCTGGGAGAGCTGTATGTGACCGGCCGGATTGTCACGCGGGATGATGAGGCGGGCATCGCGCTCATCCGGCGCGCGGCGGATGAAAACTGCTTTGATGCACAGATGCGCGTTTACCGCATGGCGCTCGAGGGCAGATATTACCACATTCTGTTTGATATCGATCCGCAGGGCGCCTACCGGCTGCTCACCGGCTATGCCAATGAGAGCGGCAACTGCCTGGCACAGTACCGGCTCTGGCAGACCTACACCGAGGATAACCCTGTTTCGCTGACCCGCCCGGAGGCGCTCGGCTTTCTGGAAAAGGCGGCGGCGGGGATGCATGAGCCGGCGATATATACCCTTGCGGGCGTTCTGCTGGATGGGCGCTATCGCGATATCGATACGGTGCGCGGGCAGGAGCTGCTGGAAAAAGGCGCGAAGCTGGGAAGCGCCCGCTCGCAGTTTGCACTGTTTGAGCTCTACTATACCGGAAGCTATCTGGCGCTGAAGGCGCCGGTCAACAAGGAGCGCGCCTATAAATGGATCAGCGCCGCCTCCCAGTCGCTGCCTGAGGCGCAGGAAAAAATGTGGGAGATGTTTGTTTCCGGCAATGAAATGGGTATTGAGCAGCAGGAAGCGCTCGATATGCTCTTTGCCTCGGCGCGCCACAACTGCGGCGATGCACTGTATGCAGCGGCCGGGCTGTTTGCGGAGGGCAAATATGTTTCCAGCGATGTGGTGCGCGCTGTCCGCTATCTGAATCTGGCGGCGCAGGGCCGGCACGCCCGCGCACGGTATAAGCTCTATGAGGTTTACGACAGCGGGAGCTTTTTTGGCCAGCCGGTGGAAAAGGACCCCAAAACCGGATACCGGATGCTGCTTCTCAGCGCCGAGCAGGGCTTCCCGGAGGCCTGCAGAGAGGTCTGCCGGCTCTTCTCTGAGGGGAAGGGCAGCGGCATGATCGACCGCACCTTCGCAGAGAGCTGCGGGCTGAAGGAAGCCCCCACTTCCAGGGATGGGCAGCCGGAAAGGGCAGATAAAAAGGCGGACAAAAAGGCCTCTGCAGGTGCCGAAGAGGCGGAGAAGGCCGGGCAGTAGCCATGGGGATGCACCTTTGCGTCTGCATCGATGCGCTTTTCCCGGAGAAGGACTTTATGAGCGGGCTGCAGCAGGCGGCCGGCTGCGGCTACCGCTGGTATGAGTTCTGGAGCTGGCAGGGCAGGGACCTGCCGCTTATCCGCCGTGAGGCCGACCGGCTGGGGATGCGGCATGCCGGCTGCTGCGTCCCCTTTATCCCGCTGACCGAGCCGGGGAGGCGGGAGGAGTTTCTGAGGGGCCTGCGGCAGTCGCTGGGCGCGCTGCAGGCGCTGGGCGGTTCGCTGCTGATTGCGCAGGTGGGTCCTGATACGGGTGAGCCGCGTGAGGAGCAGCACCGCTCGATTGTCGAGGGGCTGCGCGCCGCGGCACCAATGCTCGAGGAGGCCGGGGCGATGCTGGTGATCGAGCCGCTGAACCTGCGGGTCGATCATGCCGGGTACTATCTGAGCGAATCGGAGGAGGCCTTTTCTCTCATCGAAGAAACCGGCTCCCCGGCCATAAAGGTATTGTTTGATATCTACCACCAGCAGATAACCGAGGGGGACCTCATCCGGCGGATAAGCGCCCATATCGGCCAGATCGGGCATTTTCATGCCGCCGGCAATCCCGGCCGGCATGAGCTGGATATCGGGGAGATTTACTATCCGGCTATTTTAAAGGCTGCCGCTGAGGCAGGCTACAGCGGCCGTGTCGGGCTGGAATACCGGCCGCAGGCGGATGTGCGCGCCGGGCTTGCCCGCATGGCAGAGAGCTTTTCGGCCTATCTTTGAGAGCAGATTTTTCACATTTTGAAGAGAGGACGGCCGGGAAAATATAAATAAGAAGGGCCGCGGCCTGTCGGAAACAGACCGGCAGGCCGCGCCGCCCGAAAAATCAGGAGGGGTTTAAAATGGATAAGCAGCTCAGCGAGCGGATTGATGATTACCTTGCCGAACACCGGCAGGAAATCATCGATACGCTCTTTGCTCTTGCGCGCATTCCCAGTGTACAGGGCGAGCCCCGGGAGGGAAAGCCCTATGGTGAAGCGGTAGCCGATGTTCTGGATAAGGCGCTTGAGCTTTGTAAGCAGCAGGGGCTGGAAACGGAGAATATCGATTATTATTGCGGCAGCGCCCGCTATGGCAGTGCAGAAAAGGAGCTGGGCTTTGTCGCCCATCTGGATGTTGTCCCAGCCGGGGATGGCTGGAGCGGTGATCCTTTCGAGCCGTTTCTGCGGGATGGTTATGCCGTTGGCCGCGGCGTGCGCGACAATAAAAACGGGGCAGTCTGCGGACTGTTTGCCATTCGCTGCATTAAGGATCTGGCCATTCCGCTGCGCCATGCGCTGCGGCTGATTTTCGGCTGCTCGGAGGAAACGGGAATGGATGATCTTCCCCACTATTTGGAGAAGCATGCGGCGCCCTCTTTCTCGATTGTGCCGGATACCTCCTTCCCCGTCTGCTATGGGGAGAAGGGCATCTATACCGCCGACCTGCTGCTGCCGGTCGGACGGGAGGTGTTTGCCTTTAAGGGCGGCATTGCCTCGAATGTGGTTCCGGATAAGGCGCAGGTGCGCATCTTTGCAGGCGAGCGGACGGTCGATGTGGAGAGCGAGCATGTGCATGCTGAGCGGCAGGGGCATGAGCTGCTCATATCGGCAGACGGGGTTACTGCGCATGCCTCCCAGCCGCAGAATTCGGTGAGCGCCATCTATGAGCTGGCGGCCGCCCTTTGCCGCGCGCCGGAAATCTGCAGCGAAAAAACGTTGCACGCGATGAAATTTATGCGCGATATGCTCTCGGATAACTTCGGCGAGCATTTGGGCATCGCCATGAGCGACGAGCCGAGCGGGAAGCTCACCTGCATCTGCGGGCTGGCAGAGCTGGAGGGCGGCGCTATCCGGATGAACCTCAACATCCGCTACCCGGTCACCTGCGACGGGGAAGAGATTACAAAGAACCTGCGCCATACCGCCATGCAGTATGGTGTAGCCCTCACCCATGTGCGGGATGACAAGCCGAACTTCCTGCCGCGCGACCTGCCCGCCGTCGGCATGCTGACCGACATTTACAACGAAGTCACCGGCCGCAGCAAGCAGCCCTATGTTATGGGTGGCGGCACCTATGCGCGGCATCTGCCGAATGCTGTCGCCTTCGGACCGGATGACCCGGACGAAGCGCTTCCCTGCCCGCCTGGACACGGCAGCTGCCACGAGCCGGATGAGTGCCAGTCAATAGCGGGGCTGATGCAGGCGGCTAAAATCTATGTGCATGCGCTCATCGAGCTGGATAAGGTTATTGACTAGCTCTGCTGCCTTTCTGCAGAAAAACAGTACCAGCCGTCATCCGAATGAACGGATGACGGCTGGCTTGCTTTTTTTAGTGGGACAGTCCCTTTTCCCCGTGGCTGTCTTTTTATTCGTCTGCATGTTCAGGGCCACTGGGAATATCTTTCAGGGCAAAGCCTCTTTTATTCCTCGCCGACCAGTTTTTTGAATTGTTCGGCCAGCTCCTTCGGGGTGAACGGGCGGCCCAGTGAGGGAGAAGCCTTTTCGCCCAGCTCGAAGAGATAGCGCCCGGTGTAGCCGGCAGCCTGCATAAGCGAATAGAATTCCTTCCAGTCAATGCATCCATCCCCCGGGAACCAGTGGCGCTCATCCACCCGGTCATAGTCAGAGAGATGGGTGGTGATAATATATGGTGCCAGCTTCTCGATAAACTCCTTATGGCTCTCTTTAAGCAGATGGTTGACATCAAAGCAGACGCCCGCGTTTTTGCCATTGTCGGTTAAAATCAGCAGCTCATCGGCGCAGTTGCCAAGGCAGGTTCGGGGCAGATCTTCCACCGCTATGCGAACGCCATGCTTTTTCCCCTCCTCACCGAGCAGGCGGATGGACTCGACCGCATGCTGCAGGCGGGCGGGACGGTGCTCATCTGCAATCGGCTCATAGCTCGGGTGGAGAATGGCAAACGGGATTTCATGCTCCCCGCACCAGCTGAGCAGCTGATAGAGCCCGGCAAGCGCTTTTTCGCGCACGGCACCGTCCTCAGAGGAGATATCCCAATCGTTATTAAAGGGCAGGTGCAGCGAAGTAGGGGCAAGGCCCGCAGCTTTCAGATCGTCATAAATTTTCTGCGACCCTTTGCAGATTTCCTCTGCAGAAAGGCTGCTTTTTACATCGATTTCTGCATCCTGAAAGCCGCCTTCTACCGCCGTTTTCCACCTCTCGACCGAGGAGTCCGGATAAAAGCAGGTTGCTAGGCCCAGATGATTTTTCATTTGTATGAACCTCCTAATTAAAGATAAATAGTAGAAAAATAGCCTCATATACCGGAATACGCAGCGGCAGATTACTCCTTAATCGAGCCCATCATAACGCCCTTGACAAAGTATCTCTGCACAAACGGATAGATGCACAGGATAGGGATGGTGGCAACGCATATCGTGCAGTAGCGTACCACATCCTCAATCAGCGCTTCGACGGCATCTGCATCCGCAATGGCGCCCGCGCCCAGGCCCGCAGCGCCCGCGCCGCCGGTTGCATTGCCGGAGGTGGAGTAGTTGATAAGGATTTCTCTTAAGAACAGCTGCAGCGGGTAATAATCCCGGCGGGCAGGCAGATAGATGGCGGCCGAGAACCAGGAGTTCCATTCGCCAACAGCATAGTACATGATGATGACCGCCATGGAGGCTTTGGTTGCAGGCAGGATAATCCGGAAGAGAATGGTCATATCCCCCGCGCCATCCAGTCGGGCGGACTCCTCCAGCGAGGCCGGAACCTGGGCAAAGGCGGTGCGCAGAATAATCATGTTCCAGGTGCTGATAAGGCTGGGGATGATAATGGCCCAGCGGGTGTTGAGCAGGTGCAGCTTGGTGACCAGCAGGTAATCAGGAATCATGCCGCCGGAAAAATACATGGTAAAAACGAACAGCATCATAATAATCCGACGGGGCATAAAGTCCTTCTGAATCAGTACATAGGCGCCCAGCATGGTCATAAAGGTGCGGGAAACAGTACCGATAATCACATAAAACAGCGTATTTGCGTAGCCGCTCCAGACGTTGGGGTTTTGAAGAACGATCTCATAACCGCGGCGGGTGTGTCCCAGCGGCCAGAGCAGCAGGCCGTTGTGCTTGGCCAAAAGCCGCGGGTCGCTGAACGAGCCGAAGAAGACATGCAGCATCGGGTACAGACAAACGAGGGCGATGAGGGCCAGCACAATATAGTTGCAGATATCAAAAATCCGGTTGCTGACGGTTCTGCGTTCAACCACAAATTTTCCTCCTTATTTAAGATGGTAGGGGCCCTGATTGGACCCCGCAGGCAGCAGGAAGAGCATGATTTTGTCTGCGGTTTTACAGGATAAAACCGGGCTTATCCGAAACCGCAAATGCTTTTCCTTCAGCCAATGGCTGTCGGCTTTACCACATGCTTTCGCCGGTGGTTCTCTTGGCGAACCAGTTCGCCGTTATCAGCAGCACCAGATTGACAATTGAGTTAAAAAGTCCGACGGCCGAGCCAAAGCTGAAGTTCATCTCCTGCAGGCCCCGGCGGTAAACAAAGGAGGAAATGAGGTCGGCCTTTTCATAGACCAACGGGGAATAGAGCAGAATGGTTTTCTCCGAGCCGACACTCATCATCGAGCCGATACGCATGATGAGCTGCAGAATCATAATAGGCACAATCGTCGGCAGGGTGACATAGAGCATCTGCTTCCAGCGGCCCGCGCCGTCAATCACGGCCGCCTCATAGAGGTTCGGGTCCGCGCCGGAAAGGGTGGCGAGATAGAGGATGCTGCCCCAGCCGATTCCCTGCCAAAGCGAGCTGCCGATATACAGTGGCAGATACATATCCACATTGCCCAGCATGCTCTGCCGCTCAACGCCGAAAAGGACGGCGATATCGCTGATGACGCCGGTGCTCATGGTGAAGTCCTTTAATATACCGCAGACGACCACCAGAGAGATAAAGTGCGGCATATAAGAAAGGGTTTGAATGGTCTTTTTATAGGGACCGAAGCGAACCTCATTGAGCAGCAGCGCCAGAATAATCGGTGCAGGGAATTCAATAATCAGCGAGAAGAAGTTGAGGCGCAGGGTATTGATAATCGTTCGGGAAGCGGAAGGGTTGGTGAGAAATTCAATGAAGTGTTTGAGCCCTACAAAATCGCTGTGCAGAACCCCCTTGCCGGGCCGGTAATCCTGAAAGGCAATCACAATGCCGAACATGGGCAGGTATTTGAAGATTACCAGGTAGGCGACAACCGGCAGCGCAATCAGATAAAGGGAGCGGTGTTTCTGAAAGTTGCGCCGCAGGCGGGTCCAGTAATTCTGCTTTTTGGGCGCTGTAAAAGCGGCAGCGGTCTGTGTCAAATTCTGAGCACCTCTTTTCCTAGATTCAAATAAAACAGGAAGGCCCCTCAAGACGGGACCTCCCTGCGTTTCTCACAAAAAAGCCCTGTTATCTGGACTTGTTGAGCAGAGCATCGTAGGCGGTCTGATAGATTTCGATAAGCCGCGGCATGCCCAGATTGTTGATCTCGGCGACAAAGCTGTCATAGCTCGAGAGCGGCTCGACGCCAGTGATATATTTAAGAATCATTTCATCTGCATAGGTATCGACATTGGTCTGCAGGGTTCCGATTTCGGTAGCGATTTCCGGCATAAAGTTCAGAGTCGGCATCGCGTAGGCGCCGTCCGAGGTCGGGTCATCGCCCCACTTGGCGCGGTAAGCCCAGCAGTCGGGATCGAGAACGTTGCGGATCATCATCACATCGTCGCCATAACGGAACTTGGCCCAGCAGGTGTGCAGGCGGACGGTGTACTCAATATCTGACAGCGGATAATCCGGGCAGTTGAGCGCATAGTCGTTATAAATCGGAATGGTGGACTGATACTCGGGATAAACTTCCTCGCTCCAGCTCCAGCTGATGTCCGGGTCGCCGTAGTTGATAACGGCCGAGCCCTGCTTGGTGAAGCTGTAGTTCATAAACTGCAGCGCCAGCTCTTTATTCTTCGATTTCGCGCTGATGGCAGTCGGCGTGCCGTTCTGCGGGAAGTAGTAAACATCGCCATGGAACTCATCGCCTTCATTAACGCGCGGGAAGGGGATGCTGTCGAAAGCGACGCCCATCTCATTAGCCAGAACGTAGATGGTATCGGTGTTTCCATACAGGAAGGCAGTCCGGCCTGCGCAGAACTCCTGCTCCTTGTTGGTGATGGTGGTGAAGTCCTTGTTGATGTAGCCCTTCGCATACCAGTCGCTCATCGTTGTCAGGAAATCCTTAAAGCCGGGCTCGAGGTAGCTGTTGTGGATTTTACCGTCGACCACGAAGTATTTCTTGCCGTTGTCTCCGGTGCCCGCATTAAAGGTGCCGAGCAGCAGGTTGTCTATACCGGTCTTGTCAGGCGTATAGGGAGCGACATCCGGATATTTCTCCTTCACCTTCGCGAAGAACTCCTCTAACTGGGCAAGCGTTTTCGGGGTCTCCATGCCGAACTCATCCAGCATATCCTTGCGAAGCTGCGGGCGATAGTAGTAGGGGGCCTGTATATCCTTATAGGAATAGAGATCATAGACCTTGCCTTCATCGGTCGTGGCCAGCCGCCAGAACAGGTCGTTCTGCTCAAGGAAATAATTGTAGTCCGGTGCATACTGGGAAACCAGATCGGTCAGGTCGGCAAAAACGCCGTCCGCAACTGCTGCTGCAGAGCCGCCGGCATACTGAGTGCTGCCGTTGACCAGAATATCCGGCAGGCTGTCGGAAACGACCAGAAGGTTAAAGTTCTCCTTCTCCTGGCCGGAGGCAGGATGGACAAACTCAATCTCAATGCCGGTATCCTTTACATACCGCTTGACGCTGATATCCTCTGCCAGCGACTGATAATACTTGGCGGAAGTACCGTTAAAAGAGACCCACATGCTCACCTTGCCGCCGCCCTCAACGGGGTATTTCTGCAGCGACTCTTCGAGAGTGGGAACGGTGACCGCCTCGAAGCCAACTGCTTCTTCGGTGGTAGCTGCAGCTGGGGCAGAGCTTTCAGCAGGCGCAGAGGAGGAATCTGCGGCAGAGCTTGCAGGGGCCTGCGAGGAGGGGGCGGCGCTGCTCGCGTTGCTTTCGCCTCCGCTGCAGCCGGCAATCGAAACTACCATGGCAGATGCGGCAAGCAGGCAAAGGATACGTTTGAATGTCATGTTGTTCATTCCTTTCTTAAATGAAGTGCCATTAGTTAATGTATAGATTTATCAACTATAAAAACTATCTGCTAAGATCTGATATTTTTGGTGTATACACCAAAAATATCAGATCTATTTTCTTTTAATGAGTGGGTTTAAAAGAATTTTTAATGTAGCTTATTCTATTGATAAATCTATAGAATAAGTTACCACATTTTTAAAAATTTTGCAACATCTTTTTGCAAAACAGATAAAATTGGAAGGCGGAAAGGAGAGAGGGAATATGCTGCGCTATTTTTCCTGCAGCGTCAGTACCCGTTCCTCCTCGGGCGTGACCACCGCGGTCTTGTAGTTTACATACAGCACAAATCCCGGCTTTGCCCCGGCAGGCTTGCGGACATTGCGGATTTCGGTATAATCCACCGGAACCAGCGCCGCGGCCTTCGCCTTCGAGTGGTAGGCGGCGATAATGGCCGCCTCCTCAAGTGTGCGGTCGGGCACCTTCTCGCCGCCGGTTACGATGAGAACATGCGATCCGGGGATATTCTGGGTATGAAACCAGATATCGTTTTTGCGCGCCTCGCGCATGGTCAGCTGGTCATTCTGCAGGTTGCTGCGCCCGCGCAGGATGAGAAAGCCATCTGAAGAGCGGTAGCGGTCGGGCAAAAGGCGCTGGGGCTTTTTATCCTTCCCCGCCCTGCGGCGCAGATAGCCGCCCTTCGCGAGCTCCTCGCGGATGGCGTCCAGCTCCGCCTCGCTCACCGCCCGCAGAAGGTTATCCATCACGGTATCGAGATAGGCATAGTCGCTCTCCCCCTCCTCGATAAGGCGGCGCAGCATCTTCTCGGCGGTATCCGCCTTGCGGTATTCGGCATAGTAGCGCTGGGCATTCTGCGCCGGGGTGAGGCGCGCATCGAGCGGGATTTCCAGAATGGGCGCTTGCGGCTCATAGAAGTTTTCGAGCCGGGCCAGCGTCTCCCCCTTTCGCAGCCGGTAGAGGTTGGCGTTCAGCAGATCCCCCTGAATGCGCAGCCGGTCGCGGTCCTGGCTTTGCTGCAGCTCCTCGCGCTGGTGCTGCAGCCGGCGCTCGGTGCGCTCTGAGAGGTTGGAGAGCAGCCGGAACAGGTCGCCGCTGCGCTGCTTCATCCGCTCGGAAAGGTCCTTTTGGGCATAGAAAGCATCGAGCAGCGCGCTGTAAGAGGGGTAGGTGCGCGTTGCCATCTGCTGCCCATACTGGCCGGGTACGATGAAGGAGACATCCTTCGGAAGCCCCTCGCGGGTGAGCACCATTGCCGGCTGACCGCCGTTTTCCGCTTTTTCCTTCAGCTGCTGCAGAAAGAAGCGCAGCCGCTCCTCCCCCTCCTTTCCCAGGGAGCCCATCGCTGTCGGGCCGCTGCGGGAAACGTAGGCAGCAATTTCCCCGGCTACTACCGGCGAAATGCCCATCATCGCCGCCATCGCCGCCTTTTCTACCGGCAGCTCGGGCGTCTGCAGCATCCGGGTGCAGATGGCGTCCCCTCCGGCAGTGAGCAGGTCCAGCTTTTCCTGCATCGGCGGCAGGGTATAGGGCAGATTTGGCAGCACCTGCCGCACCGAGGACATGCTGGGGTCAATCCGCTTGATAGCATCGAGAATCCGGCCCTCTCCATCGGTCAGGATGATATTTGAGTGCCTTCCCATAATTTCCACCACCAGCTTGGGGTGGGTGATATCGCCGAAATCATTTCGCCCCTCAAAGCCAATGCGTACAATCCGGTCGCGCTCTACCTGGGAAAAACCCATCAGCCGTGCGCCCGAGAGGTGCTTGCGCAGCAGCATGCAGAACATCGGCGGCGTGCCGGGATTTTCGTAGTTCGATTCGGTCAGCTGAATGCGCGGCGTCTGCGGGCTGGCAGAGAGCAGCAGCCGCTTATTGCCGCTCCGGCTGCGCAGGGCGAGGAGCAGTGTTTCCCGCGCCGGCTGGTGAACGCGGTCAACCCGCGCATCCCCCGCGAGCGGCGCAAGCTCCTGCAGCAGAAGATGAAGAAAAATGCCGTCTATGGCCATACGTATAAACCTGTCCTTTCTGAAAATAGCCCGCAGGCCGGAAATGGGCTTTGCCCTGCAAAAAGCGGAGGGCTGACCGCAAAGCGCAGCCCTGCAGCAGGTCAGAAATTTTATTCCGGACCGGCAGCACTAGATGAATGCTTCGCTGACCCGATGAAAGCCCCAGACCGAGGGCGTCTCCTCTCCCGGGGCCCGGAGAACATAGGGCGCGGCTGATTCCTCCCAGCGCCGCACAAAGGTATCGGGCCCGGTGCAGTAAAGCTCGATATGGATATTCTGATTGACCCTCACCAGATACAGCTTATCATCCCGCACTTCTATCCACACTTTGCCGGGGAGATAGGTGCCCGCAAAGCAGTGCAGCTGCTTTTCAGAGAGGGGAATTTCCGGCGGCTTTCCGGAAAAGGGGGGATCGTTTCCATAAAGGATATCCGCCATCGCATTCCCGAGCCGGTACTGGTTAAGCGACTCGTTGTTGGAGAGAATCAGCAGGCAGAGGTCGTCCTCAAAAAAATACTGCACATAGGCCGCCGTACCGTTCATATCGCCGCCATGGGCATATTTGACCCTGCCGTTTTCTGAATGGCGCTCGAGTCCATAGCAGTAGTGTTCGCTGTTTTCCGTAAAAAAGCGCTTATAAGCCCGCTCGCTCAAGAGCCTTCTTTCCCGGAGACAATGATACCATTTCTGCAGGCTGGCGCTGTCGATGACAAGCCCGCCTGCCCCGATGTGAAAGAGGGGGTTGCTGTAGGGCGTGCGCACCGTTTGACCGTAGTCGTGCATATAGTTTTGCGCCCTGCCCGAAAGGAGATTGAGCCCGTTATCTATTTGCGCGCCCTGCATATCCAGCGGGAGGAAAATATTCTGGCGCAGGAAGAGATCATAGGGCTGTTCGGCAGTGTTTTCAATTATCCAGGCCAGCAGGTTATAGTTTGCATTGTTGTAGCCAAATTTCTCCCCCGCAGGCGTTACCGGCCGCCGGTTTATCCAGTCCCGAAAGAAAGCTTTTTTATCAAAGGGGAGCCTGTCTGCGCCGATATAAAAATCATCCTCAAAATTGTAGAAGTTATATAACCCCGAGCAGTGGGAAAGCAGGTGGTGAACGGTAATCCCGGCCGGAATCTGCATTTTGGCATCCAGATAGCGGTTGGCATCCGCCTGCGGGTCGATAAGTCCCCGGTCGCAGAGCAGCAGAATGGCAAAGGCGGTAAGCTGCTTGGTCACCGAGGCTGCCGAAAAGCGGGTAGAGAGGGTGTTTTTCACCCCCAGCTCGTGGCTGGCATATCCCCGGCAGCTGCTGAAAACCGGCTCGCCATCCTTTATCACCTGAATAACGCCGGAAAAATCCCAGAAAGCGGTTTCCCGCTACACATAGTCCGACAGGCGCCGCAATCTTTTTGTTATCTGCATAAAATTCTCTTTTAAAGGTAGCGCACCGGCCCCGCCTCCTGCGCCCGGATAAAGCGCACCTTTGGGGCCAGGGCCTCCAGCCGCCCGCACAGGGAGGAGAGAACGATCTGCTCGGTGTCATAGTGGCCTGCATCCACCGCCGTCAGCCCGGCGGCCAGGCAGTCAAGAAACTCATGGTGACCAAATTCGCTGGTGAGCAGCGCATCGACATCCTCCGGCAGCTGCCGGTAAAGCTCGCTGCCTGCGCCGCCGCAGACGGCCACCCGGCGAATGGGCCTTCCCCCGTCCGTATAGCGCACGCCTCCTGCGGGATGCAGCACGCGGGAAGCGAGCGCGGCAAATTCATCTGCCGTCATCGGCTGCGGCAGATCGCCGATGCGCCCCAGAACGCCCTCTCCCTCTTCCGGCGCATTCTCTCCGAGCGGCCGGATATTCCTGAGTCCCAGCGCCTCGGCGAGGCAGTCGTTGACCCCGCCCCGGGCGAGATCCAGATTGGTGTGCGCGCAGATGGCGCAGAGCCCCGCCCTTATCAGCGCATAAACCGGCGAGTCCGCCAGCACCCTTTTGAGCGGATGGAAGATAACCGGATGATGGCTGAGGATGAGCTGCGCGCCGGCCTTTTCCGCCTGCCGGATGATGGGGAGGGTGATATCCAGGCAGACGAGGACGGTATCTATCTGCGCCTGCGGATCGCCGGCGAGAAAGCCGCTGTTGTCCCACTCTTCTGCGAGGGAAAAGGGGGCAATCCGGCTGTCAATCAGCATATAAAGCTCCTGCGCTTTCATAGGGGTCAACCATCCCTTTCTTTTAAATTTGCGGCTGCCGGCGCAGCCGGAAACGGAAATTTAAGGGGCCTGTCATTTGGGGCGGAGGGTTCAGCCGGGAACCGGCCCCTGTTCAGCAAGCGCCAGAATCTGCCGGGAAAGCTGCCGGCAATCTTCGCTGTCTGTTTTCCTCCCGCTGAGGGAGAGGCCCTTCGCCCTTTTCTGCAGCTGCCCGGCAAGATGAAGGAGATATTCCCGGCTCTCGGGATGCCGGTCCTGCGGCAGCGCACCGGTGCAGCAGAGCAGGGGGCCGGGCGCTTCGGGGGCGCCGCCATAGCGGCAGCAGAGAACAGTATAAAGAAAGCGCCCATCGCGCACCCCGCGCTCCTGCAAAATGGAAAATCCCAGAGAAAAAAGCGCGCTGCGAAGCTGCGGCGCGCGGGTCTGCGGCTGCAGAATCAGCCGTTTTTTGCAGTCTCTCAGCCAGACTGCCCGGCCGATGATCTCCGCTATCAGCTCGCCGCCCATTCCGGCTATCGCAATATCCTGCGCCTCATCAGGAGAAACGCAGGAAAGCCCGTCGCACAGGCGGGTTTCTATGCGCTCCGAGAGGCCGAGGCGCGCAATCTCCGCCCGCGCGCCCGAGAGCGGGCCGGGGCGGATATCGCAGGCAATCCCTCCGGGGATTTTCCCCTTTGCCGCAAGCGCGCAGATGAGGTAGCCATGGTCGGTGCCGACATCGCACAGCCGCGCACCGGGGCGCACATAGTCTGCCACCGCCTGCAGGCGGGGATGCAGCGCCCGCGGCTGCGGGAACGGGAAAACAGACATCAAAGGCACCTCCCATGCGCCGGCTGGCGCAGCATATTTAGCGGTTTTTATGCGGCGCCGGCCTCGGCCATCTCGCGCGCATGATGGTTCTGCACATAGCGGAAGAGCAGCATCATCAGATACTGCGCCGCCGTCAGCAGGACGATGGTGGTCACATAGCCGGAGGTGGAGGCCGGCATCAGCATGGTAAAGATGATGCCGCATATCCGCCCAAGGCCGATAAAGCACTCCCGAACGCCGATGAACTCAGCCATCGCCTGCCGGGATTTTTCCGAGCCGAGCACATGCTGGTAGCAGATGGAAAAGCCGGGGTTCATCAAAAAGGGGCCCAGCGCGGCATTGAGCGTACTGTAAAGGATGATGGTGAGCGGGCTCAGCTGAATAAAGAGAAGGGAGGCGCACAGCAGTAAAATGGTGCTCGAGGCCCCTATCGAGAGAATGCGGTTTTTGCTGCCGATAAGCCGCCCATAGATGAAGGCGCCCAAAATGGAGGCGACGCCGGCCAAAAGGGTGTTGAGGCCGACAATCGCCTCATTCGTGATGGCCTCAAAGAGCAGAACGTTAAACAGAAAGCCGCAGACCCCTTCGCGCGTGCACTTGATGAAATCCCCCAGCAAAATGAGCTTATAGAGCTTCCCCTCCCGGATAACCCGCAGCAGGGAGGAGAGATGGGACTGCCGGTCCTCCGGGACCACCGGCGCCAGTTTGCTTGAGACCAGAATGGTGATAATAGCCATCCCCAGAGAAACGCCGAACATGACCGTGTAGCCGGTCAGCCCCTCGAACTGGGCGATGACCAGCCCCGAGAGGGCCGGCACCGTCAGCGAAACGATGCCCGCCAGAACGCCGATAATCGAGGCGGCCAGATCCCGGCTTTCATCGGTGGAAAAGGCATTAAGAATATAGGAATAGGAGAAATAGTAGCAGCCGTTGCCAAGGCCTGCCAGCGCGGCAATGAGCGGCATGGCCGTTTCCAGATGGTGCAGGCTTAAAAAGAAGGTGATATACATGCAGATATGAAAGAGAATGCCGGTGCGCATCGAGAAGGTGGAGGAGGTGCGCCGCGCTATCAGCGAGGAGGCAATCATCATCGGACCGGCAACGCAGTTGGTGATGATGTTATAATACATCACCAGCTGGGAATTTCCGGTTAAACGCATGAAGAGCGTGTTGATAAACACGCCCTGCAAGCTTGTGAAGATGAGAAAGGCCGTATGCACTGCTGCGAAGGTGGTAAACCCGTCTGCCAGCCGGTAAAGGCCGGCAGACACATAGATATGGTCATGCAAACGTCGAAAAAGCCGCTTCATATCGTATCCCGTCCCCACACATATTCACTTTTGCCGGATTTTAGCCGATGACTTCATTGAGCTTTGCCACCAGCGCATCGCAGTCCGCACCGTGTACCATGCAGGCCTGCTCAATCGATTCGCCGCGCGCCGAGGGGCAGCCCAGGCAGTGCATGCCGATTGCCATAAAGCACTCTGCCGTTTCGGGATAGCGGTCAAGCACATCGCCGATGATATCGCTTTTCATAACCATATTTAACGTCCTCCATTTTCTTTTTAATTGCTACACACAATATAACAGGAAGCGGCCCGCTTTGCAAGGGGGAGAGAAGATTTCTGCCGCCTCCCGGCGTTTTTCCTGTCTGCGGCGCTTTAGCCGGCCGCTTGCGCCGTTTCCTCCACCAGGTAAAGGCCGGCGGATTCTTCGACAGCGGTGTCCGCCCGCTGTATAGCGCCGTCCGCGCGGATATCGGCGGAAGAGGGGAGAGAGCGCAGAAAAAAGGATTTTAGCGGTTTTTCTTCCGCCGCCTGTTTTTCTGCAGAAGAGGGCAGCGTATAGGTCCCATAGAGGACCCGCTCATCCGCCGCCTGCAGCGCCTCGACCTCCCAGTCGGAGGAGGCATTCCCCTCTGCCAGAAAGGCGAAGGTATCCTCCTGCAGCTGGCCAAAGTCCTCCGAGGCGGTCACCGTCACGCTGTAGAAGGTGACGGCGGGCAGAGAGGCCAGCGCCGAAAAGAGCAGCAGCGAAAGCAGAAGGGAGAAAACAGTCCGTCCCCGCCGCGGCCGGTAGGTCATAATCTGCCGGATGCGCTCCTCTGCCGCACCTGCGCCAAAGGCGCTCGAAAGGACGGGCGATGGCTCCCGCGCATAAAAATGCAGCAGCGCCCGGGCATAGGGGGCGCGGGCATTCTCCCCCAGGCTCTGAAGTGCCCGGCGGTCGCAGCTGAGCTCCAGCTCCTCGCCGAGGGCCTTTTTCAGCTGCCAGCAGAGGGGATTAAACCAGTGCAGGCAGCAGGCCAGCAGCATCAAAAGCTTTAACAGGTTGTGCCGGCGGCGGATGTGCGCGGTTTCATGCACGAGTGCCAGGCGCAGCTCATCGGTAAAGGCTGTCCCGGAAGGAATGAGGATGCGCGGATGCAGGATGCCCACCACCAGCGGCGCCGGAATATTTTCGCAGGTATAAACCGGGATGCTGCGCCCTCGCGCGGCCTCCCGCACGGCCGCGGCTGCGGGAGAGGAGGCGGGCAGCGGAATGCACAGCTGCAGCTGGCGGCGCTGCCGGAAAAGGCGAAGCGCAAAGAGTGCCAGCACCCAAAGGGCGCCCGCCGCCCAGAGCGGCAGCAGAAAGGCGGGAAGCGGTCCGGCCGCTTCGGCAGTCCACGAAAGAACGGCCGAGCGCCCCTCTGAAAATTCAATGACCGAAGTGGCCACCTTTTGCTCGCCCATCCACAGCTGGTGAAGGCTTAAAGGGCTTTGCAGCGGCAGCGGCAGCAGCAGGCGCAAAAGCGCCGCCAGCGCGCAGAAGAGCGAGGCGGGGCGCAGCTTCATCCGCTGCAGGAAAAAGAGCGCCAGTATCAGCCAGCCGGCAAAAAAGCTCGCCTGCAGCAAAAGAATCAGAAATCCGCCGGGCTCACCCGAAAGAAAAACGAATAGAGGCTCTAAGGACACGCGGTTCTCCCCCTTTCCATTATTTCAGCTCATCGACCAGTTTATGCAGCCGCTCGATTTCTTCCTTTTTCAGGCTTTTTCCGCCCAGAAAGGAGGAGAGAAACAGCTCGGCCGACCCGTCGAACATTCGCTCAATCAGCTCATCTGTCTGCTGGCGCTGCACCTCGGCGCGGGTGATGAGCGGCGAGCAGCGAAAGCCCGGCTCGCTGCGCCGGATGGCCCCCTTATCGATGCACTTTTTAATCACCGTATAGGTCGTGTTGCGGTTCCAACCGATTTCCTGCAGCAGAATTTTGCTGAGCTGCCCGGCGGAAAGCTCACCCTGCCGCCAGAGCACCTCCATCACCTTGAGCTCGGAATCAAAAAGCCGGATGGACAAAGAGACGCCCTCCTTTTCCCTTTTGTTTTGCGGCTGAAGCGCCCGCCGCCCGCAGAAGGCCAAAGGTGCCCCCCCTGCCGGTTTCCTGAGCGGATGCTTCCCGCCCAGGGCTTCAGTTTTTTAAGCTCTGAATGGGGGCGGGAATCTGCCCGCCCCGGCGGATAAATTTGTGGGGGGAGACGGGGTTTATCCCCATGACCGGACCGGAGCCGAACAGCCCGCCGAACTCGAGCTCCTCCCCCGCCTTTCTGCCGACGGCCGGAATCACCCGAACGGCGGTTGTCTTCGAGTTGACCATCCCGATGGCCGCCTCATCGGCAATCAGCGCGGAAATGACCTCCGCCTGCGTATCGCCCGGGATGACAATCATATCCAGCCCTACCGAGCAGACGGCGGTCATCGCTTCGAGCTTTTCAATTTTCAGTGCCCCGCTGCGCGCGGCGTCAATCATGCCGGCATCCTCGCTGACCGGGATGAAGGC
Source organism: Provencibacterium sp. (assembly GCA_022792175.1). GTDB lineage: Bacteria > Bacillota > Clostridia > Oscillospirales > Ruminococcaceae > Harryflintia. The sequence goes on from JAAWAN010000022.1 coordinate 240,721, forward strand.
GCCCGAAAGCCCGCCGACGTTGGAGGAGGCCATGACGCCGCCCTTTTTAACGGCATCGTTAAGCAGGGCGAGCGCCGCCGTTGTGCCGCAGGCGCCGCAGGTCTCCAGCCCGATTTCCTCTAAAATGTGCGCGACCGAGTCGCCGACGGCCGGCGTCGGCGCGAGTGAAAGGTCCACAATGCCAAAGGGCACCCCCAGCCGCCGGGAGGCCTCGGCGCCGACCAGCTGGCCGACCCGGGTAATTTTAAAGGCGGTCTTTTTAATGATCTCGGCGACAGCGGTCAGGTCGCAGTCCTCCGGCGCCTGGGCGAGCGCCGCGCGCACGACGCCGGGGCCGGAGACGCCGACATTCAGCTTGCAGTCCCCCTCGCCTACGCCGTGAAACGCGCCCGCCATAAAGGGGTTGTCATCCACCGCGTTGCAGAAGATGACCAGCTTGGCGGCGCCGAAGCAGTTGTTATCCGCCGTTTTCTCGGCGCATTCCCGAACGATGCGCCCCATGAGCGCGACGGCATCCATATTGATGCCCGCCCGGGTGGAGCCGACATTGACCGAGGAGCAGACCCGCTCGGTTTCGGCCAGCGCCTCGGGAATCGCCTCAATGAGCGGGCGGTCCCCTGCGGCAAAGCCCTTTTGCACCAGCGCGGAGAAGCCGCCGACAAAGTTAACGCCCACCGTTTTGGCCGCCTCATCGAGCGCTCTTGCATATAGCAGCGGGTTGCCGCCGCTGACGGCGCAGAGCATGGCGATGGGCGTTACCGAGAGGCGCTTGTTGATGATCGGAATGCCATATTCCTTCTCGATATCCTCCCCGGTGCGCACCAGCTGCTGCGCCCGGCGGCAGATTTTATCATAGACCCTGCGGCAGCTGCGCTCGATATCGCTGTCCGCGCAGTCGAGAAGGGATATGCCCATCGTAATGGTGCGCACATCCAGATGCTGGTCCTGAATCATCCGGATGGTCTCCAGAATTTCCTGATTGTTAATCAAGCTGTTCACTCCTTTGGCCTTTGCGGAATATGCCAGTTGTCCCTCAGATGCGGTGCATCGAGTTGAAGATATCCTCGTGCATGACATGGATAACCAGTCCGTTTTCTTCGCCCAGCCGGGCCATCTGATCCCCCAGCTCGGAGAGCGGGCAGGAGAGGTTTTTAATTTCCACCAGCATAATCATGGCGAACAGGTCCTGCAGAACGCTCTGGCTGACCTCGACAACGTTGGCGTTATAGGCGGCGCACTTGCCGCTGACCTTGGCGAGAATGCCGACGGCATCCTTACCGACGACGGTGATGACTGCTCTCATGCGTTTTATCCTCCTCAGATTGTGATTTGTTCCAGCTCATCCAGAAAGACATCCGGCTTCAGGTCGGATGGGATCTGATAGCCGATGAGATTCGGCTCCATCGCCGCTGCGGCATCCGGCGCGCAGGAGCGCTTAAACTGGCTCTGGTAGAACCGCCGCAGAAAAATGTGCAGCTTCTCCTTGATAAAGGCCGGCTCAAACTCCCCCTCGAAGGCAATGGTCGCATAGCCGAGCAGCTTGGCGGGGGGCATGCTGTAGCGCAGAGTATAGTAGAGAAAAAAGTCATGCAGAATATAGGGGCCGAGAATTTCCTCCGTTTTCTGCCCGGGCGTATCCTGCTCATCCGGCGGGAGCAGCTCGGGGGAAACGGGGGTATCCAGAATATCCCGCAGCGTCTCCCGGACGCCGGCAATCAGCTCCCGCTCGGCAATCAGCGCCGTCAGCTCCCGGATGGTGGTCTTATTGAGGGTGATGTTGACATTGTAGCCGGCCAGATGGTCGCCGCCGAAGGTGGAAAAGCCCAAAGCCGCCTCGCTGAGGTCTCCTGTTCCGACGACGAGCGCCCCCTCCTGGTTTCCGAGGTCAAAGAGAATCTGGGCGCGCTCGCGCGCCTGCGCGTTTTCATAGGTGACATCCCGCTGCTCCGGGCTGTGGCCGATATCGGCAAAATGGAAGAGCACTGCCTGCGAAATGGGGATTTCCCGCGCCTCTGTGCCGAGCGCCTGCATCAGCTGCAGCGCGTTTTCATAGGTGCGCCCGCAGGTGCCGAACCCCGGCATCGTCACCGCCAGAATGGCCCCGCGCGGCAGCGCTAAAAGGTCGCAGGCCGCGGCCGAAACGAGCAGCGCCAGAGTGGAATCAAGTCCCCCGGAAACGCCCAGCACCAGCCGGTCGATGCCGGTATTCTGCATGCGCGCCGCCAGCGCGCGGGCCTGCAGGCGGAAAACCTCCTCCAGAAAGGCGCGGCGCGCCCTCCTGGATACAGGCAGATAGGGGGTACGGTTCACCGTTCGGTGCAGGCCGTCCGCCTCCAGGGAGGGGCTGATGAGCACCGGCTCCGGCTGTGTGCGGCTCTTTGGGCAAAGCAGGTCGATATCCAGATCATAGGAAAGGCGGATGGGCTCCAGCCCGGCGGCCTGGTGGGCGCAGAGCGTCCCGTTTTCCGCCAGCGAGATATAGCCTCCATAAAGCTGGGGGCTGGAGGTGTCGCCGATGCCGCCGTTGACGGTGAAAACAGCGCAGCCGGCCGCATCAGAAAGCGCGCTCATCAGTTTTCCCCGGCGGTTTATCGCACCGGCGGCGGCCGGCTCATAGGCGGGGTTTAAAATCAGCGCGCAGCCGGAATCGAGAATCTTCTGCGTCTGCAGCAGCAGACCTTCTGCCTCCCCGGGCAGAACAAGGAAGGGCAGCTCCCCAATCTGGCAGCAGAGTGGCTCGCCGTTTACCGGTGTGCGGCGGCACTCTCCGCGGCGGATGACGAGCGCCTCTTCGCGGGGAAAGCCGCTGTCATAAAACAAAGCGGAGAGCACAAACATCCCCTCCCGCTCGCGGCTGAGGGCAATGAGTCCATCAAGCGCCTGCTCGCAGGCCCGGCGGACGGTGCGGGAGGAGCGGAGCGCTTCGCCGGAGGGCGGGGAAAAGAGCAGGCGGGGCAGCAGGTAGAGGTCGGCATCGCCGCATTCCAGCAGCGCCACGCGCAGGTCGCGCAGCGTTAAAGAGGGCTGCAGCGGCGGCGTTCGGGGGCAGAGGCCCGAAAGGCGGATGATCGAATTCATAAGCGCACCTCCTGTGCAGTCTGCCAAAGGGCCGGCAGATCAAAAAATACACCTTTATCTTAGCACATTTTTTGTAATCGGAAAACGGGAAATTCCTATACAGCTAAACTTTTATATGCTATAATTTTAAGGGATATTGTATAAGCTGGCCGCCTATTTCTGCTGAGGCAGGCGGGGGGCCGAAAGGGGCTTGAAAGCGCAATGCTGAATCTTTTTGACAGCCACACCCATTCCGATAATTCACCGGATGGCCACCATTCGGTTACGTTTATGTGCGAAAAGGCGGTGGAAAACGGGCTGATGGGGGTCGCCGTTACCGACCACTGCGAAATTGACAGCTATGAGGAGAACGGGTATCCCATGCGGATGCTGCAGTCGGTTTTCGAGGTGCGCAAGGCGCAGATTGCCTTCGGGAACCGGCTGATGCTGACGGCGGGAATCGAGCTCGGGCAGCCGCTTTCCGATCTGGATGCCGCCTATAAGGCGCTGAAAATGCAGAAATATGATTTTGTGCTCTGCTCGGTACATACGGCGAAAAGCGGCGAGGACTACTATTGGGGCGACTATCAGGGTTTTACCGAAGAGAAGACCAGAAAGATTCTGGCAGAGTATTTTGAGGATGTGCTGCAGACGGTGCGCTGGGGGCAGTTTGACATATTGGCCCACCTGACCTATCCGCTGCGCTATATCGAGGGGCGGGACAAGGCCCCCTGCGACCTGCAGGTACACGGGGAAATCATCGATGAGATTCTGCGTGCCCTCGTGCGAGGCGGCAAGGGGCTGGAGCTCAACGTGCATATGCTGCACCGGGAATATGGGCAGCCGAGCCCGACACCGGAAATCCTCCGGCGTTTTAAAGAGCTGGGCGGCGAGATTGTCACCATCGGCTCGGATTCGCACCGGGCGGAGGACATCGGCGATGGCATCGCCGAGGGGATGCAGCTGCTTTCCGACTGCGGCTTCACCTACTTTGCCTTTTACAAGGGCCGCGCGCCGCGCATGCTGCGCATTCAGTAGCCGTTATTTTTAAAAGCGCCGGAGATGGCTGCAGCGCCCTTCGCTGCAAAAAGCTCATACAGGGAATTTGCCTTTGAACTTTAGAGACGGCGTTTGCCTGCCTTTGCGGGCGCGCGGGCGGTGCAGGTCCGCGCGGGGCCGGGGAAACCCGCAAAGGAAAGCGCCATCCGAAAAAGCGGATAACAACCGGCGGTTGTGATTTTTACAACCGCCGGTTGTTTTATTCCTCGCGGATTCAACTTCTCCTCCCTTTTCTTCGGAAGGGGCGGCAGGTAAAATAAAGGAGAAGCAGGCAGCCAAAGCGCTGATCTGCAGCAAGGCGCCAAAGAGCGCGGAAAGAAGGGCTTTTAATGGAGAACACATTGGGCGCGCGGATTGCGCAGTACAGAAGGCGGGCGAACATGACCCAGGAGCAGCTGGCGGAATATATGGAGGTTTCCCCGCAGGCGGTCAGCAAATGGGAAAACGACCTCACCTGTCCGGATATTGCGGCGCTGCCGAAGCTGGCGGAGCTGTTTCAGATTTCGGTGGATATGCTGCTGCGGGGGGAGGCGATGCAGGAGGCGCGCATGCTTTCGCCCGAGGAAAAGAAAAATATCGATGGGATGCTGCTGCGCATCCGGGGGCAGACGGTAAAGGGGGACAGGGTAAAGGTCAACCTGCCGGTGGCACTGGTCAAGGTAGCGCTGGAAATCGGGTTGGAGCTGCCCCAGTTTGAGGGGCAGGAGATTCTGCAAAAGATTGACTTGGAGAAGATCATCCGCCTGGTGGACGAGGGGGCTATCGGCAAGCTGGTTGAGGTGGAGAGCGCCGAGGGCGATATCGTCGAAATCACCGTCAGCTGAGGGAAAAGAATGACGATTCAGATTCGTAAGAAAAACGGGCGGCAGCTGCCGCTGCATTTCTCCGCCGGTTTTATTCGCACCGGGCTGGGCAGCCGGCTGCTGGCCAAAATCATTCTGCAGGCTGTTTCGCAGAAGGCGCAGGCGGATGGGCAGGGGCAGCCGGAAGAAGAGGGGAATAAAACAGCGCTGCCGGGGCCAAAGGGCAGCTGGCCGGGCTGGCTGGATGAAACGGCGCTGGGCGAGCTGCTACGCGCGCTGGGCCGCTGCCTTGGGCGTTACCGGGGGTTGACGCTGGTGGAAGCGGAATCGGCGCAGGGAGATTCTGTCAGGATTATTCTGTAAAAGAGAAAGGCCCTCAGCTGCGGCCTTTTACTTTAAAATGGGGGATTCTTTGCTCTTTGAATAAAGATATTTTTGCCACAGCAGGAAAGCCCGCCTGCACAGTCCGCATTTTGGCAAAATGGAAAAAAGGCCGGGAGTTGCTCCCGGCCTTTTGCCTGCCGTTGTTTCTTATATCGTATAGCGCTTTCTCGCCTTATAGGAGGTGTGCAGCACCTCATGGGCGATGTGGCTGCCCGGCTTCTCGAGGAACTTATCATAGAGCTCCTTGATAGCGGGGTTCTCATGGCTCTTGCGCAGATCCATGCCGGCATCCTCTTCATAGAGGGCCTTGGCGCGCAGCGCCTTGAGGTCAACAAAGTTGCGCACCGAGGCGGGCTGAATCGGCTGGCCGCCGCCGTTGACGCAGCCGCCCGGGCAGGCCATGATTTCAATAAAGGTGTAGTCCTTTTCGCCGCTCTTGACAGCGTCAAGCACCTTGCGGGCATTCGAGAGGCCGCTCGCGACCGCCACATTGACGGTGAGATCCCCTACCTTGTAGCTCGCTTCCTTGACCCCTTCGGTACCGCGGACTTCCTTCCACTCGAGCGAGGCGGCTTTTTCGCCGGTCAGCGTCTCGTAGGCGGTGCGCAGCGCCGCTTCCATAACGCCGCCGGTCGCGCCGAAGATGTGGCCCGCGCCGGAGGCGATGCCGAGAGGCGTATCAAATTCCTCATCCGGCAGGCTGGCAAAATCGATGCCCGCCGCGCGGATGAGCCGCGCCAGCTCGCGGGTGGTGATGGTGATATCCAGATCGGGCAAGCCCGCGGCGCTCTGGTCGTCGCGGCCGATTTCATACTTCTTGGCCGTGCAGGGCATCACCGAAACGCTGACGATATTCTTCGGGTCGAGGTTCTCCTTCTTCGCATAGAAGGTCTTGAGCACCGCGCCGAACATCTGCTGCGGGCTCTTGCAGCTCGAAAGGTTCTCCAGCATATCCGGATAGTACATTTCGCAGAAGTTAATCCAACCGGGAGAGCAGGAGGTAATCATCGGCAGCTTGCCGCCGTTCTTCACCCGCTCAACCAGCTCGTTGGCCTCCTCCATAATGGTGAGGTCGGCGCCGAAATCGGTATCGAATACCTTGTCAAAGCCGAGGCGGCGCAGGGCGGCCACCATCTTGCCCTCTACGTTGGTACCGACCGGCAGGCCGAACTCCTCGCCGAGAGTGGCGCGGATGGAGGGAGCCGCCTGAACAGCGACAAACTTCTCCGGGTCGCGCAGCGCGGCGGTGACCTTCGGTCCGTCATCCTTCTCGCCGATGGCGCCCACCGGGCAGACGGCGATGCACTGCCCGCAGCTGACGCAGGGGGTCTGGGCGAGGTCAAGCTCAAAGGCGCAGCCGATATGGGTGGCAAAGCCTCGGTCGTTGGCGCCGATGACGCCCACCGCCTGGTTCTTTGCGCAGACAGCCGAGCAGCGCCGGCAGAGGATGCACTTGTTGTTGTTGCGCCACATATGGACAGCGGAATTATCCGTTTCATAGTGGTTCATCTCGCCGGCCCAGGCCATCGGGTCGTTAAGGCCATATTCCTGCGCGAGCTTCTGCAGCTCACAGTTGCCGCTGCGCACGCAGAACAGGCAGTTTTTCTCATGGTTGGAGAGGATGAGCTCGAGGGTCATCCTGCGGGATTCCTGCACCCGCGCGGTATTGGTGAATACCTCCATCCCTTCGTTGACGGGATAGACGCAGGAGGCGACCAGCGAGCGGGCGCCCTTAACCTCGACGACGCAGATGCGGCAGGCGCCGATTTCGTTGACATCACGCAGATAGCACAGCGTGGGAATCTCGATGCCGGCCTGGCGGGCCGCCTCGAGAATGGTGCTCCCCTTCGGTACGCTCAGGGGAATACCGTTTATTTTGATATTGACCATTTCCATTTAAATGACCATTCCTTTCTGGGGATTCGTGCAGGGCGTCCATAAAGCGCAAAAGCTTTTGCGGACGTCCCTTTGTCCGGCGCAGTCCCGCCGTCGCCCGGTCAGGCGGGGCAGGGGCGCGAAGCGTTTTTTCCCCGGGTAGGGGCAGACGGGCGGCATGCCTTTCAGTGTTTTTCGATTGCGCCGAATTTGCACTTCTCCATGCAGGCGCCGCACTTGATGCACTTGCTGCGGTCGATGATGTGCGGCTCCTTGATGTTGCCGCTGATAGCGCCGACCGGGCAGTTGCGGGCGCAAAGCGTACAGCCTTTGCACTTCGATTCGTCGATATAGTAGTTCATCAGCTCTTTGCAGACGCCGGCCGGGCAGCGCTTATCAACGATATGCGCCATGTATTCATCGCGGAAATAACGAATGGTCGAGAGGACCGGGTTCGGAGCGGTCTGGCCGAGGCCGCACAGGGCGTTGTCCTTAATATACTGGGCAAGCTTGTCGAGCCGCTCAAGATCCTCCACATGGGCCTTGCCCTTGGAAATTTTGTCAAGGATTTCATACATCCGCTTGGTGCCGATGCGGCAGGGGGTGCATTTGCCGCAGCTCTCATCTACGGTGAACTCGAGGAAGAACTTGGCAATATCCACCATGCAGGTGTCCTCATCCATAACAATCAGGCCGCCCGAGCCCATCATTGAGCCGATGGCAAGCAGGTTGTCATAGTCGATCGGCACATCGAGGTGCTCGGCCGGGATGCAGCCGCCGGAGGGGCCGCCGGTCTGCGCGGCCTTAAACTTTTTGCCGCCCGGGATGCCGCCGCCGATCTCCTCGACGATGGTACGCAGGGTGGTGCCCATCGGCACCTCGACGAGGCCGGTATTGTTGATCTTGCCGCCGAGGGCGAAGACCTTGGTGCCCTTGCTCTTCTCGGTGCCGATCTGATTGAACCAGTCAGCGCCTTTGAGGATGATCTGCGGGATATTCGCATAGGTCTCAACGTTGTTGAGAACCGAGGGCTTCTGGAACAGGCCCTTTTCGGCCGGGAACGGCGGGCGGGGCCGCGGCTCGCCGCGGTGGCCCTCAATCGAGGTCATCAGCGCGGTTTCCTCGCCGCAGACGAATGCGCCGGCGCCCAAGCGGATATCGAGGTCAAAATTAAAGCCGGTGCCGAAGATGTCCTTGCCGAGGAAGCCCATCTCCCGCGCCTCATTGATGGCAATGGTCAGACGCTTAACGGCAATGGGGTACTCGGCGCGGATATAGACATAGCCCTGGCTTGCGCCGATGGCGTAACCGGCAATCGCCATCGCTTCAATGACAACGTTCGGGTCGCCCTCGAGAATCGAGCGGTCCATGAATGCGCCGGGGTCGCCCTCGTCGGCGTTGCAGCAGACATACTTCTGGTCGTCCTCATATTTGGCGGCAAAGCTCCACTTGAGGCCGGTCGGGAAGCCCGCGCCGCCGCGCCCACGCAGCCCGCTCTTTTTGATTTCCTCGATAACCTCGGCGGGGGTCATTTCGGTGAGCACCTTGCCCAGCGCCTGATACCCGTCGTAGGCTATGTATTCGTTGATGTTCTCCGGGTCGATAACGCCGCAGTTTTTAAGCGCGACGCGCATCTGCTTGCGGTAAAAATCGGTGTGGTTGAGGCTCTTGATGGTGTCCGACTCGACCGTCTCCTGGTAGAGCAGCCGGGTGACGATACGGCCCTTGAGCAGGTGCTCGGAAACGATTTCGGGAATATCCTCCGGGCGCACCATCGAATAGAAGGCGCCTTCCGGATAAACGACCATGATGGGGCCGAGCGCGCAAAGGCCGAAGCAGCCGGTCTTGATGACCTTGATTTCATTCTCCAGGCCGTTGCGCTTGAGCTCTTTTTCGAGCGTATCTATAATCTGCGCGCTGCCTGAAGAGGTACAGCCGGTGCCGCCGCAGACCAGCACATGTGAACGATACATTGTGTTTCCTCCTTACTTCGCGTTCGCGCCGATGGTGTATTCGGTCACGACGTTGCCGTTGACCAGGTGGTCGTTGACCACGCGCGCCGCCTTTTCAGCGGTCATTTTCACATAGGTGACCTTCTCCTGGCCGGGCATGAAGACTTCGACCACCGGTTCATACTGGCAGATGCCGATGCAGCCCGTCTGGCCGACGGCGACATTCTGCAGCTGCCTTTTGGCAACCTCTTCGGTAAACGCGGCGAGTACCGGGCGCGCGCCGGCGGCAATGCCGCAGGTGGCCATGCCGACAACCACGCGGATGGAGGCCTGGTCGTCATCCCGGATGCCGATATTGTTCTTCATTTTATCGCGCAGAGCCTGCAGTTCCGCTAAGCTTTTCATTGATTCATCGATTCCTTTCTCTCGGGTCTTTCGGAGGGGGATTTCCCTTATACAGCCTCAGTTTTTCCCACCTTCAATTTCAGTCAGATGCTCGCCGATATATTCGCGGATAAACGCCACCACCTCGGGGGAGGAAAGCGGTATCCCCTCGAGAACGGCGCGGAATTCGCGCGTATCGGCAGAAAACTCGCCTTTTTCCGTCCGGTGGGTATAGACAAAGTCAATATCCGGATTGCACTGGATTAAAGAAACAACGGTGGAGCAGATATCCCCCAGAGGGGAGCGGTCGATATGGGAGAGGCCGAGCTGTGCCAGAACGGTCGTTCCCTTTCCCGGCTCGGACTCAATGGAGAAATGTCCCCCTGTCATTTCGCAGCCCATCTTTAACAGCGGCACCCCCAGACCCACCTTGCGGGTGGTGCGGGTGGTGTAAAAGGGGTCGGTCACCTGCGCGAGCACCTCGGGGGTCATGCCGCAGCCGTTGTCCGCGATGGTAATGCGCAGCAGGTCCGCCGCCGTATCCTCATCGACTGCGATGGTAATCAGTGAGGCGCGCGCCTTCACCGAATTCTGCGCCACATCCAGGATATTCAGCGAAAGCTCCTGCATCATGGCCTGTTACCGATCCTTATATTTGGCGAGCACGTCATCCACGTCCTCGGGCTTCAGGCGGCCATAGACCTCGTCGTTAATCATCATAACCGGGGCCAGGCCGCAGGCGCCGACGCACCGGCAGGCTTCGAGAGAGAACTTGCCGTCCGGCGTGCACTCGCCGCCCTTGATGCCGAGCGTATCCATCAGCCGCTCATATACATCGCCCGAGCCCTTGACATAGCAGGCGGTCCCGAGGCAGACGGAAATCTTGTAGCGGCCCTTCGGGTTCAGGGCAAACTGTGCGTAGAAGGTGGCTACGCCGTATACCTCCTCGAGCGGGATGTTCAGTTCATCCGCGATCATCTGCTGCACTTCGATGGGCAGGTAACCGTAAATTTCCTGGGCCTTCTGCATGATCGGCATGAGCGCCCCTTTTTGGGAACGCAGCTCGTCAATCACGGCCATGAGCTGCGCCTCTTGCTCTTTTGTTCCGGAGAACTTCAGAGAGCTTATGGTATTTGCCATGTTTGTGACTACCTCCTTGCGAGAATAACAGGCTGCTCATGTCAAAAAATTAACGAGCAACCTGCCTCTTTACTCCCATTATACCAGAAACGGGCAGGCCGCGTCTATGGAAAGTTTGCGAAATCGATGGAAATTTTTCGAAAAAACCATCCAAACAAGGGATTTATTGTTAAATTTTCTACAATTAGCTGAAAGGAGGAACCCGCTTTTCGATTTGCCTGCCTTTTCCTGCTTTAAAAGGTCTATTTTCCCTCCGAAAAAGAAAAAGTCCGTTTCATCTGCGAAGACCGCGAGGCGGCGGGCTTTCGCAGATGAAACGGACTTGCTACAAAAACAGGGGAGCAAAACGGCAGAGGCGCTATTTATTCAGCGACTCCTCCTGCAGTTTATCGAATGCTGCCATGCATTCATCCACTGTGGCTCCGCTGAGCAGCTCGCGGACAATGAGGCAGGTATTGCCCCACTGCTCTACCTTGAGCCCGGCGTTGGAGCCGAGGACGAAGACCCCTTCCTGAATTTTATCATTGAGCGGCTTCAGCGCGGGAATACAGTCCACCTCCACATTTTTAGAGGGGGAGATAACCCGGTTGATTTCCGAATAGACCTGCAGCGCCTCGTCGGACAGTATTACGTCCAGCGTACGCAGGGCGTCTTCTGCATGCTCCGCGTTAGCGCCTATGGCGTAGCCGGTCATGGACATGACCGGTATCTGTCCCCGGCTGCTGGGGAAGCCGATGACCTGCAGGTTAAAATCCGGGTTTCCATAGGCGGTCTCTGTGTTCGCCGCTCCCCAATAGGCCATAACAATGGGGGTTTTCTGCGCCAGAAAATCTGCGCCCTCCCCTTCAATAGCCTCGCTGACGAGTGCCTTTTCGGCATTGACATAGCCGAGGTCGATGAGCTTTTTCAGAAATTCAAAGCCGGGGCGCATATAGTCGCTGTACTTTGCCTGCCCGCTGTTGAGCGCATCTATCTGCGCCTGGGTGTTTCCCCCGTTATAGAGGTCTGCATAGGCCTGAGCAAGAACAAACGTCTCCAGCCACCAGCGGTTTGTACCGACAGGAGTTTCAATGCCGTTTTCCCTGAATACCCGGCAGCACTCCAGAAAATCCTCCGGCGTTTCCGGAAGCTCCAGCTGATAGCGGTCGAACATATCTTTATTGATAAACAGGCCATATGCGACCACCTCCTGAGGAATCGCCACCAGCTTGCCGTTTACCGTATTGGCTACCTTCACCACCTCCCGCAGATTTTCTGCGCAGCTGAGGCCGGATAAATCCATCAGTGAGCCCTCTACTCCCAGCGTCAGAATGGTATCGGGATTGAGCAGATACAGGTCATCCATATTGTTGCGCGCCCGGTCGAGAGCGACCTCGTCATAGGTTTTATCCTGATAATTTTCTGCCGTGTAGGTGCGGTAGGCTACCGTCACTCCCAGCTGCTGCTCCGCCATGGCCACGGTGGTATCCGCCGCATTTCTGGCTGTGCTGTCGGCATCCGGTTCGATTTTTTCCATGGGGCTGAAAAGGTTGACCGTTTTTTTGCCGCTGTCCTGTGAGGGTAGCAGGTTTTTATCGGGATTTACATTGCCGGTACAGGAGGCCATTATCAGTGCGGCTGTTCCCGCAAGGCAGAGGGCCGTCAGGGTTTTGCCTTTTCTTTTCAGATTGCTTTTCATTCTTCATCTCTTTTCTTTGTGTACTGATGAATGACCTTCTTTAACAGCTTCACATCAATGGGTTTGGCCACATGCGCGTTCATGCCGGCATCCAGGGCGGCCCGTTCGTCCTCCGCGAATGCGTTTGCCGTCATGGCGATGATGGGAATGGTCTTTGCATCGCACCGCTTTAGGGAGCGGATGGCCCGGGTGGAGTCATAGCCGTTCATTACCGGCATCTGAACATCCATCAAAATGGCGTCAAACTCGCCGTCGCCGGCGTTTTGAAAGCGCTCCACCGCCAGCTGGCCGTTTTCAACGATTTCACAGCCGGCGCCCTCCATATCCAGAATTTCTGACAGAATTTCCGCATTGATTTCATTATCCTCCGCGGCAAGAAAGCGCATTCCCTGCAGCCCGTCAGCTGTCTCTGCTTTCGGGCGCTCTTCCTCCGGTTTCGCCTGCATTTCCAGAATTTTTGCCTGGAATGCAGAGACGAAAAACGGCTTCATAATGGTTCCGGCATTATCTGCCTCAAGTGTCTGCTGTGCCTCTTCTGCATCATAGGGCATAAGCAGCAGGATGGGAACGGCAGGCGGCAGAATTTCCCGCAGCCTTTGAACCGCCTCCGCGGCGGACGCATCGGATAGGCTCCCATCCACCAGAACAACCTGATAGGCGCTCTCCTCGCCGCCGCTTTCTATCTTCTGCACCGCCTCTGTCAGGCCTGCCGCTGTTTCTACCAGAACGCCGGTATCCTTCATCAGCAGGGCGATGCTGCCGCCGGTTTTCTCTTTGCCATCCACCGCCAGAATCCGGCGGATGCCGTTTTTCTCCCAGAAGTGCCGGTCGGCCTGGTCCTCCGGAATGCGAAACTCCAGCTCCACCCGGAAGAGGCTGCCCTTATTTACCTCGCTTAAAACATTGATGCTGCCGCCCATGAGTTCGACTATGCTTTTGGTAATGGCCATCCCCAGGCCGGTGCCCTGCACCTTGTTTGTCGTGCTGTTTTCCGCGCGGGTGAAGGCATCGAAAATGGTGGTGAGAAATTCCGGTGTCATGCCATACCCGGTATCCTCCACTTCAATGAGAAGGCGCTCATACTGGCTGGAGCGCTGCGGGAGCCCGATGATGCGCAGCCAGATATCCCCATCCTCCGGGGTGTATTTTACCGCATTGGAGAGCAGGTTGATGAGGACCTGGTTAACCCGCGTTTCATCCCCTATCAGGTTTTCGTGCTCAAGCCCTGTCACATCGACATGAAAGTGCTGCTTTTTTGCTTTTGCCATCGGCTGAATAATCGTATCCACCGAAGAGACCAGGTCGTTCAGGGCGAATTTTTCAAGGTTTAATACGACCTTCCCGCTTTCGATTTTGGAAACATCCAAAACATCGTTGATAAGGCTGAGCAGGTGCTGGCCGGAGGCCATGATTTTTTTGGTGTATTCCCTTACCTTCACCGGGTTTTCCACATCCATCGAAAGCAGGGTAGCAAAGCCGAGAACGGCGTTCATCGGCGTGCGGATATCGTGCGACATATTGGAAAGGAAGGTGGTTTTGGAATTGCTCGCAATCTGTGCGGCCTGCAGAGCCTCTGCCAGCTGGCGGTTGTGTATTTCCCGCTCCCTGCGGATTTTATTCTGCTGGCGCTGGTTCAGATAGTAAAGGGAGCAACAGAAGAAAAATGCGGCCAGCATGACAAAAACGACGATGAAAATGTTCTGGTTGACCGTTCTGCCCTCCTGCTGGATGGCCTCGACGGGAACATAACCCACCAGGAAGATGGAACCATTATTGACCGGCCACATATAGTTCAGCGCGTTTACCGAGCGGATATCATGGTAGAAGAGGACGTTCTCCCCGGTTTTCAGGCATTCTGAAATTTCGGCGTGCAGCGCCGGATTCTGAATATTGTTCGCCCGGTAAAAGTCCTCCAGATTCAGATGGCCCGCGTTGCGTTTGCCCATCCCCTCGGGCTTTAACACAAAGCGTTCGCTCTGTGCGTCCATAATATAGAGCATGGCCTTCTGGTCATAAAACCCGTCCGGCAGGGATCTGTCCAGTGAATCATAAGTATATTCGATATAGAGCGTTGCTGTCTCCCGGCCGTCCTTTACCACAGGGCATTTCATGGTATAGGCCCAGGTTCCCATATAATTTACGTAGGACTGGGAGACCGGCAGCTCTTCTATCGTTCGCCCGGAGGAAAAGTCCAGCCCTTCCTCAGAGAAGGTCTCTCCGGTACTGGAAATGCCCTGCGTTTCTCCTGAAAGGATGAGCGATATTTTGACCATCGTCTGGTTTTTTTCATAAAAACGGATATATTCTTCCGGGTTTTCCTCCCGGGTAAGCGCGTGCGCCATCAGCTTCTGAAATTCCGCTTCATTTTTCAGGATGGTCTCGATGGTGGATTTAATCAAATTCAGGCTTTCGCTCAGATTTTGAATGGCAGACAGGGACATCTCCCGGGATATCTGGTGGGACACAGAGAATACGACTGTGCCCAAAATACAAAACACTAGGATAATGGGAAGAAGCAGAGGGACGCCTTTGCTCCCCCTTTTTTTCTCTGTTCTTTTTTTCATTTCACCCTTGATCTCCATTCTGCTGCCCCGTGTCATGCTGCTCGGGCGTTTTCCTGCGGCAGTTTGTTTAAAATTCACAAAAAATGGAAGGTTTATAAAGATTAGGAAATGATGGAAATATTATACCATTTTCGCGCTTTTTATGTCAACGGGCTCTAAAAGGTGCGCCTGAAAAGCTGCCGGAGGGCAGGCCCCCGCTCTTCGGCTTTATTATTATATATATGCCCGGAGGCAAAAATCATCTCCTGCGCCGGCTGGAATTTATGGGACGGGGAGTCGGCATAAACGAAAAAGCGGATACTTTTTTCTGACGCCGGCGGGCTGAAATGCTCCAAAAATGAGGCGCATCCGATTCGATGGCCGCAGAAAGCGGCACGAACCGGATGCGCAGAAGATATTCACCTTTGAGGGCAGCTTTTATTTTGCGTTTTTCTTCTCGGCCAGCTTGGCGAGTGCATCGCGGCGAGAGAGATTGATGCGGCCCTGCGGGTCGATTTCGGTGACCATAACGACTACCTCGTCGCCAACGTTGACGACATCCTCCACCTTTTCCACGCGGTGGTTTTCAAGCTTGGAGATGTGGCAGAGCCCCTCCTTGCCGGGGGCGATTTCCACGAACGCGCCGAAGTTCATAATCCGGGTAACGCGGCCCTTGTAGAGCGCACCGATCTCCGGGTCGTTGACGATGGTGTTGATAACGTTGATGGCGCGGCGGGCGTTGTCGATATCAATGGCCGAAACGAAGACGCTGCCGTCCTCCTCAATGTCAATCTTTACGTCGCATTCGGCGCAGATCTTCTGAATTACCTTGCCGCCCGAGCCGATGACCTCGCGGATTTTATCGACATCGATCTTCATCGAAAGCATCTTGGGGGCATACTTCGAGAGCTCGGCGCGCGGCTCGGCAATGACCGGCTTCATGATATCGTCCAGAATATGGATGCGGGCCTTGCGGGTCTTCTCGAAGGCCTCGCGGATGATATCGAGCGTCAGCCCGTCCACCTTAATGTCCACCTGGATGGCGGTGATACCCTTGTGAGTGCCGCCGACCTTGAAGTCCATATCACCGAAAAAGTCCTCCAGCCCCTGGATGTCGACCATCGTCATCCAGCTGCCGTCGTCATCGGTGATAAGGCCGCAGGAGATGCCGGCCACCGGGGTTTTAATCGGAACGCCCGCATCCATCAGCGCGAGAGTGGAGGCGCAGATGGAGCCCTGGGAGGTGGAGCCGTTGGAGGAGAGTACCTCGGAAACGAGCCGCAGCGCATAGGGGAACTCCTCCACCGGCGGAATCACCGGCAGCAGCGCGCGCTCGGCGAGCGCGCCATGGCCGATTTCGCGTCGGCCCGGGCCGCGGGAGGGGCGGGTTTCGCCGACCGAGTAGGAGGGGAAGTTATACTGGTGCATATAGCGCTTGGAATCCTCCCCGTCAATCCCGTCGAGCATCTGCGCATCGGAAACGGGGCCGAGGGTTAAAATGGTGAGCACCTGGGTCTGCCCACGGGTAAACATGCCGCTGCCGTGTACGCGCGGAATAAGGCCGACACGCGCATCGAGCGGGCGGATTTCATCGAGCCCGCGCCCGTCTACCCGCTTTCCCTTTTTGAGCCAGCCGCGCACAATCGTCTTCTGCAGCTTGTAGACGGCCTCGTCGATGAGCGCCTCCTGCTCGGGATATTCGGGGTCAAACTTCTGGTGGATGTCCTCCACCACCGGCGCGAGGTTCTGGTCGCGCACCGTCTTGTCATCCGAAAGCAGGGCGGCGCCTACGCGCTCCTCGGCATATTCCTTCACCGCATCGAACAGCTCATGCGGAACCTCTTTGGACTCGAAGGTCTTCTTCTCTTTGCCGATTTCGTCCTGCACATCCGCAATAAAGGCGACCATTTTGCGCAGCTCATCCTGCGCTTTGGCGATGGCGGAGAGCATCGTCTCCTCCTCCACCTCGTTGGCGCCCGCCTCAATCATGACAATCTTGTCCCGGCTGGCGACGACCGTCAGGTCGAGGTCGGTCTTTTTGCGCTGCTCCTCATTCGGGTTCAGGATGATTTCGCCATCCACCAGGCCGACGTTGCAACCGGCGACCGGCCCATTCCAGGGAATATCGGAAATCGAGAGGGCGAAGGAGGTGCCGCACAGGCCGAGCACCTCCGGCTGAACATCCGGATCAACCGAGAGCACGGTCATCACGACTGAAACATCATTGCGCATGTCCTTCGGGAAGAGCGGGCGGATGGGGCGGTCCACGAGACGGGAGGCGAGAATCGCCTTATCGCTCGGGCGGCCTTCCCTTTTGAGGAAGGAGCCGGGGATTTTGCCGACCGAATAGAGCTTCTCTTCAAAATCGACCGAGAGAGGGAAGAAATCAATCCCCTCGCGCGGCTTCTGGGCCATCGTTACGTTGCAGAGAACGGTGGTCTCTCCGCAGCGGACCAGGCAGGAGCCGCTCGAGAGGCCGCACATCATGCCGGTTTCAAAGGAGATTTCCCGACCGGCAAACTCTGTTTTAAACACGCGGAAATTTTCAAACATCTTGCTGCCTCCTGAATAAAATTTTTAAGGTTTGGGGCGGGCGGCAAGGCGCGATTTAGCAATAAATCCGCGGCCCGGCCGGTTTTCCGGGCCGCCGATTCACTGCTAAAGGGACACCCCTGCGCCCGCGGCGGACAGGTGGTTTTTTCCGGGAAATGCATTGGAAGGCAGGGCGGCCGCGCCGCTCCTGCCTTCGCGTTTACCGGAATTATTTACGGATGCCGAGCTTGGCAATCAGGGCGCGGTAACGGACGATATCCTTCTTCTGCAGGTAGTTGAGCAGGTTGCGCCTGCGGCCGACCATCCGCAGCAGGCCGCGGCGGGAATGGTGGTCCTTCTTGTGCTCTTTAAAATGCTCCTGCAGGTCGTTGATGCGCTTGGTCAGAATGGCGATCTGTACTTCGGGGGAGCCGGTGTCACCTTCATGGATGGCGTTCTGCAGGATGACCTCCTGCTTTTCCTCTTTTCTCATCATAGGTCATGCACCTCTTTATAAAATCTTTAACCGGTAATCATAGGACAGGGATTGAGGTGTATCCGCCGCAAAGGGCCGGCGAAAGTCCGCTGTTCTGCGAAAACGGTCATACAAGCGTCATTTTATCATCTTTGTTTCTCTTTGTAAAGGGTCAGACTGTCAAAAAAACGCTGAAACGGAAAATATTGTTTTATCTAAGGGGAAGCGGCGGCCGCGCTGCCTGCCGGTTACACTGAAAGTATTTCCGGATTTTTGCCGGTCAATTCGAACCGGCAGGAAAAATACTGTTTTTTCAGATAATCTCCAGCCGGTCCTTTTCCGGGAGCGGGGGAAGGGAGCGGTGGGCAGCGTCTGATACCAGAAGGCCACCGAGGCGATATCGTCCTGCAAAGGGGGATAGCGCCCGCCATCCCGCCAGCCGAGCGCCTGAATGGTGACCCGCAGATTTCCTTCGAAGCGGATGGGATTATTAATATGAAAGCGGTACAGGCCGAAGCGGAACTGGCTGCGGTAGAGCCGGTCCGGCTCTATGACCTGCGGCAGGCCGGAATAGGGGGTGGTAAAGGGGACATAGTGGTCATGGGTGTGCGGTTCCTCGAAGTTATAGGAACCGCAGAAGTAGTCCTCGGTGCCGGTGCCGCAGATGGTGGGAAATTCGCTGTCGCCATCCAGATAGAACTTGATTTCCCCCTTTCCCCACCAGCGACAGCTGTTGACCCCCGAAACTGCGCATGGAAGTAGGCGGCGTCCTCCGGAACGCCGGTGAGGGTATAGTCAATCTGATAATAGACGGCGGTCTCCTCTTCGGCGAGGTTTTGCAGGGCGATGCGGCAGCCGCGGCGAAAGGGCACCGTTCAGTAGCACGGGATTGAGGCAGACCGGCAGCGCCGAAAGCTGCGCATACTCATTCCAGCCGCAGCAGAAAAAGTCTCCGGCCGGGTACTTGACCGAGGGGCTCTCCTGCCCGTCCCAGTAGATGCGCAGAATCAGATACCGCCAGTGGCCGGCCGGCGTCATCCAGATGTGCTGAATGGCGCCCGCCTCGCCGATATCGGCGAGGGTGACCGTTTCCCCTGCGGGGATGACCAGAAAGGGATTGACCTTCCAGCTGCGGCCGAGCTCGCGGGCCGCGCGCCGCCCTGTTCCAGCTCGCAGCGAGCGCCGCCCGCTTTGGCGCATCCGGGTTTTCCGGGGAAATGGAGCGGGTGCGCGCATTCGAGAGCAGCGGCAGCGTGCCCATATGCATGTTCAGTCCGTTAAACAAGTTCGTCTTCCTTTCGTTTTCATTCGGCCGGCCCGCTGAAAAGAGCGCAGGCAGGAGGGAAACCGTCGCCCGTTTTTTTCCATTATAGCAGGCCGCCTGCCGGATGAACGGAAGCATTTTGGGCGGCGCGCTTCAAAAAAATTTTCGCCGCGGGGGCCTCTGCGCTTGCAAAGGCGCAGAGGGGTCGCTATAATAGAGAAAATGCGTGCTTTTTATAAAAATGTGCGTTTTGCGTGTGATGCAAGAAGGAAAGGAACTATCCTTATGGCGGTAACGATTGAGCAGATAGCGGCGCGCGCGGGCGTATCCCGGGGAACGGTGGACCGCGCGCTCAACCACCGGGGGAGAATACGTCCCGAGGTAGCGGAAAAAATTGAGCAGATAGCGGAGGAGCTCGGCTATGTGAGCCGCCAGCAGAAGCGGCTGGCGGCCGGCGGCGGTCGGGAATATCAGAAGAGCATCGGGGTTATCACCCAGCTTTCCGGCGCCTCCTTTATGCTGGAGGTGAACCGGGGAATCCGCGAGGAGAGCAGAAAGCTGGAGAAGCAGGGTATTCGGGTGCTGCTGCGCGAGGGCGCGGGGGTGGATGCCGCTGAGCAGCTGCGCCTGATAGAGGAACTTTTGCAGCAGGGGATAGACGCGCTGGCCATCATGCCGGTGGACTGCGATGAGGTGCGCGAGCGGCTGCGGCAGCTGAGCGCCGGGCAGGTGCCGGTCGTTACCTTTAATTCGGATATTGTGGGCACCGGGCGCGCCTGCTTTGTCGGGCTGGATAACGAAAAAAGCGGCCGGGCAGCAGCCGGGCTGATGGGGCTGATGCTTCGCGGGCAGGGGAAGGTGCTGGGCATCACTGGCAGTTTCTCCAACAGCGCGGGCAGCCGGCGGATTGACGGATTTGTGCAGGAGATGAAGACCGCCTTCCCGCGGATGGAGCTTATCGGCATTCAGAGCAGCTTTGACCGCACCGAGCAGGTGGAGAGCTGCATTCTGCAGGCGATGGGCGCCTATCCCGACCTTGCGGGCATTCTGGTGGTCTCCGGGGGACAGGCGGGGGTAAAGCAGGCGTTTGAAAAGCTGCAGCCGAAGCGCCGACCCTTTGTCATCCTCTATGACCTGACGCCGAAAAACGCCCGGCTGCTGCAGGAGGAATTCGCCGATTTTCTCATCGACCAGGATGGATACACCCAGGGCTACCGCGCGCTCTCGCTGCTGGCCGATAAGCTTCGCTGGAATAAGGACCCGGATGCGGAATATATGTATACCGATATCGCCATTAAAACAAAATACAACCTTTGAGCGGGTGCGCCAAATATCTGCCGCAGATTTTGGCAGTTTCGCCTCCCAAAAGCCCCTTGAAGATTTTGCAGGAGTGTGATAGGATAAAGGCACGGATAAACGCACGCAAAAAGCACGCACACGCAAAGCGAAGACGAGAGAACGGAGGCAGCCTATGGGCTATATGGAATTTGACCGCTCGCGGCCGTTTGACCTGATTCTTTTAGGGCGGGTGGCGATTGACTTTAACCCCGCCTACAATGAGCAGGTGAAGGAGGAGTTTAAGCCGCTCAAAAAGGTACATGTGTTTGAAAAATTTGTCGGCGGGTCCCCGGCGAATATCGCGGTCGGCGTAACCCGCCACGGGATGCGCGCCGGCTTTATCGGCAAGGTATCAGACGACCAGTTCGGTGACTATGTGGTCGATTACTTTAACGAGCAGGGAATTGATACATCGCACATTACCCGCTGCACCGGCGGGGAGAAGCTGGGGCTGACCTTTACCGAGATGCTCTCCTCCTCCGAAAGCCATATTTTAATGTACCGCAACTGCATTGCCGACCTGCAGCTTTCGGTGGAGGATATTGATGAGGACTATATCCGGCAGGCGAAGGCGCTGCTGATTTCCGGCACCTCGCTCGCCGAAAGCCCTTCGCGGGAGGCGGCCCTCAAGGCGGCGGCCATTGCCCGGCGCAGCGGCACAAAGCTCATTTTTGATATCGACTACCGGGCTTACAACTGGAAAAATGAGGATGAGATTGCCCTCTATTATTCGATGCTTGCGCGGGATGCGGATATTATCATGGGCTCCCGGGAGGAGTTTGATTTAACCGAGCGGCTGGTTGCCCCCGGTATGGACGACCGGCAGTCCGCCGCCTTCTGGCAGGGGCATCATGCGAAAATCGTCGTCATCAAGCATGGGATGCAGGGCTCCACTGCCTACACGGCGGACGGGCAGAGCTATTCGATTAAGCCCTTCCCGGTGCAGGCGCGCAAGGGTTTTGGCGGCGGGGACGGCTACGGGGCCGGATTTTTATATGGGCTTTACCAGGGCTGGGAGATGATCGACTGCCTGGAATTCGGCTCGGCTGAGGCCTCGATGATGGTGCGAAGCAACAACTGTTCGGACGATTTGCCCGGCCCTGAGGCGGTGCGCGCCTTTATCAGGGCGGAG
This sequence comes from Provencibacterium sp., assembly GCA_022792175.1. Taxonomy (GTDB): domain Bacteria; phylum Bacillota; class Clostridia; order Oscillospirales; family Ruminococcaceae; genus Harryflintia. The sequence goes on from JAAWAN010000022.1 coordinate 262,337, forward strand.
AAGGAGCAGTATGGGGAGATGGTGGCAAGGAACTGACGCTGCTGCGTCAGTTCCTTGGAAAACGGCTTTTGACTCTGCAAGAGTCAAATTTGCCCGCGGGCCGCAGGCAAAATCGCCGTTTTTCCGGTTCCTGCGAGCCGGGAACTGCCTCCTGCAGGCTGCAAGGGGATTTGGGAGCTGCCTTTTGAACCCGCTGGGAGAATGGACCGGCGGGTTTTCGGGGCCGGATTCGGATTTTTTAAAGCGAGTATATCGGCGCTTTTCATAAAGGAGGAGAACGCATGAAGGAAAAAACGGTGCGCCTGACGACGGCGCAGGCCATTGTCCGCTTTCTGGATCAGCAACATGTTTCGATGGACGGGGAGGAGACTAAATTTGTCGAGGGCTTTTTTACCATCTTCGGCCATGGCATTGCTGTCGGGCTCGGTGAGGCGCTGGATGTGAACCCCGGCTCTCTGCGCGTCATGCAGGGGCGCAACGAGCAGGGGATGTGCCATGCGGCGATTGCCTTCGCCAAGCAGTCGGACCGCAAACGGATTATTGCCTGTTCCTCGAGCGTCGGGCCGGGCGCGGCCAACATGGTGACCGCCTGCGCGACGGCGACGGTCAACAATATCCCGCTGCTGGTTTTCCCGGCGGATACCTTTGCCTCCCGCCAGCCCGACCCGGTGCTGCAGCAGCTTGAGCAGAGCGCCAGCCTCGCCGTTTCCACCAACGATGCCTTTCGCCCCGTCTGCAAATACTGGGACCGCATCGAGCGCCCGGAGCAGGTGATGACGGCGCTCATTAACGCCATGCGGGTGCTCACCGACCCGGCGGAAACGGGGGCCTGCTGCATCGCCCTGCCGCAGGATGTGGAGGGGGAAGCGTTTGACTATCCGGAATATTTCTTCCAGAAGCGGGTGCACCGCATCACCCGCCCGGTAGCGGTCGCCGAGGAAATTGAGGATGTAGCCGCCGTCATCGCGGCGGCGAAAAAGCCGCTGCTCATTGTCGGCGGCGGAGTGAAATACTCTGAGGCCGGGGAAACGGTGGAAAGCTTCTGCGAGGAGTTTCATATCCCCTTCGGCGAGAGCCAGGCGGGCAAGAGCGCCTGCCGCTCCAGCCACCCCTGCTGCCTCGGGGGCATCGGCGTGACCGGCACCTATGCGGCCAACATTATCGCGAGGGATGCAGATGCGGTCATCGCCGTCGGCACCCGCCTTTCCGATTTTACCACCAGCTCAAAGCACCTGTTCCAGAATGGGCAGGTGAAGGTGGTTACCATCAACAACTGTCGCTATCATGCCTATAAGATGGATGCCGTCAAGGCGGTGGGAGATGCGAAGGCGACCCTGCTGGCGCTTGCGGAGAAGCTGCGCGAAAAAGGTTACCGGAGCGCCTACCAGCAGGAGATTGCAAAGGCGAAGGAGGCCTGGGAGAAGGAGCTCTCCCGCCTTTCCTCCCTCACCTACACGGGGGAGGGCTTTGAGCCGGAGGTAAAGGCGCGCGACCCGCGCACCATTCCGGAATTTGTCCGCCTCACCGGCAGCACCCTAACACAGACGGCCGCGCTCGCCGCGCTCAACCGGGCGATCGATAAAACCGCCACGGTCATTACGGCGGGAGGCTCGCTGCCGAGCTGCATGCAGCGGATGTGGCGCACCGACAAGCGGGGCGGCTACCACGCGGAATATGGCTACTCCTGCATGGGCTATGAGGTGGCAGCGACCCTCGGCGTCAAGATGGCCGAGCCGGAAAATGAGGTCTATGCCGTCGTGGGCGACTCGAGCTTTCAGATGCTGCACAGCGAGATTATGACCATTCAGCAGGAGCAGCGCAAGGTTAATATTCTGGTGTTCGACAACTGCGGCTTCGGCTGCATCAACAACCTCGAAATGAACCACGGCATCGGCAGCCTGGCGACCGAGTTCCGCTATACCGATGGGAAAAAGCCCACCGGCGCGCTCATCCCGGTGGACTATGCGAAGATTGGCGAGGGTTATGGCCTGAAAACCTACACCTGCCGCACGGTGGAGGAGCTGGGCGCCGCTTTGGAGGATGCGAAGGGCCAGACGCGCTCCTGCCTGTTTGACCTGAAGGTTCTGCCGAAGACGATGACCGAGGGATATGAGTCCTGGTGGAATGTCGGCATTGCGACCGTTTCCGAGAAGCAGAGCGTGCAGAAGGCCTGCGAGGGCGTTTTGGAGGGGAGAAGCGAATCGCGGGCATACTGAGCGAAAGGAAAAGATAAAAAGGGGGAAAGTTTATGGCGAAGGTATTCGGCTATCCGCCCTTTGATGAGAGCGGAGAGCAGGTTTTAACGACCTATGACAACGAATACAGCGGGATGATGATGGATATCCGCGTTTACCGTTTGGCCGCGGGAGAGACGCGCCGCTTTCTGTATGAGGGCGAGGAGACAGCTGTTCTGCTGCTTTGCGGCCAGATCACCTACCGCTGGGAGGAAAAGAGCGAGAGCGTTTTTCGCGAGAGCGTCTTCACCGGGGGGCCCTGGTGCCTGCATGTTTCGGGCGGCATCGAAGTATCGATAGAGGCGCAGGAGCAGAGCAAAATTCTGGTGCAGCGCACGAAGAATGAAAAAACCTTCGCTGCGCGGCTCTACCGGCCGCAGGATGCGTCCTGGGTCTATTCCAGCAGGGGCAAGTTCGGTAATGTCGCCAACCGCCGGGTGAACACCATTTTTGACCACGACATTGCGCCGGACTCGAACATGGTGCTCGGGGAGGTTTTAAACGACCGGGGCAACTGGTCGGGCTATCTCCCCCACCGGCATCCGCAGCCGGAGACCTACTATTTTCTCTTCGACCGGCCGGAGGGCTTCGGGGCCAGCTTTGTGGGGGACGAGGTGTTTAAGAGCACCGACGGGAGCTTTTCCGCCATCCCCGGCGGGGAGCTGCACCCGCAGGCGGTAGCGCCCGGCTTTCAGATGTATACCTGCTGGATGATCCGCCATCTGCCGGATAACCCCTGGCTGCAGACCGACCGCTGCGAGGATGAGCGCTACACCTGGCTGCACGAGGCGGATTTTTAAAAACCGGCGCAATAAAAGGGAGGGCTGTCAAAATGGCCAGAGAGTTTATCGTGCCCGGCCGGATCATCTCCGGCGCGGGCGCGCTGCAGGCGGCGCAGCCTATTCTGGCAGGAATGGGCAAAAAGGCGCTGATTGTGACCGATGAGGTGATGGTGCAGCTGCAAAATGCGCAGAAGGTGGAAGAGGCGCTCAAAAGCTGCGGGGTGGAGTATGCCATCTTTTCCGGCGTTACCGGCGAGCCGACCGATGAAATGGTGGCGGCGGGCCTTCGCTGCTACCGGGAAAACGGCTGCGATTTTCTGGTTGCGCTCGGCGGCGGCAGCCCGATTGACGCGATGAAGGCGGTAGCCTCCCTCGCAGAGAACGGCGGGGAGATTGCCGGCTATATGGGCAAGGTGATCGATGTTCCGGTGCCGCCGATGGCCGCCATTCCGACAACGGCAGGCACCGGCTCGGAGGCGACCCAGTTCACCATCATCACCGATACGAAAAAGGACATTAAAATGCTCTTAAAGGGCGCGGTGCTGATGCCGCAGCTCGCCATCATCGACCCGCAGTTTACCCTGAGCGCCCCGCCGAAGATTACGGCGGCCACCGGGCTCGATGCCCTCTGCCACTGCGTGGAGGCCTACACCTCCCGCAGGGCGCAGACGATGTCGGACACCTTTGCGCTCTCGGCGGTGCGCCGTATCTTTAAAAACCTGCCCGCCGCCTTTCATAACGGTCAGGATGAAAATGCGCGGGTGGAGATGTCGGTGGCCGCGCTCGAGGCGGGCATCGCCTTTAACAACGCCTCAGTCACCGTTATCCACGGGATGAGCCGGCCCATCGGCGCGCTGTTTCATGTGGCGCACGGCATTTCCAACGCCATGCTGATGGGGGAGTGCCTGCGCTTTGCGCTGCCGGGCGCTGTCGGGCGCTTTGCCGTTTTGGGCCGGGAGATCGGCGCCGCAGATGCGGGGGAGAGCGACGGGGCGGCGGCTGAAAAGTTTCTGGCGGCCGTCGGCGCGCTGACAAAGGAGCTGGAAATCCCGACGCTCGAGGAATACGGCATTTCCCGGGAAAGCTTTTTCGCGGTTATTGATAAGATGGCACACGATGCGATGGAGAGCGGAAGCCCGCAGAACACTCTACGGGAAATCAGCGAAAAAAATGTCCGGGAGATTTACCGCCGCCTCTGGAAGTAAGCCGGGGCGGGGGCAGAGAGAACAGATAAACAGATAAAAGGAGAAGGATGACAGATGGTTAAGGTAGGGATTATTGGAGCAGGCAGAATCGGCAGGGTACATATCACCAGCATCAGCACCCGGGTCCCGGATGCCGTTATCAAAACGGTGGCCGATCCCTTTATGAATGAGGAGACCGCAGCCTGGGCGAAGAGCATGGGTGTGGAGAACGCCGTCAAGGATTATATGGAGATTATCAACGATCCGGAGATTGAGGCGGTGCTCATCTGCTCCTCGACCGACACCCATTCCCCCATCTCGCTGCAGGCCATCAGGGCGGGCAAGCATGTTTTCTGCGAGAAGCCGATTGACCACGATGTGGATAAAATCCGCGAGGTCATTGCCGCGCTCGAGGGGACGAAGCTTAAATACCAGGTTGGCTTCAACCGCCGGTTTGACCACAATTTTGAGGCGGTGCAGCAGGCGGTTGCGGCGGGCAAAATCGGCAAGCCGGAGATTATCAAGATTACCTCGCGCGACCCCGAGCCGCCGAGCATCGACTATGTCAAGGTTTCCGGCGGCATGTTTTTGGATATGACCATTCATGATTTCGACATGGTGCGCTTTCTGGCCGGGTGCGATGCGACCGAGGTCTATGTGCAGGGGGCGAACCTGGTTGACCCGGCTATCGGCGAGGCGGGCGATGTGGATACCGCCGTTATCACCCTGCAGATGGAAAACGGGGCGATAGCGGTCATTGATAACTGCCGCCGGGCGGCCTATGGCTATGACCAGCGCGCCGAGGTGTTCGGCTCGCTGGGGATGGTCGCCGCTTCGAACGACAGCGGCTCCACCGCCGTTATTTCGAACGCCGAGGGAGTCACTGGCGAAAAGCCGCTCTTCTTCTTCCTTGAGCGGTATATGGAGGCCTACGGCAAGGAGGTCGCCGCCTTTATCGATGCGATTGTAAACGACAAGCCCACCCCCCTCGGCGTTCAGGACGGGTTAAAGCCGGTGCTGATGGGGCTGGCCGCGAAAAAATCCTGCGAGGAGCACCGCCCGGTGAAAATCTCCGAGATTTTATAAAGTATGGCTGTCTGCGGGGCAGGGCGTTTTCGCCGTGCCCCGCAGCGAAATGAAAGAAAGGATGGCATATGCAGATGCTGGATAAAAATAAAGTCAGGCTGGGGATTGCCCCCATTGCCTGGACGAACGACGACATGCCCGACCTGGGAAGCGAGAATACCTTTGAGCAGTGTGTCAGCGAGATGGCGCTTGCCGGCTTTACCGGCTCGGAGGTGGGCAACAAATATCCGAAGGACCCGGCCGTGCTCAAAAAGGCGCTCGAGCTGCGGGGAATGCAGATCTGCAACCAGTGGTTCTCCTCCTTTTTGCTGACGCAGCCCTTTTCTGAGGTGGAGCGCGCCTGTCGGGATCAGCTCTCCTTCCTTCAGGCGATGGGCTCGAAGATCATCGGCTTTTCCGAGCAGAGCTACAGCGTTCAGGGACAGCTTTCGACCCCCATTTTCGGCCACAAATATGTGATGAACGACAGCGAGTGGAAAACCCTCTGCGAGGGGCTGAACCGCCTCGGCAAAATAGCGAAGGAGGAATACGGCATCTCGCTGACCTACCATCATCATATGGGCACCGTAGTGCAGACGGCTGCCGAGACGCAGCGGCTGATGGAGGGGACCGACCCCGCCTGTGTCAGCCTGCTGTTTGATACCGGCCATTTCGCCTACTGCGGCGAGGACCCGCTCGCGATGGTAAAGCAGCATATCGCCCGCATCAGGCATGTTCACCTCAAGGATATCCGTCCCGAGGTGGTGGAGAGGGTGAAAAAGGAGAACAGGAGCTTTCTCGATGGCGTGCGCATGGGCGCGTTTACCATCCCGGGGGATGGGTGCATCGATTTCGACCCGATTTTCGCCGTTCTGGAGCAGGCCGGGTATGAGGGCTATATGCTGGTCGAAGCCGAGCAGGACCCCGCAAAGGCGAACCCGCTGGAATATGCCATCCGGGCGCGCAAATTTATCGCGGAGAAGACGGGGCTGTAAAAAACCATTTTGGCTCCATCGGAGTCGGCTTCTGTCCGCAGAATGCAGAAAAAAAGCATGCTTACTCCGGTTTGTAGAAACCGGAGTAAGCATTTTGCAGAACGGGAGGACAAAAAACATGCCGCTGGTAAACATGAAGGAGCTGATGGCGCGCGCAGCCGGGAAAAACCGGGGCTGCGGGTCCTTCAGCGTTGGGAATATGGAGATGGTGCGCGGGGCGGTGATGGCCGCCGAGCAGCTGCAGGTGCCTATTATTCTGCAGATTGCGGAGAAGCGGCTCACGACCTCCCCGCTCTCGCTGATGGGGCCGATGATGGTAGAGGCTGCAAAGGCCTCCCCGGTGGATATAGCGGTCCATTTCGATCATGGGCTGACGCTGGAAAAGGTGCAGGAGGCGCTGGACTATGGCTTCACCTCGGTGATGCTCGACGCCTCCGCCCTCCCCTTTGAGGAGAATATTGCGCAGGTGCGCGCGGTGGTCGCACTTGCCTCCCGCTATGGCGCGGCGGTGGAGGCGGAGCTCGGGCTGGTCGGCGGCAGCGAGGAGGGCGGCCCCGGGCATGGCATACGCTGCACCGACCCTAAAGAGGCTGAAATCTTTGTCGAGCGCACCGGCATTGACGCGCTGGCCGTCGCCATCGGCAATGCGCACGGCAACTATCCCGTAGCGCCGCACCTGCAGTTTGATGTGCTGGAGGAAATAAACCGGCGGCTCCGCCTGCCGCTCGTGCTGCATGGCGGAAGCGGCATCAGCGACCGCGATTTTCAGCGGGCCATCTCGCTGGGCATCCGCAAGGTGAACATTGCGACCGCGAGCTTTCAGAGCCTGACGGCCTGCGCCGGGGAATATTTTGCCGCGGCGGGCACGGAAAAGGATTTCTTCGGCCTCAGCGCCGAAATGACAAAAGGCGTCTGCGAAAATGTCCGGCGGCATATCGAGGTGTTCGATACGCCCTATACCGGGGAATAAAAGCCCGCCCGCAAAGCATAGGCATTTTGCGGGCGGCGTTTTTCCGCTTTTGGGGGCGCGCTGATGATATCAGAAACTATCATGGAGGGATGAGAGTGGCAGAGCTGTCCTTTCGCTATGCAAAAAGGGAGGATGCGGGGCTGGTTTTGCAGTTTATTACCGAGCTTGCAACCTATGAGCACATTGAAAACGAGGTGACAACGAACGAAAAAACGCTGGAGGAGTGGATGTTTGACAGGCAGTGCGCGCAGGTGCTGTTTGCTTTGGAGGATGGCCGGGAGGCGGGCTTTGCCATCTTCTTTTATAACTTCTCCTCTTTTTTGGGCAGGGCGGGCCTCTATCTGGAGGACCTGTTTGTGCGCCCCGAGTTTCGTGGGCGCGGTTATGGGAAGGCCCTGCTCAGGCAGCTGGCAAGGATAGCCGCCGAAAAGGGCTGCGGACGGATGGAGTGGTGCTGCCTTGACTGGAACCAGCCGAGCATTGATTTTTACCGTTCGCTCGGGGCAAAACCGATGGACAGCTGGACCCTCTATCGCCTGGAGGGCGATACGCTCGAAAAGCTGGCAAAATGAAAAAAGGGTATGTTGCAAAATGCCTGCATTTTGCAACATACCCTTTTTTCAGAAGCGGTTTTTCATGCAGACCATCTGCATGGCGGCAACGCCGATATCCCGGGCGATTACTTCGCATTTGCTCATCAGCAGGAAAAAGATGTTCTTCTTCTCATCGCTCAGGCACTCATAGTTTGCCTGTCCCTTGGCGATGACGATATCCGCCCGCCGGTAAATTTCCTGAAATTCCGGCGAGGTTCGGTGCAAAACGGTCCCGAGCGAGCTGTCCCCGTTATCGATAACGGTAGCGAAGGTGTCCATCCCGACGGCGTAGGCATCCTCCTTCACCGAATCGTTGACGACCGGGGCCCCTCTGGTGGCAAAGAAAACAGAGCAGGCGGGGTTCAGCGCGCCAATCTTCTTCACCAGAATTTTGTCAAGGCAGATTTCCCCGCAGTTATCCCCCAGATAGAGAAGGGTGTTCGCCCGGCGGATTTCCTCCATTAAAAGGGCGGAATCATCGATAGCGAGCGGCTCTTCGCAAAGCCTTTCAAAATAGCCCGCAATGTCCGCCAGGCTCAGCGCATGGATGGGGTTAAAATCGATGATGTTTCCGATAATCGCATAGCGGATGCTCTCACGAAACGGCTGGGGCGAGCGGTCGATTTTTTCCTCCAGCGCCAAAAGCTGCTCTGAAAACAGCCGGTTATAGTGCTGCCGCGTCTGCTGATAGGGGTCGTCGCTGCCGGTTTCCTTTTTTATCAGCGAGAAAATTTCGCCGATAAGCTCGGGCGTAGAGGAGCTTTCAAAGTCGACCCGGCTCAGATAGGAGAAGGTTTCCCGCAGCAGCGGCCCCTTCTCCGAGAGCCCGACCATATCCCCCACCCGGATGGCCTGGTTGACGACGCAGGGGATACATTTTTCCTGTATCTTCATTTTCCGCTCTCCTTTCTATACCCAAAAGGGCGGTCAAAGCGGGGCGGACCCGCCCTTTTTCAAAGGCCGGATTCCCAGATTTGAAAGCCCTGCGCATAGGGCTGATAGCCCGCCTTTTGGGCCAGCTGCAGCGAGGCGGTGTTTTGCAGCAGCGCGCTGTACAGCGGGACAGCCCCCTGCGCGAGGACGGCGGCCGTCCAGCTTTTCAGCGCGGTCAGCGCATAGCCCCTTCTGCGAAAGGCGGGCAGCGTTTCGATTCCAGATTCATGGGCGCGCCCTTTGCGCACGCTGCGGCAGATGCAGACAAGCTCTCCGCCGCAGAAGGCGCCGGTATAGGGCTGCGCGGCGGCGAGCTCTTCGCCGCAATCCGGAAAGGCGGCCAGAAGAAGGGGGAGGTCATCCTCCCCCAACAGGCGGCAGCCGGGCTCGAGGGATGCCCGGCCGGAAAAATAAAAGCAGTTTTCCTGCGAGCAGCGTCCGGCAAAGAGCGCTTTCTGATAGGCCGGGAGCTTCTTTTCACCGCGGTGCAAAAGCCCCTCTGCCGCTTCGATAAAGGCGGCGCTCGCCCGCCGGCCAAAGCGCCAGAGAATTTCTCCCTGAAGGGTCTGCCCAACAAACAGCAGCGGCGCGGGGGAAACCGAGCCCCACGGCTCATTGACAAAGGCCATGCGGCCGTTTTCATCGGTAAACAGGCAGTCGAGGTGAAGCTGCAGCGCCTGCAGCTGCGTCAAGCAGTTTTCTTCCATTTTCTCATACCTCCGGCATTTCGGCGAAGCCCTCCTGCAAAACCTCGGGCACGATTCCCCCGGCGCTTATCTCCTGCAGCTTTTTTTCAAAGCCCGGCTGCTGCTCCTGACGGATGCGCAGCGTCAGCGTGACGGCGGCGCCGAAATCGGCATTCAGCGTCAGAATGCCGAACTGCGGCAGCAGATAGTTGAGCTTTCCATAAAGCCCGTAGTCGCTGACAAGGCGCAGCGTGCGGCATTCGCACATGCTCACCCGTTCGGCGGCATCCACCGCGATTTTGGCCCCGTGCGTATAGGCGCGCACCAGCCCGCCGCCGCCCAGCAGAATGCCGCCGAAATAGCGGGTGACCACCGCACAGACATCAGTTAGTCCTTCCTTCTGCAGCACCTCCAATACGGGGATGCCGGCTGTACCCTGCGGCTCCCCGTCGTCACTGTAGCGGCGCAGGTTCCCTTCGCGCAGGATGTAGGCATAGACGTTGTGATTGGCGTCCCAATACTGCTGACGCATCTGTTCGATAAAGGCGACCGCCTGCTCCTCCTGCTGCACCGGCAGGATATGGCCGATAAACCGGGAGCGCCGCTCGATAAATTCATCCTGCGCCCCGGCGCGAATGGTGGTGTAGCCCATCTTTTCCTTTCGCCTCCTGGCTTTAGATAGAGGGAAAACGTTAAGCTTCTTTCAGGAGGTATCATAACCGAGCCGCATGCAGATGTCAAGCGGGGAAGCGCGCGGGGGCCTTCGTCTGCGGGGAAGATTATCCAGTGGCCATCCGTTTTTAGAAATCAGAAGGCGACTTGCGCTTGGGCGTTTATCTTGTGCTTTTTGTAGAATAATGGTATATTGAAAACGCTGCCCTTCTCCAATCCGGCAACGGAAAGGAGGTGTGCATTTTGATAAACCTCACAAATTTCTTGCTGTCCATCGGAGCGAGTGTAATTGGCTATTACATTTGCAAGGGGCTTGATGGCCGGCGCAAAGGCAGATAAGCACAAGCCCCCGGAGAGTCGCGTTCTCCGGAGGCTGCTTTTTGCCTGTGCACCTTGAAATCCTCACAAATTTCTTGGCTGTCTTTATTATAGCATAATCCCTTTAGTATATGCAAGCCTAAAGAATTTTACCTTTGCAGCCTGTTCATTCAGGCGTATAAAAAGAAGTAGCCGCCATGCCCCCTAAGCGTGCGACTACTTCTGTTGCATTAATGGAGGGCTGACCGTCTGCCGGCAGCGCCCTCTTTCTGTTTTCAGTATAGCGGCTGGAGCCTGTGTTGTCAAGACGGGTGCCGGTATTGGAAGGATAGCCATATTGAAGGAGCAGAATCGGACTTATAAAAATTTAAGGAGGAGATCAGGATAGACTATAACCGCTTAGCATCAAGTATGTCGGCGTTTGGCGCAACGATGGAAGACATATGCTTGAATACGTTGGGTATTTCGACGGACAGCATCCATAAAAACGTCGTGGTATCTCCGGGATGGCAGCCTGAAAGGCTGTTTAATGCAGATGAAATTCATCCAATCGTTTCATCCAGCCCTTTGTTTGGGTACAAAATATGGAATATAGAAAATGAAACCCGGCATATCTCCTATATGAGGACCGGATTTGGTTCACCGATGATGCTGGATGCATTGCTGCTTTTAGGTTTAACAGGGTGCAGGAAAATTTTATTTGTGAGTTCGGTTGGTGCGCTGTCTCCTGAAATAAATGTAGGGGATATCGTGATACCGGAATATTCTGCTTCTGGAGATGGTGCGGGCAGATATCTGTCAGACAGTTTGAGCGATGATATTTTTGGAGATAAGCAATATCCGGATAATGATTTGTTCAGGCTGCTTGTAAATGAAACCCAAAGGGTTTGCGATAAAAGCAGTGTTCGATGGCATTTGGGGAAAACCTTTTGTGTTGATACGATAGTGGCTCAATATAGTCATCTGGACAGCCTGATTAAAATGGGTTATAACAGCATCGATATGGAGAGCGCCGCTGCATTTAGAGCTGCAAAAATGATGAATATACCGGCTGCGGCAATCCTGCATGTATCAGATAATTCTGTTATTAATAAGTCGTTAATGACCGGGCGCGGCAATCGGCAGGAAAGAGAATACCGCAATTTTGTCAGGAATGAGATATTGCCCCCGATTATAGAAGGCATAATTTCTAAATAGCCTGTGAATACCGAATGAAAAGTCCGGCCTGGCACCAATTTTAGGCCCCATCGGCGCAACGATTGCTGAGAATGTTTTTTTGCGGGAGGATAAAAGCGGCATTCTGGCAAGGAAATATTTTCAAAAGGGAAAGGATAAAGAGGAGAATCCTCCGTTTTAGCCATCAGGAAAAGGAAAAACGGCGCGGAATTTTCCGCGCCGTTTGAACGGTCTTATTTGCCCTTACCGAGGTTGAAGCGCTTGTTGAAGCGGTCAACCCGTCCGCCGGTATCTACCAGCTTCTGCCGGCCCGTAAAGAACGGGTGGCACTTGGAGCAGATTTCAACGCGGATATCCTTCTTGGTGGAGCGGGTGTGGATGACTTCACCGCACGCGCAGGTGATGGTCGCATCTTCATAAACCGGATGAATACCATTTTTCATCTTCGATACCATTCCTTTCTGAGGGATTATTATGCAGCCGGGCTTTTTGCTTAGGCCGGCGAAAAAGGCATCCATCCAAAGCAGCGCTTTAAACTTCTACCTTGTTTGCAATACCTGTTGCATAGCACATTCTATGATAACACAGGAATTTTGGAAAAGCAAGCCCTTTCCTGCCTTTTCTCCTATAATCCCAGCATTTTTTTTACGCCGGCGGCCGCAGTCTCGTAAATCTTCCGGGCCTCCTCCAGCGTCTTTGCCACCACCGAATAATAGACCTTGATTTTCGGCTCGGTGCCTGAGGGGCGCACGATAACGCTCGCGCCGTTTTCCAGTGTATATTCCAGAATATCTGAGGCGGGCAGGTGGATTTCCTCTTCTGCCCTTTTGTCCTTAAAGGTGCGCCGCAGCGAGAGGTAATCCCCCACCGCCGTTACCGGATAGCCGCCTATCTCCTGCGGGTGTTCGCTGTGCAGGCTGCCGAGCATGGCAGCCATCTTCGCGCTGCCGTCCGCCCCCTCGAAAGTGTAGGAATCAACGACGCTCAGATAACGCCCGCAGACGGCGTAGATATCATCGAGCACGTCGAGCAGCGTCTGCCCTTTCTCCTTATAGTAGGCGGTCATCTCACAGATAATCATCGCGGCGTTGACGGCATCCTTATCCCGCGCATGCGGGCCGGTCAGATAGCCGGAGGACTCCTCAAAGCCCAAAACAAACCGGTCTACCTCCCCCTTCTGCTCGAGCAGCGCAATCTGCTCGCCGATAAACTTGAAGCCGGTCAAAACGTCGATCATCTGCACGCCCATTTCGCTTGCCAGCCGGTCGGCCAGCTTGGTAGAAACGAGAGACTTGACCGCCACCGGGTTCTTCGGGAGAACGCCCAGCTCGCGGCGGCGCTGGACGATATAGCGCAACATCAAAACGCCGATCTCGTTGCCGGTCAGCCGGTGAAAGCTTCCATGGTGGCGTACGGCTACGCCCGCGCGGTCGGCGTCCGGATCGGTGGCGAGCAGAATATCCCCGCCCACCTTTTCGGCGAGCTCAAGGCCCTTTTGCATGGCGCTTTCTTCCTCCGGGTTCGGATAGGGGCAGGTGGGGAAGTCGCCATCCGGGTTTTCCTGTTCGGGCACGACGGTGAGCTTCTGCACGCCGATTCTCTTTAAAACGGTGCGTACACAGCGGTTGCCGGTGCCGTTTAAGGGAGTATAGACGACCGAGAGCGGAACGCGGCGGCAGACCTCGGCATCCACCTGCTCGGCGAGAACGGCGGAGAGATAAGCCTCAATGGTTTCCTCGGAGATATATTCGATTTTTCCGCTGTTGAGCCCCTCTTCAAGGGTCGCCTGCGGAATCCCCGTCCAGTAGTCGACGGCGGAAATGCGCTTTTCGATATCGGCGGCCACCTCGGGGGAAATCTGGCTGGCATCTTCCCCATAGACCTTGTAGCCGTTATATTTGGCGGGGTTGTGGGAGGCGGTAATAACAATGCCGCCCTGGCAGTGCAGGTGCATAATGGCGAAGGAGAGGGCAGGGGTGGGCATCAGCTCCCGGTAGAGCCAGACATGAATGCCGTTGGCAGCCAAGATGGCGGCGGCCGTTTCGGCGAAGAGCTGCGAGTTGTGGCGGGAGTCGTAGGCGATGGCGACCGAGGCGGCGGTATATTTTTCGCGCAGGTAGCCGGCCAGCCCTTGGGTGGCCGCGCCGACGGTATAGAGGTTCATGCGGTTGGTGCCCGCCCCGAGCACGCCGCGCAGCCCCGCCGTGCCAAAAGAGAGGACCCGGTAAAAGCGGTCGGTAATCTCGGCCTCGTTCCCCTTTGCCGCAAGCAGGTCGGCGTGCAGCGCCGGGTCGGAGCAGTGCGCAAGCCACTGCTGATAAAGGTTATTTGCCTGTTCCATAAAACAATACCATCCCTTCTAAAGAAATTTTTAGAAAATACAAACGATGACATGCCCTTCAGTCGTTTTCAAGGTTTTCCTCTATCGCCGTGCGGACCGCTTCCTTCGACTGGCTGCTCAGAGGAAGAAACGGCCGGCGCGCCTCCCCGGCCTCAAAGCCGAAGAGGGAAAGGGCATATTTAATGGCGGGAACGAGCCCGGCGGCGCAGAGAGCATCCATAATATTGTTGGCCTTTTCCTGCAGCCGCAGCGCCTCTGCCGCCTGCCCGGCCTTCGCCAGGTCGAAAATTTTCCGGAAATGCCCGGCCATGAAATTAAAGGTGCTGCCGATTGAGCCGTCCGCCCCGAGGGCGATGGCGGCGACCATCACCTCGTCATAACCGCCGAACAGGCGCAGGGAGGGGTTCAGGTGCCGCAGCCGCTCCATCTGCTTTAAATCGAGGGAGGTCTGCTTGATGGCGCCGATGGCTCCGCCGGTGAGCAGCCGGCGAAAGGCTTCGTTTCCGATATCCAGCTGTTTGCCGGTATTCCCCGGGAAATTATAGTAGAGCACCGGCCCGCCGGCCGCTTCGGCAATTTCTTCATAATAGCGGACTGTTTCGTTGGGAGAAAAAGGATAATAGAAAGGCGGCGTGGCGGCGGCCATATTGTAGCCGAGCGCAGAAGCTTTGCGGGCATAGCGGCAGGCTTCTTCGGTGTTCAGCGCGCCGACATGGGCGATGAGCTGCATTTTCCCGGCAAAGGGGGCCGCCTCCTCCAAAAGCTGCAGGCGCTCTTTTTCGCTCAGCAGAAAGCACTCTCCCGAGCTTCCGCCGACAAAGAACCCATTCGCGCCCAGACGGATATTCCACTGCATGATATCGCGCAGCACCCTGCCGTTTATCCGTCCCTCGCCATCAAAGGGGGTGGCAATCGCTGTAAATAATCCGTGCATGGCCATGACCTCCATTTTCATGATGCTTTTTATACCCACAGGAGAAAAGCGGCGGCTGAAAAGATGCGGAAAAGCCAGCCCCTTAAATTTTACCTCTTTAAAAGGAAGGGGTCAAGCTGAAAGATGCCGGTTCAACAAAAAAGAACTGCTTTTCTGCAAAAAAATATGCGTTTACAGCTTAAAACCGCCTTTAAGAGGGATGCGGAAAAAGGCAGCCCCGGTTCTTGCAGAACTGAAAGCGGATGATTATGAAAGCGGCCAAAGACCGGAGGCGGTTTGCAGGAACCGGAAAAAGGGCGGTTTCGCGCGGACAGCGCGAAATTTGGGGCGCAATCTTCGCCCCAAAAGCAGCTTTTTCCCAGGACGGGCTGCAAAATGATTCCATTTTGCAGCCCGTCCTTTTGCATAATGACTGGAAAAAGCCGCCATAATAGAAAAGGAGAGCACATTCTGGCGAAAGAACCCGGAGAGGCAAGAAAAGTTTACTTTTCCTCTTGTAATTGTGTTTTTCATATGGTATAGTATGTAAGCGTGACTGCACAAGATATGCGTTGAAGCGGGAGGTTGCCGCCGGGAAGGCGGGTAATTTCCGCCGAGTATGTCCGATTTTAAACCGGGCGACTTTAAATACCGAACAGGCCGGCAGATGGAAAATAAGCTGCAGGCGGCCTGTATCTCCTTTAAGGTCCGGCTAAGCCGGGCAGGATTTTTCTGCCCCGATTTATCCGGTTTTTTCATGGGGATGCACTGAACGCACGGCTGCGTGTTCGGAATTTAACAGGAGCCTCATTAAGAACAGGAGGCGAAGATAAGTGGCAGTCAAGGAAAAAATCAGAATCAGGCTCAAGGGTTATGATCATTCGCTGGTGGATGCTTCCGCTCAGAAAATTGTGGAAACCGCCAAGCGCACCGGCGCAAGGGTTTCGGGACCGATTCCCCTGCCGACCGAGAAAGAGGTTGTAACCATCCTGCGTGCCGTCCATAAGTACAAGGACAGCCGGGAGCAGTTTGAAATGAGGACCCACAAGAGGCTCATCGATATTCTCAGGCCTTCCAACAAAACGGTGGAAGCCCTGACCGGCCTTGAGCTTCCCGCCGGCGTTGAAATCGAGATTAAGCTCTAAAATCCCGTTTTGAATGCCGTTTAACCGGAAGGCCGGTGCTGCTCCGGCTTTCCGAGGTCAAGTTGGCTCACGCCAACCAATAACCGAAGGAGGAAAAATCCATGCAGAAATGTATCATGGGCAAAAAACTCGGCATGACCCAGATTTTCGATGAAGTCGGGAACGTCATCCCGGTCACCGTCATCGAAGCCGGTCCGTGCATCGTCGTTTCCAAAAAGACAACCGAAAACGACGGCTATGAAGCCGTGCAGATCGGTTTTGGCGACATTTCGGACAAAAAGGTCAATAAGCCGATGAAGGGGCATTTTGCCAAGGCGGATGTCGCCGCCAAAAGGCACCTGAAGGAATTCCGGCTTGAGGACTGCTCGGCTCTTTCTGTCGGCGACCTCATCAAGGCGGACACCTTTGAAAACGGCGAGGCGGTCGATGTGGTCGGCACCTCGAAGGGCAAAGGCTATGCCGGTACCGTTAAGCGTTACGGCAACCACCGCCTCAAGGAGACCCACGGTTCCGGTCCTGTTCACCGTCATGCCGGTTCGAACGGTTCGACCTCCACCCCTTCCCGCGTTTTCAAGGGGAAGAAGCTGCCCGGACACATGGGCGCCGAGCAGGTCACGGTGCAGAACCTCACCGTTGCCAAGGTGGATGCTGAAAATAATCTGATTGCGCTACGCGGCGCAGTGCCCGGCCCCAAGGGCGGGATCGTCTGCATCGTCAACAGCGTCAAGGCGTAAGGAAGGAGGAATTACCATGCCAACTGTACAGGTTTTGGATATGACCGGCAAGGTGACCGGCGAAATCACCCTTTCGGACGCTATCTTCGGCATCGAGCCCAACAAGGCGGTCATGCATGAGGCGGTCAAGAACTATCTGGCCAACCAGCGCCAGGGCACCCAGTCCACCCTCACGCGCACCGAGGTTTCCGGCGGCGGCCGCAAGCCCTGGCGCCAGAAGGGGACCGGCCGCGCCCGTCAGGGCTCTATCCGCGCCCCCCAGTGGAGGCACGGCGGCATCGCCCTCGGCCCCAAGCCCCGCAGCTACAGCTATACTCTGAACAAGAAGGTCAAGCGTCTGGCGATTAAATCCGCCTTCTCCTCAAAGGTGCTCGAAGAGAACCTGGTGGTTGTGGATAAGATCGCGGCCGAGGACTACAGGACCAAAACGATGGTCAACTTCCTCGCGGCCGTCGGCGCAGACCGCAAGGCCATCGTCGTGCTCAGCGAGAACGATGAGAAGGTCCGCAAGAGCTTTGCAAACATCCCCGGCGTAAAAACGGCGATGGTCAATACGCTGAATACCTATGACCTGCTCGTTTACGATAAGCTGATTGCCGACCGCGGCGCCATTGAGAAGATCGAGGAGGTGTATCGCTAATGAAAACTGTGCATGACGTTGTTCTGCGCCCCATCATCACCGAGAAGAGCATGGCGGGCATCGCAGACCGCAAATACACCTTTAAGGTTCTTAAGACCGCCAACAAGATTGAGATTGCCCGCGCCGTTGAGGAGCTTTTCGGCGTTAAGGTCGCCAAGGTCAATACGATGCATGTGCGCGGCCGCTTTAAGCGCCAGGGAATGCACGGCGGCTATACCCCCTCCTGGAAGAAGGCTATCGTCACCCTCAAGGAGGATTCCAAGGGCATTGAGTTCTTTGAGAGTATGATGTAACCCTCCTTTTCCGCCAGCGGTGGAAAATCCGGAGAAAGCATCAGCCTGTCAAACCGGCAGTGCCCGGAATAAGCCCTTTGAGGGGTTGTTTCGGTTCACCAGAGCTTTGCGGGGAGCGATGCACCAGATTGCAGAAGCTTTCTGGAAAGCGATGCTCCGGTTTGCAGAGACCGGGAAAAGCGGTAGTTTTGGCCGTAAGGTCAAAATCCGGCTCCCTCTGAGCCGGAAACCGGTTTTTCCTAAGGCTTTGTTTAAAAAGCAAAGCTTTTCAAACAAAGCCTTTTGTATGGGACGCTCATAAGCGGTTCTCGGTGCTGTCCGGGGGGAAAAGCCGCAGTCCCGCCAATTAAATTTATGAGGAGTTGAAATCGAATCATGGCGATCAAAGCCTATAAGCCCGCAACGCCGGGCACGCGCGACATGACCGTTACCGATTTCTCTTCGTTGTCGAAGGTGGAGCCTGAGAAGAGCCTTTTGGCCCCTCTCAAGAAGCATTCCGGCCGCAACAGCTACGGCCGCATCACCGTCCGCCACAAGGGCGGCGGCAACCGGAGAAAATACCGCATTATCGACTTCAAGCGCGATAAGGTGGATATGCCCGCCAAGGTGCTGACCCTCGAATATGACCCCAACCGCAGCGCGCACATCGCCCTGCTCCAGTATGAGGATGGCGAGAAGCGCTACATCATCGCCCCGAACGGCCTGAAGGTCGGCGACACCGTAATGGCGGGCCCGCATGCCGATATCAAGCCCGGCAATGCGCTGCCGATGCAGAATATCCCGGTCGGTACCTTTATCCACAATGTTGAACTCTACCCCGGCAAGGGTGCGCAGCTCGCGCGTTCGGCCGGTATCATGGCCCAGCTCATGGCCAAGGAAGGCGCGCTCGCGCTTATCCGCCTGCCCTCCGGTGAGCTGCGCAATGTGCCCGTTAACTGCATGGCCACCATCGGCCAGGTCGGTAATGTCGATCATGAAAACGTCAAGATCGGCAAGGCGGGCCGCAAGCGCCACATGGGTGTGCGCCCGACGGTGCGCGGTTCAGTTATGAACCCCTGCGACCATCCGCACGGCGGCGGCGAGGGCAAGTCCCCCATCGGCCGTCCCTCCCCGGTTACCCCCTGGGGCAAGCCGGCGATGGGCTACAAGACCCGCGCCCACCACAACCGCAGCGATAAGTTCATCGTCAAGCGCAGGAACGATAAGTAATCCTGCTGAAAGGAGGCAGTTTGACTCATGGGCAGAAGCGTTAAGAAAGGCCCCTATGTGCAGCCGGTGCTGCTTAAGCGCGTTCAGGAAATGAACAATGCGAGCGAGAAACGTGTCCTCAAGACATGGAGCCGCTCCTCCACCATATTCCCCGATTTTGTCGGCCACACCTTCGCCGTGCACGATGGGCGCAAGCATGTTCCGGTATATGTGACCGAGGACATGGTCGGACACAAGCTCGGAGAGTTCGCTCCCACCAGGACCTATAAGGGCCATGCAGGGGCGAAAAAGAGCTAAGAAGGGAGGATACAACCAATGGAAGCAAGGGCTTATTTGAGATATGCCCGCATCTCCCCGCGCAAGGTGGGGATTGTGCTGGACCTCATCCGCAACCAGCCCGCAGAGATGGCCCTGGCCATCCTCCGGCATACCCCCAAGGCTGCCAGTGAGCCGCTCGAGAAGCTGCTGCGCTCGGCAATCGCCAACGCGACCAATAACCATGATATGGACGAGCGCGCGCTGTATGTTGCCGAGTGCTTCGTCACTCCCGGTCCGATCATGAAGAGGATCCGCCCCCGTGCACAGGGCCGGGCGGTCCGCGTGGTCAAGAGGACATCCCACATCACGATAGTCCTCAAAGAAAAGGAAAGCTGAGAGAGGGAGGTTAACGATGGGCCAGAAGGTAAATCCCCACGGGCTCCGTGTGGGTATTATTAAGGATTGGGACTCCCGCTGGTTTGCGCGCGACAACGCTTTCGGCGATACCCTCGTTGAGGACTATAAGCTGCGCGAGTTCCTGAAGAAAACGCTGTATGCCGCCGGCGTGCCGCGCATTGAAATCGAGCGCGATGCTACCAAGGTGCGCATCCATATCCATTGTGCAAAGCCCGGCATGGTCATCGGCAAGGGCGGCGCCGAGATTGAGAAGCTCAGAAAGCGCTGCGAGGAATTTATCAACAAGGGCAAGAAGGAAAAGACAAACGTTTTCCTGAACATTGTTGAAGTAAAGAGCCCGGATAAGAATGCGCAGCTCGTCGCCGAGAGCATTGCCGGCCAGCTCGAGCGCCGCATTTCGTTCCGCCGCGCGATGAAGCAGTCGATCCAGCGCGCCATGCGCCTGGGCGCCAAGGGCGTTAAGGTCTGCGTATCCGGACGTCTCGGCGGCGCGGAAATCGCCCGCACCGAGCACTACCACGAGGGCACCACCCCGCTGCAGACGCTGCGCGCCGACATTGATTACGGCTTTGCAGAGGCGAAGACCACCTATGGAAGAATCGGCGTGAAGGTTTGGATTTACGCCGGAGAGGTGCTCGGAGAGAGCAAACAGCCCCGCAGGGAAGGAGGCAAAAGATAATGCTGCTTCCAAAGAGAGTGAAGTACCGCAGAGTACACAGAGGCCGCATGAAGGGCAAGGCTGACCGCGGCAATGTGATAACCTATGGAGATTACGGCCTGCAGGCCACCGAGCCCTGCTGGATTACCTCCAACCAGATTGAGGCGGCCCGTATCGCCATGACCCGCTATATCAAGCGCGGTGGCCAGGTCTGGATCAAGATTTTCCCCGACAAGCCGGTTACCGAGAAGCCCGCGGAAACCCGCATGGGCTCCGGTAAGGGCAGCCCCGAGTATTGGGTTGCAGTTGTAAAGCCAGGCCGCGTGATGTTTGAAATCGGCGGCGTCAGCGAGGAGCTCGCCCGCGAGGCCATGCGCCTGGCAGCCTACAAGCTCCCGATCAAATGCAAGTTCATCAGCAAGGTAGAAGAGGGGAGTGAAGCGTAATGAAGGCTGCTGAGATTAGAGAGCTCTCGACGACCGAAATGAACGAGAAACTGACTGACCTCAAGGCTGAGCTTTTCCACCTGCGCTTCCAGCATGCCATCAATCAGCTTGAGAATCCCACCCGCATCCGTGCGGTCAAGAAGGACATCGCCCGCATCCTGACGGTGATGAACGAAAAAGCTGAGAATGGCGCGCAGTAATGGGAAGGGAGGCCAGGAACGTAATGAGTAACACCGAAAGAAACCTCAGAAAGGTTCGGACCGGCACAGTAGTCAGCGACAAGATGGACAAGACCATTGTCGTGGCTGTGCGCGACAACGTCAAGCATCCCCTTTATAAAAAGATTATCAAGCGCACCTATAAGCTCAAGGCGCACGATGAGAACAACGAGTGCGGGATTGGCGATAAGGTGCAGGTCATGGAGACCCGTCCCCTCTCGCATGATAAGAGATGGCGGCTCGTTAAGGTCCTTGAAAAGGCGAAATAATCCTGCCGGAGGTTTTTCCGGTTTTGTAGAAAGCGTCCGCGCCCGCTTTCGGCGGGAGAGCGGGACAGCCATTTTGAAAGCTCGCGAAAGGAGGAACGCTCTGTGATACAGATGCAGACCTATCTCAAGGTAGCCGACAACACCGGCGCGAAGGAACTGATGTGCATTCGCGTTCTGGGCGGCTCCCGCAGGAGATACGCCAATATTGGCGACGTGGTGGTGGCCAGCGTCAAAAAGGCCGCGCCCGGTGGGGTTGTAAAGAAGGGCGAAGTTGTAAAGGCGGTAATCGTGCGTTCTGCGAAGGGCGTGCGCCGTGAGGACGGGACCTATATCCGGTTCGACGAAAACGCCGCCGTTATTATCAGAGAGGATAAAAACCCGAGGGGCACCCGTATTTTCGGGCCGGTGGCGAGGGAACTCCGCGAGAAGGAATACCTCAAGATTTTGAGCCTCGCCCCCGAGGTTCTGTAAAGGAGGTGCTGACCGTGAATAAACTGCACGTGAAAAAGGGCGACACCGTTGAGATCATCTCCGGCAAGGACAAGGGCAAAAAGGGCAAGGTTCTCGAGGTGAGCCCCAAGGAGCAAAAGATTATCGTCGAGGGGATTAACGTTGCGCAAAAGCATGTAAAGCCCCGCGCCGTCGGCCAGCAGGGCGGCATTGTATCGGTCGAAGCGCCGATGTACGCCTGCAAGGCCATGCTCGTCTGTCCCAAGTGCGGCAAGCGGACCCGCGTCGCCCATAAGATTTTGAAGGACGGCACAAAGGAAAGGGTCTGCATGCATAAGGACTGCGGCGAGACTTTCTAAGGTAAGGAGGAGAAAACATGGCGAGATTACAGGATACCTATCAGAAAGATGTAGCCC
This sequence comes from Provencibacterium sp., assembly GCA_022792175.1. Taxonomy (GTDB): domain Bacteria; phylum Bacillota; class Clostridia; order Oscillospirales; family Ruminococcaceae; genus Harryflintia. Next base: position 284,352 of record JAAWAN010000022.1, read on the forward strand.
CGGCTCTGATGAAGAAGTTCAGCTACAAGAGTGTCATGCAGATCCCGAAACTGGAGAAAGTCGTTATCAACGTCGGCTGCGGCGAGGCCAGGGATAACCCCAAGGTTATCGAGGCGATCATGACCGACCTTTCCACCATCACCGGCCAGAAGCCGGTCATCTGCAAGGCAAAGAAATCGGTTGCAAACTTCAAGCTCCGCGAGGGCATGAACATCGGCTGCAAGGTAACGCTCCGGGGTGAGCGCATGTATGAGTTCATCGACCGTTTCTTCAATGTGGCGCTGCCGCGCGTGCGCGACTTCCGCGGGATTAACGCCAACGGCTTCGATGGCCGCGGCAACTATAACATGGGCGTGCGCGAGCAGCTCATCTTCCCCGAAATCGCGTATGATAAAATCGATAAGGTCCGCGGGATGGACATCTGCTTTGTGACCACCGCGAAAACCGACGAAGAGGCCCGTGAGCTGCTCACGCTGATGGGCGCACCGTTCGCAAAGTAAGGGGGAAATTACGTTTTGGCCAAAAAGAGCATGATTGCAAAACAGCAAAGAACGCCCAAATTCTCTACACGTGCGTACAACCGGTGCAAAATCTGCGGCAGGCCGCATGCTTATCTTCGCAAATTTGGGATTTGCCGTATCTGCTTTCGGGAGCTCGCCTATAAGGGCCAGATTCCCGGCGTAAAGAAAGCAAGCTGGTAAGCACGAGCAAAGGAGGATAACGGAATGTATCTCACCGACACGGTCGCCGATATGCTGACGCGCATCCGCAACGCGAACTCGGCGAAGCATGATACGGTCGATATCCCCGCTTCCAAGCTGAAAACTGCCATCGCGCAGATTCTGCTGGACGAGGGCTATATTAAAAGCTTCACCGTTATAGACGACAAGAAGCAGGGCACCATCCGTATCACGCTCAAATATGGTCCCAACAAGACCCAGATCATCACGGGCCTGCGGCGCGTTTCCAAGCCGGGCCTGCGTATATACACCAGCTGCAAGGACGCTCCCAGAGTCATGAAGGGCCTGGGCATCGCCATCCTCTCCACCCCGAAGGGCATTATGACCGATAAGCGCGCCCGCAAGGAGAACGTTGGCGGCGAAGTCCTCGCATTTGTCTGGTAAGGGGGTGCAGGAGAATGTCTCGTACAGGAAGAAAGCCCATTACCGTCCCGGCCGGGGTTGAGGTCAAGGTGGAGGGCAACCTCGTCAGCGCCAAAGGTCCGAAGGGCCATGTTGAGGTGGCTACCCACCCCGATATGAAGATTGAGATGGAGGGCAATGTCATCCATGTCGTCCGCCCGGACGATACGAAGGAACACAAGTCCCTTCATGGCCTGACCCGCAGCCTCGTTGCGAACGCTGTAGAAGGCGTCGCGACCGGCTTCACCAAGGAGCTGGAGGTAAACGGCGTTGGTTACAGAGCCGCCAAGCAGGGCAAAAACCTCGTTCTGACCGTTGGTTACTCCCATCAGGTTATTATGCCGGAGCCGGAGGGGCTCACCATTGAGGTGCCCGCGCCCAACCGGATTATCGTTGCAGGGGCGAACAAGCAGCGCGTCGGCCAGCTGGCCGCCGAAATCCGCGGCAAGCGCCCGCCGGAGCCTTATAAGGGCAAGGGCATCAAGTATCTGGATGAAACGATTATCCGCAAGGAAGGCAAGACCGGTAAGAAGTAACGGGAAAGGAGTGAAATCGATATGGTGAAGAAGCCAGACAGCAAAAAGGCACGGCAGCACCGGCATGTTCGCGTGCGCGGAAAGGTAAGCGGCACCGCCGAGCGGCCCCGCCTGAATGTATTCCGCTCCGACAAGCATATCTATGCGCAGCTTATCGATGATAAGGCCGGCGTCACCCTCTGCAGCGCCTCCTCGATGGATAAGGGGTTTGAGGGTACGGGCGGAAATAAAGAGGCCAGCCGCAAGGTGGGCGAGGCGATTGCCAGGCGCGCCGCCGAAAAGGGAATCTCCGAGGTCGTATTCGACCGCAGCGGATATCTCTACCATGGCCGTGTAAAGGAACTTGCAGAGGGCGCCCGTGAGGGCGGACTCAAATTCTAGCGAAGGAGGGTACTTTTTTGACTCGCATAGACGCTACAACATTGGACCTGAGCGAAAAGGTGGTTGCCATTAACCGCGTCGCGAAGACGGTCAAGGGCGGACGTATCTTCAAGTTTGCGGCGCTTGTCGTTGTCGGCGACGGCAACGGTACGGTCGGCTTCGGCATCGGCAAAGCCGGCGAGGTTCCGGACGCCATCCGCAAGGGCATTGAGGATGCGAAAAAGAACCTGTGCAAAATCGCCCTCAAAGGCACCACCATTCCACACGAGATTATCGGCGAATTCGGCGCCGGGCGCGTTCTGATGAAGCCGGCCCCCAAGGGCACCGGCGTTATCGCGGGCGGCCCTGTGCGCGCCGTGCTTGAGGTTGCGGGCATCCGCGATATCCGCACCAAGTGCCTGCGCTCGAATAACCCCTGCAACGTTGTAACCGCCACGATGTGCGGCCTCAAGGCGCTGCGCAATGTGGAGGAGGTTGCCGCTATCCGGGGCAAATCCGCCGCAGAAATTTTAGGTTAAGGAGGGTGCAAGATGGCACAACTGACCATTAAACTGGTGAAGAGCCTGGTCGGCTGCAAAAAGGACCAGATTGCAACCGCTTATTCTCTCGGCCTGCGCCGTCCCGGCCACTATACCGTTCAGCCGGATAACGCAGCCACCCGGGGCAAAATCAACAAGATTCCACACCTCGTGCAGGTGGTTGACGGGGAGGTGCAGTAAGCATGAAAATCCATGAGCTTTCACCGGCTCCCGGTTCCAACCAGGAGTCCTACCGCAGAGGCCGCGGCGCAGGCTCCGGCAACGGCAAAACGGCCGGCAGGGGCCACAAGGGCCAGAAGGCGCGCTCGGGCGGCGGTGTCCGTCCCGGCTTTGAAGGCGGCCAGATGCCGCTGCAGCGCCGCATCCCGAAGAGAGGCTTTGTGAATATCTTTGCTACCCGCTACACCGCGATTAACCTGTCAGCGCTTGACAAGTTTGAAAGCGGCGCGGTGGTCGATGCGGCGGCGCTCAAAGAGGCAGGCATCATTAAGAAGGAGCTCGATGGTGTCAAAATCCTCGGCCAGGGGGAACTGACCAAGGCACTGACCGTAAAAGCCGCGAAGTTTTCCGAGTCCGCGAAACAGAAGATCGAGGCGGCAGGCGGGAAGGCCGAGGTGATCTAGGTGCTTGAGACCATCAAAAACGCGTGGAAGATCCCTGATCTCCGCCGTAAGATGCTCTATACACTGATGATCCTCGCGATCTTCAGAATCGGCTCGATGGCCATTCCGGTTCCTTACCTCGACCCCACAGCGATTCAGCAGATGCTTTCCGGCAACGGGAACCTGCTCAGCTTCATCAACATCCTCAGCGGCGGCGCCTTCGAGCAGGCAACTCTGTTTGCCCTTTCGATTTCGCCGTATATCACCTCTTCCATCGTTATTCAACTTTTAACGGTCGCCATCCCGGCCCTTGAACGGATGTCCAAGGAAGGGGAGGACGGTCGCAAGAAGCTGAACCGCATCACCCGCTATACCACCCTCGGCCTCGCGCTGCTGCAGGCGACTGCTTACTATGTCATGCTGCGCAACCAGAGCGCCGTACGTTATACGGATGGCTTCTCCGGCGTATTCGCGGCCATTGTCATCATCTGCTGCTTCACCACCGGCGCGCTACTGGTCATGTGGCTGGGCGAGCAGATTGATGAAAAGGGCATCGGCAACGGCATTTCGATGATGCTGTTTGCGGGCATTGTTTCCCGTGCGCCGCACATCATTGCCCTGCTCTGGCAGTATCTGCAGATTGGCGGAAGCTACTACTTCTTTGTCCCGGCCATTATTGTGGTGTTCGTCGCGGTCATTGCCCTCATCGTACTGATGAACAACGCCGAGCGCCGCATCCCGGTTCAGTATGCGAAAAGGGTGGTCGGCCGCAAGATGTATGGCGGGCAGAGCACCTTTATCCCGATCAAGGTCAACATGTCGAATGTCATGCCGATCATCTTCGCGAGCTCGCTGCTTGCCATCCCCGGCACTATCAAGGGCTTTGTTGATCCGCAGGGCGTCGGCTTCTGGGGCAAGTTCCTCGGACTGTTTGACTATAACCAGTGGCTGTATGCAATTCTCTATTTCCTGCTGATCATTGCCTTTAACTATTTCTATGTGGCGATTCAGTATAACCCGCTGGAAATGGCCAACAACCTGCGCCGCAACAACGGCGCTATCCCGGGCATCCGGCCCGGCAAGCCTACTTCCGACTTCATTGCCAAAATCATCTCGAAGATTACCCTGGTCGGCGCGCTGTTTTTGGCGTTTATTGCCATTCTGCCGATTGCGCTGGGTGCCATCGCCAAGATGAACATCGCGCTCGGCGGCACGACGATTATCATTGTCGTCGGCGTTGCACTCGACTTTGTGCGCCAGCTGGAGAGCCAGATGATGATGCGGCACTACAAGGGATTCCTGGAATAGGAGGATGACGCAAATGAAGCTGATTCTTTTGGGTGCGCCAGGGGCCGGAAAGGGCACTCAGGCGCAGGTCATCTGCGAACGTTTTTCCATCCCTGCCATCTCCACGGGCAACTGCCTGCGGGAGGCGGTCGCAGCCGGCACCGAAATGGGCAGGGCCGCGAAGGGCTATATGGACCGCGGCGAGCTGGTTCCGGATGAGGTTGTCATCGGCATCATCCGTGAGCGGCTGCAGGGAGAGGACTGCAAAAACGGGTTCATCCTCGACGGGTTCCCGCGCACTGTTCCTCAGGCGCAGGCGCTTGAGGAAATGGGGGTCGAGATCGACCGGGTGCTCGAAATCTTCGTGCCGGATGAGACAATTGTCGGCCGCATGAGCGGCAGGCGGGTCTGTCCGGCATGCGGGGCGAGCTATCACACCGAGTTTAAGCCCTCCAAAAAGCAGGGCGTTTGTGATCTCTGCGGCAAGCAGCTTGTTATCCGTAAGGATGACCAGCCGGAGACAGTGCAGGAACGTCTGCGCGTTTATCACAGCCAGACCGAACCGCTCAAGGGCTTTTATGAGCAGCGCGGGCTGCTTGTGGTGGTAGAAGGCCAGACGGAAGTGGCCGACACCACCCGTCTGGTCCTGAAAGCCCTGGAGGCCTGAGTATGATTTCACTCAAAAATGCCGATGAACTCCAGCGTATGCGGGTAGCGGGAAAAATTTCCGCTCAGGCGCTGCGGCTGGCCGGCGAGCTGGTAAAGCCCGGCGTTTCCACCGCCGCCATTGATAAGCAGGTGGAGGAATTTATCCGCAGTCAGGGTGCTGTTCCCTCCTTTTTGGGTTATGGCGGATTTCCGGCCAGCGCCTGTATCTCGATTAACAACGAGGTCATTCATGGCATCCCCTCCCGCAAGCGGATAATCCGCGAGGGAGATATTGTCAGCGTAGATGTGGGAGCGGTGAAGAACGGCTTTCACGGCGACAATGCCGGTACCTTTATGGCGGGCGAGATTTCGGAAGAGGCGAAGCGCCTGCTCGCTGTTACCCACGAAAGCCTGTATGAGGGCATCCGGGCGGCAGTGGCCGGCAACCGGATTGGCGACATCTCGGCAGCCGTTCAGAACTATGTGGAAGCGGCGGGTTTTGATGTGGTAACCGACTATGTCGGGCACGGCATCGGGCGGGATATGCACGAGGAGCCCGAGGTCCCGAACTTTGTGGGTCGCACCCGCGGGGTTCGCCTGCTGCCGGGAATGACGATTGCCATCGAGCCGATGGTGAACGCCAAAGGCAGAGGGGTGCGCCGCCTTCGCGACGGCTGGACGGTGGTAACCATGGAGAACAGCCTCTCCGCCCATTTTGAACACACGATCGCCATCACCCCCACGGGGCCAGTGATCCTGACCGACCCGGACTGGGAGAGCGGCGAATGACAAAATTTTAAACGGAAAGGACGTCGGCAAATGCCAGAGCTGCAGGCGGGCAGGATTGTCCGTTCGCGGGCCGGCAGGGATAAAGACGGATTCTTCGTCGTCATGCGGGTCGAGGGTGACTTCGCATGGCTCTGCGACGGGAAGACGCGCCCCCTTCTGCGGCCGAAAAAAAAGCGGCTGCGCCACCTTGGCCTGACAGACGGCTTTATCCAGAAAGATGCCATTCGCAGTGACAAACAGCTTCGCGGGCTGCTGAAAGCATACCATGCTTAGCCGACCATTCCAGAATGGAAAGCGGGCGGCCCTGCTGGCAGCATAAACGGAAAACCGTTTAAGAATCCGAGCGACACAGGAGGTCATAGGCTTGTCAAAGAGTGATGTAATTGAGATTGAGGGCAAGGTTATCGAGTCGCTGCCCAATGCCCAGTTCCAGGTGGAGCTGGAGAACGGACATCAGATACTGGCGCACATCTCCGGGAAGCTGCGCATGAACTTTATCCGAATCCTGCCCGGAGACAAGGTAACGGTTGAAATTTCGCCGTATGATTTAACCAAGGGGCGCATTACCTGGCGCAGCAAGTAAAAAAGCTGCGAAGGGAAAGCGCCTGCGCGGCTCCCGCAGGCGGGAACGCGCATTTTCCGAGACTAAGGGGGTAAAGGCAAATGAAAGTGAGACCTTCCGTCAAGCCGATGTGCGAGAAGTGCAAAATCATCAAGCGCAAGGGCCGCGTGATGGTAATCTGCCAGAATCCGAAGCACAAACAGCGCCAGGGCTAAGCCCGGGCACGCAAAAGGCAAACCACAATAATGGAGGTGCAACACAAGTATGGCTCGTATTGCCGGCGTCGATCTGCCGAAGGATAAGCGGATCGAAATAGGTCTTACCTATGTATACGGGATCGGCCGCAAGACTGCGAACGACATCCTCAGCGCAACGGGCGTCAATCCCGATATCCGCGTGAAGGATCTCTCTGAGGAGGACGCGAGCAAGCTGCGCGACTATATTGACAAACATCTGCAGGTGGAAGGCGACCTGCGCCGTTCTACTGCGCTTGATATCAAGCGTCTGGTGGAAATCGGCTGCTATCGCGGCATCCGCCACAGGAAGGGCCTGCCCGTCCGTGGCCAGAGGACCAAAACCAACGCGCGCACCCGCAAAGGACCCAAGCGCACCATTGCCAACAAGAAGAAATAATAGAGGATAAAGGAGGGATACGTTCATGGCTAAGGCTACTGCAAAGAAGACGACGCGCAAGCGCCGCGAACGCAAGAATATAGAGCGCGGCGCCGCGCATATCCAGTCTACTTTCAATAATACCATCGTCACCATCACCGATACACAGGGCAACGCGCTCTCGTGGGCCTCTTCGGGCGGGCTCGGCTTCCGCGGAAGCAGAAAGTCCACCCCCTTTGCCGCACAGACCGCTGCCGAAACGGCTGCCAAAGCGGCGATGGAGCATGGGCTTAAGACGGTGGAAGTGTTCGTCAAGGGCCCGGGCAGCGGGCGCGAGGCCGCTATCCGCGCACTGCAGGCCGCCGGGCTTGAGGTCAGCCTCATCCGCGACGTCACCCCGATTGCACACAACGGCTGCCGTCCTCCCAAGCGCCGTCGCGTATAACAGGGACGGAAGTTACCGTCAAGGCTGTGTTCTCCAAAGCCGGATGACACGGCAAATGCGTAAACTGTGTACATCCCCTTCCCGCCAGAAGGCAGGCGGGGGCACGCCCGCGAAATAAAGAAGAATGCGCGGGCGCGAAAAACAGGAAGGAGCAACGAATCAGATGGCAAGATATACCGGTGCGGTCTGCCGCATGTGCCGCCGCGAGGGGCAGAAGCTGTTCTTGAAGGGCGAGCGCTGCTATACCGACAAATGCGCTGTTACCCGCAGAGCATATGCGCCCGGCCAGCATGGCCAGGGCCGCAAGAAGACCAGTGAATATGGCCTGCAGCTGCGCGCCAAGCAGAAGGCCCGCCGTTTTTATGGCGTACTGGAGGGTCAGTTTGCCCACTATTTTGAAATTGCCGAACGCAAGCCGGGCATGACGGGCGAAAACCTGCTGCGGCTGCTCGAGTCGAGGCTGGATAATGTTATCTACCGTCTCGGGTTTGCTTCGAGCCGCAAAGAGGCCCGCCAGCTGGTGCTGCATGGCCACTATACCATTAACGGCCGCCGGGTAAATATCCCCTCTTACCGGGTAAAGGCGGGCGATGTTGTCGCGGTTTGCCAGAAGAGCCTGTCGCTCGATAAAATCAAGGGCGTTGTAGAGGCCAATGGTTCCCGGCCTGTTCCGAAGTGGCTGGATGTAAACCGGGATAAGCTTGAGGCAAGGGTAATTGAGCTTCCGAACCGTGAGGATATCGACCTTGACGTCGAAGAGTCCCTCATCGTCGAGCTGTACTCCAAGTAAGTCCTTGAACACTCAGCAAGGGAAGGCGCAAAATATAAGGAGGGACCCAGTAAATGGTACGCATTATCGAACCCAAGATCGAGATGGTCGACCTCAAACCGGATGGAACCTATGGCAAGTTTGTGGTTGAACCGCTTGACCGCGGATTTGGTACAACGCTCGGCAACAGTCTCAGACGCGTTTTGCTCTCCTCGCTTCCTGGTGTTGCGGTGACGTCCATCAAGATTGACGGTATCCAGCATGAATTTTCAACGATACCGGGCGTGAAGGAGGACGTGACCGAAATCGTTCTCAATATCAAGGGCTTAACGGCAAAGCTGTACAGTGATATGCCGAAGATTGTTTATATCGATGCACAGGGCGAATGCGAAGTAACGGCGGGTGACATCCAGTGCGATTCGGATGTGGAGATTCTCAATCCCAGCATGCACATTGCAACGCTCGGGGAGGGCGCTACCCTTTCGATGGAGATTGTCATCGATAAAGGGCAGGGCTATGTCTCGGCCGACCGGAACAAGCAGCTCTTAAAAGAGAAGATGCTCGGCGACAAGTCCATTCCGGACAGAAGCCAGATCGATAAAATGATTGTCGGGAAAATCTATACGGACAGCATCTATACCCCTGTCCTGAAGGTCAATTATACGGTTGAGAACACCCGTGTTGAGCAGATTACCGACTACGATAAACTGACGCTCGAAGTTTGGACGGATGGCACGATTTCCGCGAAGGAATCGGTCAGCCTCGCGGCCAAGATCCTCAATAGACAGCTCAACCACTTTGTCGATCTGTCCGATGAGGTGGGAAGCACCGAAATCCTCGAAAAGAGCGAGGATAATATGAGCGAAAAGGTCCTTGAGATGACCATTGAAGAGCTTGACCTGTCGGTGCGCGCTTTCAATTGCTTAAAGCGTGCGGGTGTCAACACGGTCAACGATCTGATTAACAAATCGCCCGAGGAAATGATGAAGGTCCGCAACCTCGGGAAGAAGAGCCTGGAAGAGGTTATGAGCAAGCTGGAGTCGCTCGGCTTTAACCTCGCCAAGGAGGAAGAGTAAGGACCACCCCTGAAAAAAGTGAAAAGGAGTGAATTTCGATGCCGGGAACCAGGAAGCTCGGCCGGAGCAGCGACCACAGAAGAGCGATGCTCCGCGCGATGGTGACCTATCTGCTCGAGAACGGCAAAATCGAGACGACCGTTACCCGCGCTAAGGAGGTCCGTGCGATGACCGAGAAGATGATTACAACGGCCAAGCAGGATAGCCTCCACTCCAAGCGCCAGGTATATTCCTTCATCACCAAGGAAGGCGTTGTGAAGAAGCTGTTTGATGAGATCGCCCCGAAATATAAGGAGCGCAGCGGCGGCTATACCCGTATCATCAAAATCGGTCCGCGCCGCGGCGATGCTGCCGAGATGGCGATTATTGAGCTTATCTGAAGCGGAATGCTTTAAACACTGAGGTTTTATGAAAAGGCCCGCGGGATGTGCTGAAATGCGCATGCCGTGGGCCTTTTCTTTTTTTCGTCCTGCGAAAATCGCAAGTGTTACACACTTGCCTTACTTTTCAATAATATGTTTCCTTGCAGAATCCACAAAAAGCATTGACCGATTCGGTCATCTGTGCTATGATGCCGACAGTAAGCGAATCGGTCATTATCCATACTTTGAGATGAGCAAAAACATGAGGGAGGTGCTTAAATGGAACAAGGACGAATTGTCATCATAACAGGGTCACCCGGAACAGGAAAAACTACAACAGCATCCATGATTGCGCAGGCGTCTGGCTTAACAAAATCCGTACACCTGCATACTGATGATTTTTACCACTACCTTTGCAAAGGAGCAATTCCTCCCCATATGCCAGGTTCAGAGGAGCAAAATCTAATTGTAATTGAAGCCTTTTTAGAGGCGGCAAAGCGTTTCGCCCGTGGCGGATACGATGTGATCGTGGATGGAATCATTGGCCCCTGGTTTTTAGACCCTTGGGAAAAAGCCGTACAGGAAAATTATGAAATACATTATTTCATATTGCGGGCCAGTAAGCAGGAAACCATAAACCGGGCTGTCACTCGCGCTAAATTAGATTTGGAACGCAATATTGAGTTGGTAGAAAGTATGTGGGAACAGTTTCAACATTTATGCCACTATGAGTGTTATGTGCTTGATACAACGAAACGTTCTATTGAAGAAACTGTTTTGAACATAAAAGAAAAAGTCAGGGAAAAATCATATTTGCTTTAGGAGCAGTAGTCTGCAAACATAAAAATACAAATTGTATAATAATAGAGCCCATAAAAGCGCAGGCCGCAAAGTGAATGCTGGCAGCTTGCGCTTTTATGGGCTTATAGTGAGGGAGGGAGATCTACAGAGTTACATCCTTTAACCAACGAAAGCGCAGGATACGCACCGTTGAGAAGATAACCTTTAAAAACTCATCGCTCTTGAGAACCAGATAAACCACCGGTGCCGGCCAGTGCAGCCAGAGACCGGTAAGAAAACCAAGCGGAACGGATACCAGCCACAAAAAGATAACATCCGCAAAGAAAACAAACTTTGCATCCCCGCCTGCGCGCAGAATGCCGACCATGCCGACATTGGCCAGCGCGATAAAAATACTGACCAATGCCCCCACCACAACCAGGTTATTATAAATATCCACCGTTTCGGCAGAGAGGCCGCTGTAGAAGGAGCGCAGAACCGGCCCGAGCGCCAGCGTTAAAATGCAGGCGAACAGGCCGATAAGCAGGGCGATGACATAGAGCGTTACCGAGCGCTGTTTGGCTTTCTCATATTCGCCTGCCCCAATCGTATTTCCGACTATCGTCAGTGCCGCATTGCCGACACCAAAAATAAGCACCGAAACAAACTGGCTGAGCACCGAGAAGATGCTGTTGGCCGCTACAAAGCTCGTGCCCATCCGGCCGATAACAATACCGACCATCGATGCTCCCAGCCCCCAGGTCAATTCATTGCCGATAACCGGAAGCGAGAGGGAGATGTATTTTTTATAAAGCTCGCGGTTATTCGGCAGCAGATCCCGCAAAGTGAAGTGGACTTTATCCTCCTTCCAGAGCAGAAAGCCGATAGCAATGGCAAACTCGAACAGCCGGGCAACTGCGGTCGCTACTGCGCCACCCCGAATGCCCAGCGCCGGGGCACTGAAATGTCCGAAAATCAGCGTGTAGTTTAAAACTGTATTGACCACCAGCGATACCAGATACATAATGACCGAGATGCCCACCGTGCCAACCGAGCGCAGCATCATAATGGTCACGTTCGCCAGTGCATAAAGCGGATAGGAGAAGCCGATAATCCGCAGATACTGCGCACCATAGGCAATAACCTCCGGGTCGGTCGTAAAAATGGAGAGGAAGGCCTCTGGCATGCTCAGAGAGATAAGCAGGAAAACCAGGGAGACAACAAAGGTGATTTTATAGGTCATCGCCTGCACCCGGCGGATAATCTGCACATCCCCTTTGCCCCAGTATTGGGCAATCAGAACGTTGGCCCCTCCCGAAATACCAAAGCAGATAATCATCAGCAAAAACCAGAGCTGGTTGGCAATCGAGGTAGCAGAAAGCTGCACCTCACCCAGCTGGCCAATCATCAGCGTATCCATCATCGAGACCATAACGGTGATCAGATTCTGCAGCGCAATGGGGACGGCGATACGCAGAAGCTGCTTATAAAAGGATTTGTCGCGAACAAAAAGACGCATGCTGTCGCCCTCCAAAACGAAAAAAATAAGCTCTTTAAAAGCCGTACTTATTAGAATAGCATATATTGGAAAAAGATACAAGTATTTGATAGAAAATTTATAAAAATTTTCTATAACCCCACCGGCGGCCGGAGAGTATGGACATACCGGGTTAAAGCCTTGTGCATCCCCCCCTGTCAACAGGCGGCAGATAAATAAAGGGAAGAATAAACGAATCGCCTGGCTGCCGCTGTCCGGAAATTTAGGATATTTTGTAAAAGAGTATTGACTTTTTTTGAACTGCTGATATAATACCAACTAGAAACCGACTTTTTACTGCCGGGTATTTGTTCAGGAATACCAGATTAACCAGGCAGTTAGGCCGGTCAATTCAGGAAGTTTCCTTTTCCTCATTTTCTCGTTAGACTTAAAAATCAGATGGCTTTTCGTTAAATTTGTATTTGGCGAATCTGGAGTAAAAGAAAAAGCGGCTGCCGCAAGATATTGCAGCAACCGCTGGGGTTTCTGTTTTTTATTTTAAGAGATGCAAAAGCCCTGTTTTTCAGCTTTCGCCAAAATATTTATTCATTAAATACAAATTATGCGAAATTTTGAAGGGAAAATGGAGAACAAAGAAGGCGGGCTTCCTAAGGATTTTAAGGAGGATACAATGATGGGCAAACGAATTCTTGCGTCCCTGCTTTCCATGGCAATGGTTGGCGCGGTGCTCGCCGGTTGCTCCGGGGGCGGGGAAACCGCTTCTTCCCAGGCGGGCAGCTCGGCCGCTCCGGCTTCTTCGGCTGCCGGCAGTGAGGCAACTCCGGCTGAGGGCGGCTTTGAGTTCACCGGTTATCCGATGAACGCGCAGGACCAGACGATTACCTGGTATGGCGGCCCGAGTTACAATCCCAACGCCGCCTATGCTTCAGCGGAGGATTCCCCCTTCCACACCCTGCTGCAGGAGCAGCTCGGCGTCAACATCGAGTGGCAGTTCCCGACGGCAGGCACCGATGCGACCCAGGCATTTAACCTGATGATGGCGGGCGGCACCCTTCCGGATGTTATCAACCATACCCTGATGAAGGATGCGGAGCGCTATATCACCGAGGGTACCATTTATGACCTCACCCCCTATATTCAGGAGCATGCACCCGCCTACTATGCCTGGCTGCAGACCGACACCGCCTATGACAAGGCGATGAAGACCGACTCCGGCAAGTACTATGGCTTTGGCTTCTTCCGCGAGGACGGCGGCTGGAACGATACCTACCTGGGCCCGGTTGCCGATGCGGCTGCTCTTGAGGCGGTCGGCATCAAGGCGGATGAGGTCAAAACCATCTCCGACTGGGACAACATGCTCAAAGCCCTGAAGGACAGCGGCATGTCCACGCCTTTGAGCTTTGCGAAGAGCCGCATTGAGACCACCGGCATCTCCGGTGCATTCGGCGCTTACGGCCTTATCAAATACCAGCTGTTTATCGACGGCAACCAGAAGGTTCAGCTCGCGCATGTGCAGCCCGAGTATAAGAACTACCTCCAGAAACTCAATGAGTGGTACCAGGCCGGCTATATCGATCAGGATTTCCTGAGCCTCGATGATACCGCCGCCCGCTCGAATGCCCAGAACCGCACGATGGCCGTTTCGATTACCTCGATGGGCCAGATTTCCAACTGGGAGCGCGATGCCGAGCAGAACAGCACCGGTGCCAAGTGGGTTGCCCTGAGCTATCCGAAGGGCGATGACGGTACCCTCTCGATGGTCTTTGGCGGCTATGGTATCGGCGAGGTGGCCGGCACCATTTCCACCAACTGCCCGGAGGAGAAGATCCCGCTCGTTATGCGCGCTCTGGACTATGCCTACACGGATGAAGGCTTCCTTTACTGGAACTTCGGCAAAGAGGGCAACAGCTGGGAGTATGATGCGAACGGCGAAGTTCAGTATCTCCCGATTGTTACCGAGGATCCGAATGGCATCAATGATGCAATTGACAAGTTCGGTGGCTCCACCTGGAGCGGCAACTGCATCCAGGCGACCAAGCTTCTCTACCTCAAGAACACCGAGACGGCTATCGCCTGCAACGATAAGTGGTTCTATGAGAACGAGCCTGTTACCGCTGCCTGGAAAATGCCGAACGGCCTGACCTATACCGAAGAAGAAAGCAACCGCCACACCGAGCTGCAGGGAGCTATCCAGACCTACATTGAAGAGCAGTCTGTCAAGTTTATGACCGGCGAGGAGAGCCTTGATAACTTCGACAACTTTGTTGCCACCGTGGAAGGCATGGGCCTCGAAGAGATGCTCGCCATCGACCAGGCTGCTTATGATCGTTACCTCGCCCGTTAAACGGACGGAATGGATTGCCGTGCCTGTTAAATAGCGTGCATCGGCATCCCAGCGCGAAGAATGGCGCAGGGCGGCTGAAAAGCCGCCCTGCGTTTTCTTTTCCTGCCGGTTATGGAGGAAACGGAAATACTACTGAAGGAGGGTTCTGCCCATGACAGGTCAAGCGGTCAAGCCTTCGGCGCCCATCAATAAGCAAAGTTTTGGCTACCGGCTCAAGAAAGATTTTTACCGCAACAAATTCAAGTATCTGATTATTTTGCCTGTTCTTATTTATCTGGCCATTTTCTGCTATAAGCCGATGTATGGTCTGGTCATTGCCTTTAAAGAATACCGTCCGAACCTGGGGATTGCAGGCAGCCCGTGGGTAGGCTTCAAGCAGTTCACCAACTTCTTTAAGGATCCTTATTTCTTCCGGCTGATCCGCAATACCTTTTCCATCAGCCTGCTTTCCCTTGTCTTCTGCTTCCCGGCCCCGATTATTCTGGCGCTGTTTATCAACGAAATCCGCAACAACGTCTTCAAGCGGACGGTGCAGACCATCACCTACATGCCCTACTTCATTTCGATGGTCGTCGCCTGCTCGCTGGTAAAAACCTATACCCAGCAGAACGGCCTCGTTTCTCAGATAGTGATGGCCTTTGGCGGCGATGCCGTCAACTGGCTGAACAAAAGCCAGTATTTCTATCCGATCTATATCCTATCCGAGCTGTGGCAGACGGTGGGCTGGAATTCGATTATCTACCTCGCCGCGCTGACCGGCATTGATCAGGAGCAGTATGAGGCCGCGCGTATTGACGGCGCAAGCCGTATGCAGCAGCTGTGGAGCATCACCCTGCCGAACCTGGTGCCGACTATTATGATTCTTCTCATCCTGCGCATGGGCGGCATTCTGAACGTCGGTTTTGAGAAGATCATCCTGCTTTACAACGAGGGCATTTATGATGTGGCGGACGTTATCTCTTCTTATGTCTACAGAAGAGGCATTATTAACGCCTCCTACAGCTATGGCGCTGCAATCGGCCTGTTTAATTCGGCGGTGAATATCGTCTTCCTGCTGGTTTCCAACTGGATCAGTACGCGATACACCGAATCCGGCCTGTTTTAGAAGGGAAGGGAAGCTTCATGAAACGAACCAGATACGATTATATCATGGATACCGTTATTGCCGTCGTGATGCTTGCGCTGTGCTTTATAACATTATACCCAATGTATTATGTTATTGTCGCCTCCTTCTCGAACAACCAGGCGCTACTGGCCACCCCCGGCGTTTTGTGGTATCCAAAGGGATTTAATGTCGGCGCTTATACGATGGCGTTTAAACACCCGCTGCTGATGAGCGGTTACAGGAACATTCTGTTTGTTCTTGTAGTTTCTCTGCCCATCAACATTCTGCTTACCCTGTGCTGCGGCTATTTCATGGCGTCGAAAAACATCATGTTTAAGGGCCCGATTGTGGCGCTGATCATGTTCACCATGTTCTTTAACGCCGGTATGATTCCGAACTACCTGAATGTTCGCTCCCTCGGACTGTATGACAGCCTGTGGGCACTGATTCTGCCGGGCGCGCTGAGCGTTTATAACTCGGTTATCTGCAAAACGGCGATTGAGGCGGTGCCGGACAGTCTCTCTGAATCGGCCTATATCGACGGGGCAAATGACCTTATCATCCTCTTCCGCATTATCTTCCCGCTGATTGTCCCGACGACGATGGTTCTTCTGCTCTACTATGGCATCGGCCACTGGAACGGATGGTTCAACGCATCCATTTACCTGCAGGATAACTACAAGCTGCCTATCCAGAACGTATTGCGCGCGGTGCTGATTGCGAACTCCAATATCCTCAACGCGGCCGCGGCGGAAAACGACAAGATGGACCAGTTTGCGGAGACGATTAAATATGCTGCCATCGTCATTTCGACGGTGCCGGTGCTGTGCATCTATCCGTTTATCCAGAAATATTTTGTCAAGGGCGTTATGATTGGCGCAGTCAAGGGCTGAAGCGCCTGCGGACGGATCGAAAATAAGAATAAACACAGAGGCAAAACCCTATGGGTTTTGCCTCTGTGTTTTAAAGAGAGGGGAGAGCAGCGGTTATATCCGTGCGCTTATCCAGCGGATGGCATCGCCAATGACCTCATCGCGGCAGTATTCGTTGAAAATTTCATGGAAAAGGCCGCCATAGATTTTCATCTGCTTATCGGTGGAAGAGGCCTTCTCGAAGAAATTGTAGGTATCCTTGACGCTGACCAGTCCATCCTTTTCCCCGTGCAGCATCAAAACCGGATATTTAAATTCTTCGATTTTTTTTGAGAACCAGCAGAGCCCTTCGCTGAGCGCGTAGCAGAGGCCTGCCGTAAAGCTCTGCTCATTATAGGGGTCCTTGCCATACCAGTCAACAACCTCCTTCACTGAGCAGACGCCCGCGCCTAGGCCATTGGGCAGGCGGGTGTGCGGGTCCTGCCCCTTCGGGAGGCCAAGAACCGCATTGTCGTTGCCGGCGGTGAGCGCGCCGCTGGTGACGATGCCGCGCAGCCCCTTATCGGGGTATTTCACCCCATAAAGCGAAACGGTAAAGCCGCCCATGCTGTGCCCGACCAGAAAGACCGGCAGCCCGGGGTTTTCGGAGATGGCCAGATCAACGACCACGTTGGTGTCATCGAGCAGCTCGTTAAAGTCGGTATAGTGCGCCCGTTCCCCTTCTGAGCGGCCATGGCCCCGATGATCGAACCGATAGGTGGAGATACCGGCCTTGTGGAAGAGGTCTGCCAGATAGTCATAGCGTCCCTGGTGCTCGCAGAGGCCATGTACAATAACGGCTACGGCCCGACAGTCCGCCGCCTGCTCGGCTTTCATATAGAGCTTTGCCCCGTCGAATGAGGAAATCATTTTTTCCATATTCTGTCTGCCTCCTGTCTATAAAATGAAACTTTCCTGCTTCGTTGCTGTAGTTATTTACTATAAATAGTATACAGGAGGCAGAATAATCTGTCAACTGACAGGGAAAATCCCCGCAAAAAGATTTCTTCTGCGCGCAGGGCGTGTTTTCCTCGGCAGGGGAAAGAGGGGCTCAGCGCCCGCGGCCGCTCAGCGTCGTATAATAGAGCGGAATGGCGAAAAAGATCAGCCAGCCGGGGTGCCAGAGATTCCAGAAAATGCCGATATACAGGTAGATAAGCACCACCCAGATAGGCAGCGTCGCATTCAGAGTGCGGGAAAACTGCCGGCGAAGCGCTTGGCCGCTTTTCCCTTCGCCAGGAAAGGGGGCACCGCCCTCCGGCGGGGTCTGCGGCAGCCCGAGCTGGGCGCGGCGGTCGCGGATGCGCTCCCGGTAATCCCGGGTCCGCCCTCTGAAATAGATCTGCAGGCCGATGCCCAGCCCTATAAGCAGGGCAAACAGGACTGGAGTCAGCGGGAAAAGCCGATCGGATACGGAAAGAAGAGGGGCGGAAAAGGGAGACAGGATAAGCAGCACAGCTGAAACGGCAAGTGCCACCCGGCGTTTAGGGCAAAAAAGGTGATATTCCAGCAGAAGGTCGGAAAGCTCGGGGTCGCTGTCCCCGGCGGCATAGCCCGCGCCCTCCGGCAGCCCCAGCCCGGCACGCAGCTCCTCAACACTGCCAAATTCTTCTACAACCCGGCCGAGCGCCTCATATTCGCCCATTCCCTCGGCCAGAAGCGCTTCATATTTATCCTGCGTGTGCTCCAGAAGGCTTCTGCGCAGCTCCTGCGTCTCCTCCGTGCGGGGAAAGGAGCCCATAACAGCATCGATAAAATTTTCAATGGCTTTCATTTGGTGATCATTCCTTTCTTTGGCAGGCTCTGCCGGTTCATTGCCAGCAGGCTGCTGGATACTGGAGCGGACGGCTGCAGGGGGGAATCGGTGAACTGGTCAATTACCTGCCGGGTAACTGACCATTCGGCACATTTCTCCCGGTAATGCTGCCGCCCCAGGTCGGTAATGGTGTAATAGGTGCGCGCACGGCCGAAGGATTCTCCGCCATGATAGGCGGAGATAAGTCCCCTCTTTTCCATGCGGGTGACGGCGGAATAGAGGGTGGTTTCCTTCATAACATATTTCCCGCCGCTGCGTTTCTCGATTTCCCGGGAAATTTCATATCCATAGGAGTCCTGCTCCATCAGGATGTGTAAAATCATCGTATCATTATAACCGCGGATAACGTCGCTGCTGATCAACAGCCTCCCTCCCCTTTTATTACTACGGCTGATGAAGTAGTTATCAGTATAGCATAATTACTACGACAGGTAAAGTAGTTTTTGCAATGAAATCTGGAAATCTGGAAAATTTGTGGTATAATAGACGTAAACTGTCTATTATACCTCTAGTTATTCAGCCGCCCTAGGGGCATGGCTGATGCGGCTGAATCCGCCTTGCGCTTCAGCCGCACAGACGTAAACGGTCGATTATATTTTTGTTTATTCAGCTCTCCTCTGGGTATAGCTCAAAATTTTTTGCCTTCCGGCAGAAAGGAAGGCAGCTTTCCCGACAAACTCAAATGATATGTACGTTTGGTATATATTATCATGTCTATTCCTTATAGCAGAGAATGGTAAGGACGATAACAGAGAAGGAAGGGATGGCAGTTGAACTATCAACAGGCGCTAGACTATCTCCATTCTGCTCCCCGCTTTAAGGGAAAGGCGGCACTGGAGCGGATGCGCCGGTTATGCGGGAAGCTGGGCAATCCGCAGAATGGGCTGCGAACGGTGCATGTTGCAGGAACGAACGGCAAAGGAAGCACCGTTAATATGATTGCCGCCGCGCTTTATGCCTCCGGCTACCGGACAGGGATGTTTATCTCGCCCTATGTTCTTGATTTTCGGGAGCGCATTCAGGTAAACGGGCGCTGTATCAGCCAGAACGAGCTGGCCGCGATTGCGGAGCGGGTGCGCCGGGCAGATGAGGAACTGGCCCGGGAGGGGCTGCATGCGACCGAGTTTGAACTGGTGACCGCCTGCGGGCTCTGCTATTTCCGGCAGCAGCGGTGTGATGTTGCCGTTTTGGAGGTTGGGCTGGGCGGCCGCTTTGATGCGACGAATGTGATCGATCCTCCCGAGGCGGCGGTGATTACCAAAATTGCCCTGGACCATACGGCGATTCTGGGAGGCACGCTCGCGCAGATTGCCTTTGAAAAATGCGGCATTTTAAAGGGCGGCTATGCCGTCTGCTATCCGAGTCAGGAGCCGGAGGCACTGCAGGTGATTCGGACGCAGTGCACCCGCCACCGCACCGAGCTGCATATTCCGGATATTTCCGCCGCAGAGCTGCTCTACTGCACGCTGGAGCACACCCATCTGCGCTATGGCGGGGAGGAATGGGATGTTCCGCTGGGCGGCCGCCACCAGGTGGATAATGCGCTGACTGCGATGGAAACGCTGGATATTCTGCGTATGCGCGGCTGGAGGCTTCCTGCGCGCCTGGTCCGGCAGGGAATTTCTTCGCTGCACTTTCCGGCGCGGCTGGAGCGGGTGAACGGGGAGCCGCCCATTTATATTGACGGCGCGCACAATCCGGACGGTATGCGTTCCTTAATAACTGCACTGGGCTCCCACCCCTTTACGGCGGTGTACACCGCCATGCGCGATAAGGATTACCGGGGGGCTCTTGAGCTGCTGGCCGGCCGGGCACGCAGGCTGATTGTCTGTGCGCTTTCTATGCCGCGGGCGGCTTCGGCGCAGGAGCTGGCCGAAGCTGCGGCCGACTTCGGCTGCCCGGTGCTGCAGGCGGCTGATATCGCCCATGCGCTGCGCCTGGCCCGGGAGGGGCTGGAGCCTGAGGAGACGATCGTCATCTGCGGTTCGCTCTATCTGGCGGGAGAGGCGCATGTGCTTCTCGACTCCGCCCGCAGCGGGACACAGGAGCGCAGCTGAGCAGAAAGGAATAAAAGGAGCTGGAAAAAGGCAGTGTTTTTTCGGCTCCTTTGCTTTTTCCTTCGAGCATTGCAGAAAAGCAGCAGGGGAACGAAAGGAAACCTTGTAAGATACAGCCAAAAAAACAGTAAGTTTTTATTGGCGATTTGGCTGCAAAATTTGTTTTAAAATGATATAATAAGTAAAATGGCATCCATCTGTATTTCAAACAGGTAAAGCGGATGGCCGCCTGAAGCAAAATCAATGAGACAAGAAGAAAAGAGGAAGAGTATGAGCAAAAACAGATGGATAAGCCTGGGCTGTGCAGCGGTTCTCGCAGTGGGCATTGCCATTCCGCAGCCGGTATATGCGCTCGGGCAGCCGATGGCCACCCCGATGAGCACCACCAGCGTGGATATGCCTGTAAAATTTTCTTCCCCTGAAATGGGGAAATATATCAGCAAGGGCCTCGGGAAAGCGGAGGGGAGCATTACCACCCAGGATATGGCCTCGATAGAGTCGCTGTATATCTGGGGGGAAGATGTGTATGTCAATCCCGCCAAGGCGCCGGAGACGCCGAAGGATGCGGTGGCGCTGACAGGCACCCTGACAACGCTGGAGGACCTGCAGTACTGCACCGGCCTGAAGAAGCTGTCGGTGAAGGATAACCCGCTGGAAAACATCTCCGCCGTCTCCTCTCTTACCGGGCTGACCTATCTGGAGCTGGCTGCCGGCAATATTAACGATATTTCCGCGATTTCCGGCCTTACCGGACTGACCAGTCTGTATCTTTACCGAAACGGCCTGCGGGATATTTCCGCGATTTCCGGCCTCACCGGGCTGACCTCCCTGGGGATTTCCGGCAATCAGATCAGCGATATCTCCCCTCTTTCGGGGATGAATCAGCTGACATGGCTGAATATCGCCAGCAATAATGTGCAGGACCTTTCTCCGCTCGCCGGACTGGTCAAGCTGAAAACGCTGAACCTGAATGAAAACGGAATCAGCGATGTTTCCGCTCTTTCCAAGCTGGCGGTTCTGGAAAACCTGTATCTGAATGACAACGCTCTTACCAGCGCTTCCGGGCTCTCCGGAATGGTGAAGCTGAAGGTGCTGGGGCTTTCCGGCAACCAGCTGAGCGATATTTCCGCCCTCTCCGGGCTTGTCAGCCTGGAGACGCTGGGACTTTCTCAGAACACCATCAGTGATATTTCCGCTCTCTCCGGACTTAAGCAGCTGACTGTACTGAAGATGAACGAGAACAAGATTGCGGATATTTCCGCCCTTTCCGGCCTTACCAAGCTGACGGAGCTCTACCTGAAGGAGAACAGCATTCAGGATATTTCTGCTCTTTCCGCGCTCACCGGCCTCAAGCTCCTCGATTTGCAGCAGAACAACATCAGCGATATTTCCGCTCTTTCCGGGCTGACCGCTCTGACCTCGCTGGATCTGGAAACAAACAATGTCAGCGACCTTTCGCCCCTTTCCGGCCTTAAGCAGATGAGCTGGCTGGATATAACGCAGAACAAGATCAGCGATATTGCTCCACTCTTTGGAATGAACAATATGGTTACGCTATACTTTTCCCAAAACGCCATCAGCGACATTTCCGCTCTTTCCAGCATGAAAAACCTCAACCTGCTGAAGGCTAACAAAAACAGCATCAGCGATCTCTCTGCTCTCTTTGGGCTCACCAAGCTGACCGAGCTGTATCTGGCCGAAAACGGAATCGGCGATATCAGTGCCATCGCCAAGCTCACCAGTCTCAAGCTGCTGAGCCTGGGGAAGAACGGCATCAGCGATCTTTCCCCCATCGCCAGCCTCACCGGCCTGGAAACGCTCTACCTCACCGAGAGCGGCATCAGCGACCTTTCCGCCCTTTCCGGCCTGAATAAGCTCACGGCGCTTTATCTGGGAGGGAACAATATCAGCGACCTTTCCGCTATTTCCAAGTTCACTAACCTGAAAACGCTGCATCTGAATGCCTGCGGCATCAGCGATATCTCTGCCCTCTCCGGCCTCACCGGGCTGCAGGTACTCAACCTGAACGAAAACACCGTTCAGGATGTTTCCGTCCTCTCTGGCCTCACCGGGCTGAAGCAGCTCTATTTGCAGACCAACGGTCTGCAGAATATTGCTCCCCTTTCGAAGCTGACCTCTCTGAAAACGCTGCACCTGCATGAAAACAGCATTACTGATATTTCTGCCCTCTCCGGTCTCACCGGGCTGCAGGAACTGGCGCTCAATGACAACAAGATTGCGGATATTTCCGCTCTCTCTGGCATGAAAAACCTGGAAAAGCTTTATCTGCACAAGAACAGCATTACGAATATCTCCGCCCTTTCCGACCTCAAAAAGCTGGTGACACTGAATTTGTCGGATAATGCCATTACCGACTGGAGCCCGGTTGCAAACCTCAATAAGGTAACCGGCAGGCCCTAGAAAAAATGGCCGCCTGGGCCTTACATAACGAAAAAATGGCTGCCCGCAAAATACGCTGTATTTTGCGGGCAGCCTGTTTGCCGGCTTTCATACAGAAAAATCGCCGGCGATACCTGAGAGAGCCGGGTGTTTTGGCGGCGGATGCGCCGGGATAAGCGAAAACGGCTGCGAAGCGGGGAAAGGGGGGAGTTTTGGAAAGCATCGGATATTTCAGGCATCCTGCGGGCCGCCTGCTTTTCGGCACGGACAGACAAAAAGCGGCATTTGAATAAGCCTGTCTCCCTGATATGCGGGAAAGCGCCAAAATCTCCTCTTTTACGAGGACGGGAAACGCCGCTTTTTGCGGGGAAGGTGGGGTAAGATAGAAGCCGGCAGGAGATAAGCCGGCCTTCTTTTTATACCGGAAACGGACAGGCTCTGAGCGCCGGAGAAAAGGATGAGACCGGCCGGAATCCGCAAACTGGAAAGAGCAGGGAAGGAACAGGCCGGAAAACCCGGGAAAGGAATGGTTGCAGATATGCCGGTTGCAATTGAATATCGGGAGGAAAGCCTGCGGGCGGCGCTCTCCGGCGAGATTGATCACCACTCTGCCAAAGAGCTGCGCATGCAGATTGATGATGCGATTTCGCGGGCAGTTCCGCAGAAGCTGATAATGGACTTTTCGGCCGTTACCTTTATGGATTCTTCGGGGATTGGGCTGATTATGGGCCGGTATAAGCAGATGGCGGTCTATGGCGGCACGCTGGTGATCAGCGGCCTGGGGCCGCAGCAGCGCAAGGTGATGCGCCTGGCCGGGCTGGACCGGCTGTGCGTTTTTGAGCAGGCAGAAGAAACAGCGGAAAAGTAAGCGCCTCTGGCTGCCGGATGTTTCCCTTTACGGACTGCAGAAAGGAAGGGGATCGTTGATATGACAAACAGTATGAAGCTCCAATTTGAAAGCCGCTCCTGCAACGAGGGCTTTGCGCGCACGGCGGTAGCCGCCTTTGCAGCACTTTTGGACCCCACCTATGAGGAGCTGTCCGATATCAAAACGGCGGTGAGCGAGGCGGTAACCAACTGCATCGTGCATGCCTATGCCGAGCGGCTGGACAGCATTTACATAACTGCGCAGATTCGGGAGGAAGGCACTCTGGTTGTGAAAATCCGGGATCGCGGCTGCGGTATTGCGGATATTGAAAAAGCGATGGAGCCGCTTTACACCACCAGCCCCGAGGGAGAGCGCGCCGGCCTGGGCTTTGCAGTTATGCAGTCGCTCTGCGACCGGGTAGCAGTTCGCTCGAAGCCCGGGCAGGGGACAACGGTCACCCTTTATAAAAAGTTGAAATCTAGGCAGCAGGGGATTTAGGTCTCCACGAAGATAAACGGCCGTTTTTCAGCTTTTATCCGGGTTCCGAAGGAAAGGGTTGGTCACGAAGATGGAAGCGATACATGGGGCCGCCAGAGAGGAAAGAATACAGGAAAATATCGGGCTGGTGCATGCCTGTGCGCACAAATTCAAAGGCCGCGGGATTGAATATGATGACCTGTTTCAGGCGGGCTGCATGGGGCTTATCAAGGCGGCGGATGCCTTTGACCAGGAGAGGGGGGTGCGCTTTTCCACCTATGCGGTGCCGGTGATTCTAGGGGAAATCCGCCGCCTGTTTCGGGACGGCGGAACGGTAAAGGTTTCGCGCACGCTCAAGGAACGCTCGATGCACCTCAGCCGGACCCGGGAGCAGATGGCGCTTCGTTTGGGCAGGGAACCCACCATCAGCGAGCTGGCAGAGGAGCTGTCGCTTTCGCCGGGCGAGGTGGTAGAGGCGATGGGAGCGGGAACGCCGCCCCTTTCGCTGACCGGGGCGGACGATGAATCGGGGGAGGTCGGGCAGATCGATCTGCCTACCCCTTCCCCGGAGGAGATGCTTTCCGATATGCTTTCCATCCGCCAGGTATTGGGCGAGCTGCCTGTAAACGACCGCAAGCTGATTATTCTGCGCTATTTTTCCGAGAAAACACAGACACAGACGGCCGAGCTGTTGGGAATGACCCAGGTTCAGGTTTCCCGGCGGGAGAAAAAGCTGCTCGCCCTTTTGCGCGAACAGCTTCTGGAATAAAAAAAGGGGCATCTGCGCCCGGCTTTGCCGGATGCAGATGCCCCTGCTTTAAAGGGCCCCCAATATGGGATTTGCGGGGAAAAGGAGGCGCAGCGCTTTCAGCGGCCCTAAAAGAGGGAGCGGTAGATGAGATTGCTGGGAAAGAAAAAGAGATAGGGGGCAGTAAAAACCGCCAGCAGCAGCGAAAGCCGCTTTTGCAGGGCGGGGGAAAGCGATGTTTTCCGGAAGGAAAAGCGCCGGTTTAAAAGATAAATGCATCCGCCCGAGAGCAGCAGCGCCGCCAGCACATACAAAAAGGCAAAGATGTTTTCAAAGGGGTTCATGGCAATGGCATTTGTCATATTCTGATACCACCAGTCCCCGAAATAAGCATCCACCAGCTGGCTTAAAAAGAGCAGGAGGCTGCCGGCAAGGTCGGAGAGAAAACCGAAAAGAAAGATTTTAAGAATGCTCCTTTTATAAATCTCCTTTTTTCCTTCTATATGCAGAAAATGCAGCGACAGCAGTAAAACGGCGCTGTCAATCAGAAAATTCCCCGGGATGACGATTAGCCACAGCTGGGGCAGCAGAAGCAGCGCCCAAAGGGGGAGCAGCAGGTTATAAAGCCGTACATTGTTTTTTCTTTTCATGGGAACTCCTTTGCAGCTCACAGCATTTTTGCTGGGCAGTTGATAATTTTTTCTTCGCCGGCCTTTAGCTTATAGGTCTGCCCGTTTATCCGGAGAGTACCGCCCGGAATATCTGAAAGCACCCGGATGTGTGCCGCATCCATTTCAACGCGGACCGCTCCGCCGGGAACCGGAACCTTTCCGGAGAAGGATTTCAGGTCTCCCAGCTGAGGGCGCACATCAAAGCTTTCATAAGCCACCCCTGTATTGCGCACGCCGAGCCGGTAGGCCCCCAGCAGGTAGACCGGGCTGGCGCTCCAGGCATGGCAGAGGGATTTTTCATAGGGGCGGCCATACATGGCATAATGCTGAACACCGGAGAGGGTGGGATCAAACTCCTCGAAGAAGGAGGTCGCCCCGAAGCGCAGCATGCCCCCGTAGTAATCCCGCAGCGACTGCTCGAGCAGCGCGGTGTTGCCTGCCTCGCAGTGCACCTGGTTTTCATAAAACTTGAAGTAGGGGGTGGTAATCTGCGGGACGGCATCGTTGAGGATGACATGGCGGTAAATATCTGCCTTCATCTGCTCGCTGCAGGGCAGGAACAGATAGGCCAGAATGTTGCTGTGCCGGGTGACGTTGCGCCGCCCGGATTCGAAGCTGTCGATAAAGGCCTTCTTCTCTGCATCATAAAATTTTTCCAAAATGAGGCTCTGGAGACGTTCGGCTTTTTTAGCCGCCCCGCCGTCCGGCCGGCCGAGGAAAGCGCAGAGCCTGCTGTAGCATTCCAGCGCCTTTGCCCATAAGACCTGCTCGCCGCACAGGGCGCCGGTCTTATCCATATCTGCCCAGTCGATAAAGACCCAGTCTACTCCTTTGCCGCGCATAAAGCCGTCCGCCTCCTCCCGGCCGGTGCAGAAGCGCATGACTTCCTCCAGCTGCGGCGCTATCTGCTCTAAAAACGCCCGGTCGCCATAGGTCATATAGTGCTCATACAGGCTGATGACCCAGAAGAAGGTGTAGTCCATAATCATATTGACATGCATGCTAAAGGGCGTTTTCCCGCCCAGCATAATCAGCGTGCGCTGTTCAATATCCTTATCAAAAAACAGGTAGCGGTTCACGAAAAGGCTCTGGTAGGTGTCCCCGCTCCATACCCAGTGGTCGCGCTTGATGCCATCCAGGAAAAATTCCCTGCAGTTGAGATGGAAGGTGTAGGCGGAAACCTCCCAAACGCGGTTGATGAGCGGCTCATCGCAGGAAAAGGCTCCCCGGTACTCCAGCGGCAGATATTCATAGTCCGCCTTCACCTGCGCGTTCGGATCGCTCACAAAGATATAGCGGAAGGCGGAGGGACGGTAGCTGAGCCTGCCCTCTTTGGGCTTCCCCTCAAAGCGGATGACGCAGTTCTCCCCATCCAGCGCCTCCTCCCGGGATTCGCCATACTGTATCCGCACCTGTGCGGCTTTCAGATTGGAAAATTCCGTCCGGCAGTAGGTTTCCTTACCGAAATCAAGGAGTATGCCGCCGTTTACCGGCTCCTTTTCGAGCGCTTCCAGCTCTTCATAGCGGAAGGGGAAGGTCTCCGGCGTATGGGCGGAGTCTGTAAACATCGGGCTGGTCCCGGCTGGGCTCCAGCTGCCGCTCTGATCGTCCGCCAGCCAGCTGCCGTCTGTTTCGACGGCGCCTTCGATATACAGGCAGGGGAAGGTATGCGGATTGGAAACGCGCACGGTGATAATCTGCCGCCCCGCTTTCAGCGGGACTACCTTTTGTCCCCAGTAGGGGATGGAATCTGCCCCCTCCCAGGGCCGCAGGGTATCGTGCGCGACGGTAACGGTGAAATCGCCGCAGGCATGGATAGTGATGGTGCCCTCCTGCTCCAGCTCTACCACCTTGCGAAAGGCAATAACCGGGTCGCAGGCGTACTGCTTCCATATGACGGGTTCTATATATCCATAATTTTGCCGGGTGCTATGGACAAGCAGGCTGTGATAATGCTCAAGCTCTCCGAATTTCCAAATCCACTGGCTCATGGCGCACCTCCAGATTTTCTGCATGTTATCATCGGCCATGTCCATAGGACGGCCGGATAAATGGGCGTATAATAGCCGCCCTGCGGCTATTATACCACGGACGCAGGGCGGCCGCGGTATAATCGGCCATGTCCATAGGACGGCCGGATAAATGGGCGTATAATAGCCGC